>JBFMGG010000007.1:0-624185 GCA_040752835.1 Campylobacterota bacterium | reverse complement strand
GACAAAATGGCGGTAACTGAAAAATCGAAACCGACAAAATGGCGGATTCAATCGGACAAAATGGCGGTAACTGAAAAATCGAAACCGACAAAATGGCGGATTCAATCGGACAAAATGGCGGTTATATATACATTATAAGAAAGATTAAGTATTAGTATTGTGCACTCGCTCTTTTTTTAAGCAAGTTTTGCACGGTTGTAAACGGACATTACTCGACCGATTACCTCTATTTTTTCGGGTGATACTTTGAACTCCGGATAAAAGATATTGTCCGATCGGAGCAAAAGGGTAGTTTCATCCGATGGATCGATGAAGATCCGTTTGACCATCGTTTCGTCTTTGGATCGGATCACGTAGATTTTCCCTGATGCTATTTCCTGATCCGACATGTTGATGAACATCATCGCACCATCGAGGATATTTCCCTCCATGCTATCGCCACTGAATGATGCGGCATGAATGGTGCTTGATTCGGATAGCTCAGGGTAGCGATCTTTCGGGAACGTGACGAACTGGGATGAATCAGAGTTGATCGATTGGATATCTTTATGGTACGGGATCCATATCGATTTATCATTCGATCCTGATCCGCCCGTGAGCTCTGCCTCGAATGATTCGGGTTTTCCTTTGATCACATAGTCGATACTGATCCCACGATCACGGCAGACATTGATGATGTCTTCATAGGGCACGGACCCCTTTCTTTTGCGCTGGGAGAACGCGGATGCGGACATTCCATCGAATAATTCGATGATGTCTTTATCCTCTTCAACGCCCAATTTTTCTTTTAACCGATCCATAACGTCATTAAAATAGCTCATAATTTAGCTCCGCTTAACTATCAATTAAGTTTTAGAAAGTCATAATGCTGACTCAAAAACTAAATCGTTGGTTTAGTATTATATCGAAAAATGACTATTTAAGGGTGAAAAATGTTTAATTCTTCATTTAATGACGCAGTCATCGCTCGGCTCAAGCAGGCATTTAACCTTAAGACTGACAGGGAAATCTCCCGTAAGATAGGCATGGTGGATCACGGAATCGCACAGGCCAAATCGCAAGGGTCGCTCCCGCTAAAAAATATTATTCGCACATGCGTAAAAGAGGATATCAGTCTCGATCATATCTTCGGTAATCAAAAAGCGCATCGCCAATGATATCCACGACTATCCACAACGACATCCGCTCAGAGCTTGGGATCAGTACCGATGAGTACCTGATCGCCGCAGCGATCGATTTCTTCGCATATTCCCCGTACAATGATGATCCATGGGCGTTTAAGAAGGGGAAGGATGTTGCTGAGCTTTTTGGGTTTTCAGAGCGAACAGTCACAAGAGCACTCTCAACGCTCGCCCCCATGGGGCTCATCGAGAAATCAGGCAAGCACAAAGTGCGTACGACGAAGCTGTGGAGGGAAATCCACTCTCTAAAAAATAGCGCAAATGGGGCGCGGTCGGTTTTGGGTAGTGGAAGTGATGAAAATGTGGTGGATCAGCCGCAGAAAAATGAGGATGTAGAGGAAAAATGGGAGCTGTTTTGGTCAGCGTATCGACCGATCAACAATAAAGACAAGGCAAATTCGAGAAAAGCGTTCGGCAAAGTAGTCGGTTATTTCGATGCTATCATGGCCGCCATACCGAAATATCGGGATGAGCTGGATCGCGATACATGGAAACAGCCGAAAATGGCCTCCTCTTGGCTCAATGCAATGCGCTGGTATGACTACGAAAGTGATGAAACACCCGAAAAAAATAGCGCAAATGGGGCGGCCGAAAATTTAAGCCCGTTTGATGTGATGGCGGGTAGGCTCAGTGTAATCGCCAAAGAGCTGTTTAATTCGCATGGGGTGGATGGGGTGAATGCTGCCGAACTCAGCGCGTATGCGTTCGATGAAAAAGAAAAAGCATTCATAGAATCCGCCGGCGGATTTGTGGTTGTGCTGCGCAATGCTTTGGGCGGCGACTTTAAAGCGATGTATCGACCTGTGTGGGAGGGGATGGATGTTTGACGGTTACGCGGTAGAGCTGCTGGAGCAGATCAAAAAAAACCAAGAAGAGATCCTAAAACGGATGAACAACCTCGAAAACCAAGTGAACGGGGAATATGTAACCGTGAGAGAAGCGGCAGAAATGAAGCAGTGCTCCGTGCAGGCGATCCATCATCATCTCATGAACAACGTCGATCTCGAACCGGAAGTGGACTGGATCAAAAGGGGAGGGAAGAATCTGATCAAACGAACAGCATTGTCAAAGATCGTAGTTAAAAAAAGCGCTTAATTAAGCTCACCTCTCCATATAAGCAGTGTGTGGGTTTAACGAGTCCTTTGAAAACTTATTGTCAAACTGAGCTTTTCATGCTGTGGTGTTTTCATGATCGCTGAAACCCGTTGGGTAGTTCCGTAAAGGTTCGTGGTGAGAAAGATAGGTGTCCAATGGGAGTAAAACCTTGAAGCAAAAAACACGTGGGAATGAGTGACACAGAGATGCGACTGAGTACAGGGTGAATTAACACCACAGCACCAAGAGCTTTCCATGATCGATATTACTGAGTATTCGGGGGTATCGAATCACCGAGAGCTTTAAAAGAAAAATTTGATAACGAGGTGTACAATGACGCGCCCGCAAAGCATTTGTGCCGCTGCTGAAAAGGAGGCGGCATGAGCCACCAAGAATATAAGCACGCCAAGGAACGCGGCGGGATCGTCTATGTACATGGTACGATCAACGGCAAGCGGTATCGGTTAAGTACCGAGAAGCAGGCCAACGCCACGAACTTGAAGTGGGTGGAAAACAACTGGCGAAAGGTGCTCGAAGGGTTGATAGCCCAGCAGAGCGAAACGGAATCATCGGAGTGTGTTACGGTGGAAGAGTACGGATACAAGTCGCTCGCTTCCCATAAACGCGAAGAGCTTACCGTGCGAGAGTATAACGGGATCTTTGAAAATTATATTCTCGATCATATCACCAAAAAAGATGGGGTAGAAAAACGGACTGTTTTGTTCCGCAATATCCCTATCGATAAGATCACACCGATGGATCTGCGAACATGGCAGACGAGATTATTGAATCAGGGATTATCCGGTTCGAGAGTTCATAACATCAGGACAGTATTTCGCGGAATATTTAAAGATGCGGTGGCTGATAAGATCATCAGTGAAAATCCCTTCGACAAAGTCGAGGGTGTGAGCAAGGGTGAACCTGAGATCAACCCGTTCACTATGAAAGAAGTCAAAGAAATCATAGCGAACGCGGAAGGGTTTTTCAAGGTCATGGTTACGGTTGCATTCTTCACAGGAATGCGAACCGGAGAACTGATTGCACTGGAGTGGGGCGATATCAATTTCATCGAGAAAAAGATATCGATCCGTAGAGCGAGACGATCTGGGATCACGAAAAAACCGAAGACAAAAAACTCGATCAGGCAGATCGATATGCTTCCGGTCGTAGAGCAGGCGCTCAGAGAGCAGTATAAACAAACCGGTCTTCGAGGTAGAGACGTTTTCGTCAGCCAACGGGATGAGGGGTTTAGTAATGCCGGAACGCTCACGCAAAATTATTGGCATCCGCTTCTAAAGAGGTGTTTGCTCGATTCGAGAGATTTTTATAACACGCGGCATACGTTCGCAACGATAATGATCTCGAACAATGAGGATATTTTGTGGGTGTCAAAAATGATGGGTCATAAAGACTCGTCGATCACTCTACAGAAATATGCGAAGTACAGAGAGGATAAAAGCGTCAGACGGGCTGCATTCGTTGATGACGCTTTTGGCACAAACAGTGGCACAAAATTGGCACACGGTGAAAATGAGTCAAGTTTTGTAATATCTGAGAAAGTCGGCTAAATGCCTTGAATACGTGGTTTGTGATTGGTTGCGGAGGCCAGATTTGAACTGACGACCTTCGGGTTATGAGCCCGACGAGCTACCGGGCTGCTCTACTCCGCGGTGTGTCTTATTGGTTTACAATAAAAAATAAAAGAAAACAGTGGATGGGGTAGAGGGATTCGAACCCCCGAATGGCAGGACCAAAACCTGCTGCCTTACCGCTTGGCGATACCCCAGCTATCTCGCTTGGAGGCCGAAATTATAGACATTTTTTTCGGGTTTGTCAAGCCTTTCGCACTCCGTGGAGAAAAAACAGACGAATCGGTCGGATGTGATAGATTTTTAATCCTTTTTGCTTATAATTCCCGAACTACATTAATAAAAAAAGAGTCTTTATGTCAGCAGTGCAACGGGTATTGGACGCCATCGAAGAGTTTAAAAAAGGGAAAATGGTCATAATGGTCGACGACGAAGACCGTGAAAACGAGGGAGACCTCGTCTACGCCTCCGTTTTTTCAACCCCCGACCACGTCAATTTCATGGCGACGCACGCCAAAGGGCTCATCTGTGTCGCGGTCAACCCCTCGATCGCAAAACGGCTGAACCTGGAGCCGATGGTCAAATCGAACACGTCGATGCACGAAACGGCCTTTACGATTTCGGTCGATGCCGCCGCCGCAACGACGGGGATCTCGACCGCCGAGCGGGATATGACGATCAAAATCCTCGCCAATCCGCTCTCGCAGCCCTCCGAACTGGTGATGCCGGGGCATATTTTCCCTCTGGTGGCCAAAGAAGGGGGGACACTGGTGCGTATCGGTCACACCGAAGGTTCCGTCGACCTGTGCCGTTTGGCGGGGCTGGCCGAATCGGCGGTGATCTGCGAGATCATGAAAGAGGACGGGACGATGGCGCGGCGCGACGACCTGGATGCTTTTGCGGCCAAGCACGACCTGAAAATCGTCTATATCTCCGATATCGTCGAATACCGCCTCGCCAACGAAATGCTGGTCAAAGCGGTGAGCGAGGAGGAGATTGAATTTTTCGGCGTCCACGTCAAAAAATACGAATTCGCCGACCATGAGGAGAACCGCCACACCGCGATCGTCTTTTACCGTGCCGGCGAGACGGCCAACGTCAAAGTGCACAACGTCGTCCCCGATATCGATCTGCTCCTTAACCAGGGGAAATATACCCAGCTCATCGATGCGATCAACTACCTCAAACACAACAGCGGGGTGTTGCTTTTCATCAACAAGCCGCCGCATCAGCAGGCAAACATGAAAGAGTACGGGATCGGGGCGCAGATTCTCAAATCGCTGGGGGTCAAACACATGCGGCTCATCGCCGAATCGAAGATTTCGGATTTTTCAGGCCTCGGCGGATTCGGCTTGGACGTTATCGAAATGATCAGCGCCCACGACGGGCACTAATCCTTTACCACCCCACGGTGGATTTGGAGGTCACTTTGCGGATCTCTTTTTCATCGGCCCAGACGATCTCACCCGTCTGCGGATTGACCAATTCCAGAGAAATGTTGTAGTAAACGTCTTTGACGTCGTCGCTGGCTTTTTTGATGGCTCTGACGTTTCCGGTAATGATGTAGTCGGCATCGGTCATGAGTTTGATCGCCTTGTTGTCGGTGACGGTGGTCGTGAGATTGCGCTCGTCGTACACTTCGCCCAGATTGGCTTTGTCGGCGAGGAAACGGACCTGACCCGATTTAAGCAGTTTGATCCGGATTTTGTCGGTGATCGCTTTGGTGTCGATGTGCTCGTAGGTGAGGTTGTTGACGGTGCGCAGGCGCACTTTCGGCGGCTGTGCGGCCCCGGCGATGTAACGCGACTGCAGCAGCGACTGGGTGAGGGTCTCGGCGCTGCTTTGCAGGTCGGTCGACCCGAAGGCGTCGGTCAGCGTTTCGACCGCTTTGGCGTCGCCGTATTTGACGTTCGAATCGTAGCCGACCATGCCTGCGCCCCCTTTGGTACTGCTGCATCCGCTCCCGAGGACCATTGCGGCGGCAAGTGCGGCGAAAAGGGATAGTTTATTCATGATTGCTCCTTATTTTTCCGGTACGGAAACGATGATTTTATAGTCGACGACATCGGGGACGTTCGTCATTTCGACGATCTGGACTTTCTGGTTTTTGTGGATTGTGATCGGTTTCCACGGGGTCGAGTCTTTGAGTATCCCGTTTTTGTCGTACCATTCGATCTGGTAGACAAACCCCTCGGTTTCGTCGTTGTCGTCGTTTTCGAGTTCGGCCATCACTTTGAGAAAGGCACCTTCCTGAAAACTTTTATGTTTGTTGATCTCGACACGCTCTTCCCCGATGATATCGACTTTGGAGGCGCATCCGGCGATCAGGGCCAGCATGGCGGCCGCGGCGCAGAGACGTAAAACGTTTTTAGTAATCGGCATAATCGATCCTTACATTGTCTGGTGTGAGATAGGAGACAAGAACGAAAACCCCTTTTCGGTTTTGGGGAAGGGCAATCGATTCTTGACGGTCGTTTAACATGATACTGAGAGTTTCCCCTTTTTTCGCTTCAAAATGAAGCAGATAACCCGAATTGGGGAGGGTTTCCCAGTTCCGGAATCCCGAGTCGGCGATGGAACTTCCGACGTCGAAGAACAGCGACGCGAGCAATCCCCCAAGATCGCCGAAATGATCGTTCGCCTGTTTCGCGGCGATGCCGCGCGTCGTGGCACGGACGGCGGCTTTGGCAAGTTCGCCGGGAAACTCGTCGCTGAGGGTTTTATAGGCCATCATGTCGCTCTTGAGCAGCCGGGGAGGGGTGAGCGTCCGTCCGCCCGCGCTGACCGAGAGGCGGCCCAGATCGTTTCGGGGCGGAGCGTAGGCGGGAAGATCGATACTGGTGTATTCGGCCGCGTGGAAGATCGGAAAACGGATTTTTTCGATCTTCATCGACGGTGCGATCCCCGACAGCACGACCAGGCTTACGCTCATCGTATCGCCTTTTTTAGGGTTTTTGGAGGGGACGAGGGCGTTTTTGGCTTCGGCATTGAGGGCCAGTGCCCGCTTGAGGTAGAGTCCACCCTCGTCGCCCGTGGCGTAGGAGAGTCCCGACATCTCGGAAATGACGTAGCCCAGCGTATAGGAAAAAGGGTCCTGATAATTGTTGAGCAGCGCACGGACGTCGGGGTGGTTGAGCAGCGCCGCCATCGAATAATTCTGGGGGACCGTGTCGGTACGGGTGTTGCGCGCATCGGCGGTCGCTTTGTCTTTGGCCGCCTGTTTGATCTTCTCGTCCGACTCGAGGAGCCAGAACTCCTGGCGTTTTTCCATCCGGCGGATTTCGACGGCCGCCCCCTGAACGTCTCCGAGCATAACGTAATTGATCGCGTTGAGGGTGTGCATAAGGGTCCGTTCGTACCCTTTGCCATAGTAGCTTTCCGACCCTTTGGAAAGGAGCGACGAGCCTACGAACGAGCTGATATTCCGGACGCTGTAGGTCGCGCGGTTTTCGTACTCGTCGAGAATGGCGTACGCTTTTTCGAACGAGCGGATCGATGCGTTGTAATCGCCTCCGGCCTGCTGAAGGCGGGCGAGATCGAGCCAGTACCAGTATTCGTCATCGTCCGAATCGTCCCCAGCAAGCGCTGCGAGGGTCTGATCGAAAGTATGAATGCCCAGACCTCCCCGAAGCTGTTCGGAGCTGAGCGAAGCGCCGTAGAGTGCGGCGGAAACGGACAGAAATAGAAAAAGGAATAAACGTGGCACCGGGTTATGTCCGAATCGATAGATGGGACAATTATACCATCGATTGTTAATGCTTCATCGCCTTGATGAACGATTCGTAGATGTTTTCAAGCTGGAGGTCCTGTTCGAGGATCTCTTTGTTGTCCTGAACCATGTAGTGTTCCAAGACGGCGACCCGTTTGAGGAGGTATTCGAACATCTCTTTGTTGATGTCGGGGAGTTTGTTGTGGCTGAAGGGGTCTTTGTCGCGCCCTTTTTGAATGACGTGGGCGGGGATACCGATCGCTGTACTGTTCTCGGGGACTTCGCGTACGACGACCGAATTGGCTCCGATTTTGGAATTGGCTCCGATGGTGATGTTCCCCAGCACCTTCGCGCCCGCGCCGATAACGACGCCGCTTTTGATCGTCGGATGGCGTTTCCCTGGGGTGAGGCTCACCCCGCCCAGCGTCACTCCCTGATAGATCAGGACATCGTCTTCGACGATCGCCGTCTGGCCGATGACGACGCCGAAACCGTGGTCGATGAAGACGCGCCGCCCGATCGTCGCACCGGGGTGGATGTCGATGTTGGTAAGGATCTGGTTGACCCCCATCAAAAAGCGGGCGAACGATTTGAACCCGCGGCGGTAGAGGCGGTTGGCGATCCGGTACCAGAAGATGGCCCAGACACCGGGATAGTTGAAGAAGAGTTCGATTCGGGAGCTGATGGCGGGATCATTTTTGTAAACGTTCGAAAAATCTTCGGCAATCTCGGCAAAAAGTCCCAAATTCTATCCCTTAACGCGTGGTTCGGAGGTATCCGTTCTGATACAGATACATTTCGAGTTTTTGAAGTGTATCACTTTTTTCTTCTTCTGTGCTAAATTCGCTTACGGCGAGTTTATTTTTAAGGTTTGTGAGAAGTTTTGACTTGTCGTAACCGATGTCCTCGAGGATGTTGAGCACGTTGTCCGATTCGGTGAAATTTTCGATTTCGTAGCCGTGTTCGTTGATGAGAATCGTGCACTCGCTGGGGTGGGTGAAAAGGTTATGGTTCATTCCCAGCGTCTCCTGATAGGCTCCGACGTTGAAGAACGCGAGGAAATACTCCTCTTCGTCCAGGTCGATGTCGTGGAGGTAGAGGGGGGCTTCGGGTTTGAAACGGATCTCCCCGTCGCTGTCGCAGGTAATATCCCACAGTGACGCGGCGCGGATGGCGGGGACGTCGAGGCGGTCCAGCGGCATGATCGGGAACTGCTGCTGCAATCCCCAGTAGTCGGGGATACTCTGAAAAATGGAGCTGTTGATCAGGTAGCGTTCCTGCAGTTTCACCTGCAGCCGTTCGATGTCGGGGAGTGGGTTGTCCTGCGAGAGGTAGAGCGATTTTTTGATGATCTGGTGTACCAGGATTTCGGCGTTGGACCGGTCCTGGAGGTCGATGTGGCCCAGGTTGAACAGCGTCAGCAGCGATTCCATGTGATCGAGCGCGTCGTGCATGTACTCGATGCAGGTACGGGGCGAGAGGAGCGAATTGAGTTCGCGCAGCTCTTCGATCAGCGGCGGATTTTTCTCTTTGAGTTTAAGCGATTTGGTCTGGTAGTCGTGGCTGAAGAGTTCGAGTACCGGAGCGATCAGCACCGAGTGCGAGGCAACGATGAAACGGCCCGATTCGGTGAAGATGTCGGGATGCTCGACCCCTTTGGCGTTCATGATCTCTCTGAGCAGGTAAACGACGCTGTTGGAGAACTCTTCGAGGGTATAGTTCCGCATCCGCGTTGAAGGGTGCTGCGAGTATTCCACGGCCAGACCGCCCCCGATGTTGATGGCGCGGAGGTTGTCGGCCCCCATTTTTTTGAGTTCGGCGTAGATATTTCCCGCTTCGCGCAGCACCCGCTTGAGCGTCGCGATCTCCTGCATCTGGCTGCCGACGTGGAAATGGATCATCGTGAAATGCTCGAGCATGTTACTCTCCCGCAGCATCGCAATCGCTTCGATCAGCTCGGTGGAGGTGAGGCCGAATTTGGCGCTCAGACCGCTGCTTTTGGCCCAGATACCGCTTCCTTCGCTCTGAAGCCGGACGCGGATCCCGACGTTGGGCACTTTGAGGTCGCACTGCTGCGCGACGTCGATGATCCATTCAAGCTCTCCGAGCCCCTCGATCGTGATCGTAATGTCGTGTCCCATGTGGGCGGCCATAAAGCCCAGCGTCACCATCTCTTCGTCTTTGAAGCCGTTTACGGTGATGGGCGAGCCTATGGGGGTTTTCGCCATCGCGAGGGCGAGCTCGGCTTTGGAACCCGCTTCGAGCCCGTAGCTGTATTTTTCGCCGTGTTCGACGATGGCGTCAACCGCTTCGGGGAACTGGTTGACTTTGAGGGGGAAAACGGCATGGAACTTGCCGTTGTAGTCGTTTTCGAAGATGGCGCGGCGGAAATTGGAATAGAGCATGTCGATCTGTTTGCCGATCAGGTGGGGGAAGCGGAGGATCAGCGGCCCGCGCAGATTGGTTTTGCGCACCTGCTGGGTGATTTCGAGCAGGGAGGGGGAACTTTTGTAGTTGACCTTTACTTTCCCCTGGTCGATGATAAAGTTGTTTTCGCCCCAAATGTCTATTCCGTACGTTTTCACCGCTGTTTCCTCCCCGCTGGATTTCGTTTTCAAATAAATTGGCCCATCGGAATCTGCGTTTCCGATTTCTCTTCGAGATCTTTGATCCACACCGTACCGTCGTTACGTTCGTTTTCGCCGATGACCGCGCAGTAGCGGGCGTTGATCCGGTCAGCCCCTTTTAGGTGGTTCTGGAGCTTTTTGGGATCGTACTCCACGACCGCTTTTTGGGTTTTCCGGAGCGCTTCGGCCACTTTGAGAATCAACGGGAGCGATTCGGCGTCCATCGCTCCGAGATAGTATCCTTCGCGCTGCGGCTCAGGCATGACGATCAGTTCCAGCAGCCGTTCGATACCGATCGCGAAACCGACGGCAGGGGTCGGTTTACCCTCAAGAAATTCGACGAGTCGGTCGTAACGTCCGCCACCGGCAATGGCGCTCTGGCTTCCGATGTTGTCGCTGACGAATTCGAACGCCGTTTTGGAGTAGTAATCCAGCCCGCGCACGAGATTGGTATCGATCTCGTAGGCGATGGCGTGCTGATCGAGGATCGTTTTGAGGGTGGAAAAGTCGTTTTCGCACCCTCCGCAGAGATTATCGATCAGTTTGGGGGCGTCGACGTATAGGCTCTGGCATTTTTCGTTTTTACAGTCAAGAACGCGGATGGGATTGGTCGATTTACGGCGCCGGCAGTCTTCGCAGATCGCATCAGAGCACGCTTCGATAAACGTTACCAGTTTTTCGCGGTAGGCGGGCATACAGTGCTGATCGCCCAGCGAGTTGAGTTTGAGACGGTAACCGATTCCCAGGGCAGAGAGAATGTCGGCGATCATCATGATCATCAGGGCGTCTTCGTAGACGCTCTCGACGCCGAAGCTTTCGACACCGAACTGGTGAAATTCGCGTAACCGCCCTTTTTGCGGACGTTCGTAGCGGAACATCGGGCCGTGGTAGTAGAAACGGTGGATGCCCCCTTTTTTGTCCAGTTTGTGCTGGATAAAGGCGCGGACCACCCCGGCGGTCCCTTCGGGACGGAGACAGACGTCGTTCTCCCCCTTGTCGGTAAACTGGTACATCTCTTTGCCGACGATGTCGCTGGATTCGCCGACGGAACGTTTAAACAGTGCCGTCTCTTCGAGCAGCGGGGTTTCGATGTAGTGGAAACCGTAGCGTTTGGCGATGCGTGAGGCGGTTTCGAGAAAATACTCGAAGCGCTCGTATTCGGGGCTGAGGATGTCGTTCATGCCGCGCAGCGATTGGATCATAAGGCTCCTTTGATGAGATCGGATATCTCGTGGGTAATGGTATCGATCGATTGTGTCGCATCGATTACATGGGTTTGGATTCCCAGCGCGTAGGCCGAGGCGATCAGCGCTTCTTGGATCTCCAGCAGATAGGCGATTCCGCGCGATTCGATCGCGTCGTGCTCTTTTTGGCCCAGCCGGTGGGAGAGCTCTTCGGGGGTGAGCCGAAGGATGAAAACGCGATCGGGAAGGGTTCCTCCCGTGGCGAGGCGGTTGAGCAGCACGAGGGTGGACTCGTCGCACAGCTGCTGTACCGCCGCGTACGCCATCCCCGATACGGCGGAACGGTCGCTGATGATGAGACGGTTCATATTGGGTAATATGATCTCTTCGGTATGTTCGGCCCGATCGGCGAGAAACAACAGCATTTCGGCCGTTTTGCTGCTAAGCTCTCCCCCCAGAACCATCGAACGGATCCGTGCTCCCGCTTCGGTTCCGCCCGGTTCTTTGGTAATGAGCGCATCGGGGTAGAGTGTACGGAGCCGTTCGATCTGGGTGCTTTTTCCGGCGGTGTCGATCCCCTCAATCGCGACGTACATCAGTTCTGCCCCGGTAGCGTGCACGACTTCATCCCGCGGATCACGTCCTGTACCGCGGGAGGGAGGAGATGATCGGTCTTGCCGTTGAATTTAAGTAGATTGCGGACGATGGAGGAGCTGACGAACGCGTGCTGGAGTTTGGGCATCAGGTAGACCGTTTCGATTTTCGGATCGAGCGATTTGTTCAGATACCCCAGCTGGAGTTCAAACTCGAAATCGCTCACCGCCCGCAGTCCCCGGATAAGGACGGTAGCCCCCAGCGAATTGGCCAGCTCGACGGTTAGGTTGTCGAAGCCCACAACCCGTACGCGCCCAAGATGGGCGGTGGAGAGGCGGGCCATTTCGACCCGTTCGTCCAGGGAGAACATCGGCCGTTTGTCGCGCGATTCGGCAACGGCGACGATCACTTCGTCAAAGAGCCGGAGCGCCCGCTCGATGATGTCGTAATGACCGTTGGTGATCGGGTCGAAAGTCCCCGGGTAAAGGGCGATTTTATGCACGGTCATCCCACCTTTTGTAAAGATTGTTGTCGATGCCGAGGAGGTCGAACCATTTGCCAATCATGAAGTGTTCCATCTCTTCTAGCGTGTTTTGTTCCCCGTAATAGGCCAGAACGGGAGGGGCGATGATGACCCCCATCATGGAGAGCTTGTGCATGTTTTCCAGCGCTATGGGGGAAAACGGGATCTCACGGGGCGCGAGGATCAGCGTACGGCGTTCCTTGATCATCACCGCGGCGGCGCGGGTGATCAGATTGTCGGCGATGCCGCAGGCGATTTTGGCGAGGGTATTCATGCTACAGGGGGTGATCAGCATCGCATCCGCTCCGTACGAACCCGAGGCGACGGAGGCCCAGATTTCGTCGTTTCGATGGAGGGTGAGGTTTTCCTCTTTTTCGAGGACGATTTGCGCGTGTTCGGAGACGATCAGGTGTTTTTGAACCGTGTCGGGGAGGGCGCGCAGCGTCTTGAGACCAAGTGCCGCGCCGCTGGCGCCGCTGATGCCGATCACGATTTTCATTGCAGTTCCACCCGTTTCTCTCCGATTACTTTGGCCCGGGAGCGTTTGCCGTCCCTTTTTTGAATCGTAATAATATCATAGAGTCCCCCTTCTTGCGTCGCTGTTGCGATCAATTCGAGGACGACCGTGCCGTTTCGGACTTCGACGACGATGTTGTCGTTTTTTAGGACCAGGGGCATTTTTTCGATATGGCGTATCGTCAGGGGAGTGTAGGGTTTGAGCGAGGCGCGGAAACGCTGGGCGTTTTGGGGCATCGAACTTAGCGGCACATCACGGAACGAATCGAAAGGGATCGCTTTTTGGACCGTGTTCATGCCGTTCAGGACCTCTTTGCGCGAGACTTTGCGGGTCGTATGCAGCACCGGGAGGGTGGCTTCGACGCTGTAATCGAAATAGCGCCGCAGGCCGTTGGCGTCCACCACGTAAAACGTCCCTGATCCGTTCAGGGCGCACGAAGCGTCGAATACGGCGTTGGCTTCGGGGGGGAGAGCTTCCACGTAGCCCCGGGGAATGACCGAGATCCCTTCGATTTCGATCGCGGGGTAGCGTTCGGTGAGGAAGCGGGCGAGCTGGATTTTGAGCGACGTGACGTCAATGGGACTTTTTTTTACAAACGTGACGAAGCGCACTTTTCCCGTTTCGATTTTGACACCGTTGAGCTCGAAGGTTTTGGCGACGACGTTGGCATCGAGCCGGAAGAGCAGTTTGTCCGAAGGGATCCGCACCAGCTCGAAACGTTTGCCGATTTGCGGGAACACGTCGGTGGAAACGATTGTGTGATCGGTAAAAAAATACTCTTTTTGCAATTCGTACGAAAGTGCCGAAGTGCCGAGAAAGAGAAGAAAAATCCATTTAATCATTCCATGATTGTAACACATTGCACGCGGATGGGCCCTGAGGGAGTCCCTGCGATTACGTCGCAGCGCCGGCGTGCCCGAGAAGAATCGGTATCAGCCCTCTTTGGGCATCAGAAAGACGGAGGCTCTGAGGATGGCCTTGTCGATATGGTCGACGATGTTTTCAGAACCGATTTTGACGTTCAAATCCGAGAGGGCGATGAACCGTCTTACCTGCGGGTTGACCCCAGAGAGGATAAGTCGGGTGCCGTGGTGGCTGAGCCGCTCCTGAACCACTTCGAGCGCATGCAGTCCCGCCGCATCGATAAGGGGGACGTGGCGCATCCGGAGGATGAACACTTTCGGCGGCTTTTCGAACAGCAGCAGGGTATCGACCAGTTTTTCGGCGACGCCGAAGAAAAGAGGGCCGTCGATTTCATAGACTTCGACGCCGGGGGGGATCGTTTTGTTGGCCGTGGAATCGGGGTCGTCCTCCTCGTTCCGGACTGCTTTGATCTGGGTCGATTTCATCATCGAATCGATGAACAGAATCGATGCGAGGGCGATTCCAGCCTGGATCGCGAAATTCAGATCGACGAGTACCGTCAGCGCAAAGGTGGTGATCAGGACGATCCGATCGGCTTTCGGGGCTTTCATGATCTCCCGGACGTGTTTGATCTCGGACATGTTCCATGCGACGACCATGAGGATCGCGGCGAGGGCCGCAAGGGGAACCTTCACGATCAGCGGGGCGAGCAGCAGCATGAACGCAAAAAGCCATACCGCGTGCATCATTCCCGCAACCGGGCTTTTGGCCCCCGCTTTGATATTGGTCGCGGTACGGGCGATTGCTCCCGTGGCGGGGAGGCCGCCGAAGATCCCCGATGCGACGTTGGCCACCCCCTGTCCAAGGAGCTCGGCATTGGGTTTGTGACGCGTACCGGTCATTCCGTCGGCGACGACGGCCGAGAGAAGCGATTCGATGGCCGCAAGCGTCGCGATCGTGATCGCATCGGGGAGGAGCAACCGGAGCTTTTCAAAGGTGATGTCGGGCCATACGGGGCTTGGCAGCATCGAGGGGATCGAACCGAACCGGCTTTCGATCGTTTCGACGGGGATGTTCAGCGCCCAGACAGCCGAGGCCGAGAGGATGACGACGAGGATGGGACCGGGGATGCGGGGAGTATAACGCTTGGCAAGAAGAATCACGCCGATCGATGCCGTCGCAAGGAGTACCGCCGCGAGGTTGGTTTCGTGCAGATGGGCAAGATAGAGGGTGAGTTTGTCGATGAAATCGGGTGGTACGGTGTCGACGTGCAGACCGAAAAAATCGCGGATCTGCGAAAAAGCGATGAGAAGGGCGATCCCCGAAGTAAATCCTACGATGACGGGATAGGGGATGAATTTGATCAGTTCTCCGGCCCGTAAAAAAGCCATCAGCGCAAGGGTACCCCCCGCCATGATGGTTGCGAGTACCAGCCCCTCGTAGCCGTGTTTCATCGCGACGGTGGCGACGGTGACGATGAAAGCTGCCGTGGGGCCGCCGATCTGGTAGCGGCTGCCGCCGTGGGCCGAGATCAAAAAACCGGCGACGATGGCGGTAAATAGGCCTCTCTCGGGGGGAAGGTTCGAAGCGATCGCGATCGCCATGGCCAGCGGGAGGGCGACGATGGCAACAGAGAGCCCCGCAATCGCGTCGGCGACAAAATCGGAGCGGTTGTACCCCTGTCGTTTGAAGAGGGTGATAAGTTTCGGCTCCAGCGAGTCGTGGATAGAGCGCAACATGAAAAAAGAGTCCTTGTGAAAATCGATGCGCGTAGTGTAGCACTTTTTTGCGCTGAAACGTTATTTCGAAGCGGCAGAGGTGATGGTGTATCCGGTTCGCGCTACGGCGTTTTGCATCGTCTCGAGGGTGACGTTTTCCTGTGCGTCGACAAGGGCGGTTTCGTTTTTGAACGAGACTTTTGCACTGCGGACCCCGGGGATCCCCATCAGTGCCTTTTTGACGGCAAGGGTGCAGGCGATGCAGTGCATCCCCGTGATTCGCAGCGTCCATTCGCGTGCACCGACGAAAACGGCGAACAGCGAGAGAATGAGGATCACTCTTGCCATAGCCATCCTTCGTAGTAGGGATAGAACAATACGGCGAGGGTCAGGAGGAACAACAGCCAAAAGAGCGTTTTGAGCGCCCTGGAAGCCAGACTGGGTTCGCAGTCGCATTCGATCTGCTTGCGGATCACCATGCGGTAAAAGCCGAACGAGAGCATCCCCACGGCCGCAAGGGTGAAAATCCATCGGTACGGCTCGAGCGCGGCGACGTTGATGACTCCCGCAAACGAGACGCCGAAGAGGATGAAGAGCGTCGGAACGAGGCAGCACGAGGCAGAAAGGAGCGCCGTGACGAAAGCGCCGGAGAGGACCAGGACCGCGCTGCGCCGCTCCTGGACGATCATGGCATCCAGGGGGTTCTCCTCCCCGGGCTTTTCGACGTAGCCTTTTCCTTTGAGAATGACGAGGCGGGTCGCACCGTTGCCGAGATCCTCTTCCGTATAGGTGCAGTGTTGAGAGAGGGCGAAACGTTTACAGTTTTCCCGCCCCGAGAGGGTATTGACCTCGACGGTCAGCGTTGCGTCTTCAGGGAGGGAATCGAGCGCTTTTTTGGTTTCCAGCACCGGGCGGGGGCACTCCATGTCGCGGCAGTCAAGGATCACATGAGTCCTTTGAGCGATCGGATCGCGTAGCGGTAGGCGGCAGGGTCGAAGGGATCGAGGTATTCCCCCTCAACTTCGGCATAAGGGTAGCCGAAAGAATCGAGGTTCCCCTGCGAATTGGCCGGATAGAGATCGAAATCGCGGGCGTGGTTGAGGGCCATCCAGTTGTTCTCCCAGAAGCCGAAAAATAGGTTCGAGAGTTCGCGTGCACGGGGGGAGGTTTTCTCGATCCCCTCTTTGAGGACGAGTTTGGTGATGTCGGCGGGATCGCAGGGGATCCACCCGTGGGAAGGGGTGAAAAACTCCACCTTGCAGTGCTGGGCTTTGGTGATCTCTTCTCCGGCACCGAATGCGCCGGAGAGGCGTGAGGGCCCCACCCGGATCCCGGTCACCTCGCGGGCGGGGATCCCCGATGCACGCATCAGCGCGACGCACAGGGCCGACATGTCGAGGCATTTTCCCCCCATGCGGCCGTTTTTTTCGAGTTCGGCGAGCATTGCATTCGGGCTCCCCGTGCCGCAGCCGCGTACGCTTTCGTCGCGGTAACTGTTTGCAACGATCCAGTCGTAGATGCGGCGAGCCTTTTTGAGGGGGTCTTTTTCACGCCCGACGATGGCGGTGGCGATGCGGGCGACGGCTCCGTCGGTCGGAATATGCGCCGATGGGGAGAGAAAGGCTCGGGCCGCCCGGGCGGCTTCGGGACAGATCCGCCGGGGACGGAAATCACAGCGACGGTCCCGCAGCGCAATACTCAAGCGCAGTTCGAGCGTTTTGGCGGGGGCGTTTTTCTCCCAGTGTGCGAAGAGGGTTCGTGCCGCGTCACGGTTTCGGGCACTTTCAAAACACTCCGCCGCGTCGGTGCGCCATCCCGTTTTGAGGACGTTCTGGAATCCGCCGATGTCGGAGGGGAGCGGGATCCACAGGGAAGTTTCGCCGGTGTGGCGGGAGAGGTCGAAGCTCCAGAGGATATCATAGAGGGCGTATCCTGCAGACGCGGAGGAGGTCTCGTCGCCGAAGGATGGGGTGATCCAGAGGGTGCCGATGGCAGCGGTATGGGTGATGAAGGTACGTCGGGTCATGGTCTATCCTACGAAAATATCGGCATCGCGTCTGGCGACCACCTGCGCGACGATGGCGGCGTCGATCCCTTCGTCACGGCACCGCCGGGTGATGGCGCGCGCATTTTCGGGGCTTGCCCCGATCAGCAGCCCCCCGGAGGTTTGGGCATCGAAGAGGAGCATTTCACGGTCCGCGCCGATGTCGCGTGTAAAACGGACCTTGGAACCGAGGTACTCTTGGTTCGCGTAGCTCCCCGCGGGGATGATTCCCATCGACGCCATCGGAAGCGCTTCGGGGAAAAAGGGGACGGATGAACTCTCCACCTCGATCGAGGTGGAGGGGGTGCACATCTCGTACAGGTGCCCCAAAAATCCGAACCCCGTAACGTCGGTGCAAGCATGCGCGTCGCATTCGCGTGCGATGAGGGAAGCTTTGTAGTTAAGGGTGCGCATCGATTCGGCGACCCGCATCGCGGCGGCGGCATCGAGAAGATCGGCTTTGATCGCGGTGACGAGGATTCCCACTCCCAGCGGTTTGGTCAGGACGATCAGGTCCCCCTCCCGGGCGGCGTTGTTGCGCAAGATCCGCTGTGGGTGGACGAATCCCGTACACGAGAGGCCGTAGATCATTTCGGGGGTTTCGATCGTGTGCCCCCCGACGATCACCGCGCCGCACTCGGCGACCTTGCTCTGGCCGCCCCGAAGGATCTCGCTCAGGATCTCGGTCGTGTGGTTCTTGCCGTCGAACCCGACGATGTTGAGGGCCGTTTTGGGATCGCCTCCCATCGCGAAGACGTCGCTGAGCGAATTGGCCGCCGCGATCTGGCCGTAGACGAACGGGTCGTCGACGACGGGGGTGATGAAATCAAGCGTCTGCACTATCGCGTTTGTATCGTCGATCCGGAATACCCCCGCGTCTTCGTTCCCTTCGAATCCGACAAGAAGGTCTTTGTGAAACGACACGAGACGGCAGGTGACGTCGCCGAGCGAGCCGGGAGAGAGTTTGGCCGCACATCCCGAGGCGCGGACGTATTTGGTCAGTTTGGCGTCGGTGTTCATCATGCGCGACTGTCCAGTTCGCGCTGCAGTTCGGCAAGGGTCCGAACGGTTTGCGCCGGATCGTCGTTGTGAAGCGTGAGATCGGGTTTGTGGGATCTTTTGTAGACTTTGTCGTAATAGTGCACGAGGAGTATTTCAGCGACGCGGGGCAGATCGCCGTTGTCGAACGCGCACAATGCGGCCGCTTTGTCCTCACGGCTGATATACGGGGAGATACGCTCCATCCGTTCACGGAAAAAAGCCCCGTCCATCCGGTCGTACATCCGCATGATCCGCTTGACCCGCTGATCCAGCGGAGCGGTGATTTCGACGCGGAACCCGTGCATCATCTGATCGTGAATCGCGGCCGAGAGGGTGAGCCGGCCGATCCGTTTGCTCTCGGACTCGACAAAAGCGCGTCTGCGGGGATCGAGGGCGCGGTAACCGTGCACGAGACGGTTTTGAAACTCTTTTTGGCTGGGCTGGCACCCCCCGACGTCACCGAAAACCGAGCCGTAATGGTTGGCCATTTTTTCGAGGTCGAGGACGTTTTCGAGGCCTCCGAGGAGTTCGCTTTTGCCGCATCCCGTATGTCCCGAGAGGGTGATGAAGCGGATCGGGGGGAGGGCATCGAGATAGTCGACCACGTATCGGCGGTATTGTTTGTAGCCCCCTTTGATGCGGTCGATACGGTAGCCGATACTCGAAAAAATGGTCGAAAGGGAAGAGGAACGCATCCCTCCCCGGGCGCAGTAGATGGCGATCTTGGAATTCGGGGTGAACGCGGGATAGAGTTCCTTGATATGGTTCGAGGCGTTGACACAGACGTACGAGGCCCCCTGCACCCGTGCCTCGAACGCTGAGACCTGTTTGTAGAGGGTTCCGACGATCCGGTGTTCCTCGTCGCTCAGGGCGTAAAAATTGCGGGCACCCGGAACATGGGATTCGTGGTATTCGCGCGGACTGCGGGCATCGATCACGAGATCGTAGGTGTCAAGCGTTTCTAAAAACGTTTCAATCGGTATGGTTTGCATGGTGCGTAATTGTATCACTCGGCGGCTGAGGGGGGCATGAGTCGCAGGGTTTACCGCTATTTTTAACGCGTCTTTATCCAACGGCTGCTAAAATGGCGTGAAATCTCCGTCTTCTCACTGCGTCTTTCATCTGCAAAGCTTCCTGAATGTTAATTGGGTTGAGAAAGTATTGGAACAAAGGAAAATGATGCTTTTGTTGTCAAAAAAAGAGGAGTGGTTCGGCAATATCCGCGCCGATATCCTCGCCGGGATCGTCGTCGCCCTGGCGCTCATCCCCGAATCGATCGCCTTTTCGATCATCGCGGGGGTCGATCCGAAGGTGGGGCTCTACGCCTCGTTTTGTATCGCGACGGTGATCGCGTTCGTTGGCGGTCGTGCCGGGATGATCTCGGCCGCCACTGGGGCGATGGCTCTCTTGATGGTGACGCTGGTCAAAGAACACGGGCTGCAGTATCTGCTGGCCGCGACGATCCTTACGGGAGTTTTGCAGATCCTGGCGGGGTATCTGAAGCTGGGAATGCTGATGAGCTTCGTCTCCCGCACCGTCGTGATCGGGTTCGTGAACGCGCTGGCGATTCTGATCTTCATGGCGCAGCTTCCCGAACTCACCAACGTCACGTGGCATGTCTACGCCCTGACCGCGGCGGGGCTGGCGATCATCTACCTGTTCCCGTATGTTCCCACACTCGGTCAACTGATCCCCTCGCCGCTGGTGACGATCGTCGTATTGACCGCCGTCGCCGTCTATCTGGGCCTCGATGTGCGTACCGTCGGGGACATGGGGCAGCTCCCCGACACCCTCCCCATTTTTCTGTGGCCCGAAGTGCCGCTCAGTCTCGAGACCCTCGCGATCATTTTCCCCTATTCCGCGGCGCTGGCGGCGGTGGGGCTGCTCGAATCGTTCATGACGGCGACGATCGTCGATGACATGACCGACACCGACAGCGACAAAAATCGCGAGGCAAAAGGGCAGGGGGTCGCCAACATCGCCAGCGGGTGCATGGGCGGTATGGCCGGATGCGCGATGATCGGGCAGTCGGTCATCAACATCAAATCGGGCGGCCGGGGACGCCTCTCGACCCTGATCGCCGGGGTGCTGCTGCTCATCATGGTCGTTTTCATGAGTGACCTGATCTCCATCATCCCGATGGCGGCGCTCGTGGCGGTGATGATCATGGTCTCGATCGGGACGTTCAACTGGGGCTCGATCAAAGGTCTGAAGACCCTTCCGTTCTCCACGAACGTCGTGATGCTCTCGACCGTCATCGTCGTGGTCTGGACCCACAACCTCGCGCTGGGGGTCTTCACCGGGGTGCTGCTGGCGTCGCTCTTTTTTGCGAACAAGATCAGCCATTTTCTTTACTGGGAAAAATCGTTCGAGGAGACCAGCTCTACCCGCGTCTACAAATTCGTCGGGCAGGTGTTTTTCAACTCGGCCGAGCGTTTCGCCGATGCGTTTGATTACCGCGAAGCGGTCAAACACGTCATCATCGACGTCACGCGCGCCCACTTCTGGGATATTTCGGCCGTCCATGCCCTTGATAAAGCGGTGATCAAGCTGCGCAAGATGGGCAAGGAGGTCGAGGTAGTCGGGCAGAACGAAGCGACCAAAACGATCATCGACCGCTTCGGCATCCACGATAAACCCGCCGAAATCGAGAAGGTGATGGGGGGACATTGATTTACGTCAATTCCTTGTATCTCCAAAACCGCTACCATTCCCGATAAAAAAGGAACCGGATGAAAATTGCGTTCTCACTGGCCGCTTCGGCCCTCGTCGCGTGGGGCGGCGAAGGATATGCCCTCTATCAAAAACACTGCGCCTCGTGCCACGTCGAAATGATGGAAAAAAAAGAGGTGATCCGTAACCTCCATACCCTCAAAGCTCCCCCGATGGTGGAAGTATCCCACCGCCTCAAAGAAAACGTCCAAATCGCCGACGAGGACGATGACGTCAAACGCCGCGTGATTATCGCGTTCATCAAAGACTACATCGAAAACCCCGACATCCAGTACAGCATGTGCCATCCGATGGCGATCGAAAAATTCGGGATCATGCCTTCGCTCAAGGGGAAACTGAGTGAAAAAGAGCGTCAGGCCGTCGCCGAATGGGTGTATGACCGCTACGAGGGCGTTAAATTTCGCTGATTAGTCCGCAGTGAGCGAAAAGCGTCCGCGTGATGCGTACAAAATCGCGGCAAGCGCCAGGGCCGAACCTCCGGCGATCCAAAAGGGGGTTGTGCTGCCGAATGTGTCCCAGAGCCACCCCGCCATTACAAGCGATGCGAGCGTAGCGAGCCCGACTGAGGTGTAATAAACGCCGTAAGCGGTCGCTTTGAGCTCCTGCGGCGCCGTGTCGGAGATGATCGCCTTGGCCAGCGCGTTGAACCCCCCGGCGAAAAAGCCGTAGATTCCGAACCCGATCCACGCACCCCATACTCCTCCCCAGGCCATCGCCATCGCCCCCAGGCCGAATGCGAGATAGACGAAGGCCAGCAGCGTCGCTTTGCCGAAGCGATCGGCCAGACGGCCGATGGGGATCGCGAAAAACGCCTGCGTCAGGTTATAAAGGGCGTAGGCGAGCGGGATCATCGCCAGCGCCACGCCGTTGTCGCCCGCCTTGAGGATCATGAACGAATAGTTCATCGCAAAGAGGCTAAAAAGGGTCTGGAAAAAGACAAGGGTGTAAAACGCTGCGGGCAGGGCATCGGGACGAAACCGTTTGGCCGGAGCCGGGGTGAAGGGGGCATCGGTGATGACGAACACCAGTATCGCCATCGAGATAAGCCCCGGGATGAGGCTGAGGGCAAAGATCGTGCGAAACGTCTCTTCGCTCTCTCCCAGCGCCCACAAAAGGGCGAAGGTGGCCAACGAACCCGCCAGCGCCCCCGCGCCGTCCATCATTTTGTGAAAACCGAATACGAAGCCGCTCGTGCCGTTTGGGGTAGAGGCGCTGATGAGCGCGTCGCGCGGGGCGACACGGATCCCTTTGGCCAGACGGTCGCCGATCCGGATCGTGGCGATCATCGTGGCGCTTTGGGCGAAGAAAGCGAGGGGTTTGATGAGATTGGAGAGGCCGTATCCGAAGACAACGATCCCCTTGCGCCGCCCGAGGCGGTCGGAGTAGAACCCCGATAGGGCGATAAGGAGGGCGACGGAGAGCTCGGCAAGCCCCTCGATCAGGCCGATTTGCGTTTTCGTCGCGTGCAGGAACCGCTCCAGAAAGATGGGCAGCAACGGCAGGATCATCTCGGTCGAAAAATCGGTAAAAAAACTGTTGGCCCCGAGGCCGACGATGTTTTTATTGAGCGGATTAGGTTTAATGATCTGTTCGTGATCGTTTACCGGATGACTCATCCGATCAGCACCCGCATCCGGGGAGCACTTTCGATTTTGCCAGCGCGGCTTCGACTTCTTCTTTGGTGATTTGCCCGCCGAGTGTCAACTCGACGTTTCCGTCTTCTCCGCCTACTTCCATCGAGGCGATTTTCGCTTTCGTTTCGTCGCTCATACAATCGCATTGGCCGTTCTGGCAGTTCTGGACCATTGTAAAGACGGTGTTTTTGGCAATGCCTCCCGTAAAGTTGATTTTGACTCCCTCAGCGGTAGCGGAGACGGCCTTTTCGATTGGGTTGAAAAACCCGTCGATTGCGGGCAAAAGGGACGATTCGATCTCTCGGTAGGTCTCTTCGAACGCTTCGTAGCCTTTTCCGTCGGGGTCTTCGAAACCGACGTGGATTTTCGGTACGGGACGGGGGAACATCGGGCATGTTTCGTGGGCATGGTCGCAAACGGTGACGATTAGATCGTATTCTTTACCCATCATCGTGTCAAGGGTTTTGGAATGGTATTCGTCTCGCCAGATCCCTTTTTCGGTGAGGAGCTTTTGGGCGTTGGGATTGACTCGGCCGCTGGCGCGAACGCCGGAACTGTAGGCACGGTAACGATCTCCCATTTTGGCGTTGATGAGCGCTTCGGCCATGATGGAGCGGCAGCTGTTGCCGGTGCAGAGGATAAGGACGTTTTTCATAGGGTACATTCTCCGGTTTGTGATAGTTTGACAAGTGGGGGAAGATCGATCCCCAGACAGCGGATTTCGGCCAGCGCTTCGCTGCGGAAGCGATCCAGGGGACTTCGGATGGAGTAATAGGCCCACGTACCGCACCGATCGACCCGTAAAAATCCCCCGTCTTTGAGGATTTTGAGGTGGCGAGAGAGGCGCGACTGGATCATGCCAAAGCTCTCCTGCAGGTCGCAGACGCACAGCGGCCCGTGAGTATCCAGAAATGCCAGTAATTTGACACGTGTTTCGTCGTTCAGTGCCGATACGGTTTCTAAAAATACGTCCATAAGTACCTCCGATTGGTGACAGTGTAACGAAATAAAAATAATATATCAAGATATATTGATATTGTGATACAATTTCGTAATTTTTCCATCGGAGTCCAAAATGGCATTGGCGATCGCTCTGTTTTTAGGCACATTAATCTTTATCATCTGGCAGCCGCGTGGGCTTCAGATCGGGACGACGGCGACGGTCGGCGCTGTCGCGGCGGTTAGCCTCGGTGTCGTCAGCCTCGGCGACGTGTGGACGGTGACGGGAATCGTCTGGGACGCGACGCTGGCATTTATTGGGATTATCCTGCTCTCGATGGTACTCGATGAGATCGGCTTTTTCGAATGGGCGGCGTTGAAAATGGCACGTCTTTCCCGTGGCAACGGCCATTTGATGTTTGTCTATATGATGATCCTCGGCGCCCTCGTATCGGCCTTTTTCGCCAATGACGGGGCGGCGCTGATCCTCACCCCGATCATTCTGGCGAAGATGAAGTACCTCAAGATGAACCCCGTCGCGATGTTCGCGTTTTTGATGGCGGGGGGATTTATCGGCGACAGCGCCTCCAATCCGCTCGTCATCTCCAACCTCACCAACATTGTGACGGCAGGGTATTTTGACATCGGCTTTTGGGAATACGCGCGGACGATGTTCCTCCCGAATCTCCTGAGCATTATCGCCTCGATCGTCGTTCTGTGGCTCTTTTTCCGCAAGGATATTCCCACTCACATCGACGTCGAAAACCTCGCCACCCCTGAGAGTGCGATTAAAAACATGACGATGTTCCGCCTCAGCTGGTGGTTCTTGGGATTGCTCATGGTAGGATATTTTATCGGGGATGCGTATCATCTCCCCGTTTCGGTGTTTGCGCTCGGCGGGGCGCTGGTATTCCTCGCCATCGCGACGTACTTCAAAGCGACCAAACCGATCATGACGATCAAAGCGGCACCGTGGCAGGTCGTGTGGTTCAGTATCGGGCTTTATGTCGTCGTCTATGGCCTCAAAAACGGCGGATTAACGACCTATCTCGCAGGGGTGATTACGGAGCTTCAGAGTATGGGGAATGTCTACGCCGTGATCGGGACGGGTTTTTTATCCGCCATCCTCAGCTCGGTGATGAACAACATGCCGACCGTTATGATTATGGACATCGCGATTGCGGAGGCGGGGAACAGCGCACTGGCGTATGCCAACATCATCGGATGTAACCTCGGGCCTAAAATGACTCCGATCGGATCGCTCGCGACCCTTCTTTGGCTCCACGTTTTGGCGCAAAAAGGGGTTAAGATCGGTTGGGGCGAATACATGAAAGTAGGGTTGGTGATTACGCCTCCGGTGTTGCTGGTGGCGTTGATAGGATTGATTTAATTGCTTTCAAAAAACTCCTGAAGATATCCGAAAAAGATATCTGAAAAAGGGGTTTTTAGAAAACTTATTTTCAAATTATTTTCTTCGATTATAGAACCACCATCAAATGCGCCAATATCAGCAATTATTCCTATACTTTTAAATTTATTGAGTGATGTAATGTAGTGTCCATTTTCAGGTAAAGTTGTTGTTTGGAACATATTTTCTTTGTTTTGGTACAAAGAAATATTTAGAAATGAATCATAAAAAACTTCATAATCATGTGCTGTTAATGTATTAATATTTGCAAAAAGTGATGATTCATAGTAATTGAGCGAGCCATTTCTCATTTTTTGAACCCAAAGTTTTGCCAGCAAAAAAGTGGTAATTCGATTGTCGGCGTTCATGTTTTTTAAAATGAGATTTGAAATGAACTTTTTATTACCATCGGATTGAGAATGAATAAACTCCATAAGCTCATCTTCACTTATATCATTCGATAGTACATCCAAAACAAGACTATTGAATTTTGCTTCTAAAAATCCTTGGAATGATTGCGCTATGCTTTGTTTTATGAGGGAAAGATTCCCACCACTTGCAATATCAAGTGCTTTGTAGACAGCAATAGCATCAGCTTTTGCTTCATTAAGTATTTTTTTCATAAATAAATCTCCGTATTGATCGTCATTCCCAAACTGCCATCTTTTCCCATCTATCCATAAATCCCATCGCTTTGATATTGATTTTAGGATGAGCTGCCATCAGTGCTGTAATATTGCTTTTGAAATCACTCTCTTCGCCGATGGCATCGAGGATAAATGCGATGACGCTGAGGGCAAAGAAAATCTTGTCTCCTTGCTACGGATGAAAGGCTTTGATCTTGCGCGGTTTTTCGAAACTGACGCCCAGTGTCTTGTTCCACAGACGGCTGTGGTGGGCGCAGATGTTGCGGATGACGGTCAGGGCGTGGAACCAGTTGTGAAAAAGGTCTTTACTGACACCGTTGAGTGACGATATTACCGCCTGTTGTTCTGAGGTTTTGAGTATCGCATAGATTTTAGAGAGGGTGCTCATCGAAACCACTTCGACCATTGCCCAGATAGGAAGATCGGTAGTACCGTATTTGTCCCTGAAATGGGAGATAAAGGTTTCACTTGAACGCCCTGTTTCTTCTCGAATACTCTGCATAACTTTGTCGAAAAATTCAGGGGATGTTTTGAAATTTGCAGGATCAAGATAGCCGAATGCTCCATAAGCGAGTGAATGATGATAGGCTATTTGTGTTCTGAAATAGACTTCAATGGATTCGATTGCTTTAAAGACGATTTTACGAAGCTCTGCATCAAAAAAAAAGAGTTCCAAAATATCTTCAAATCGTACATCGTCTAAAAAAATCCCTTCCAACACAGATGTTTTTGTATGTTGTAATGGCAGGAAATAGGCACTTAATCTGTAATAGTTGATATGAGATAGTTTTTTGAGGGTATAGGCTTCATTGGTGATGATGAGGTTTTTATTTTTTAAATGATCGAGTTGCTCTTCAAAAGTTTTTGGAGATTTGGTGTAACCGTTTGTTTGATTTTTTAGATTTTGAAGTTTGGATTGTAAGTCATTCATGCAGAAAACCCCTCCGTTGGCACTTTGTGTAGAGGTGGGAGGGGTATGTTGAGAGAATTATCACGCAAACAAGCTTTGAAATTTATTACGTGCATCGAGAATGTTTCCATAATGATGCTCGCGTAAGACATTCATGCTCCGTAACATAAAATAATTGTGTTGATTATAGCAGATTTGAAATTATCTTCTGATGCTGTATAAGAAGACATTATGCAGTAAAATAGCAAACTTTTTTACCCTTAGGATCACCATGGCTTCATCTCAATGCGTAAAATCTGGCACTATTATGACAAAGCCTGACGATGCGACCAAAGGGGACGGAAACGTCAAGCAGCGCCACTGGGAAAACGTTTATACGACGAAGGATATAAGCAAAGTAGGGTGGTATCAACAAGAGCCCTCGATTTCTCTCTCGCTGCTGCAAAAAATAGGCTCAACCCCAAAAGACGTATTCATCGATGTCGGATGCGGAGCTTCGTCGCTCTCAGACCGTCTGATCGATTCGGGATATCGGGATATTACACTCCTTGATATCTCATCAAGTGCGCTGGAGATAGTTAAACAACGGCTCGGTGCGTCTGCGGATATTCCACACTATTGTGTCGGGGATGTGTGTACATTTACTTCGGAAAAAAGCTTCGACGTATGGCATGACCGCGCGGCATTTCATTTCCTGCAAAAAGAAGAGGAACAGCAGGCGTATGTCCGAAAAATGTACGATGCCCTTAAGCCTGAGGGATATGCCATCATCGGGACATTCGCGGTAGACGGTCCCGACAGTTGCAGCGCATTGCCCGTGCGACAGTACGATGAAGAGCGGATGAAAGCGGTGATTCAGGGCTGCTTCGCACTCATCGATGTTATCGGGCAAACGCATGTCACCCCCGGCGGGGTGGAGCAGCGATATTGCTTTTTTGTTCTACAGCCGCTTAAATAATCGGCTTAAAACCGGAACCTGACCCCTGCTGATACGGTCTGATTCTTTGTTTCGCTGTCGGGTTCGTAGTACCCTCCGACGTTGTCCGAAGCGCCGATATTCCAGTATTCGTAATTGTAGAGCAGAAAGAGCCCAAGGCGGTTATCGACCGTCCATTCAAGCGGGACCCCGATTTTATAGCCGTAGACGTTTTTGAGACGGTAGGTATAACCGTGCCAGTTTTCGTACATTTCGGCGTTGAACGCTTTGCGGTAGTCGGCGTCGATCCCCATCGTAAACGTCGGGGATAAAGCCGTGTGCCATCCTGCTCCGATATTGAAATACCCCCATTCGTAGAGTTCGTCGTAACCGTATACCGTCGCGGTGCTTCCGATCTGCCGGAGCCATCCGCGATATCCTATCCCCAGGCGGAAAGGGACGGTGTTGTCGCGATCGATGCGCGCGGTCATCTGATAACCGGCGTCGTATTGGTACAGACGGTTGTGCGTCGTAGTGCGGTGCGATCCGTATGTCGGATTGGCAGTTGTTCCGCCGATGTAGTCGGTGTCCCCTTCCGCGTAGCTCATGCCGAGGTAAAAACCGTTCATGCGCGGTTCATAACGCATGCTGACCCCCACGATCTCCCCGAAATCGCTCGTTTCGGTATCCAGAAGACTTCCCGAGCGAGAGGTTTCGGCGTAATCGAAACGGGTCGTGTCGACGCTGAGCGAGAGGGAATAATCCGACGCGTAACCAAAAGGTGCGGCAGCCAGGAGAGCGAGCAGGAGGGGGAATTGTTTCATTTTTGTACTTTATGGGTGGTTTTGTGGCGACTATTATCGTGTGCCGAAGCTAAAAGAGAGATTTTATCGGCATATTAGAACGCAAATCGGCGGAACACCGCTTGCTATTTATGATAAACTTTCTCAATTTTATTTTCGGGTATTTTTCATGGAACACCACCACCACCATCATCATCACGGAGAAATCAGCGGAGGCAAACTCCTCTTTAGTGTCGTTTTGAACCTGGTAATCACGGTTGCGCAGTTTATCGGAGGGGTTTTTTCGGGATCCCTGGCGTTGCTCAGCGACGCGTTGCACAATTTCAGCGATGTGATGAGCCTCGTCATCAGTTATTACGCCCACCGTCTGTCGCACCGTCCTCAGAACCTGCGTCAGACCTTCGGGTTCAAGCGGGCCGAAATTCTGGCGGCGCTTTTCAACGCTTCGGTGCTGATCGCCGTTTCGGTATACCTGATCGTCGAAGCGTTCAACCGCCTGATCGAGCCGCAGCCGGTCGCATCGACGTGGGTGATGGTGCTGGCCGCTTTGGGTATCGTCGTCAACGGCCTCTCGGCATGGCTGCTTCACCGCGATGCGGACCGAAATATCAATATCCGTTCGGCGTACCTGCACCTGATGGGCGACTTGATGACGTCGTTCGCCGTTCTTGCGGGCGGAGCGCTGATCTATCTTTACGGGTGGTACTGGATCGATCCGATCCTCTCGCTGCTCATTTCGGTGTATCTGATCCGTTCTTCCTTTTCCATCGTCCGCGCTTCGACGGGAATGCTGATGCAGTTTGCCCCCTCAGACGTCTCGGTCGATGCGGTAATGGAGACGGTAGAGCGGTTCCCCTCGATCGAGAGCATCCACCATATTCATCTATGGCAGCTTGACGACGAGAGCGTATTTCTCGAAGCACGGCTCAATTTTCATGATGATTTGAAGCTGAGCGAAGTATCCGAAATTGTACACGATCTGGGGCATGCGCTCGAAGAGATCGGGATCGCCCACACGACGTTTCAGTGTGAGACGGGGAAAACGGGACGCGAAGCGGTAAGCGCTTCGTGTCATCACCATTAACCCTTGAGTATATCGTAATCGGCGGGAACGAGCGGTTTGAAGCGGGATGGTTCGATCGGTTTGTTCTGCTTTTGATCGTTGAACAAAATCACGACGTTGTTGTCGAAACCGTCGATATAGCTGATTGAAGCGAGAACGTCGTTTTTGAACGTAACGGTATACTTTTGCCCTTTGAGTGTTGCGGCATAGCGACCCTCACCGAGCGGTTGGGCTTTTTGGACGATGGCGAGAAAATCGATTTCGTTGTCAAGCGTCCGCAGCGTCACCTGCTCGATGGCGGGTTCGATGACGGTGACTTTCTGGGCGTTGACGTAAACGCTTTTACGAATCGGTTTATGGTAGACCCAGAGGGCGTTTTGAGGCTTTGCGGCCCACAGCTCGCCGCTGTAACGGATCGTTTTGCCGTTGTCGTCGGTGATCGTCTGGACGAATTTGGCGTTGAACGAAGAGAGGTCTTTGGGGGCGGCAAAAAGGGAGAGCGAAGCGCTCAGGGCTATGAGAAAACGGCGCACGACGAAATCCTTGGTGAATTGAAATATGCGTATTGTAGCGAATGCCCATTAACCAAACAAATAGATTTCCTGTGGTAGAATCAGCGACTTTTTAAATATTGCGCACAATAAGGCCAGTTATGCTTCAAACGTTTCTCGGAAAAATTTTCGGTACCAAAAACGATCGTGAAATCAAAAAATATCTCAGGAAAGTAGCCCGGATCAACGCCCTCGAAAGCCATTATGCCGCCATGAGCGATGAAGCGCTTCAAGAAGCGTTCAATGCTCTTAAAACGGCCGTCCGCAACGGCGAAAAAACGCTCGACGACGTTTTGGTCGATTCGTTCGCCATTACCCGCGAAGCCGGAAAACGGGTTCTGGGAATGCGTCATTTCGACGTACAGCTGATCGGGGGAATGGTTCTGCACGAGGGGCGCATCGCCGAAATGAAAACGGGGGAGGGGAAAACGCTGGTCGCGACCCTGCCGGTCGTCCTCAACGCGATGAACGGCAAAGGAGTCCACGTCGTAACGGTCAACGATTACCTCGCGGAGCGCGACGGTACGCAGATGTCGGCTCTTTACGCTTTCCTGGGGTACACCACGGGGATTATTTTGGAAGGGGGATACAACCCCGCGGACAAGCGGTTCCAGTACGGGTGTGACATCACCTACGGAACGAACAATGAGTTCGGGTTCGATTACCTGCGTGACAACATGACCTATTCGCGCGAACACATGGTACAGCGGGGGCATGAATTCGTCATCGTCGACGAAGTGGATTCGATTTTGATCGACGAAGCCCGGACGCCGCTTATCATCTCCGGCCCCACCAACCGCGCGTTGGAAAACTATACCCGCGCCGACGCGGTGGCCAAAGCGCTCGTTCGTGACGAGCATTTCACGGTGGATGAAAAAGACCGGCTCGTCCTCATCACCGAAGAGGGGATCGCGCGGGCCGAAGAGCTTTTCGGCGTCGACAACCTCTACAGTATCGAAAACTCCGGACTCTCGCATTATCTCGATCAGTCGCTGAAAGCCAACTATATCTTCGAACGCGACGTCGATTACGTCGTACGCGACAACCAGGTCGTGATCGTCGACGAGTTCACCGGGCGCCTCAGCGAGGGGCGCCGTTATTCCGAGGGGCTGCATCAGGCGCTTGAAGCCAAAGAAGGGGTTGTCATCAAAGAAGAGACCCAAACGCTTGCCGACATCACCTACCAGAACTATTTCCGTATGTACAAAAAAATCGGGGGGATGACCGGTACGGCACAGACCGAAGCGACCGAATTCGCCCAGATCTACAGCCTTGACGTTATCTCGATTCCGACCAACGTACCGGTAATGCGTAAAGACCTCAATGACCTGATCTACAAAACCGAAAGCGAAAAATTTGCCGCCGTTATCGCCAAAGTCAAGGAACTGCATGCCAAAGGGCAGCCGATCCTGATCGGGACGGCATCGATCGAAAAATCCGAAAAACTCCATCAGCTTATCAAAGCCGAGAAAATCCCCCACACCGTACTGAATGCGAAAAACCACGCCCAGGAAGGGGAAATCATCAAGAACGCGGGGGAAAAAGGGGCGGTTACGATTGCGACCAACATGGCCGGACGCGGGGTCGACATCAAAATCGACGATGAGATCAAAGCCCTCGGCGGTCTCTACATCATCGGTACCGAACGGCACGAGAACCGCCGTATCGACAACCAGCTGCGCGGGCGTGCGGGACGTCAGGGAGATCCGGGAACCAGCCAGTTTTACCTGAGCCTCGAAGACAACCTGCTGCGGATTTTCGGTTCCGACAAGATCAAAGCGATCATGGAACGTCTGGGGGTCGAAGACGGCGAATACATCGAATCGACAATGGTGACCCGCGCGGTTGAAAAAGCGCAGAAAAAAGTCGAAAACATGCACTTCGAAGGGCGTAAACACATCGTCGAATACGACGATGTCGCCAACGAACAGCGCAAGATCGTCTACCGCTTCCGCGGCGAACTTCTCGATCCCGAATACAATATCGGCGAAAAAATCGAGGCCAACCGTGCCGAATATATCGACCGCACCCTGGGCAATTGCGGAATTTTCATGGGGATCCCTGAAGAAGAGATCGATCTTGAACGTTTCTTGATGACCCTCAAAGAAGAACTCAATACCGAGCTGGATGCGTCCCGATTCACGGACAAGAACCCCGAATCGATCCGCGAGACGGCGCTGAAACTCCTCGGCGACGAGTACAACGAAAAAATGTCGGTTGTTGATGCCAAAGTGCGCAGTGAGATCGAACGTGAAATCTATCTCAAAACCCTCGATACCGCGTGGCGTGAACATCTCTATCAGATGGATAGCATGAAAACGGGTATCCGTCTGCGGGCTTACAACCAAAAAGACCCGCTGGTGGAGTATAAAAAAGAGAGTTTCAACCTGTTCAGCGAACTGGTCGAGACAATCAAATACGATACGGTCAAAACGCTTCACGTGGTCCGCTTCAAAGTCGAAACGGCCGAAGAAGAAGCCGAAGCGCTCGCCCGTGCCATGGAACTCGAAAAACGCCAGGAAGAGATGCGTATGGCGCTGAACCAGACCAAGCACGAATGGGAAGAGAAAAAGATCGCGCGCAATGACGACTGTCCGTGCGGCAGCGGCCTTAAATACAAAAACTGCTGCGGCAAAAGCGGTCCGAAAAAAGGGGTATTCGCCTCTTGAGTATCGTCTCCTATCTCGTCAAGCGGTTTTTGCGCTTCGATAAAGAGCAGCCTTTCATCTTCCTCTCGGCCCTGCTGGCCTTTTCGGGAATCGCGCTGGGGGTGATGGTCCTCATTATCGCGATGGCCCTCATGAACGGGTTCGACAACGAGTTCAAGAAAAAACTCACCGTCATGAACTATCCCCTCACCATCCAGTCCAAATTCTTCGGCAGCGTCGATGCCCAGCTCGTCGATAACCTGCGTACGCAGTTCCCCGACCTTGCTTTCAGCCCTTATGTCACTTCCGCCGTGTTATCGCGCAGCGGTGACCAGATGGAGGGGGGATACCTCTTCGGCGTCGATTTCGCACAGGAGGCGAAAGTCAACCGTATTCTTGCCGAGGGGCTCAAACATCGCGTTCCCGGCGAATTCGAAGTGATGATCGGCAAGACCCTCAAAGAGCAGTTCATGCTCGCCGAAGGGGATAAACTCACCTATATCTTTACACAGATGGAACCCGGCGGACTGGCGTTGACGCCGAAAATCAAACGGTTCGAAAACGTCACGACGTTCGATTCGGGGCTCAGCGCGTACGATAAGGGATTTTCGTATACGACGCTTTCGTCGCTTCAAAAGGTGCTCGGAGTTCCCGAAAATCTCTACGACGGGATCCACGTCCATTCCGAGAATCCCGAAGCGGATATCATCCGCATCGCCGCAGCTCTTCCCGAAACGGTCGCGGTTCGCGGTTGGTGGGAAGACAACGGCAACTTTTTTGCCGCCCTGGAAATGGAAAAAACGGCCCTGTTTATCGTGCTGATGCTTATCATCCTCATCGCGGCGATCAACATCATCTCGTCGCTTCTGATGACGGTGATGAACCGGCGCAGCGAGATCGCGCTCTTGATCTCACTCGGGGCATCCAAACAAGAGGTCAAGAAGGTATTCTTGATCCTCGGGATCGTGATCGGCGCGCTGGGTATTCTGACGGGGACGATTCTGGGCTTTTTGGGGATGTGGATACTCGGAACGTTCGAGATCATCTCGCTGCCGGCAGACGTCTATCCCACCTCGACGCTTCCGCTTGATTTGAGCGTGATCGATTTCTTCTCGATCATCGTCGGCGCGTTCGTGATCGTTCTGCTTTCGTCGTGGTATCCGGCGAAAAAAGCGAGCGAGGTCGACGTTCTCACGGTCCTTCGAAACGAATAAAACCTACTTTTTCTTGTCGTCGTCGAGCATCCACAAAAACGGGTAGACCAGCGTCCGTTTGAGGATGTTGAACGGCGCGGTCACGATCTCCTTGGCAATCGCCGTTTCGATCTTGGGGTCTTCGAGACTTCCGCTGAGCATCAGAGTGGTCGACACCGAGCCGTCGTCTCCGAGTAGAATGTACCCGACCATCGGCACTTTCCCCAGTTTTGATCCCAGATCCGTTTTCAGCGTCAACGCCCCCTCAATCGTGTTCGTGTTCAGATCGGCTTTTCCTTCGCCGAGAATTTTCATTTCGGGTGAGTTGAGGGTAAAGTTATCGACTTTCAGTACCCCCTTGCGGTAATTGAAATGGGCGTAGCCCTCTTTGACGGGGAGTCCTTTACTGTGGTAATTCGGCAACGAAAACGTCGCCAATGAAGGGACCGTGTTGACAAACGCCAGAACGTTGTTGAGGACTTTGTAGTCTTTGAGCACGGTATTCTCAACCCGCATCAGGCCGTCAAATGCTTCGGCCGTCCCCTTGGCTTCAAACGAAAAAGAGCCGCCGTCGAAATCGCTGAGGGCGAAAAGGTGTTTCATAAAAGTGTCGTTGAACCCTTTTCCTTCGATCAGAAAAGCTCCTTCCCGGATCTGAAGCGATGCCAGACCCGATTCGTGGCCGAGCGATGCTTCGAATCCGTTTTCATCCATCGTCGCATCCAGCGTGTCGGCGACGATCTTGCGCCCTTTCATCAGATGCAGGTAGGTGTGGGTCGCATGGATACGTACCGGAGCGGTTTGGCTCTTTGCGTCGCCGGTCCCCTCGCTATCGGTGAACGCCGAGAGGAATTTGAACAGTGCGGGGACGTTGATCCCCGCGTTGTTGGCTCGGACGTACGTACGCTCTTGGGTATGGTTGATCACGAGACGGTCGCTGACGCGGATGGAAGAATCGCCGTCTTTGTACGAGCCGCTGAAGCGGTAGTGCGAGAGCGGAACGTCGTTTACGAGTACGAGCGGGTAGGGGTATCGGATCGAACCGCTAAAGCGGTACTGGGAACGCTCTCCGGTGTAATAAAGCTGAAGGTTGCCGTTATGAATATGATAGCGGCGCAAGAGCGGGGAGCGGCGCGAGAGGCGCGATATGTCGTCCAGCGAGACCTGCCATCCCTCCGGAATAGTGGTGAAACGCGCTTTGAGAGCCGGAACTTCCATGAGCAGCTCATCGCCACCGGCATTGACGAACAGCTCCACCGATTCCTCAGGACTGATGAAGGGGGTTAGTTTCGGGTTGAGCGGGAGGGCTCGATGGAGTTTAAGCGATCCTTTTTTGTTCAGGGTGTGATACGATCCTGAAAGGGTCGCCTTAAACCAGTCTCCCGCGACCGTTTCGATCTCGTTGAAGGTTAACTGGTCGTGTTTCCATACCGCGTTAAAAGCCGAAACAAGTATCGGCAGACGGTTGATTGACCAGGACGAAGGGGCAGCAGAGGAGAGTTTCAGCGTACTGCCGTCGTAATCGGCCGAGATGACGAAGGGCTTGTGCACCAGCAGCGCACCGTGAAGGTTCAAATCGTCGATTTGTAATCTTATCCCCGTGCGCTCTTTGGCGCCGTCGAATCGGGCCGTAACGCTTCCCTTGAGTTTACCGGGTACCTGAAACGGCAACGGTGCGAGAGAGAGACGCATATTGGCATAATCGAACGGCGCTTTGAAACCCGAAACCAGGAGCGTTTCGCCGAAGAGATTCCATGTGGAAGGATGCACGTTGATCGAGTCGCCGGAGGGGGCGATACGATAATCCACGCGCAACGGCTTGGAAGGTTCGGAAAGCCGAAGATAGCCGTCGTTCCCCAGCGGCGATACCCGGTAGGCTTCGATCGAAACGTTCCCCTCCTCGCGGGTGGCGTCATAGACCCCGCTGACGCGGGCATGGGCGGTATTGTCGCCGTAGAGGGCATTAAAGCGTTCGAAACGGACCCGGGTCGTGTCGAGGTGCACGATCCCGCCGGTCGTGCGCAGACGGGTGTCCCCCAACAATAGCTCCGAAGCGGTGGGGACGAAGGTCCCCCGGGCGAGAGTGTCGAAGGTATGAAGATCGATTTTCAGGGCCAGATCGACGGCACACTCTCCCGCGAGCTGCTTGATCGGAAGATCGATTTCGTAATAACGGAGCAGGTTCAGGATCGGATCGCCCAGTCTGGCGCGGTCGGTTTTGATCAACGCGCTGAGGGTCGTATTCGGCGTCGTAAAGTCGATCCACAAGCGGCTTTTTTCGGTCGGCATCGCATAGAAGCTTCCTTGCTGCGGGACGATATGCAGTTTGCCCCGTTCGTATGAGAGACGGATGATCGGGGCTTTGATGGGCTCAAAACCCTGAGCGAACGTATATTCGGCGTCGTAAAGGGTCGCATGGGCATGCAAAGACCTGACCAGATCACCCGGTTCATCGTAGCGGAAATGCCCCTCCATCGAATCCAGGCGGATCGAAGAGGCTTTTGCATAATCGGCGATCCACGGGGCTACTTCGGGATCGATGTCCAAAAAGGTGACGAGGGGACGAAGGGTATGCAACGGGGTGTCTGCGGCGGCGCGGAAGCGGAGCATTTGCGCATCACCTTGTGCACTCAGGCGAATTTCGGGTGTTTGGGGGAGGGCGAGGCGCATCTGCGCATCCAGAAGCTGTCGGGGCAGATCGATGGCCAGAGAAAACGAGACGTTCGCCTCGCCCACGGAACATTGGGGGAATGCGAGACGGAAATGGCGTTCGTCAAGGCGGAACTCTCCCCGACACGACGACCTTCCGTTTTTGAAAATGACGGTGCCGGCCTGATCGCGGTCGTAACGGAGAGACGCGCTTAAATGCTTGTAACGGATCTGATCGATCCGGATCGATTCGACCCAGTCGTTACCCCAGCGGACGATGCGCGGAAGACGCTCGAGCGGTTTGAGGGTAACAGGCTCTCCGTCGCCGCGGTATCCGCTCAGGTCGACTCGGGACGCTTTGATAAGGAGGGCATTGTTCCATTTGAGATATAATTTCTCGATTTTTACCCCTCCCAGAGTGAGGCGGTCGATCCCAAATCCCTCCAGTAAAGCGATAAACGTGAAAAAGCCGAGAAAAAAGAGTGTAAAAAAGAAAAGAACAATTCTTTTGTGGATAGTGGGGATCACTTTTGTGATAATCGCGTCTTTCATGAGCTACCTGTTCTCTACTGTCACATCCCCCAAAATCGTCTATATTCCGAAAGGTTCCGTATTTAAAAGTATATCACACCTCCAGAACGAGGGGGTCAACGTCCATAAGTTCGATGCGTTTATCCTCCGGCTGCTCGGACATCCCCAGCAGGGGTGGATCGACCTCAAAGAGGAAAAAATGAGCCGCATCACCTATCTGCACCGCCTGACCACCGCCAAAGCCGCCACGCGTCAGATCACCCTGATCCCGGGGGAGACAACCGAAATTTTCCTTTCCCAGCTCTCGGAGGAGCTTTCTCTGGACAAAAAAGCCCTCGTTGAAGCGTATGAACGCCATGCTCCCTACAAAGAGGGCAATTTCGTCCCCGAGACCTACAGCATCCCCAACGAAATCGATGAAGAACGGCTGATTCTCCACCTCCTTAACGAATCCGAAAAGACCATAAAAGGGTGGGCAGAGGATTACAATATAGCCTATACACGGGAAAAATGGTTACCTATAGTAACAAAAGCTTCGGTGATTCAAAAAGAAGCTTCTTCTTTGAGCGATATGCCTTATGTGAGCTCGGTCATCGACAACCGGATCAAAAAAGGGATGCGCCTGCAGATGGACGGCACACTTAATTACGGAGAATTTTCACATCAAAAAGTAACTGCCCGCAGAATCAGAACCGATAGAACGCCCTATAATACGTACAAAAACAAAGGTCTTCCCCAGTATCCGGTATGTAACGTGTCACGTGAAGCGATCGATGCGGCACTCCACCCGGCCCGGACCGACTACCTCTATTTCGTCAGAGGCAAAGATGGGGAGCATGTTTACAGTAGTTACTTTTCTACACATAGGCAAAACATAGTAAATGCTACAAAATGAAACATTTTTCAAACTTTTTGGCCTCGTTGGAGTTACAAAACGTCAAATCGGCGCAGTAAGTGTTATGATGCTCGTATAAAAATACAAACAGGAGAACCCGATGGCAAAAATCATTTGGTCAAAAATCGATGAAGCCCCGGCTTTGGCAACCTATTCATTCTTTCCGATTGCATCTAAATTTTGTGCAGCGGGCGGCGTTGAGTTAGAGCAAAGTGACATTTCACTTGCTGGGCGTGTTCTTTCAGCAATGGGCCTTGCTGAAGACGAGCTTTCAAAACTGGGTGAGCTTTGTGTCAAGCCTGAAGGTAACATCATCAAGCTTCCAAACATTTCGGCATCTGTCGGTCAGCTCAAAGATTGTATCGCTGAGCTTCAGTCTCAGGGGTATAATATCCCCAACTACCCTGAAAACCCTGCAAACGATGCGGAAAAAGAGATTCAGGCCAAATACGCGACATGTCTCGGTTCAGCGGTTAATCCGGTTCTTCGTGAAGGTAACTCGGACCGCCGTGCGGCGAAAGCGGTTAAAAACTTCGCTCAGAAAAACCCGCACAAACTCCGCGCTTACTCTGAGAATTCAAAAGCGGCCGTAATGCACATGGGCGGCAAAGGCGACTTCTACGGTAACGAAAAATCGGTTACTATGGACAAAGCGCAAAAAGTGACGATCGCCCTCAACGGCAAAGAGCTCAAAACGATCGATGCGATGGAAGGGGAAGTCCTTGACGGTACATTCATGTCGGTCAAAGCACTTCGCGCGTTCTACAAAGCATCGATCGAAGAGGCGAAAAAGAAAGGGGTCATCTGGTCGCTGCACCTTAAAGCAACGATGATGAAAATCTCCGACCCGATCATGTTCGGTCACGCATTCGAAATCTTCTTTGAAGACGTATTCGCGAAATATGCGGATGTTTTCAAAGAAGTAGGTGTTAATCCAAATCTAGGAATGTCGGATCTGGAGAAAAAAATCAAAGGCCACGCGAAAGAAGCCGAAATCAAAGCGGCATTCCAGGCGGTTGTCGATGCCGATGCTCCTAAAATCGCGATGGTTGACTCGGATAAAGGGACGACGAACTTCAACGCTCCGAACGACGTCATCATCGATGCTTCGATGCCGGTTGTCGTACGTGAAGGCGGTAAGCAGTGGGATCGTACGGGTGCGGCGCTTGAGACGCTGGCGGTTATCCCCGACTCTACTTATGCGATGTTCCACGCCGAGATGGTTGCAGACTGTGTCAAAAACGGTCAGTACGACGTTGCAACCATGGGTACGATGCAAAACATCGGTCTGATGGCCCAAAAAGCGGAAGAGTACGGTTCACATCCGACAACTTTCGAGCTTGCAGAAGCCGGAAAAGTAACCGTTACCGCAGCAGACGGTACGGAACTGATGAGCTTTGATTGTGAAGCGGGGGATATCTGGCGTATGTCTCGTGCAAAAGACATCCCGATCAAAGACTGGATCCGCCTCGCGTTCGAACGCGGTCAGATCGAGAAAATCCCGGTTGTATTCTGGTTGGACGAAAACCGTGCACACGATGCGCAGATGATCGCAAAAGTGAAAAAATACATGCCGGAGTTCAACACCGCAGGTCTTGAGATTCATATCCTCGACATCGCGGCTGCGACACGCTTCACCAACGAGCGTATCCGCAAAGGCCTGAACACGATCGCGGTAACGGGTAACGTTCTTCGTGACCACCTGACCGACATGTATCCGATCCTTGAGCTGGGAACATCTGCTAAAATGCTTTCAATCGTTCCGTTGCTCGCCGGCGGCGGATTGTTTGAAACGGGTGCGGGCGGATCGGCTCCGAAACACGTCGAGCAGTTCCTCAATGAGGGTCACCTCCGTTGGGATTCACTCGGTGAGTTCCTGGCATTGGCCGAGTCGCTCCGTATGATCGAACAGAAAAATCCGAATGCGGATCTCGCTGCGGTAACGGCTGCGCTTGACGTTGCGAACCAGGGTTACCTGGACAACAACAAAGCACCGGGACGTAAAGCGGGCGAGCCGGATAACCGTGCGTCTCACTTCTATGTCGCACAATACTGGGCGCGCGCGCTGGCCAACAGCAACAATGCCGCACTGGCTGCAAAATTCGCTCCCGTAGCGGATGCGTTGGAAGCCAACGAAGCCAAAATCATGGAAGAGCTGATGGCAGTTTCGGGCAAACCGCAGGATATCGGCGGTTACTTTCACCCCAATGATGCAAAAGCCGAAGCTGCGATGCGTCCGTCCAAAACGCTCAACGCTATCATCGACGCGATCTGATTTCCTGCCGCTGGGCAGACTTCGGAACCGTGTTCACGGAGAGGCGTTCTCTCCGTTTTCGGTAGCCGTTTCCGGCAAAGGCCGGAAATCGTTTTTTATCTGCAGAGAATTTCTCTTTAGATAAAAGACGATAAAACGTCTTTCATTGTTCCCTTGACCGGTATGCTTCCGAGTACTTTCGACAGTCGAAAGTAGTGATGAGTATATTGTGGAACCGGAACGATGCTGATATGACACAAGGAGTACTATTATGGTAAAAGGTAAACGTGTCGGAATCGTAGGAGCGGGTAACGTCGGTTCCACCATCGCGTATTCGCTCGCTATGCTCGGCTCATGCCACGAGATCATCTTGCGTGACAACAAAATCGAAATCGCGAAAGGAAAGGCGCTGGATATGTCTCAGGCTGCCGCTGCGGTCCGCAGCCACTCGGTCGTCAGTGTTGCCGAGTCGATGGCCGATCTGACCGACTGCGACGTTGTGGTTATCACGGCGGGAAGTCCCCGTCTTCCAGGGATGAGCCGCGACGATCTGCTGATGATCAACGCCAAGGTGACCCGCGAAGTGATCGAAGGGGTGGCCAAATATTCTCCGAATGCAATCGTTATCATGGTTTCGAATCCGCTGGATGCGATGACCTACGTCGCCCTCAAAGACAGCGGTTTCGACCGCAACCGTGTCATCGGCATGGCGGGGGTGCTCGACAGTGCCCGCATGGCGGCGTTTATTCAGGAAAAACTCGGATACGGCGGCGGACAGATCCGCGCGTCGGTCATGGGCGGACACGGGGACGATATGGTACCGCTTCCCCGTTATTCGACGGTAGCGGGAGTTCCCCTCTCAGACGTTCTCAGTAAAGAGGAGATCGACGAGATCGTTCAGCGCACACGCAAAGGTGGAGCTGAAATCGTTGCCCTGCTGCAAACGGGATCGGCGTACTACGCACCGGCAAAAGCGACCGCGATCATGGTCGAAGCGATTCTCAAAGATACCAAACAGATCCACCCGTGCGCGGTTTATCTCGAAGGTGAATACGGCTATCACGACGTTGTCAGCGGCGTTCCCGTCATGCTGGGAGCGAACGGAGCGGAAAAGATTATCGAAGTGACCCTCAACGACGCGGAAAAAGAGATGTTTGCCCGTTCGTGCGCATCGGTTCAGTCGCTGATCGATACGCTTAATGCCAATAAATTTTTTGAAGGAGCCAAATAATGAGTTTTCGCATCGAAAAAGATACGATGGGTGAAGTTCGCGTCCCGAACGACACCTACTGGGGAGCGCAGACACAGCGTTCACTCGAAAACTTCCAGATCGGCGAAGAGAAAATGCCCTACGAAATTACCCGGGCTTTTTCGTTTCTGAAAAAAGCGGTTGCCCTGGTCAACTGCGATCTGGGGATGCTTTCCAAAGAAAAAGCCGATGCGATCGCTCAGGCCGCCGATGAAATGCTCGCCGGAAAACTCGATGCCCATTATCCACTTGTGGTATGGCAAACAGGATCGGGTACCCAGTCAAACATGAACAACAACGAAGTTCTGGCCAATCGCGCGACCGAAATTCTCGGCGGCGATTACCGTACCCAGAAGCTGGTTCATCCCAATGACGACGTCAACAAGTCGCAGAGTTCGAACGATACCTATCCGACCGCATTGCACGTCGCGGCGGTCATCGCGGTCGAAACGCGCCTGCTTCCGGCGATTGACCATTTGCGCAAAACGCTGATCGCCAAATCCGAAGCGTTCAGCGACATTGTCAAGATCGGGCGCACCCATCTTCAGGATGCCACTCCGCTGACCCTCGGGCAGGAGATCAGCGGATGGGTCGAAATGCTCAACAAATGCGAAAAAATGGCCAAAGACTCACTGGAAGCGGTTCGTGAACTGGCCCTCGGCGGTACGGCGGTCGGAACAGGTCTCAACGCCCATCCCGAACTGGGTGAACGGGTTGCCGCAAAACTGAGCGAACTGACGGGTCATAAATTTGTCACCGCTCCGAACAAATTCCACGCCCTGACGTCGCACGACGCTCTTGTATTCGCTCACGGCGCCCTTAAGGCGTTGGCGGCAGACATGATGAAAATCGCCAACGACGTCCGTTGGCTCTCATCCGGTCCGCGTTGCGGCATCGGCGAGATCACGATTCCCGAAAACGAGCCGGGTTCATCGATCATGCCGGGTAAAGTCAATCCGACTCAGTCCGAAGCGGTGACAATGGTCGCCTGCCAGGTGATGGGGAATGACGCGTGTATCGGTTTCGCCGCAAGCCAGGGGAATTTCGAACTGAACGTTTTCAAACCGGTCATCGCGTACAACTTTTTGCAGTCGGTACGCCTTTTGGCCGATTCGATCGTATCGTTCAACGACAACTGCGCGGTCGGTATCGAGCCGGTCCGTGAGCAGATCGATGCGTATCTGAACAACTCGTTGATGCTGGTGACCGCGCTCAATCCGTACATCGGGTATGAAAATGCGGCAAAAATCGCCAAAACAGCCCACAAAGAAAATTCCACGCTCAAAGAGACGGCGGTTAAACTCGGCCTTCTCACGGCGGAAGAGTTTGACAAATACGTCGTCCCCGAAGAGATGACAAAACCCATAGCGTAAATCTAAACAGGAGGAATTGGATGAATATTCACGAATATCAGGCAAAAGAACTATTCAAAAAATACAATGTGCCCACACCGCGCGGACACATCGCTTTCACACCCGACGAAGCGGTCAAGGCCGCTCAGGAACTGGGTGGAAATATCTGGGTCGTCAAAGCGCAGATCCATGCAGGCGGACGCGGCCTCGGCGGCGGTGTCAAACTGGCCAAGTCGACTTCCGAAGTACGTGATCTGGCCAGCCAGATCCTCGGGATGACTCTGGTTACCCATCAGACGGGTCCGGAAGGGAAGCTGGTTCAGAAAGTCTACATCGAAGAGGGTGCGGACATCAAAAAAGAGTACTACCTCGGTATGGTACTCGACCGCGCGTCGGAAATGCCGATCATGATGGCGTCCACCGAGGGCGGTATGGAGATCGAAGAGGTTGCTCACAAATCTCCCGAAAAAATCATCAAAGTTGCGATCGATCCGCTGACAGGCTTCCAGAGCTTCCACGGGCGTAAACTGGCGTTCGGCCTCGGTCTTCCGGTCGAAGAGATCAATACGTTCATCAAATTCGCATCGGCTCTGTACAAAGTGTACATGGACCACGATGCGGAGATGATCGAAATCAACCCGTTGATCAAAACGGGCGACGGGCGTTTCCTTGCGCTGGACGCGAAAATGGGCTTTGACAACAATGCGTTGTATCGCCAGTCTCAAGTCAACGAAATGCGTGACCTGAGCGAAGAAGAGCCAACCGAGATTGAAGCGGGCAAATACGGCCTCAGCTACATCAAACTCGACGGCGACGTAGGGTGCATGGTTAACGGTGCCGGTCTTGCGATGGGTACGATGGATACCATCAACTACGAGGGCGGCAAACCGGCCAACTTCCTCGACGTGGGCGGCGGAGCTTCTGCGGAAACGGTGGCCAAAGGGTTCGAGATTATCCTCAAAGACCCGAACGTCAAAGCGATTTTCGTCAACATCTTCGGGGGAATCGTCCGTTGTGACCGTGTCGCCAACGGTATCCTCGAAGCGACCAAGCTGACCAAAGTCGACGTACCGGTCATCGTCCGTCTGGACGGAACCAACGCCGAAGAGGCAGCCGATATTCTCAACAACGCCGGAATCTCGAACATCGTCGCGGCAACCGACCTCGCCGACGGTGCACGTAAAGCCGTAGCAGCAGCGAAAGGAGCTTAATTTATGTCAATTTTGGTCAACAAAGATACAAAAGTAATCGTACAGGGTTTCACCGGTAAGGAAGGGAGCTTTCACGCCGAGCAGTGCATGGCCTACGGAACCAAAATCGTCGGTGGGGTCACTCCGGGAAAAGGGGGGCAGCAGCATCTCGGACAACCGGTATTCAACACCGTTGACGAAGCGGTCCGCTCTACGGGCGCGACGGTTTCGATGATCTTCGTTCCGCCGGCTTTCGTTGCCGATGCGGTCATGGAAGCCGCCGATGCGGGCATCGAACTGGCCGTCATCATTACCGAAGGGGCACCCGTTAAAGACATGATGTACGCCAAAGCGTATGCCGTCAAGAAAAACATGATGACCATCGGGCCGAACTGCCCCGGTATCATCACCGCCGATGAATGCAAAATCGGGATTATGCCCGGTTTCATTTTCAAAAAAGGGAACGTCGGGCTGATCTCCAAATCAGGAACATTGACGTATGAATCGGCCAACCAGGTCGTCAAAGAAGGTTTCGGTATCACGACGGCAGTCGGTATCGGCGGAGACCCGATCATCGGTCTTAGCTACAAACAGCTTCTTCCGATGTTCGAAGCGGATCCTGAAACAAAAGCGATCGTGATGATCGGTGAGATCGGAGGAGACTTGGAGATCCAGGCCGCCGAGTTCATCAAGCACAACATCACTAAACCGGTTGTTGCGTTCATCGCGGGTCAAACGGCTCCGAAGGGCAAACGTATGGGGCACGCCGGGGCGATCATCTCCGGAAGTGCCGGTACGGCTCAGGAAAAAATGGCAGCCCTCGAAGCGGCCGGCGTCAAAGTCGTCGTTTCTCCGGCCGACATCGGTAAAGCCGTTGCGGAAGTAATGGGAAAGTAACGATGCGCCAGATCTTCGAAGTGGCCAACATTCGTTGCGGCGGCTGCGCCAATACGATTACGAAAGCACTCGAAGAAGCTGGATTTACCGGGGTCGAAATCGACCTCTCGTGCGAGCCTCGCAAAGTAACAGCCGACATCGCTGACGAGGCGCAATCAGCACATTTTAAGGCGATCTTAAGAAGCCTCGGTTATCCTCTGTCCCATGAGACAAGAGGATTTACGGAAGATACGATTCTCAAAGCCAAAAGCTTTGTGTCGTGTGCCGTCGGTAAGATAAATTAGTTTAACTCAATCAAGGAGAAGGAATGTCAATAATTAAAGCGCCAGAAAACACTCCGGTGTGGGTCGATGAAGCACGATGTAAAGCGTGTGATATCTGTGTATCGGTTTGTCCGGCAGGGGTTTTGGCAATGAGACTCGAACCTACGTCGACATTGGGAGCAATGATTGAGATCGTAGCGGCGGATGCCTGTATCGGGTGTAACGACTGCGAATTGAATTGCCCTGACTTTGCTATCTTTGTAGCGGACAAATCCGAGTACAAGTTTGCAAAACTTTCGGATCAGGCAAAAGAGAGAGCTGAAGCTATCAAGAAAAACAAATACATGAAGCTTAGCGCTTAAAGGGGGAAACATATGGAATTGAGAGAAGTAATTTCAACCGGAAACGATTTGGCGGCTGAAGCGGCGGTAGATGCAGGATGTATGTTTTTCGGAGGATATCCGATTACGCCCTCTTCAGAAGTAATGCACACCATCTCTGATCTGCTTCCGGCAGTCGGCGGTGTCGCGATTCAAATGGAAGACGAAATTGCCGGTGTAGCATGTGCGGTCGGTGCCGGTATGGCGGGTGTCCGTACCATGACGGCAACCTCAGGTCCCGGTATCTCATTGAAAGCGGAAAACCTCGGTCTTGCCCAAATGGCGGAAGTTCCGTTGGTCGTTGTCAACGTTATGCGCGGAGGCCCTTCAACCGGTCTTCCGACTCGTGTATCACAAGGGGACGTGCGTCAGGCCAAAAACCCTTCACACGGTGACTATCGCTCGATCACACTTTGCGCAGGTAACTTGGCGGAGTGTTATACCGAAACGGTTCGTGCGTTCAACTTGGCAGACCGTTTTATGCAGCCGGTATTCGTTCTCTTGGACGAAACGATCGGTCACATGCACGGTAAAGCGATGATCCCGACACCTGAAGAGGTTAAAAAAGGGATTGTTCCGCGTAAAGTATTTACGGGTGCACCTGAAGATTATCGCCCATACGGCGTAGGCCCGGATGAGCCTGCGGTACTTAACCCGATGTTCCAGGGGTACCGCTACCACTTTACGGGATTGCATCATGATGCGAAAGGGTTCCCGACCGAAGAGATCGAAACCTGCCGTAAATTGATTCAACGTCTCGAAGACAAAGTTATGAATCACACCGATGAACTTGAGTACAACGAAGAGTTTATGTGTGACGATCTCGAAGAAAACGACGTTTTGATCATTGCGTACGGTTCGGTTTCACTGGCTGCAAAAGAGGCGATCCGTCACCTCAGAGCCGATGGTATCAAAGCGGGATTGTTCCGCCCGATTACCTTGTGGCCAAGCCCGGCAAAACGGATCAAACATTTCACCGACAAAGTGAAAAACGTATTGTGTGTTGAACTCAACATCCGCCAGTACACCGAAGAAGTAGAGCGTGTTTCAAGCCGTCTTGATATCCACGGTTTGTATAAAGTTAACGGACGGGCAATTTCTCCGTACGAGATCGTTAATAAAGTGAAGGAGATCATCTAATGGCTTTCAATTACGACCAATATTTACGTTTGGAAAAAATGCCGACACTTTGGTGTTGGGGATGTGGTGACGGTGTTATCCTCAAAGCCGTCATTCGTGCGATCGAAACCTGCGGTTGGAAACAAGACGACGTCTGTGTCGTTTCAGGGATCGGATGTTCGGGACGTTTTTCATCGTACGTTGATTTCAATACCGTTCACACGACGCACGGTCGTACCGTAGCGTTTGCAACGGGGATCAAATTGATGCACCCTGACAAACACGTTATCTGTGTTGCCGGGGACGGTGATGCCTTGGCGATCGGTGGTAACCACACGATTCACGGATGCCGCCGTAACATCGACATCAAATTCATCATGATCAACAACTTCATTTACGGGTTGACCAACTCGCAAACCTCTCCGACGACGCCTCAGGGTATGTGGACGGTGAGCCAGAAATCGGGGAACATCGATCCTACGTTCAACGCATGTGATCTTGCGATCGCTGCGGGTGCTTCATTCGTAGCGCGTGAGACAATGCTTGATCCGAAAAAATTGGAAAAAGTGTTGGTAAAAGGGTTCCAGCACCGCGGCTTCGCATTCTTTGACGTTATGTCAAACTGCCACATCAACCTCGGGCGTAAAAACAAAATGCAAAGCGCGATGGAGAACCTTGAGTGGATCGACAGCATCACGACTCCGTTGAAAAAATGGGAAGCGCTTTCGGATGAAGAAAAACTGAACAAATTCCCGACGGGTATTTTGAAACACGACGAAAACGCTCGCGAATACTGCGATATGTACGAAGATGTCAAAGCGTACCACCAAGGTAAACGTAAAGCGATTACCCAAGACGATTTCGCGAAGAAAATTTAAGGAGAAAGACACATGGCTAGAACATTAATGAGATTTACCGGTGTCGGCGGACAGGGTGTTCTTCTTGCGGGAGAAATTTTCGCTGCGGCTAAAATCAAAGAGGGGGGACACGGTCTTAAAACCGCTACCTATACTTCGCAAGTGCGCGGCGGCCCGACCGTCGTTGACATCACGCTCGACGACGAAGAGATCTTCTACCCGTACGCCAACGACGGCGAGATCGATTTCATGCTCTCCGTTGCCCAGGCGAGCTACAACCTGTTCAAAAACGGGGTAACTCCCGGCGGAACGATCGTTATCGAGCCGAATCTGGTCCACCCGACCGAGGAAGACCGTAAAAAATGGAACATCGTTGAGATCCCCATCATTACGATCGCCAAAGATGAAATCGGTAACGTAATCACCCAGTCGGTTGTCGCACTGGCAATCGCCAATACCTATATGAAAGCGTTGGACGACGAGCTTCTGCGCGGCGTCATGCTCTCGAAAGTACCGGCAAAAGTACACGATGTCAACAACAAAGCGTACGACCTCGGTAAAAAATACGCTCTTGAGGCAATGGCTAAAAAAGCGTCGTAATATTTCCGCTTCGGCGGAAATCCCCACTTTCTCTTAAAAAAATCAATCTATCCTACAATATCTAAGTGCGATTAATCAACGATTTGCTACTCTACGATAACTATGAACAGGAGATATACATGTCGAAATACGATGTATTATTTGAAGACGAAGACGATATTTTCGGCGGTTCTCCGCAATCCAAATATTGGGATATTGCCACACAGGTGAGCGAAGATTTGTACCGCTATGATTTTGACGAAATCATGACCAAAATAGCCGTGATGGAAAAGATGCTGATGCAGCAGCATGGAGAAGAGGAGCTCGATCGGATCGTAGAGTCCTACGCGATTATGAACCAGTCCGAAATTGAAAATCATAAAAAAAGTCTCTACATGGAATATGCGGGGCGTCTGATTTACAAACTTTCCGACTGATTCCGCCCCGTTTTTTGCCGGCCCGGCATCTGAGTGCCGGCCGTTTTCTCTCCTTTCCACATCCGTTTCACGCTCTTTTTTCTATGACGTCATCTTAGCGGTTCCGAACACTTTTTAGTTTTTTTAGTTTGAATAAAGTTATAATCAAATAGAATATAACAAAATAACGGTTTCGAATAATCTCCTATCTGTTTTCAAAGGATAAAGATGCGCGAGTTTCCCCACATGAGTTCGGTTGTCGATGCTTTGCGGTACGATACCGGACTTGTGGATTTTTTCGAGGAACAGCGCGAATATATCCTTCAGAAATGGCTGGAATACCCCGCTTTGGGAAACATCGTCGAGACGCTGGGATATACTATCGAGGAATACCGTACTAAAATCGCGACGGGGGTCATGAACAATTTCCTCAAAGTCCTCAACGGGGACCGTCAGCCGGGGGACTGTCCCGTCATGCGTTCGATCATTAACGAATTTTACGAGATGGGCCTCACCGTCGAAGACGTTTTTATGAGTTGCACGGCGCTTAAAAATGTGCTGGTGCAATATCTCGAAGAGTGCGGCGTCTTTGAGATGAAAAAGCACGCCCACAACGTGATGATGGTCCTCGACCATAACCTTTACGGGGTATTGTCGATCTACAGCGAGATGAAATGCGCCAGCGAAGCCGAACTCGATTTCCGAAACCGGATCATCCAGGAAAACGTCCTCTATTCGCGGACGGGGACCGACGGCGTTATACTGGAGGCCACCGAGGCGTTCTGCAAGCTCAGCGGCTACGAAAAAGAGGAACTGGTCGGCAAGACGCACGCGATGCTTCGTCATCCCGAATCGGACCCCGATATCTACCGCGAACTGTGGGAGACGATCACCGCCGGGGAGATCTGGAACGGCAGTCTCGCCAATGTCCGGAAAAACGGCAGCACCTTCATCACCAAAACACGGATTGTTCCGGTATACGACGAAGAGGGGACGATCACGGAGTACATGGCCTTTCGCAACGACATTACCGCCGACGAGTTGGCCAAAGTCGATCCGCTGACGGGGCTCTACAACCGCCGGGAACTTGATACCATTTTCCGCAACCTCCATTTCAACGCGGTCGCCAAAACCGAAGCGCTCTCGGTGATTCTCGCCGACATCGACCATTTCAAATCGATCAACGATACCTACGGCCATTACGAAGGGGATGACGTCATCGTCCGTTTCGCGGGGATTTTGCGTACGTGTACGCGTACCAGCGACGTGTGCGCGCGGTGGGGAGGGGAAGAATTCATCATCCTCCTGCCGGGTACGGAACTCTCGACCGCCCGCGAGGTGGCCGAGCGGATACGCCAGGCGGTGCAGAACTGTCTGCAGGTGCGGGATCGGAAAATCACCTGTTCGTTCGGGATCGCCCAGATGCAAAAAGGGGAAGGGACGAAAGAGCTGTTCAAGCGGGCCGACGGATACCTCTACCGTGCCAAGGAAAACGGGCGTAATCAGAGCGTGAGTGAATGATCTTAGGCGCGGCTAATCCTAATTAGCCTATAATACGCGCAGGTACAACAGGCGATAGCTTGGACACGTGTCCAAGAGGTAAAGTCCGGGCTGCCGTAGGACACGGTTCCATCTAACGGATGGCCACGGTAACGTGAGGGACAGTGCAACAGAGAGCAGACCGCCCTGCAAGGGGTAAGGGTGAAACGGCGGGGTAAGAGCCCACCAGTCTCTTGGGCAACCAGGAGAGCTATGTAAACCCAACCGCGCAGCAAGAAACAGATGGTTAGCGTCCTACATCGCTATTGTTTCGCTAGAGGCCCTGAGCGATCAGGGCAGTAGATTAATTATCGCTTCATCCAGAACCCGGCTTACGTTGTGCCTACCTCCTTTAATGCTCACTTTCAAAGCCTACTGTGACCGTATCGCGCCATAGATTTTTTACGTCATAATATCCGCATCTTTATACGACGGATACTCCCATGAACCTCGAACATATCCAAAATCTCCTTAGCCGTTTTTCCGCCGAGCGCGACTGGGAAAAACACCATAGCCCAAAAAACCTCGTGATGGCTCTGACGGGCGAGGTGGGGGAACTCAGCGAAATCTTCCAGTGGCTGAGCGAAGAGGAGTCGCAGGACCTCCCCTCGGAAGTGAGAGAGCATACCCGCGAGGAGATTGCCGATATTGCCGTTTACCTGATACGGCTGTGCATGAAGCTCGAAATCGATCTGGAAGCGGCAATCGTGGATAAAATGGCCAAGAACGAAGCCAAATACCCCATCGACAGGGTCAAGGGGATGGATAAAAAGCGGCTTTTTCTCACCAAAGCTGGGCGATAAGCCCGATCAGCGGATAAAATCGATGCAGAGGACGTAGGGGACGCTGGCGATCTCTATTTTCGCCGCGTAGGTGCAGCAAAGGTTCCCGGTCGCCAGCGAGACGTAATTCGCGGTGAGGTGGTAGCCGTTTTTCGAATCGAGGGCGCGGATGAAATACTCTTTGCGGGAGTGGTCGCTGCCGTGTTCGGCGGGTTCGAAAAACGATCGGGTTTTTCCCCGCAGCAGGGTGGGGCCGACCTGTCTGGCCGAGGCGTTGATGAGGTAGAGGGCCTCGATGTTCGACATCCCCGAGAGGGCAGGGAGGAGCGCTTCGTGCCATCCTTCCGGCGTTTCGGGACCGCAGAACGTTTGGCAAAAGCGCGTGCACAGCGATCGGGCCTGTTCGCCCAGAGACTCGGTGTGGGCGTCGCGGTCGTTTTGGAGACGGTCGCAGCGGGTTTTGATCGCGTCGATTTTGAGCGGAAAATTCTCGCAGACGGGATCGGGCGTGGGGCGTGCGGTCCAGAATCCCTGTATCAGCGTCGCTCCGGCGTATTTCGCGTAGGCGGCTTCTTCAGGCGTCTCGACCCCTTCGGCCAGCGCGATCGCCCCGATATTGGTACTCATGCGGCAGATGGCGTGGACGATTTCGCGGTGGATATGGTCGGCGTCGATTCCCGCGATCAGCGAACGGTCGATTTTGATGATGTCGGGACGGACCACCGCAAGGCGGTCGAAACTCGAACGGCCCACGCCGAAGTCATCGAGCGCGATGTTGAACCCGAGATTGCGGTAGTGGGCACAAAACGCTTCGAGTTTGGCGGTATCGCGGATTTCGTCCTCTTTGATCTCCAAAACGATGTTGCTAAAGGGGATTCCGTGGCGTTTGAGCAAACCGTCGAAAAGGTACGATCCCGGTTCGTACGAGTCGATCAGCTTGGATTCGAAATTGACGAACAGGAGCAGGCGCTTGTTGCGTTCCCAAAGGGGATGAAACGATTCGATGGCAAGATGCCGGGCGAGACGGTCGAGCTCCATCCCCAGCCCCTCGGCATCTGCCCGGTCGAAAAGGAGAGCAGGGGAAATCGCCGTCCCGTCGGGCGACACGCCGCGAAGGAGTGCCTCGACCCCGAAAAAAGTGCGTCCGCGCACCGAGAGGATAGGCTGAAAGTGGATGATGAAACGACGTTCGTCAATCATCTGTCGTACGGTATCCATCCCTCTCCTTGTGCAATAGTGTAAGCAGGGATGAGATGATACACCGTTCGCCGATGCGAAGTGGTGAAAAAATGATTAAAAAAAAGGCAGTGCGTTCGTCTTTATGATGCTTCTTTGAGCATCGTATCCATCAGTACGAAGAGCTCGCGCGAGGATTCTTCCATTTTTGCGAACCGCTCGATGATTTCGGTTTTGTGGTCGCCGATCGTGTCGACGTCGGTGAGGAATTCGATAATCCGCAGGGCATTGGTATGGACCTCTTTGTGCGGCTGGTCGAGTCGTCCGAAGGAGGGGAAGTGTCCGAACTTGGAGCGTCCCGTATCCCCTTCGTACCATTTTCCGAACCGGCAGCTGTGGTGGTCGAAGAACGTTCCTGCGGCCTTACGGGTATACACCGAGTCGTAGGTGCGCCCTTTGAAGAGGATGTGGTCGATTTTGGCGAGGGTGACGAACGACGTGAGCTCGATGTTTCCGACCAGATCGGCGGTTGTGCGGGCGTTTTCGTTAAAACGGAGGATCGTTTCGGAAAAGGTCTGCATCATCGCATTCGACTGGATCGCGATGTCGTTCATTGAAGCCGAGCTGGTTTCCAGGTCGTGGGTGTCTTGCTGGAGGGTCTGGATCGCGATCGAAATTTCTCCCGTCGCTTTCTGGGTCCTCTCTGCCAGTTTGCGCACCTCATCGGCGACGACGGCGAATCCCCGTCCGTGTTCGCCGGCACGCGCCGCTTCGATGGCGGCATTGAGAGCAAGGAGGTTGGTCTGGTCGGCGATGTCTTTGATCAGGTTGACGACCGAGTTGATGTCGTTGGCCCGCGTTCCCAGGGCGATGATCGCGTCGTTGGAACGCTGGACGAGGTCGGTGAGGGTGCACAAATCGGATGAGACGTTTTCGACTTCGCCGACCGTTTGGGTGGAGAGTTCGGCGGTCCCCAGCGAGAGTTTGGCGATCTCCGAGAGGCGTTCGATGGTGGTGGCCAGGTCTTGCTGGATGACGTCAAGCCCTCCGGTCGAACGGCTGATTTCGGCGAGTCTGGCATCGAGGTCGAAGAGTTTGAGCGCTTCGTGGCTGTCGCGCATCTTGATCACGTTTTGATTGATGCTCTCGGCCGAACGGCGCAGCGAACCTTTGAGCCCCGAACTCTGGACGGTGCGGTAGTAGCGGTCGCGGCTGATGGCATCGATGACGGCATCGGTGTCGCGCAGGTAGACTTCGAGCTGGTCGATCATGTTGTTGGTGTTCCAACACAGCGTACGGAGCTCGCCGTGGTCGTCGATGTTGGTGATGCGGGTCTCCATGTGTCCTTGTTCGATCTCTTTCATCACATCGGCGACGGTATGGATCGTGGACTGAACCTTACGGATGTTGACGAATATTGCCCAGGCGATGGCAAAATTGAGAAGATTAAGAACCCGTATCCAGTCGAATCCCATCGTAACGATCTCAAAGACGAGCGCGACGGAGAAAACGGCGATCGAGATGATGTTGAGATACTGGAGTTTAGAGAGAGGACAAATTCGTCATATGAGACCTTGTGTTGTTGTAGTGTCGATTTCAGCAGCACTTCGCCGGCCGATACGCCTCCCTTGCGCTCGGCTTCGAGGAGGCTTCGGTAGAGCGGTCTGATCATGGCGATTGCCTGCGCGGAGGGTTTGCGCCGTACCGAATGGTAGCCGATGATGGCGCCGTTTTCATCCAGGCTGGCGGTAACGTGGGCCATGACCCAGTAGTAGTCGCCGTTTTTGGTACGGTTGACGACGTAGGCGAATACCTCCTCTTTTTTCCGGATCGTTTCCCACAGGTACTTATATACGGTAGCGGGCATATCGGGATGACGCAGAATGTTGTGGGGCTTGCCCAGAAGTTCCTGTTCGGTGTATCCCGACATCCTGATGAAAAGCTCGTTGCCGTAGACGATTTTTCCTGACGTGTCTGTTTTGGAGACGATGAATTCATGCTCGCCGAACGTAAGTTCCTGTCCTGCCATGGCTGCTCCTGATTGTGGATGCGCAATTATCCGCAAATACTGTTGCAATTGCGTGGCAAACGGCAGGGCAAAGCGCTCATCGCTAGCGCGTCAGGCACGGATTTTGGTATAATGGGAAATTAACTATATGTGCCGAGGATACGATATGGAATGCCAATTTCCCACCGTCAATGCAACCAATGACGAAATCAAAGCGATTTTAGAGGGCGTAAAAACGATCGCGGTTCTGGGACTCTCTCCCGATCCGACCAAAGACAGTTACCGCGTCGCCGAGTATCTGAAAAACGCCGGATACACGATCATCCCCGTTTATCCGAAAGAAGAGACCATTCTGGGAGAAAAGGTATACCGTTCGCTCGCCGAGATCCCCTGTGCGGTCGATATGGTCAATATCTTCCGAAAACCCGACGCCCTCGACGCGGTTGCCGACGAGTGCATCAAACGCGGTGACGTCAAAGTGTTCTGGGCCCAAAAAGGGATCGTGAACAACGATGCCGCGCAAAAAGCGCGCAATGCGGGGATGAAAGTGGTGCAAAACCACTGCTCGATGGTCGAGCACCGCATGATCCAAGCCTAAAGGGAACCATTGATCGATTTAGCCACTATCCACGAAGCCGCCCGGCGGATCCAGGGAACCGTCGTCGAAACGCCGTTTGCGTATGCCCCCAGACTGAGCGAAGAGAGCGGATGCGAGATTTATCTCAAAAAAGAGAACCTTCAGGTCACCGGTGCGTTCAAAATCCGTGGCGCCTACAACAAAATCGCGACCCTCAGCGATGAAGAACGCTCCCGGGGAGTGATCGCGGCCAGTGCGGGGAACCATGCGCAGGGTGTCGCCATGGCGGCACAGATATTCGGGATCCGGGCCCTGATCGTCATGCCCGAATCGACCCCTCTGACGAAGATCAACGGGGTGCGCTATTACGGCGCGGAAGTGATCCTCGCGGGGAGCAACTACGACGAAGCGTACGCTTACGCTTCGACCTACGGAAGCGAGCACGGCATGGTCTTCGTTCACCCTTTCGCGGACGAGGCGGTTATGGCCGGGCAGGGAACCATCGCGCTGGAGATGATCGGATCGATCGCTGACCTGGATGCGGTCGTCATCCCCGTCGGCGGCGGCGGCCTCATCTCGGGGATGGCGTCGGCGATCAAAGCGCTCGACCCGCGTATCCGGGTGATCGGGGTGAGTGCGCAGGGAGCGCCCGCGATGAAAGAGTCGTTTGACGCCAAACAGGCGATCGACAGTACCGCCGTGCGTACCATTGCCGACGGGATCGCCGTGCGCGACACTTCCGAAGTGACGCTGGGGCATATTCTCGAGACGGTGGATCAGATCGTCACCGTCGACGACGAAGAGATCGCCAATGCGATCTTGTTCCTTCTCGAACGCCAGAAACTGGTCGTCGAAGGGGCGGGAGCTGCCGGTGTCGCCGCGTTGCTGCACGGGAAACTGCCTGAACTCAAAGGGAAAAAAGTGGGGACCGTTCTCAGCGGCGGGAACATGGACGTCACCCTGCTGTCGGTGATTATCGAAAAAGGTCTCATCAAGTCGGGACGGAAAATGAAAGTCACCGTCACGCTCGTCGATAAACCCGGCGCGCTGATGCAGCTGACCGAAATGCTCCAGTCGCTCAACGCGAACATCGTCCACATCGCTTACGATCGAACCTCGACGACGCTCGCGTACGGAGACGCGAATGTCACGATCCATCTCGAAACCAAAGGGAAAGACCATCAGGAAACGATCCGGGCGATGCTCAAGGAACACCGCTACCTCAGCAGTGAAGAGCACTAGGGGGTAGCGGGGTATGGAGATTTTAAAATTATTTAATATCAAGCAGCCCATACTCCTGCTCAGAACCCTCTCCGACGGCAATCTTGGGATGATTGACGCCCAAAACTCGCTTCGGATCGCTTCGGCTGAAACCTACGCTCTTCTGGGCGGTTTTAAAACGAACATACAGCACGAACGGATCTTCGGATCGCACGTCGACATTTCGATGAACGGCGAATATTCGTTTTCGGTCGTCCCGGGGACGAACCAGGCGGCTCTTTTCAGCATCCCCTCCAAAACCCTCGTCAACAAGTTCGGCCGCCACAAGGGAGAGGTCGAAAGCGTCGCCATCGATCCGAAAAACCGTTATTGCGTCACCTGCGGACAAGACGGGAAAGCGTACGTGTGGGTGATCAAGACGGGGCGGCTGGCGTTTGTGATGCCGCCGCACGCCGATTACGTTACCACGGTGGCTTTCAACCCCAAGGGGCAGTGGATCGCCACGGGAAGCTACGACCGCAGCATTCAGGTACTCAACCTCGGGATCATGAAGCAGCCCATCAGGCTAAGAGGGCATAACAGCCCCATCGTCAGGATCGTATTCCTCTCCGAAGGGCGGCTGCTTTCGGTCGAAAAAGAGGGGTCGATCGTCCTGTGGGACATGCACAACGCCCAGGTGATCAAGCGGTTCCAGAAGATGAACGACGAGGTCACCACGATGTGCACCAGCCCCGACGGGCGTTTCATTTTCGTCGGGACGAAGCTCGGCTACGTCGGCCTCTACGACACCCTCCGCCAGGACGCCCTTACCCAGCGCTACCTCAAAGAGAGCGAACCGGTGACGTCGCTGGCGTTTATGACCGAGCCTTACCGCCTTGCCGTCGGGACGGCGGAAGGAAACGTCCGGGTCTATTCGCTCTTCGGAGACGAGGAAGAGTACGTACAGATGCTGAGAGACCGCCGTTTCAAAGCCTTTTACGACGTACTGGAGATCAACCCGATGCTGGGGTATTCGAAGGCTTACGAAACGGCTGAACGGATATGGGACGATGCGGTCAACAAGGCGCGTTTTTTCCTCGAAAACAGCGAGCGCGACAAAGCCAAAGAACTTCTCGACATTTTCAGTGCGATACCGGGCAAAAACGCCTTTATCAACCAGCTGTTGCGGGATTACGAGAAATATACCCTGTTCAAGAAAAACGTTCTCGAAGAGCGGTATGCATTGGCCTATTCCCTCGCTACGCAGTACCCGGCGTTTCAGGATTCCGAGCCGTATCGCAGCATGGAGTTGCGGTGGCAGAAAGCGTTTACCAAAGCGCAGGAACTGATTATGACTCCAAACGGAGAGGAACAGGCCCGCGCGGTCCTTTCGCCGTACCGGGGGATTTCGTCCAAAACGGTTCTGATCCAGCAGCTGTTTGAAAAACGGAAAATGTACGATTATTTCAAACAGGTGATCCGTCAGGCCGACTACGTCCGGTTCCACGACCTGGTCAAACGCCATCCGTTTCTCAAGGAATTCGCCGAGTATACGGCCGTCATGGAGTATGCCGACAAGCTCTACATCCAGACGAACAAAGCGTACGATGCGGGGGACTACGCTACCGCGCAAAAAGGGTGCGAGGTACTCGTCTATTTTCCCGATTACGCCTACGAAACGCAGAAAATGGCCGACACCATCCGTATCAAACATCTGTTCTGGAATGCGGTCCATACCCAGAACATGGTCAACGCTTTTTCGTATCTGAGCCAGTTTCCGTTCCTCTACGATACCCCCGAAGCGCAGGAACTCGAGGAGATGTGGAACAAAGCGGTGGACGAAGCGCAGCATCACGCCGCGCTCGGGGAGCCGCGCGAAACCCTCGCAGCGCTCGAAGCCTATCGTACCGTCCGGGACAAGCATGCCGCCATCGGGGTCGTGATGCAGCAGGCCTACTGCGTCCAGCTCGAAAACAAGATCGGCGCCAAAGCCCCGCAAAAGGCGGTCGAAAACGGCATCCGCCAATACGTCCGGTTCTTCGGTGTCGAAGAGGGGATAGAAGGGGTGTACGAAGACTTTCAGCGGGCGTACAAAAGTGAGCTGGTTCTAAACGACCTGCCCAAAGGATCGCTCGAAACCTGGAGCCCGCTGGTGCGGGTGGACGACATTACGGTGAACGCATGATCGCGATCGATCTGGGATCCAATACGATCCGTTTCGTCGAATACGACGGATGCGAGTGGGGACGGAGTTTCGAAAAAATCGTCCGTACCGCCGAGGGGCTCAATGAAAGCGGCCTGATCGGGGAAAACGCGCAACGGCGGATCATAGAGGCCATCGCCCAGGCGCGGGAGCGGATGGAATGGAAAAACCAGAGTGTCGTCGCCTACACCACCGCCGCGATGCGTCGCGCCCGCAACGCTTCGGAGGTTCTTGAGAGGATCGAACGCGAATGCGGTTTGCGGTTCGAGATTATCGGTCCGATGAAAGAGGCGTCCCTGACGCTCTTGGCAGTGCAATACCGGCTGAAAAAACTGGGGATCGGTGCGGAAGCGTTCGTTCTGGCCGATATCGGCGGGGGATCGACCGAACTGATACGCGTTGAAGGGGGAGAAAGCCGTGCGGTCAGCATCGAGAAGGGGATCGTCACCCTCTCCGAGAGCGTGAGCCGTCCGGAACGACTCGGCGAAAAAATCGCCGAATTCGCCGCGTGCGTCCGTGATGCCCTCCCGGCGGGAAGCGGATCGCTGGTGCTGACGGCGGGAACACCGACGACGATCGCGGCTTACGTGAACGGGATGGATTATGAAACCTATGATCCCGGACGGATCAACGGATACGTCCTCTCCCTCCGCGAATGTTACCGCGCTTACGATGAGCTGCTGGCCATGGACGAAGCGCGCCGAACCCGTTACGTCGGGGTAGGGAGGGAAAACCTCATCGTGGCGGGGATCTTGATGGTGACGGCATTGTACGAAGCGCTCGGGCATGAGCAAGCGATTGTCGTCGATGACGGCTTGCGCGAGGGGATCGCGCTCGATTATTTTCATCGAATGTCGGACACATCCGCGCTTTGAAGGTGTATAATAAACTCAGTTCCGCAATGCGAGGTGCCGGTATGCAGCCGTTATTCGAGAAAATACTCAATAAAAAGATGCTGGCCTATGCCGTTCTGGCCGCGGGAATCGCATTAAGCGTTGCGGCTTTTCGATACGAGCAGGAGAATGCCAAAGAGAAAGAACGGCTCCGTTTCGAAACGGTGACCAAGCAGGCGACACTGCTGATCACGACGCGCATGGACGCCTACCGCCACATCCTCTATGCGGGGGCGGGGCTTTACAGCGCTTCGGACAATGTCGAGCGGAGCGAATGGCGTACGTTTGTCGATATGCTCCGGATTGAACGTTCTTTTCCCGGGATCCAGGGGCTCGGCTACGCTGCGGTGATCGAGCCTTCCGAGGTCAAACGGCATGAAGCGGCGATGCGGGCGGAAGGGTTCGTCGATTACGCCCTCCGCCCGTCGGGACAACGGGAGTCTTATACCGCGATCGTTTACCTCGAACCGCTGGATCAACGTAACCGCCGGGCGATCGGGTATGATATGTTTTCCGAGCAAGTACGCCGTGAAGCGATGGTTCGCGCGGCGGTGACCGGGGTCGCGGCGGCAAGCGGAAAAGTACGCCTGATGCAGGAGAACCGGATTGACGAGCAGGCCGGTTTCCTGATGTACGTTCCGGTCTACGCGAAAGGGGCCCGTCTGGAGACAAAAGCCCAGCGGCTGGCGGCGCTGCAGGGATTCGTGTACGCGCCGTTCCGGGTCAAAGACCTGATGTGGGGCGTTTTGGGAGATCGTTACAAAGATCTGGCCTTTGAAATTTACGACGGTGCGCCGACAAAAGAAAACCTGCTGCTTTCAAAACACATGGCATCGGTCGCCGTGGGTGCTCCCGCCGTCGAACAGCGGATCGACGTCGACGGAAGGGTATGGACGCTTCGTTACAGACCGCTGCACGGTTTCATTCAGGAGGCGCAAACCAGTTTTCCGTGGCTGGTGCTGTTGCTGGGGACGCTTTTGTCGTTGACCCTCTTTGCCGTCATCCGTTCGCTTATCCGTACCAAGGAAAAGGCGCAGCAGCTGGCCGAGAAGATTACCGAAAGACTCTCCATTTCCGAAGAGCGTCTGCGTTTCGTACTGGAAGGGTCGGGTGATGGGATCTGGGACTGGAACATGGAAACGAACGAGGTCTTTTTCTCTAAACGGTGGAAAGAGATGCTCGGGTTTGGGGAAGAGGAAATTTCAAATACCCTGTTCGAATGGGAAAAACGGGTCCATCCCGAGGATATTGACCGGGTGTACCGGGATTTGCAGCTTCATCTGGACGGAAAAACCGACGCATACACCAATGAACATCGGATCAAATGCAAAGACGGCAGCTACAAATGGATTTTCGACCGCGGGATCATCGTCGGACGCGACCGTCACGGACGTCCGTCGCGGATGGTCGGATCGCATGCGGACATTCACGAGCGCAAGCAGATCGAGGAGTCGCTGAAAGCGGAAAGGGACTACTCGGCCAATATCATCAAGGAGACCCCGATTTTCGTCGTCGGGCTCGCGCCGGACGGCACGTGCAATTTCGTCAATCCCGCCGGCGAGCGGATCAGCGGCTACAGTGCTGCCGAACTGATCGGGAGGAACTGGTGGGAAACGTTTCATCCGGGCGAATCGTATGCCCACATCGAATCCCTTTTGCACAAGCTCTCGACGCATGCCGACGTGCGCGATTATGAGATGGTGCTGACCCGAAAGGACGGGGAAGAACGGATTATCGCCTGGAATTCGCTGATCCGTTCGGATGCGAACGGCGAATGTGTCGAATACATCGGCTTTGGCTACGACATTACCGAACGTAAAAGGGTCGAAGCCGAACTCATGGTCGCCAAAGAGCAGGCCGAAACCGCCAACATCGCAAAAAGCCAGTTCCTCGCCAACATGAGCCATGAGATACGTACCCCGATGAACGCCGTGCTGGGACTCAGCCAGCTGATGTTCGACAGCGACCTCAACCCCAAACAGCGCGATTGCATCCAAAAAATCTACCGTTCGTCGAAAATGTTGCTGGAGATTATCAACGATATTCTCGATTATTCGAAAATCGAGGCCGACAAACTCGAACTGGAAGAGAAAAGTTTTGCCCTCGAAAACGTATTGTCCCAGCTTAACGCCATCTTCGCACAGCGCGCCGAGGAGCAGGGGATAACGCTCGATTTCGGGATGGACGGGGACGTGCCGGGGGTAATCGTCGGCGATGAACTCCGACTCGACCAGATTCTCACGAATCTCTTGAGCAATGCCCTGAAATTCACCCACAAAGGGAAGGTCTCGCTCACCATTTCGTTGCGCGAGCGTCGGGGAGATCGGGCCCTGATCCGTTTCAGCGTCGCCGACACCGGGATCGGAATGAACGAATCGCACATCGCCAAGCTTTTCATCCCCTTTAGCCAGGCGGACACCTCAATCACGCGCAAATACGGAGGAACGGGGCTTGGACTGACGATCTCCCGACGTCTGGTCAACGCGATGGGCGGTGACCTGAGCGTCGAGAGCCGTAAAGGGGCGGGGTCGACTTTTTCGTTCGACATCGATGTTGCGGTCAGTGCGTGGGACCGTGAAACGGTCATCACCCCCGATCGCGAGTCGCCGCAGGGACTCGGATTCTCGCCGATGCACGAGCAGCGGAACCTTGCTGAGCTTGGAGGACTGCACGTACTCCTGGCCGAGGACAACCTGCTCAATCAGGAAGTGGTAAGCATGATGCTGGGCAGGGTCGGCATCGTCCCTACCATCGCCCGAAACGGAAAAGAGGCGGTCGAACTTTTTCTCTCCGATCCCCGCCGCTACGATTTGCTGCTGATGGATCTGCAGATGCCGATCATGAGCGGGTACGAAGCAACCGGGATCATCCGGCAATACGATACGCAGGTTCCGATTGTCGCGCTGACCGCCGCGGCGATGATCGAGGACCGTGAAAAAGTCCTCGAAGCGGGGATGAACGACCATTTGGCCAAACCGATCGACATGAACGACCTCTATGCCACGATCGCCAAATGGAGCAGGGCCTCCGAGGGGATCTCTTCGGCGGCGGAGCGGTTTTCCAAAAGGGGTTCAGAGAATGAAGCGGTACTGGATGAGGAATATCTTCACACGATTGCCAGCGGAAGAAAGGAGCGGATACACCAGCTATTGTCGATGTTTTTGGCTCAGTTGGAAGGGGAATTTGCCGATCTGGGCGAGAAAGTCCGCCGCAACGACTGGGAGGCCCGCGCTTCCGTTCATGCCCTCAAAGGGGTCAGCGGCAACATCGGTGCCGCGGCGCTGTGCGGCGTCTGTACCCGAATCGACGCGAAATACAAACGCTCCGAAAATACGGCGGATGCGGATGCCGACGCCCTGCAACAGGCGATGGCGGCTTTGCGCGAACGGATTCGTGAATACCTGCAAAACAGTGCGGCCGATCCCGTCGTTTCGTCGATGGATGCCGAAGCGTTTAACGTTCTGTTCGCTAAAATAAGCGACTCTTTGAAAGAAAGAAACCTCGTTTCGCCGGATGAACAGCGCTCTTTGTCCGACGCGCTCCAAGAACGGGTCGACAGCGAGGAACTCAGGGAATGGAAAGACGCGATGGACAATTTTGAATTGCAAAGGGCATACGAGATCATGCAACGGTGGAGCGTGTGAGTTCGGTGGACAAACGCCCGACGGTCCTGATCGTAGACGACATGGCGACCAACATCGCCGTTCTATACGACCTTCTGCGGGACGAATACCGGATCAAGGCGGCCAAGAACGGCCTCGAAGCGCTTGAGATTGCCCGCGGAAAAGAGAAACCCGACCTGATTCTGCTGGACATCGAGATGCCCGGAATGGACGGTTATGAAGTGTGCAAAGCGCTCAAAAGCAGCGAAGAGACAAACCACATACCGATCATTTTCGTCACAGCCAAAAACGAGATCAAAGACGAAGAATACGGCCTGAACCTCGGTGCGCTCGACTATATCGCCAAACCGTTCCACCCCACCATTGTCAAAATCCGGGTTCGAAACCATATCGCGCTCAAGCTCAAAAGCGACCTTCTCGAAGAGCTTTCGATGCACGACGGTCTGACCCATATTCCCAACCGCCGTTTTTTCGAAGAGGTGTATGAAAAATACTACAAAAAAGCGCTTCGGGAAGGGCGGTCCATGGCCGTGCTGATGATCGATGTCGACCATTTCAAAAATTACAACGACTATTACGGCCACGGCAGGGGGGACGAGTGTTTGGTCAAGATCGCCGAAACACTCAAAAATACCCTCAAACGGCCGGGTGACATCGTTGCCCGTTACGGCGGGGAAGAGTTTGTCGTCCTTTTGTACGACGTTGATGCCGAAGGGGTCGAAACGGTGGCGCACAACCTGGTCGATTCCGTGGCGCGGCTGAACATCGTCCACGAATTTTCCTCGGCTGCGCGACAGGTGACGATCAGCGTGGGAACGGCGCTTTCCGGGGGAGCGAATGAAGGGAAAAAAGAGTTGCTGGCACGTGCCGACGAGGCTTTGTACCGTTCGAAACAAAACGGCAGAAACCGATGCTCCTGTTAGGACAGCGGCAGCGATTCAGAGGACTTTTTCGGGCAGCGGCTTGAGGATGTAGCCGAATCCTTTGAGGGTTTCGATCCAGTCTCCGGAGAGTTTTTTCCGCAGCCGGCTGATGACCGAACGCACTCCGATCACCGTTATCTCTTTCTCTTTCCACACCGACTTGCGTATCTCTTCTTGGGTGACGAGCTCACCCCGGCGCCCGATCAGCAGGAGAAGGACGTCGTATTCGTTTTTGGTAAGTTTGATCCGTTTCCCGTCGCAGTCGATAATGCGTGCGGTCGTATCGAAATGGCACTCATTGCTCAGCCGGACCGGCCCGCTTGGCGCAACGGGACGCGGATGCGTGTGGCGGCTGAGCCAGCGGATGCGGATGTCGATCTCTTCAAGGTCGAACGGTTTTTTGATAAAGTCGTTGGTCCCCATTTCAAAAGCATGGGCAATATTTTTGATGTCATGGTCCCCGCTGAGCATGAATACGATGGGTTCGGGCTGATCACGACGGATCGCTTCGAGGCAGGCGAACCCGTTGAAATCGGGGACGTTGACATCGAGGAGATAGATATCGTACCGGGTGTTTCCGATTGCCGCCAAAGCCGCTTTTCCGCTCAGGCAGTGTTCGACCTCGTCCCCTTTTTCGGCAAAAAATTCGACGACGAGTTTTCCCATCAGCGGATCGTCTTCGAGCAGTAAAATTTTCATTTCCCTTGTCTCCTTGTGTGCGCATCGCTTCGCTGGGCAGCATTATTCCACGATAGTGTGGCAAGTATCATGCAAATCTTACAACAAGCACCGATTCAGGAGGAAAAATGGCAAATCGCCCCCGGATTTTTGACCTGTTAACGAAGTTGGCTATAATAGAAGCAAAAAAAGACGGCAGCTAACATTGAAATTAACTAATATTAAAAGCGTCGGTGTCCTTTTACGCCCCTCGACGCCGGAGCTTCGTGAGATTTTTTACGAGGCGAAACGGATATTCGAGTCTCGCGGCATCGAAGTGATCGTCGATCACGTCAGCGGCGGGATGATCGGGGTTTTGGGGCAGCCTTTCGACCTCATGTGCAAGAAAGCCGATTTCCTCGTGACGATCGGCGGAGACGGCACCCTCATCTCTGCGGTACGCCGTTCATACCGGTTCCAGCTTCCCGTTCTGGGGATCCACGCGGGCAAGCTCGGATTCTTGGCCGATCTTGATATGGCCGAACTCGAATCCTTTGTCGATCAGATGCTCAAAGGGGAGTTCCGGATCGACGAGAGGGCGATGCTGCAGGCGACCGTTACCGGACGTAACGGCGATACCCACGTCGTAGCGTTCAACGACATCGTCCTCACCCGCCCCTCGATTTCGAAGATGATCCGGCTTGAGACCTATGTCGACGGCAGAAGCTTCAACACCTATTACGGTGACGGGGTGGTTGTATCGACGCCTACCGGATCGACCGCGTACAACCTCTCCGCGGGCGGACCGGTTCTTTTCCCTCTCACGCAGGTATTCGCCCTCACTCCCATCTGTCCCCATTCGCTGACGCAGCGTCCGGTGATATTGCCGGGACATTTCGAAATCGAGATGAAAACGCCCGACGCGAGCGCGCTGGTGATTATCGACGGGCAGGACATGATCGAGATCACCGAACACGATACGGTCAACATCAAGCTGGCCGGTTCGGGCGCCCATCTGATCCACCGTAAAGAGTTCAATTATTTCGAAGTTCTCAAAGAGAAACTGGGTTGGGGAGAATGATCCGAAGATGATCGAAAGGTTTTATTTAAAGGAATTTCTGACGTTTAAAGAGGTTGAGATGGAGTTTCATCCTGGGCTTGTCGTGTTTACCGGCCCCAGCGGAAGCGGTAAATCGATCCTGATGCGCTCCATCCTCTCGTCGGTCGGACTGGACAACGTCGATGCCCAGATTTGCGAATCGAGCGTATGCTGGCAGATCGCCGAAGAGGAATACGGAATCGCCAACGAATCTTCCAACGTATTCCGCCAGGTGAAAAAAGAGAAAACCCGCTATTTCATCAACTCCCAAAGCACGTCGCGTTCGTCGATGGAAACCATCAGCGGGGGCTATCTGCGTCATCTGAGCCTCAAAGATTACAGCGATTTCGAGCCTTACGCGCTATTGCGCCGGATCGACGAGCGTATCTTCTCGAACGATCCTTCGCACCGTGAACGCGTTGAAACCTACGCGGCCCGGTATGCCGAGCACAAAAAACTTTCCGAGGAACTTCGGACGATCGAAGATCAGGAAAAACGGCTCTCGGAACTTAAAGAGTTCGCTGCCTACGAGATTTCCAAAATCGATGCGATTGCGCCGCGTATCGGCGAAGACGAGGAACTCTCTCTGATCAAAAAACAACTCTCGAAAAAAGAGAAGATCGAAAAAGCGATTTCGCAGGCCGAAGCGATTTTCGGCCACGAGGGGCATGTCGGCGCCGCACTCTCACTGCTGGAAACCGACAGCGCGTTTTTCGACGACGCGATGAACGAACTGCGCCATGTTTTCGAAACGTCGATGGAGAGGATGGTCGAGCTCGAAGAGGTCGACGTCGAGCAGGTGCTTGACCGGATCGAACAGATCAGCGAACTCAAACGCCGCTACGGCAGCGTCGAAGAAGCGCTCGCATACCGCGATCAAAAGGCACGCGAACTCGAATCGTACGAGACGATCGAACATTCCAAAGAAGAGCTGGTTCGCGCCGTTTCGGCCCTGAAGGCGCAAATGGCCGCAACCGCGGAATTGCTTTCAAAAGCCAGACATGACGCGCTTCCGGCCATGCGCGAAAGCCTCAACGGTTATCTTGCGATGCTCTACCTGCGCGAAGCGACGTTGGAACTCGAACCGTCCGAACCCCATCCGCTGGGTACCGATAAAGCTCTGCTTGGGCTTTCGGGGACAAAACTCGACAAGCTCAGTTCGGGCGAATTCAACCGCCTGCGCCTTGCGCTGCTGGCCCTTGGGGTTGAAACGATGCAGGAAAAAGGGGGCGTGCTGATGCTCGATGAAATCGACGCCAACCTCAGCGGCGAAGAGTCGATGAGCGTCGCGAAAGTACTGCGCCATCTCTCGAAAAAATACCAGATTTTCGTCATTTCGCATCAGCCGCAGCTCACCTCGATGGGAGAACAGCATTTCCTGGTCTACAAAGACGGCGAGAGCCGGGTGCGGGAGCTTTCGGCCGCCGAGCGGATCGAGGAGATCGCCCGGATCATCAGCGGCGAGGGGATCAGCGAAGAAGCGACCCGTTTTGCCCGAGAACTTTTTGAACGATCGCAGGGGAATGCATGATCATCGATACCCACATCCACCTCGACGACGAACGTTACCGCGACGATTTTGACGCCATGATCGCACGCGCCCGTGACGCGGGGGTCGAAGCGTTTATCATACCCGGAGCCCACCCCTCGACGCTCGATCGGGCGGTCGAACTCGCCGAAGCGCACGATGACGTTTATTTCGCCGTAGGGGTTCACCCCTACGATATGGAAACGTTCGAAACGGTCGATTTCGATCGTTATGCGGCACATCCCAAATGCGTCGCCGTGGGCGAATGCGGACTCGATTATTTCCGGCTGGAAGGCTCAGACGAGGAAAAACGCTCCGAGAAAGAGCGTCAGGCGCACGTATTCCGCGAACAGATCCGTTTCGCCAGAAAAGTCGGGAAACCGCTCATTGTCCATATCCGGGATGCCAGTCATGACGCGAAAATGGTTCTGCAAGAAGAGAATGCCAGGGAAGTTGGAGGCGTTTTGCACTGCTACAACGCCGACGAAGAGCTCCTTAGCCTCTCGAAGGAGGGGTTTTATTTCGGGATCGGCGGTGTGGTGACGTTTCAAAACGCCAAAAAACTGATCCAGGTTCTGCCGAAAATTCCGCGTGACAAGCTGCTGATCGAAACGGACGGCCCCTACCTGACCCCCCATCCACACCGGGGAACGCGCAACGAGAGCGCGTACACCCGATACGTAGCCGACAAGATGGCCGAACTTCTGGGGATGCCGCCCGGCGAGATCGAGGCACTGACCACCGCCAACGCGAAACTCCTGTTCCGGACGTTGTAGCGATGAGGAGGGGACGTATGACGAAAATCCTGGTGATGGCGCTGTTCGTTCCCCTCTGGCTTTTCGGGGTCGGTTTTGATCCTGCCGACCGTGAGAAAATCGAAGTCCTCAAACGCTTCGACCTTCCAGCTTCCTTTCTGCGCGATCCCTACCTGCACGACATCTACGACCAAAAACGCCGTGAGTGCAGGATGAACGGCTTCGCCGATTCGAGCGAAAACGCGGGGACCTTTATCCCGATGCTCACTTCGCTGATCGCGCAATCGGACCTTCCCAAGGAATTCCTCTTTATCGCACTGGCCGAATCGCGGCTGGAAGTGAGCACTTCGTCGACGCGCGGAGCGGCGGGATTGTGGCAGTTCATGGAAGGGACCGGGAAACTGCACGGATTGGCGGTCAACCAGTTCGTCGACGAGCGGCGCGACCACGTCAAATCGACCCGCGCGGCGATCGCCTATCTCAGTGCACTGAAAAAAATGTTCGGAAAATGGTATCTTGCCCTGATCGCCTACAATTGCGGGGAAGGAAAACTGTACAAGGCGATACGTCAGGCCGGCACATCGGACGTACATGTACTGGCCGATCCCAAGCGTGCCTACATCCCGCCCGAAAGCCGCCGCTACCTCCGCAAAGTTCTCGCCCTTGCATTGCTGGCGACCGACGAGGTGTTTTTATCCGAAATCCAGTACGATACCCTGCTCGGAAAAGAACACGACAATCCCATCGCCACGGTGTATCTGCCCGAGGGGGAAGAGATAGACCGGATCGCGGCGGTCCTCGAAATGCCCAAAAAAAATCTCGTCCGTCTCAATACCCATCTCAAGAAAGGGGTGACACCGCCCGATCAGCAGGCCTATCCCATCTACATTCCCAAAGAGAAACTTCCGGTATTCCGCGAGCGGTTCCGCACCCGTGAACTCAAAGGCTATTTTGTGATGCACCGGGTCAAATCGGGGGAAACGGTGGCCCAGCTTTCCAAGCGTTACAACGTCCCCTCCGGGGCAATCATGCGCGAGAACATGATCGGTACGGATGCCGATATCGGCAAAAACCGCAACGTCCGGATACCGATCAATAAACCCTACCTCAAAAATACGAAATTTCACAAAGCCAAACTCGGCGAAACCGTCGATTCAGTCGCCGAACTGTATAATATGACGATAGATCAGATCAAAGCGAAAAATCCGTTTGTGTCGAACGTGCTCAAAGAGGGTGAGGAGATAAAGGTTGATGATTAAAGTTTTGCTGTTCGGATTGGCGCTGCTGATCGGCGGTTGTACAACCCATACGGGCTCTTACAGTTATCAGCCCAGACCCTCGCAGAAATACCCTTCCGAAAAGCTCGCGATGAGCTCGTCGAATATTTACAAGAAAAACGGCGAGTTGCATGCGACGATGCGTCCCTACACGGTGATGGGAAAAGAGTATTATCCCACCGTCGTGCGGGTAGGGGATACTTTCAGCGGCGTTGCGAGCTGGTACGGGCCCGACTTCCACGGCAAATCGACCTCCAACGGCGAAGCGTACGATATGTACGCCATGACCGCCGCCCATAAAACCCTGCCGATGAATACCGTCGTACGGGTAACGAACACCCGTACCGACGCGCAGACGGTCGTCCGGATCAACGACCGCGGCCCGTTTGTGGAAACGCGGATCATCGACCTCTCGTTTGCCGCCGCCCAGCAGATCGGCGTCGATAAAACGGGCACGGCTCCCGTCACCCTCGAAGTCCTCGGTTTCGAACCCTCAGGGATGCGAACCATCGACATGGCGCGCGTAGCCAAAGGACCTCGCGAATCGGTGCTGACCTCCTTTTTCGTCCAGATCGGATCGTTCGAGCGGTTTGAAGGGGCGACGGCGACCAAGCAGAAATACGCGAGTTATAACGGCTACAGCGCAATTATCAAAGATACAGAGTATAATAACAAACGACTATTTCGCGTTTGGCTCGGCGGGTTCAAAAGTGAGGCCGAAGCACGCGATTTCATATCACGCGGCTACTTTGAAGGCGCGTTTATCATAAGGGAATAGGATGATCCAAAAAAAGCGTACCACCAAAGAGACCGACATTACCCTTTCACTCGCGATTCGCGGGGAAGGCAAAAGCACCGTATCGACCAAAGTCGGTTTTTTGGATCACATGCTCGAGAGTTTTGCCAAACACGCGCAGTTTGACCTGAACGTGACGTGTGTCGGCGACGTCCATATCGACGATCACCACAGCGTCGAGGACATCGGAATCGTTCTGGGGCAGGCTCTGCGCGAAGCGATCTATCCGATTGAAAAAGTGGAACGGTTTGGGAGTGCCGTCATCGTCATGGACGAGGCGGCCGTGAGCTGCGACATCGATCTGAGCAACCGTCCCTATCTCGTTTACGAAGTGGACGTCAGCGGGAAAATCGGCGAGTTCGACGCCGAACTGGCCGAAGAGTTTTTTCGCGCCGTCGTGTTCAACGCGGGGATTACGGCACACATCGTGATGCAGCGGGGGAAAAACCGGCACCACATCGTCGAAGCGGCGTTTAAATCGCTGGCGGTAGCCCTGCGCCGTGCGCTTGCGGTCAACGAGCGCGCCGGTATACCCAGCACCAAAGGGGTGCTGTGATCCGGCTGCTGATTCTCGACGTCGACGGTTGTCTGACGGAGGGGAAGATCATCTACACCTCCGAGGGTGTCGAACTGAAAAATTTCAATGTCAAAGACGGGTTCGCGATCAAAGGATGGCAGAAACTCGGCCACCATGCCGCCATCATCACCGGACGCGATTCGACGATCGTCGCCCACCGTGCGAAAGAGCTTGGGATCGAGCATTTTTACCAGGGGGTCAAGGACAAACTTGCGGTTGCCCGTGAATTATGCGACAAACTCGGGATTACGTCCGACGAGGTCGCCGCGATCGGCGACGATCTGAACGATTACCGGCTGCTGCGCTGGGTGGCCCAGCCTTATACCCCCAGCGACGGGTCGGAATACATCCGTTCGTTCGCCAACGTCCTTGATCGGCGTGGCGGGGATGCGTGTGTACGCGAAATGATCGAAAAGACGATCCGTTTTAACGGCGAAGAGGAAAAATTCCTGGAGCCGTGGCTGTAATGTCGATCAATCTTTTTTTTGTGTTGGTTCTGGGGCTGCTGATGGGGATGTACGGCTATTTTTCCCCTGCTGCGCAGGGAGAGAAAAACCGGGCCGAAGTCCCCAAAATACACCTTTTTTCGTTTTCGCTTTACGAGATTTCCCATCGCGGGGTCGATCATATCCTCGAGGGGAAAGAAGGGAAAAAATTCGACGACCGTTATGAGATAACGCAAGCAAATTTTAGCGATAATACGAAAACGCAGTTCCAGACGATCCGTTCGGACACCGCACTTTACCGTGACGACGTTCTCGTAGTGGAGGGAAACGTCCGCTATCGGCGTGCCGACGGGCTGGAGTTCCGCTCGCAGGAGGGTAAGTACGACGCGAAACAATCGCGGATCAGTACGGAAGGCCCTTTCGTCATCACCCAAAACGCCAACCGCGTCGACGGGCGGCGGCTCAACTACGATACCGAGCAAAAAACCGTATCCGCCAATGCGGTACAGGGAATTTACCAATTAGACTAGGAATTTATCGATGATCAAACTTTTTTCTTTTTTGCTTCCTCTCTCACTGCTCGCACTTTGTGCCGAGGAACTCAAAGTCGTTTCGGAAAACTTCAAAGGAGACCAGCAAAAGGGGATTTCTGTTTTTACGGGGAACGTGAAAGTGACTAAAGGGCTGGACGATCTTAACGCGTCGAAAGTGACCATCTACACCGACGCACAGCGCAAACCGGTCAAATACGTCGCCGAAGGGGACGTATCGTTTTACATCGTGACCGAGCTCAAAGAGATCTACAAAGGAAAATCGCAGACGGCGGTCTATTATCCGAACGAAAGCGAATACCATTTCTACAAGAAGGTCGATCTCATCCGTATCGATGATTTCCGTCGCGTTCAGGGAGATAAAGTCGTCGTCAACACGATCAAAGGGGAAGCGGTCGCCGAAAGCACCAAAGGCGAGCCGGTGATCATGGTGTTCACTCTCGAGGAGAAAGAGAAAAAACCGAAGGCGAAGGCGAAATGATCGAAATCATAGACGCTTCGTTCCTGACGTCGGCCCCCAGTATCAAGCTGGCCCCTTCAAACGACGAGCAAAACGAAGTCGCCTTTATGGCGCGTTCAAATACCGGGAAAAGTTCCCTCCTGAATACTCTGACCAACCGTAAATCGCTGGCAAAGGTATCGGCCACACCCGGCAAAACGCGCCTGATCAACTATTTCGACGTCGTATTCATCGACCGAGACACCCAAGAACGGCTCCACGCCAAATTCGTCGATCTCCCCGGATTCGGATACGCCAAGGTGGCCAAAAGTCTCAAAAGCGACTGGGAAAGCAACCTCACCGCCTATATTTCGCAGAGAGAACAGATCAAGGTCTTCGTCCACCTCATCGACAGCCGCCATCCCGATCTCGAGATCGATGCTTCGGTCAGCGAATACCTCGAACAGATCTGCGCACCGGAGCAGACGATTCTTCGGGTTTTTACCAAAATCGACAAATTGAACCAAAAAGAGCTTTCCGAACTCAAAAAACGGTTTCCCGGAGCGTTGATGGTCTCCAATTCCAAGCGGCGCGGGGTCGAAACGGTGGTTGAAACCCTCTACGGCCTTCTCAAACAAGAGCCCGCATGAATACGATCGTCTATCAAAAACCGACTCTGCGCGATATTCCCGCGATGCAGGCCCTGGTCGCGCCCGAAATCGAATCGGGGGTGATCCTTCCCCGCAGCAACGATGAAATCGCAACGAACATCCGTTCGTACTGGCTGGCGATGGACGGGGAGAAGATCGTCGGCTTTTGCGCGCTGCACATCCACTCTCCGAACCTCGCCGAATTGCGTTCGATGATCATCAATCCCGATTATCGCGGACGTAGCATCGGCAGTGAACTGGTCGAAAAGGCGTGCGAAGAGGGGCGCAAACTCGGCCTTAAAGAAGTTTTGGCGTTGACTTACCAGCAGCGCTTTTTCGAACGTCTGGGATTTGTCGAAATCCCCAAAGAGTCGATCCCCGAACACAAAATCTGGGCCGACTGCATCAAATGCAAACATTTTCCGGTATGCAACGAAGTTTCCCTTATCAAGACATTGTAAACCGCTTTTTGGCGGTGGCGGCGTTTTTGGTCTACATCAGTCTCAGCAGCATGTACCTGTTTTTGCCGCCGATGCTGGCGATTTTGTTTTTCGCCTATTACCAGGCACTGAACCGCCACGATCTGCTCGCATTGATTTCTGCGGCGGCGATGTTGCTGATTTTCGAAGCCGAAAAAGGGTTTTGGTTCGGAAGCACGCTGCTTTTTTTCGCGCTCCTGATCCGCTATCTGATTCCGAAAATCGAGCAGGTGGTCCAGTGCCGGTTGTGCCGCGCGGCGATTTTCGTGGCGCTGGCGTATCCGGGATACTGGCTCTTCGTCTGGATCGCCGATAGCGTGTTGCTGATCAACGTTCCCGCTGCGGACTGGCACATGGGGCTGTACATGGTGATCGAATTTCTGATTCTGGCGGCGATGATATGAAAATCAAGATTTTGTTCGCCATTTTCGCGATCGTCTGGCTGGGATTATTGGTGCGGGTGTTTCACCTCTCCATCCAGTCGAACGAGTATTACGAAACCCTCTCCGAACGCAACAGTATCAAAAGCGAATTGACCGCTCCCGTGCGCGGTGAGATTCTCGACCGCAACAACGAACCGATCGCCATCAACGAACTGGGGTTCAAAATCGCCCTTGCCCCCCACCTGACCAAAGGAAAAGATGCGACAGCGCTGGAACGCGAAATCGCCTATCTCAATGCGATGATTCCGGGGCTGGATACGAAAAAAATCGCCAAAACCTACAAACAGCAGGACTCGTATTACAACCACTCGTTCATCGACGTCGTCGATTTCATCCCGCACGAAAAAATCATCCCCGTTTACGCGCTGATGAACCTGCGCGAGACGATCAAAATTTCGCCGTCCCCCAAACGCCTTTATCCCTACGGTTCGGTCGGTGCCCATCTGATCGGTTACGTCGCCAAGGCCAACCAAAAAGAGATTGATTCCAACCCCGCCCTCAAACTGATCGGGCACGTCGGGAAAAACGGGATCGAAAAATACTACAACGATTACCTTCAGGGGGTCGCGGGGGAACGCCGTATCAAGGTCAACGCCCAGAACATCGAAATCGAGGAGCTGGGTCGGACCGCGACGAAAGAAAATCGCAACCTTGTCCTCAACATCGATATGCGGCTTCAAAACTACATCGGCGAACTCTTCGCCGGAAAAGTGGGTTCCATTATCGTCATGGACGTTTATGGGGCGGTCTATGCGGCGGGAAGCTATCCCGAATACGACCTGAACGCATTTGTCTCGGGGATCAGCTCGGCGGAGTGGAACGCCCTGATGACGAGCGTCGATGCGCCGTTCACCAACAAAATGATCAACGGACTCTATCCCCCCGGATCGACGATCAAAACGGGGATGGGGATGCTTTACGCCACTTCCGGACTTCTCAACGAGCATGACGAGGTTTACTGTACGGGGTCCATGAAGCTGGGGAACCGAGCGTTTCGATGCTGGAAACACAGCGGACACGGCAGTACCGACATGGCCAAAGCGATCACCCAAAGCTGCGACGACTACTTCTACAAGGGGAGTCTGCAAGTCGGAATCGAGCGGATGAGCAAAGGGCTGATCCGGATGGGGCTGGGCAAGAAAACGGGGATCGATTTGCCGAACGAATTCATCGGAACCGTTCCCAGCCGCGAGTGGAAACGGAAAAAATTCAACAAACCGTGGTATCAGGGGGAGACGCTCAACACGTCGATTGGGCAGGGGGATTTTCTTGTGACCCCGATGCAGATCGCCCAGTTCACCGCTTTGATGGCGACCGGGAAGCTGCCGATACCCCATATTGCCAAAACCATTTCGGACAACCCCTACACCCCCAAGCCGATCGATGTCCTCACGCCTGCGGAGAAAAAGATTCTACCGATCGTCCAAAGCGCGATGAGGGGGGTATGTAACGATCCGGGCGGAACCGCCAAAGCTTACGTCTATACGCGTTTCCCGATCGCGGGAAAAACGGGGACGGCCCAGACGACGGGGATCGCTCAGGGGGTCAAACAGCGCGAGAGCGAACATTCGATGGAGTATTTCAGACGTTCGCATGCATGGTTTACGACCTACGGCCCGGCCGACAGCCCGCAATTCATCGTGACGGTTATGGTCGAACACGGAGGACACGGGGGCGAAGCGACCGGCGGAATCGTCTCGGCGATCTACAACAAGCTCGATGAGCTGGGGTATATCAAAAAGCAGCCCGCGCTTCCCTAAAGAGGGGCCTATTCTTCGAGCGTCCGGACGATCAGGCTTTTGGGCAGGGCGAACCGTTCGATCAGCTCTTCTTCTTTGGCCCGCATCTCGCCGTTATCGATTTCGTGATCGTATCCCATCAGGTGCAACACTCCGTGGATAAACAGCAGCGAGAGCTCTTCTTCTTCGCCATGTCCAAGTTCCGAAGCCACCGAAGCGACTTTGTCGACGCTGATGACGATACTGCCCAGCGGCGCGCCGGGAAACGGATCGCTCGGAAAGCTCAGCACGTCGGTCGCTTTGTCGATGCCGCGAAAAGCGCGGTTGATCTGCGCAATCTCATCATTGTCGGTCAGGATCAGTTCGATTTCACGGTCGCCCAGACTCGCGGCGATCGTTTCCAATCGGCTGAAATCGTAGTGTTTGTCGGTTCGGTTGTCGAGTTCTATCATAGATGGATTGTAGCATAAGCCTCCCGTACTCCGGCTTTGAAAAAAAACCGAAAAAATTGGTTGGAATATCTAGAATAAAACTTGCACTGTATGTTATAATCCTTACAATTTTGTAAGAAAGTGAGTCTAAATGCCGTACGTAAAAGAAGTCTTCGACTACCTCCGAAGAACCAGCCCTTCGCAGACCGAGTTTTATCAGGCCGCCGAAGAGGTCCTCGAGTCGCTCCGTCCGCTGATGGAAAAATATCCCAAATATCGCGAGCACAAGATCATCGAACGGATCGTCGAACCCGAACGCCAGATCCTTTTCCGCGTCAACTGGGTCGATGACAAAGGCGAAATCCAGGTCAACAAAGGATTTCGTATCGAATTCAACTCCGCCCTTGGACCCTACAAAGGAGGGTTGCGTTTCCACCCGAGCGTTAACGCCGGGGTCATCAAGTTTCTTGGATTCGAGCAGATCTTTAAAAATGCCTTGACGGGCCTCCAGATCGGCGGCGGTAAAGGGGGAAGCGACTTCGATCCCAAAGGGAAATCGAACCGTGAAATCATGCGGTTTTGTCAGGCGTTCATGAGCGAACTTTTTCGTCACATCGGCGCAACGACGGACGTTCCGGCCGGGGATATCGGTGTCGGCGCACGCGAGATCGGCTACATGTTCGGTATGTACAAAAAACTGGCCAACAGCTACGAAGGGGTTCTGACCGGGAAATCCCTCAACTGGGGCGGCTCACTGGGTCGTACCGAAGCGACGGGATACGGTGCGGTCTATTTCGCCAAATACATGCTCGAAGACCGTAACGAGACGCTCGAAGGTAAAGTCTGTACCGTATCGGGTTCGGGGAATGTCGCGATCTATACGATCGAAAAACTCTATCACCTCGGCGCAAAGCCCGTCACCTGCAGCGATTCGAACGGGATGATCTACGATCCCGAGGGGATTGACCTTGAACTCCTCAAAGAACTCAAAGAGGTCAACCGTGCGCGTCTGAGCGAATACGTCGCCCAGCGTCCGAACGCGACATACACGCCGGTATCCGAATATCCAGCCGGCCGCAATGCCGTATGGTCGGTCCCGTGTTTCGCGGCGTTCCCGAGTGCGACCCAAAACGAACTCAACCTCGCCGACGCGCAGGAACTGCTCAAAAACGGGTGCGTCTGTGTCAGCGAAGGGGCGAACATGCCCTCGACTCTCGAAGCGGTTCACGCGTTCATCGACGCAAAAATCTGCTATGGTCCGGGAAAAGCGGCCAACGCGGGCGGCGTAGCGACGTCGCAGCTTGAGATGGCGCAAAACGCTTCGATGGTGAGCTGGACGTTTGAAGAGGTCGATGCCAAACTCGCGCAGATCATGAAAAACATCTACCTCAACGCCAGTCAGACGGCGGCCGAATTCGGCCAGCCGACCAACCTGGTCCTTGGGGCCAATATCGCAGGCTTCCGCAAAGTTGCCGATGCGATGATCGAGCAGGGAATCGTCTGATTCCTGCTTTGGCGGGCCCCGTCGCCTGCCTCCGCTTTTCCTCCTTTTTCCCCTTTGCATTGCTCCCTAAGGATACCCCTGCTACAATCTTCTTATGAGAAAAAAAGCGTTGTGCATTATGAGCGGGGGCATGGATTCAACCCTCGCGGCGTATATGATGAGAGATGAGGGATACGGAATCGTGGCGCTGCATTTCAACTACGGGCAGCGTACCGTCCGTAAGGAACTTGAAGCGTTTCGTTCCATCTGCGCCGATCTGGGCGTCGAACACACGTACGAAATCGATCTCGATTTTTTTACCGCAATCGGGGCTTCGGCACTGACGGATCACACCATAGAGGTCCCTACCGGGGGGCTTGAAGCGGGAGTTCCGGTGACCTACGTACCGTTTCGGAACGGGATTTTCCTCTCGATTGCTACGGCAATTGCCGAAAAAGAGGGGTGCGAAGCGATCGCCATCGGCGTTGTCGAAGAGGACAGCAGCGGCTATCCCGACTGTACCGGCAATTTTATCGACGCGTTTGAAAAAGCGGCCAACCTGGGAACAAAAGAATCGACCCGAATTTCCATCAAAATGCCGCTTGTACGCCTGAAAAAATCGCAAATCGTCGTCGAAGCGGCGGCCCTCAACGTTCCGCTGCATCTGACGTGGAGCTGTTACAAGGACGAAGACGCGGCATGCGGTGTCTGCGACAGCTGCCGTTTGCGGTTGCGCGGATTCGAGGCGGCCGGCATGAGAGACCCGATTCCATATTGCCAATGACCTTTTGCGCCCGCACCTCCGCAATCCTCTACGAGTACCGTCCCCGTAACCGCAATACGTACATCACGGTAACGAAAGAGGGGGAAGTGTGCGTCCGCTCTCCGATACGCGACGAGCAACGGATCCGTGAGCTGTTGTGCCGAAAAGAAGAGTGGATACGAGAACACCTTGCGCGCATACATGAGCGGACCCGTGACGTTCACCGTCCGGGCGAGACGATCCGTTTCCGGGGAGAAAACGTGCCGCTTGGGCATTTCCCGGCATTGGAAAAAAAGCTCGAAAAATGCCGAAGCTTGATTGATATTGAAAAATATTACCACCGTTTTTACCGTGATGAAGCTCTTTTGACCTTACCTTCGCGGATCGAACATTACGTACGCAAAACGGGGCTGAAACCCCGCGAAATCCGTTTCAAAAAAATGCGCAGACGGTGGGGCAGCTGCGATTCGAAAGGGGTCGTGACGTTCAATACGATGATGATGCAGCTCTCCTACGAGCACATCGATTACATCATCGTCCACGAACTGGCACACCTGGAGCACATGAACCATTCCCGTTTTTTCCACGAACTGGTCCGGCGCTATCTCCCCGAGGAAAAACGGCTCCGACGCGAACTCAGAGGGATTTCGCCGCATTAAAACCGGTCTTAAAAAAAGTCGAGTTCGAGCTGCTTCATCGACGAGCGCGACGGACGAAGAACACTTTTGTCCACTCCGGCGACCAGGGCAAAATGAAAATCCCTGCTTTGAAGGAGGGCAATGATCTCTTCGGGGTAGCGGTAAAAGAGGATGTTGTCGACGCCGATGGTGAGCGCCGAGCGCATCGTTTCGGGAAGAAGACAGATGATTTTTGCCCAGGAAGCCTGCGCGTCGAGAAAATCGATCTGTTCGTCGATCAGTTCGAGTAACGGTTCGAAAATGACGACCCGCTCGCTCGTTCCGAATTCTTTGATCTCCATCCGCGCGTTGGTAAAAACGGGGATAAAGTGGCCCATCTTGCTGAACCCCCGAATCTGAAACGGGATCCGCAGAAACGTGTAAAAAAACAGCAGGTGCTCAAGATAGGGGATGAAAAACGGCGAGAGCATCTGTCGCTCGTAAAACGTGTCGTTGTGGATGAAAGAGGTTTCGAAAAGGGTCTGCTCGATGATGGTGATCGTATTTTCCTGCGCCCGTATCAGCTGGGAATGCTCGATGAAGATATCGGGATCGGTCAGCGTCGGAGAGAATAGCACGATCGCTTTTTTTTCCAGAGGCCACAGTTTTTCCCACACTTCGCGCATGCTCCCCTCCACATTGCAAAAGGAGGGCGGGGTAGTGATCATCGTGGAGAGGTGCAGTGTAATGGGATCGCAGGCATAAACTTGCAGCTCTTTTTCGAGCAGATAGAAACGGAGCAGCTTTTTGAGTGCCGCATCGATGTTTTCGACTTTGATCCACGCAACTTCACTGTCGGCGATCTGGGTCGGGCGGTCGAACAGGACGCCGTAAGCGCCGTGCAGGAGCGCTTCCGGAATTTCGTCGGCCGCATAGGCGACGAACAATGATCCCCGCTTCACTTTGGAAGGGTCGAAGACGACATTCTCAAAGATGCTGACGGTCGGTGCCCCCAGGAGGTTTCCCTGCGTCAGTGCGAGGATATTTTCAAGCCTCATCCAATCGAACTTCCGCTCGTGCGTGGTTTTTCGGGACGTACGAGGCAGAGTCCCTCAGTGTCTTTGGCCGCGAGGATCATCCCCTCCGAGAGCATTCCCATAAGCTTCGCGGGTTTGAGGTTGGCAACGACGCACACCTGTGTTCCCACCAGCGATTCGGCGGAGTAGTATTCGCGGATCCCCGCGATGATCTGGCGGGGCGTCTCTTCGCCCAGATCGACCTGAAGCTTCAGGAGTTTCGAACTTTTGGGCACTTCCTCGGCTTCGAGGACGGTTCCGACTTTAAGCGAGGTCTGGAAAAACTGATCGATCGTGATAAGACCTTCACTGGGGACCGTACTCTCTTTTTTCTCCTCTTTTTTCGGCTCGGCCGCTTTGGGGGCTTCCTCGATCATCGCTTTGGGGGCTTCGCTCATCAGAGGCTCTTCGACGCGCGGGAAAAGGGGAGGGATTTTTTTGATCGTGAACGGGGCCAAAAGCTTTTTGTTGACGATCAGGTCGTTGTAACTTTGGGTATTGATCGCGAATCCCAGCGCATCGGCGATGGTGGCCGTGGTATTGGGCATGATGCCGTGCAGCATGACCGAGGCTTTGGCGAGTAGATTGGCGACGAGGGCGACGGTGGCGAGGGCTTCGTCCGTTCGTCCCTCTTTGATTTTGCTCCAGGGCGCATGCTCTTCGATGGCCTTGTTCCCGATCGTGAAGACTTTCCAGAGTTCTTCGAGGTAACGGTGAATCTGCAGCTCCTCAAGATAAGGAGGGAGCGCGTCGAGGAGCGCGTGCGCATCGCCCAGTTCGCGTGCGTGGTATTTTTCGACGTCAACACTGTCGATGCGGAAGTCGGAATATTTTTCACTCATTCCGATGATGCGGTTGAGCAGGTTCCCAAGATCGTTGGAGAGATCGGAGTTGAGGCGGTCGATGAGGGCACGCTGCGAAAAGTCCCCATCCTGTCCGAACGGCACTTCGCGCATCATGAAATAGCGGAAATTTTCGGCGCCGTAGTGCTTGGAAACTTCGCGCGGATCGACGACGTTCCCTTTGGATTTGGACATTTTTTCGCCGTCGCGGGTCCACCACCCGTGCGCTCCGATGTGTTTGGGAAGCGGCAACCCGAGACTCATCAAAAACGCCGGCCAATAGATCGCGTGGAATCGGAGGATGTCTTTGCCGACGAGCTGAACGTTGGCGGGCCAGAACGACATTTTGGCTTCGTCGGTGCCGTATCCCAGCGCCGTTACATAGTTCATGAGGGCGTCGAGCCAGACGTACATGACGTGTTTTGGTTCGTTGAGGGATTCGGGGAGCGGAACCCCCCAGCTAAAGCTCGTCCGGGTGACGGAGAGGTCGTTGAGACCGCTTTTGACGAAGCTCATTACCTCGTTACGGCGCGATTTGGGAAGGATGAATTCGGGGTGTGCTTCGTAATAGTCGAGCAACGGCTTTTCGTACTTGCTGAGACGGAAGAAATAACTCTCTTCCTTGACGATGGTGGTAGGACGTCCGCAGTCGGGGCAGCATCCGCCGTCCATGAGCTGCGACTCGGGGAAAAACGTTTCGCAGCTGACGCAGTAGTTCCCCTCGTAAAAGTCTTTGTAAACGTCGCCGTTTTCGACCATTTTCGCGAATGCGGCCTGGACCCCTTTTTTGTGCGCGGCATCGGTGGTCCGGATGAACTGGTCGTAGCTGATGCCGAACTCGTCCCAGAGGTTGCGGAAGGTGGCGCTGATCTCGTCGGCAAACTGCTGTGTCGGCTTGTTCTGTTTTTTCGCCGATTCCTCGATTTTCTGGCCGTGTTCGTCGGTACCGGTGAGAAAATAGGTTTCGTTGCCGACGAGGCGCGAGTGGCGGGCGAGGGCATCGGCGATGAACGTGGTGTAGGCATGACCGATGTGGGCTTCGCCGTTGACATAGTAGATGGGGGTGGTAATATAGTTTTTGCTCATAAAATTTCCTTCCTAAAAATCAAATCCGCCGGTTTCGCCCTTGGACATGCTTTCGTACACGCTCCGGACGTATTTTCCCCGTGTTTCGCACCCGATGCACTCGGGGCAGTCGTAGCAGCTTTCAAGTTTTTTCTCCTCCTGGCACGCCCGAAGGGTGCGGGTTGCCTCTTCGAGCCGCTGCTCGAAAACGTCACTGTTCCCGTGCATAGACACTTATAACCTCGTCGACTTCCTCGGACGAGCCGAAGAAACACGGACTCGTGTCGTGGACGTGCGCGTGGATTTTCTCCAGCACCCGCCCTTTGCCGTCGACCGCTTTTCCGCCGGCCGTTTCGAAGACGAAGGCGAAAGGAAAAACCTCGAACAGCATCCGCAGTTTCCCCTCCGGTTTGTCGGCTGCGCCGGGGTAGCTGAACAGACCGCCGCCTTTGAGGAGAATCTGGTGCAGATCGGGAACCATACCGCCCGAATAGCGCAGGCGATAGCCGCGCGCGAAGAACGAATCGATCATCGCTTTGTGGTAGGGGGCCCAGTGTTGCTGCGTACCGCCGGGGGCCATGATTTTTCCCTTAGCGTTCAAGCGGATCTCCTTGACGTACTCGAATTCGCCGTTTTGGAGCAGATAAAGAGAGGCTTTGCCGTCCTGGGCAAATACGAGCTCGACGCGCGGACCGTAAACGACGTAGCAGGCGGCAACCATCCGTTTCCCCGAAAACCCGCCGTCGTAAATGCCGAAAATCGATCCGACGCTGAGATTGACGTCGACGAGCGATGAACCGTCGAGCGGATCGAACGCGATGAAATAGCGCCCCTCTTCATTGAGCGTCATGGGATGTTCTTTTTCTTCGCTGGCGATGGTGTGGACCGATGCGATTTTGCTCAGTTCCTCTTCGATAATGAGGTCGCTTTGGATGTCGAGCTGAAGCTGCGTTTCCCCGGAGCTGTTCTGTTCTTGCGAATAACCGATGTCTTTGACATCGATGGCGTGTTTGATGCGGATTGCGCTTTTCTGGATCGCTTCTAAAATCGTGTTCATTCAAGTACCTTTGCGTTGTCTAAAATCCATCCGATCACCTGATCGGGGTTGTTGAGATCGAGCAGATCGATCCCCGCGGGGACCGTATAGCGGGCGGTGTCGATCGTGTCGTCGACCGCCAGGGCGTTCATGTAGGGAAAATAGTCGGTATCGATCGATCCCCGGAAAATGCTGATGCGCGGGAGGGGGAGGTTTTTGAGCCCCTCGACCAGCAGCACGTCGAACTCGCCGAACAGGGCGATCAGCTCGTCGAGTTCTTTGTGCCGTTTGGAAAAATAGGTGGTGCGCGTCGGGGAAGTGACGATCACTTCGGCCCCCGTATCGCTGAACTTGTAGCTGTCTTTTCCGGGAACGTCGAACTGGGCCTTGTCTTTGGGGTCGTTTTTGACGATGGCGACCTGCAGACCGTGCTCGTGGATCAGTTTTCGGGCCACTTTGAGAATAAGGGTCGTTTTGCCGCTGTTGGAGGGGCCGGTAAACGCAACCGCTAGTCGTTTTTTCAAAAATCGTACCTCGAGTAAAAATAGGGGATATTATAGTCAACTATCATTGAAATTTTGTTAAGATAGTGTATCTGAACCACTTTTAAGGACGATTATGCGATTTTCACTTGTAGCGCTGGCGGCCGTTTTGGCACTCGGCGGATGTTCCCAGAAAGGGGCGTTCGATCTGTTCACGATGGACGAGGCCCACGAGCGCTCGGTCGAGCAGCTCCGTACCGCCAGTATCGTCAAATCGATGGAGACCAAAGCGATTGTCTCTGCCGTGTATCTCAACCCCGTCTATCCGGGACAATACCGTGACGGCGAGTATTTCATGGCCGCTTTTTATTTTGAAAAGCGCAACCAGGACGTTAAAAAATGGACGTTGGAAGACCACGGTTACACACTGACGCTCAACGTCGCGGACGTCGATTCCAAAACGAAAAAGCCCATTACGCGGGCGATCGCACCCGCTTCGATGGAAGAGATCAAGGAGAACGATCCCCGCCGTTCGCTTATTCCGATCCAGAACAACTGGAACCGCTATTTCCTGATCCGTTTCGAACCGGTCACCGGGCCGGGGCTTGCGCTGCGGCTCGAAAACAATCAGACAGGGTCGGCTGTGTTAAATTATCAAAAATCCGAGTGATCGAAACGCTCTCCCCCAGGATCTTCTTGTAGATCACGTAATTGGCAAGAACTTTCTTGCCGTATTCCCTGCTTTCCGCATTCCAGACGAGTTCCATACTCATAAACGGCTCGTGCACCCCGTTTAGAAAAACCCCCTCCGCCGTAATCAGCCGTTTCGTAAAGCCGATGCCGCCGTTGTAGGCGTAGGCTTTAAACACGGGATTGTAAAGGGTGTTGTCGATGTGTTTGAGATGCTCGATCGCATAGGGAATGTTGAACTGGGGGTTGAACATATCCTGATACGAAGAGACTTTGAGGGGGTGGATTTTGGAGATCGAATCGACATTGAACGGCATGATCTGCATCAGGCCCAGTGCGAAGGAACGCGAGATCAACCCCGGAATCAGCCGGGTCTCCTGGCGCATGAGCGCATAGAGAAACGCTTTTTGGTCGTTGTCGATCCCTTGCAGATAGCGCTCGTAGGGCATGGTGAAATTATGAACGTAGGGCTGGTAAACCCGTTCAATCATGTACGCCTGCACGGCGAGCGAATCGTCTCCTTCGTAGCGTTCGACGAGGCGGTAGAGTTCTTCGGGCGGCGTGGCGACCATTTCGCGGTGAAGACGGTTCCATTCGAACGGATCGTCCCCTTTGAATCCTCCGGGGCCGCTGGTCGGAAGGGTCGTGAAATAGTTTTCGGTTTCGACGCCCAGACGTTCCCTGGCCCACAGGACGTACATATTGATGTCTAGGCTCTCGGAGAGCTCACGAAGCATCGCGTCATCCGACGTGACACGGTAGAGCCAGAAGGTGCATTTGTCCCGTTCCATCGGGGAAGGGGCTTTGCGCTTGGCTTCGAGCAGGTGGAAATGGGCATTGTCGGCGCGCCCGTAGCGAAGGGCGTTGATCCCGAGATAAAAATGGGTCTGGAATCCGTAAGAGCCGCCGCTGACGTTGGCCAGCGAAGCGTGCAGTTCGCCCAGTTTCGGGTCGGTGACGCTCCAGTACACCAGCTGGGCAAAACCGTTCATCGACGTCAGGGAAGCAAGGCTTTCGAGATCGATGGGGTGGTTGAAATGCTCATGCCGGTATTGAGGAGAGGAAAGGTTGAAGAGCTTCAGCGACGCTTCGAGGTCGCTGTAGGGGGCGAAGTGATTGTTATGGTTCATCGTACGCAGCCATTGAACGTCGCCGAAACGGTCCCCCAGGCGTGTCGCGATCAGCTCACGCTCGTAGCTTTCGAGCATCTGCGCTTTTTGAGGGGTGAGGGCGAGGTAGAGGCAGTCGTCCTGCTCGATCGCCATGAGCTGGGTGGAGACTTTCTGCATGCAATCGGCGGTGTAGCGGATTTCGCTCTCGTCGGTTTTGGCAGCATAGTCAAACAAGAAACGCGGGTTGACCGTATCGATCTGGTAAAACGCTTCGCTTGCCGCGGAGGCGTTGATGTCTTGTTTCAGAAATTGCCAGATGAGGAAGTTCTTTTCCCGGGAAGGGGGTTTGGAAGCGATCTCATCGAGGGTGACGGCGGATGCCGAACAAACCAGCAACGCCCCCAGAAACAGTGAACGGCCGATCATCCGACCACCATTCCGTTTATGATATTAATCAATATCACATCGGCCACGTTCAGCAGAACGATCAAAATGATCGGTGCAAGGTCGATGCCGTTGAAAACGGTCGGCATCATGCGTCGGATAGCGCGGTATGCCGGCTCGGTCAATCGGTAAATGATCTGCACGATAGGGTTGTAGGGGTCGGGACGGACCCAGCTGAGCAGGGCGCCGATGATGACGACCCAGATATAGACGGTGAGAAGGGAATGGACGATGCCGCCCAGTCCCGCGATAATGCCGCTCATCATTTGGCCACCTCTTTGATGTAGTTTTTAAGATACCGATACAGATCGGCGAGTTCGGGGCCGTTTTCGGAACCGCTGATGAGAATGCGCAGCGGTTTGAAAAAGTTTTCCCCCTGGAGCCCGCTGTGTTCGGCAAGATAGTTACTGTACGCTTCGAAATCATCGAAATGGGGCGCCTTGAGCGTCAGGTCCCGCAACACGTCAAACCCCTCTTTGTATTCGTCGGGGACGATTTTCGGAGCGAACACCGCGCCGATTTTTTCCCGCAGTTCTTTGAGGGTTACGGCTTCATCGAGGAACACTTTGGCGAGGTTGCCGATCTCTTCGTCGGCAAAGCCGACGTAACGCGAAAGCTCTTTGGGGTCAAGCCCTTTGAGGTGTTCGCGGTTGATGAATTTGAGCTTGTCCATGTCGAACCGGACGGGCGCTTTGGAGAGGGTGCGCAGGTCGAACCATTTGATCGCCTCTTTGAGGGTGAAAATTTCCGTCGGCGTTTTGTTCCCCATCAAGATCAGGTAGTTGCTGATCGCTTCGGGGAGGTATCCTTCCTCCAGCAGCCATTTGACGCTCGAAGCCTCGTCATGCCCGGACGTTTCCTTCCCTTCGTCGTTGAGGATGACGGGCAGATGGGCGTATTCGATCGTTTTGGTATACCCCAGGGCGCGGTGGATGGCGATTTGTTTGGGGGTATCGGAGAGATGGTCTTCGCCGCGGATGATGAGGGAGATGTCGGCGAGCATATCGTCGACCGCACACGCGAAGTTGTACGTCGGATACTTGTCGGCGCGCATCAGGATGAAACTGTCGATTTCATCGGGTTCGAATGTGGACTCCCCCTTGATGATGTCTTTGACGGTGATCGGCTCGGAAGGTTTTTTCAGGCGGATGGTAAAGGGGTTTTCGTTATCGATGACGGCTTCTGCGGGGAGGTTCTCACACTCGCCGTCGTAACGGTAGGCGGTGCGGGCCGCTTTTGCCGCTTCGCGTTTGGCCTCAAGCGTTTCGGGGGGACAAAAGCAGTTAAACGCTTTTTTGTCCTGGAGAAGCTGTAGCGCCATGGCGCGGTGGAAGCGCAGATTGTTGCTCTGGAGCTGCTGCTCTTGGTACTCGATCCCAAAGAGGGCGAGGATGTCGAAAATCTCTTTTTCTTTTCCGGGAATATCGTGTTCTTTGTCGGTCTCTTCGATACGGATCAGGAGCGGTTCATCCCGCTGTACCGCGCAAATATAGTTGAAGAGAGCTACGCGGAGATTGCCGATGTGCATATCGCCGGTAGCGCTCGGAGCAAAACGAAGCATAAATATTTTCCTGAATTTTTTTCTTTACATTCTATCAGAAACTCGGTTTAACGGAGCTTTGAGCACTTTTAAGCGGACTCATCCGCACGATTCGATACAATCGTTACAGCAAATAATCTATCTATCGCCGGGTGAACGAGTGTCCAACGAAAAAATCGCAAAATACGCAAGACATTTTGATCTGGCCGTGATACAGGAAGAGGGGAGCGAGATCCCTTTTGCCCAGGCGGCTTCGGGTCTGTTCCGCAACGTTACGTTTATCACCCCGTCCCAGGCGTCGAAAGCCCACGGCGACTACCATCTGATGATCGTGTGCCTGCCCACGCCGCGTTTGATCTCCTCTTCTTTGGGGAGCCTTCTCTCCTCGATTCATCGTCTTGAAACCCTCGTGATGGCACCCGATTGCAACGATCCCGACGTTTTGAGGGGCGCGATGAAACTGCGGGCGTGGGGTGTCGTCCCATTCCCCTCGGATACCGATGAATTCCATAACGCCCTGTCGGGCATTTTCCCCGTTCTGGTCCGTGCCTATAACGATGCGGTGGTCCACGGGTTCCAGCGCCATATCGCCGAGCATTCCAATGTGCTGTTCTGTATCTGCAAAAACGGCAAAAGCGTGTACGCGAACGACCTTTTGAAACACCATTTTGGCATCAGCAGGATGGATGAATTCGACCGTTTCATCGCGGAGAGCGATCTGGCCAAAATGATGGGCCAGCCGGGGTCAAGCCAAAAAGTAGTGGAAATCGAGAGCGTCCTGGAAGGGGAGAAATCGTATTTTGCCAATACCCATCCGCTCAAAGGAAACGAGACGCTTATCGCGATGATCCCCCTCAAGGCTCCCCTGCAAAGCTGCGAACAGCGGATACACAACCGGATGGAGTTCATTGAACGGCTCAAAGACGCGTTTGTCGTCCACAAAAAAGAGAACGAATCGATTCCGGTCATCATGGTCCACGTCGAAAACAGCGATAAAATCATCGCGCTCAACGGCGAGCATCTTTACCATGAACTTTACAAAGAGATCCTAGTTCGCGCGAAAAGTTATTTCGGCCGCGATGCCCAGATCGCCCAGTGGCACAAAAATGTCTTTACGGTAATGCACGAGCGCGCCGGGCTCGATGAACTCAAAGAGACGCTGGAGCGGTTCCATCACGACGTCAGCGCCCACGTAAGCGTCGAGGGCAACGTTCCGGTGCTCAATTCGTTCGTCATCGATATGAAAGGTTCGGAACTCGATAAAGCGATCCGCATCATCGATAATATCCACCAGAAGAATCTCCTCTCTGCCGACATCGCAAACCTCGTTCACCACGAGATCAGCGTGGGAGAAGGGGTTCTGGACGATACCGAAGAGGCGCTCTACTATCTCGAAAAGCTGATGCTGAACAAAACCCCCATCAAACTTCTGAATTTTTACAAAGGGATCCGGATCAGTACCCCGGCACGGCTGGTTAAACTCTCCGAGGGGCTGGCGTACCTCGCTATCGAAAAGATACAAGGCTATGCGATGAAGCTCGAAGGACATACCGTCATCCAGTCCCCGGGTTTTCCCTTTGACATTCAATCCGAAATCAAGATCGTGGATGTCGGCAAAAAAATCGCCGTCCTTTCGCAATTCCAGCCGTTGGAAGCCTCGGCGAACAACCGGCAGTATATCCGTATCCAGAGCGACCACCGCATGCACGTAACGCTCACTTCGCCCAAAAACGTGAGTGCGGGTACGATCCTCGATATTTCGATCAAATCGATCGCCTGCCGGATCGGAAGCGGCAAAACCCCGCCGGAAGTCGGGACGTCGGTCATGTTGCAGTTCAACCTTCCGATCGCACGGTTTGAGGGGGGGATGGTTCCGATGGCCGTTTCGGGGAAAATACAATATCTCCAAAAAGAGGACGACTTTACAAAGCTCGTTGTCATCCTCGATCTCGAAGAGCCGTACGAGAGCTATCTTATCGAGTACATCTACAACCGTCAGCAGGCACTGGTCAACGAAATTAAAACCATCGTCAACAGGCTCTAGCCCTTTAGAGGATCAGGGTCTCTAGCGGCTCGGGTTCGTGGAGATGGTACCCCTGCATAAACTCGATTCCAAGCGATACGACCTTTTCCATAACGCTTTGCGAGTGGACGAATTCGGCCACGATTTCGATCCCCATCGCCTGAGCCAGCGACACGATCGCCTTGACCGTGATGAAGGCATTGGGATCGGTATCGATGTTTCTGATCAGGCTTCCGTCGATTTTCAAATAATCGACCCCGATGCTGACGAGATAATTGAAATTCGAATAGCCGCTTCCGAAATCGTCGATCGAGATACGGCATCCCGACTCTTTGGCCCGTTCGATGAAACGGCCGGTTTCACTGTGCGCCGCGTCGATTTGTTCGGTTTCCACCAGCTCGATGATGATTCTTCCCTGCAGCGCGTATTTTTCGATCGAGTTGAAAAAAAACGCGGTAACGTCGTTGTTGACGATATCCTCAAACGTGAGATTCACCGAAAAAACGGCCCGATTGTCTTTGAAATAGTCGAAGACGCACGCGAGCATCTGCAGCGTCATTTTTTCGTACAGTCCGGCAATTTTGGATTGCTCGAGAAACCGGTAGGGGCTTAAAATTTCGCCCGACGGGGTGACGAGGCGCATGAGCGTTTCAATTTTGAAACTGTTGTCGCGGGTATTGAAAATTTTCTGTCCGAAAGCGATGATCCGTTGATGCTTGATCGCGTGCTGTATCAAGGCGGTCGTCTCTTTGGCCTGTTTGAGTTCGTTTTCAATCTCGACGTTGCGGTTGAAGTCGATAAAAGAGAGATGGTTGACTTTGGCGTAATGCAACGCCATATCGCATTTCATCCGCAGGTTGCTTTCGCTGCGGGCATAGGCGACGAGCAGGTCGACGTTCAGGCTGGTGCCGGCGAGCTCGAACGGTTCGCTTTCGAGGTGGTTGATGATGCGTCCCAGTTCCGAACGGACGTCATTTTCAGAACCCTCATCAAACAAAAGGGCGAATTCGTCTCCCGACACCCGGTAGATTTTCGCGGCGGAGACCAGCGTGCTGAGCTTATGGGCAAACTGGCGCAGTAGCATATCTCCCGTCTCATAACCGTAGGATTCGTTGATCGCGCGGAAACGTTTGATGTTCAACAACGCAAGAGACTGTATCCCTTCGCAGGCGAGGTCTTCGGTGAGTTGCTGGCGGTTCGGAAGCCCCGTAAGGGAATCGGTCGTCTGGCGGGCGATCTGTTCCATCCGGATAAACAGCTCGGTGACGTCGATGGCGATCGAGATGTATTCCACCGATTCGCGGGCCGGGGAGTAGATGGGAGCGATGACCGAGCGCAGGTAATAGGTACTGCCGTCTTTGGCCCTGTTTTTGATGATGCCGATGTACACGTCGCCGTTTAAGAGTGTCGACCACATCCGGGTGTAAAATTCACGCGGCAAATCGGGGTGTTTCGTAATGCTGTGCTTGTTTCCGATCAGTTCGGCGGCCGAGAAGCCGCTGACGGTTTCAAAGGCTTTGTTGGTATAGGTAATGTAGCCTTCATGGTTGGTTTTCGAGACGATGTACCCCAGGTCGATGACCGTTTTGTAGTTTTCGAGCACCGCCGTATTCGTAAAATAATCGTTCACCGCCCGCCCAATATTGCCCAGCTCGTCTTGCTGTGAGGGGAGATGGCCGAGCATACGCGGGTCTTTGGTACGGATCGATTCGGTTACCTGACGCAGCGGTCTTGTGACGAAGTGGACCAGGAAAAGTGACAGGAGTACGACGAAAACGATTCCGGTTCCAAGGATAAAGACAAGCTGCGTTTTAAAAATCGAATCGACGATTTCACCCGTCGCGCTGTTGAGTTTCACGCCCAGGTGGGCAACCGCCTTTCCATCATGCGAGGCCAGCGGATAAAGGAAGTCGTAGGTTTCGCCCGTTTTGGCCAGCTCGACGTTTTGCCTGGTTATTTTGGCCAGATCGGCGATGTAGTGCGGGGTCCAGACTTTGGCAATGACGAAATACCCTTTCGGAGGCGACTGGCGCATAAAATCCGAAGAGGGCTGGATGGGGGACGAGAAGACCTGGATCAGATGGCCTTTTTCAACAATGAAATAGTACGAAAACAGTGGCAGGGCAGCGGTTATAGTCTCAAGAGGAAGCTTGTTTCTCAGGTCGGGGAGGACTGTCGAGGACTGGTTGTAATGGACGGCCTGACCACGGGTGTCGTAAACGATGCAGTAGTCGATGTGATTGACCTGCATCGGCTCTTTGAGGTTGACCTCGGCCCAGCGGTGGTTTTTGCTCTCCACGAACGAAACCAGCTCGTCCCAATAGGAGTAGTCGTAATTCATGGTTTGCAACTTATCCCCGCGAAGGTCGAGCAGTTCGCCGAAGGTTGCCTGGAATTCCTGTACGCGGATAGTTTGAAGTTCGTCGATTTTTTGGGCGCTGTATTTCCAGAAATAGAGAAACGAGAGGATAAAAAGCGACAATGCGATACGATCAGCAACAAAATCTTATTGTTCAGGCTCACGCATCAGACCTTTGGGCAAAGTAGTATGTTGGATCCATAATGCAATGTTGCAAGTTTAATGCAAGATAGCTTAAAACGGTTCGATACAGGCATTATTAACTCTCTTCTACTATAATACTCAGAATGAATTTTGCATTGGGACGATGCAAAATCTGTAATTTACACAAAGAGGTTTCTTGGAATCGGATTTACAATCCGCTGCAATGCTTGTTGCAGCACTGTTTTTAGTTCTACTTAACGGTTTTTTTGTCCTCTCCGAGTTTGCCATTGTCAAAGTAAGACGAAGTAAACTTGAAGAGATGGCCAAACACGGAAAACCAAACGCTTCGCTCGCGCTTAAAATGTCCAATTCGCTCGACACCTACCTGAGCGCTACCCAACTGGGAATCACCCTTTCGTCGCTCGCATTGGGGTGGATCGGGGAGCCGGCATTGGCAAGGCTGATAGAGCCGACGTTCAATCACTTTTTCGGTGACAACCCGGTTTTGTTGCATACCGTCAGTTTCGCAATCGCGTTTACCGTCATTACCTTTTTACACGTCGTATTCGGAGAACTGGTCCCGAAATCGGTCGCGATCGCCAAAGCCGAAACAATGGCGCTGATTATCGCCAGACCGCTGTATCTTTTCTGGATACTGTTTTATCCGTTGATCCGCTTTTTCGATATCGTCGCCGCTTTTTTTCTGAAAAGAATCGGCATCGCCCCTTCATCCGAACATGAAATGGCACATTCCGAAGAAGAAATCCGCATCATCGTCAATGAGAGTTTCAAAGGGGGGTATATCGATTCGGTAGAGAGCGAAATCATCAAAAACGCGGTCGACTTTTCCGAAACCGTCGCCAAAGAGATCATGACCCCCCGAAAAGATATGGTGTGCATCAATTCCGAAAAGTCATTCGAGGAGAACGTAGCCCTTATCACGACGACACGCTATACCCGCTATCCGTACTGTCACGGCGGCAAGGACAATATCAGCGGCATGATCCACACACGCGATTTGCTCAACAACGCCCTGAAACAGCAGATCGTCGATATGTCGCAGTTTGTCCGGCCCATTATCATGGTCCCCGAAAACGCTTCGGTCGCCGACATCCTCAGCAAAATGAACAAAGAACGGATCCATATCGCACTGGTCGTCGACGAGTACGGCGGAACGTCGGGATTGTTGACGATGGAAGATATTCTCGAAGAGATCGTCGGCGATACGAGCGACGAACATGATTCGAAAAACGAAATGATCCGCCAGATCGATGAGCATACCTTCGAGTTTGACGGCATGGTCAATCTCGAAAAGGTCGAAGAGATTTTGGGGATCGATTTTGATGAAGCGGAACACTCCGTCACCATCGGAGGACGGGTTTTCAATCTGATCGGACGCCTGCCCGAAGTCGGCGATTTTGTGGAGGACGGCATGTACTCCTATGAAATTTTGGAGATCAACAATAAACGGATCAAAAAACTTCTTTGCAAAAAAATCGCTTAGAATCTCTTCAATGCTTGCGGTCCTGTCTTGCATAGACAGGACCGGCTCTGCTTTACGACTTCAATAATATCGATCAAATGAGAGTAATTACCGCAATGGTCGTCCGTTAAATCTAAAAGTATCTTGAAAGTATGTAAATTAGGGAGTTTAAAGTGGTGACCCCAAGGGGATTCGAACCCCTATGGCCAGAATGAAAATCTGGAATCCTAACCATTAGATGATGGGGCCACTTTAAAAAGAAGAAGCAGGATGAACCTGAGCCGAAATTATAGTTTTTTAATTCTGAAAAAAAGCTAAATCAATCGGTTTTTCCCCGGAAGAGGGGAGAGGCAATCAGTTGTTGTAGAAAGAGCGAAGGGCGCGGATGATGACGGCGTTTTTGGAAATGCTTTCGGCTTTCGCGTTTTCGTCAACCAGCTCGTAGATGTCAAGCGGCAGAGAGATCGAGAAGGTTTTGGTCTCGATTTTTTTCCGTTTGGAAACTAGCGACGCGATGTTCTGAAGCATTTCGAGGATTTTTTTGGTGTCGATCGGTTTTTGGATAAAGCTGTTGACGCCTACCTCGATCGACTCGGAGATTTTCTGGATGTCGTTGCTAGCCGAAATGACGATGATGATCTGGTTGGGGTTGATCGCACGGATGCGGCGTGCCAGCTCGATACCGTCGATCTCGGGCATGATGATGTCGACGAAAACGATGTCTGGATTCACTTTTTCGTACATACGAAGCGCTTCTACGCCATTATAGGCCGAAGTCACTTCGCCGAAAAAGTTTTTGAAAGTCGAACTCAGCAGATCGTTGGCGACAACTTCGTCTTCGACGACGAGTGCGGTCAGCTTTTTGGTTTGTTCGGTCAGTTGGATCAAATCGACGTTAGAGGACATGAAATCTCCTTGGATTATGATATGTTAAAAAATATCATTGTGTTTTATTGTTGGTATTATAGGTAATATTTTTTAGCATTGCCTTAAAAAAACTTTTAATATTTTTTAAATTGTTCCAGCCATTCGATATTCGTTTCGTTGGTTTTTTCCTGCTGTCGCAACAGGGAGTCGATGATGTGAAGGAGGGTGGTTTCGTCCATGAAACGAAGCAGTTTCGGGTCGATGTGGGTGGGTTTTATCCCCTCGTAGCGGTTGAGAAGGTTTTCAATGTCGGTAATGAGCTGTTCTTTACGTGTATCCATAAGCGCAAGTTTACCCTAACGTCTTTGAAAGAAGCGCTTCGATCTCCTTGGCAGGGAGCGGTTTGGAATAGAGGTATCCCTGGATACGGTCGCATCCGTTTTCGATCAAGAATGCCTGCTGCTCGACGGTTTCAACCCCTTCGGCAAGGACCGAAAGGTTCAGGTTGCGCGCAAGGGCGACGATCGCTTTGGTGATCGCGGCATCTTCTTCGTCGTGCGGCAGGTCCTGAACAAAGGTACGGTCGATTTTGAGTTTGTTGATCGGAAATTTTTTGAGATAGGAGAGGGACGAATACCCCGTTCCGAAATCGTCTACCGCCAGTTGCACCCCGATGTCGCTGAGTCGGGAGAGGATCCGGATCGCTTCTTCGGGATGGATCATAATCTGGCTTTCGGTCACTTCGAGCTCGATCCATTCGGGTCTGCACCCCGTTTCGGCAATCAGGTTTTCGAGATAATCGAAAAAGTCCTTTTGCTGGAGCTGTTTGGCCGCCAGGTTCATCGCCATGACACCCGGATTGAAGCCTGCCGAATACCAGCTTTCTATCTGAATCATCGCCGTTTTCATCACGTGACGGTCCAGCTCGACGATCAGGCCGCTCGATTCGGCGATGGGGATGAATTTGGCCGGAGATACGAGCCCGTATTCGGGGCTTTGCCACCGTACCAGCGCCTCCATGCCGATGACCGTGCCGTTGCGGCCGTCAACCTGAGGCTGGTAGTGGACGACGAATTCCCCCTTTTTAAGCCCTTCGCGGAGGTTGGTCTCCATCACGACGCGCTCAAGCGCACGTTCGGTCATTTCGGTGCTGTAGTACTGGAACGTATTGCGCCCTTCATTTTTGGCGTTGTACATCGCCGCATCGGCGTATTTGAGCAGGTCGTCGGGCAAATCGCCGTTGTCGGGATAGAGGCTGATGCCGATGCTGCAGCCGCTGTAGAAAACACGGTTCTCGATCGTCATCGGCTCGGAGAGGGCTTTTAGAATTTTTTCGGCCAGCAGCGACGCGTCCTGGGGTTCGTGTATCCCTTCGAGAATGACGGTGAATTCGTCTCCCCCCAGCCGTGCCAGGGTGTCTTCTTCGCGGATTGTTTTTTCAAGCCTGCGGGTGACGATTTTGAGCGCTTTGTCCCCGACCTTGTGCCCCATCGAGTCGTTGATCTCTTTGAAATGGTCCAGGTCAATGAAGAGCAGGGCGAGCCGTGTATGGTTGCGTTTGGCCTTGAGTATCCCCTGTTCGAGACGGTCGTCGAACAGGGTGCGGTTGGCAAGTCCCGTGAGGGTATCGTGGGTTGCCTGATGCTGCAGCGCCTTTTGGGAATTTTTGATGGTATCGATCATCCGGTTCATTTTGTCCGCGAGGGCGAAAATTTCACGGGATCCTTCTCCGGGGACGGGTTTGAGCGGGATACCCTGTGCGTTCCCCTCATCGATCGTTGAGATGATGTCTGAAAGGGGTTTAAGAACGAAAAGGCGGATCGTAATAAACAGCAGGACGATCAAAAAAACCGAAATGACGAGGGTATTGATGAGTGTATCGACGATGAGCCGGCGGAATGCTTCGTTAAGTGTACGGTCGGAGAGATAGACGGTGATGGTCCCGATTTTTTTGCCCTGCGGGGTCAGGACATCGTGGCTTTCCGAGGAATAGGCATCGGATAGGGCTTTGAGGTGTTCGGGATTGTCGGGATCGAAATCGATCGCATTCCATGCGTTGTCGCGGATCTGGCCCGTCCGATAACTCTCCTTTCCGAGGATTTTTCCCATATTGTAGTCTTCGACGATCACCGCGTAGTTGTCACGGCGGTCCATTTCGTTCCGAAGCAGCGTTTCGTAGTCGTTGACGGCGTAAGCGGCCATCATCCCGGCGACGTTTTTGTGCAGCGCGGCGACGGTGAGGCGCGAATTTTCCTGCATGTCGGCGATTTTGCCGTTTTTGATGGTTCGGTAACTGTAGGCTGCGTGGACCGACATCACGGTGACGACGGTGGAGACGATGATAACGCCCAAAATCACGTAGAACGAATAACGGGAAAAATGGAGTTTCAGCCGGTTCATTCGGATTCTCCTTCGATTCCCAGGACGTTACGACGGATGGTCGGGAGCTCTTGGGCGATGTTGTCGGCCGATACGGCCAAAACGGGGAGGAGGCGATTTTTTTCGACCGGATAACCCCGCAAATGCCGGTCCAGCGTCGCGACGGCTTCCCGCCCCATCAGATAGGGCTGCTGCATCGCCGATCCTAACAGGACCCCTTCAGGTATCAACCGCAGAAATTCGGGTTCGGCGTCAAACGTCACGAGGAGGATTTCGTTTTTCTTTCCGGCATCGGCGATCGCGTCGAGCGCACCGCGGTAGCGGTCCGAACCTTGCAGCCAGACGGCACGAAGATCGGGCGTTCGGGCAATCAGCTCTTGCGTGTAATCGTAGGTCTCCTGATACGAAAAGGTCGATTGCTGTTTGATCCCCGCACCTTTGTATCCCGCTTCTTCAAGAGCCTGCATGAATCCGGCCGTGCGTGCCTGACCGTTTAGCCTTTTTTGGGGTATGGCGATAATTCCGACACGTCCGCCTTGCCGTCCTGATGCTTTGAGGGCACGGGTTAAAACCTGTCCGATGCGGTAGGCACCCGTTTTGTTGTCCGAAGCGATGTAGGAGACGTATTGCCCGCCGTCCGTACCGATATCGGCGATCACGACGGGTATCCCCGCTTTTTCGGCCAGCTTGAGAATCGTGGTACAGGCCGAGGAGGTAGTAGGGGAGACGACAATCCCGGTCGCTTTTTCCCGAATCGCGCGGGCGGTGAACTCAAGCTCTTTTTTGGGGTCGTTTCGGGCATCGTAGACGCTCAGGGCGTAACCGTAGCCCTCGGCCGCGTTTTCAATACCGCGCGCCATGATTCTCCAGTACGGAATCCGGGTATCGGAAACCAGATACACCAAATGGTTGGAACGGTTGTGATCAAAGGCGGACGATCCCGTGTCGCCGGAAACGGACGGAGCCGCCGTGAGCCCGGGTCGCTCGTTCGGAGCCGTTACGATAAACATCACACCGGCGAGCAGGGCGATCACAATGACGAACAAAGTCTTCGGTCCGGCTGGCCTCATCTATTTCCTCGGCGTACACATGCGTTAAAGTGGCGTATCATTGCACAGGTTAACTTAATCGATATAGCGGAAACGCAAGAGAGAATTTTTAATGGTTAACATAATATATATTATATTGAGAGGAAGGGGCTACGGATTCCCGTATATGCGCTAGTTTACGCCTTACGCTTTAAAGGTTATTCATGAGTGTATCGGTGGATTTTTTCTTTTCTGGCTTAAACGTAGATGTTAAGCATTTCGTTCGTCGGTTTAAAGCAATAGGCGTTCAGGATCGTTTCTTTCTTTCTCGATCCGATCTTGAACTAATCGTAAATCAATTACCATCGTCTCGTGCTCGATACAAAACGGCGCTGGTAGTTAAACGTGCTAAAGATTTATTACAGGAGTTCGACGATGTCTGCACAACTGCGTAAATCTTACAGTAACAATTTTACCATAACCCCGAATCATATTATCAACGATGAGAAAATAAGTCTCAAGGCTAAAGGTTTGTATCTCTATTTGATTTCCAAACCTGACAACTGGGCTTTTTCTGCTGATCGTATTGCCAAAGAGTCTAAAGACGGTGAAGATAGCGTTAAATCTGCGCTTAAAGAACTCGAAAAACATGGTTATCTTGATCGTAGGCAGAATAATAAAAAAGGTAATTTCGGCTCTATGATTTACACCATTTCTGACGTTCCTTTACCGTTAGGGGAAAATCCCCCGACGGATACCGTTAGGGGAAAAACCGCCAGCGGAAAAACCGTCAGCGGAAAATCCCCTGATTTAATAAAAAAGAGAGAAGTAAAAAATAATACTGAGAGAGAGAATGTATCTTATGTTGAGATTGTCGATGATTTTTCGGATCATCGTTTTCCTCACATTGAGAATTTTCTAGATTTCGTATGTAAATCTTCTCGTGTCAAAAACCCCTTCGCCTATCGTGCTCAGATTCGTGCTTCCTTGTTGGACGAAAAAAACAAGCGTCATAAAAAAACGCTTTACGCTTACGAAACATTTGCTCGCCGCTCTGCGGTCAATAATTTCCCTGCTGGATTTGACGTCTTTGGGGTTTATGAGTCATTAGGCTTTTAAGGAGTTTTATATGTCTAAGTTTTCTTATACACCGTCTCTTTTCGATGATGTTTCAGATCATCCTGAGCAGTCAATCGTTATCGATAAAAAGCTTATTTGTACGTTTCAGCTTTCAAAAAAAGCAACATGATTACCTTGTAAAAGTTGCTGAATATCAAAAGGTATCCGTTTCAGCTCTCATTCGTTCGGCGCTTGATACTTTGATTTTCAACAAATCGTTTGAGGGGATTCATCATGTCTAAAAAGGAGTTTCACATGTCTGATCTATCTAATGCTCTTTTGCGTTGTCGTAAGAAATCTGAAAAAATACAGCTTACGTTTCGTTGTCCTATCGATTTAAAAAATGATTTTTCTTCAGTTGCGAAAGAAAACAATGTTTCTTTCGCTTCTCTATTAGTTGCTTTAATGTCCGTTGCTATCGAAGATCATAAAAAATTAAAGGCTTAAAATGAGTAAATTCCTTTTTCCTGAAACTGATTCGTTTCTTCGTTCTGCTCTTGGTGCTGGTCGTAATTCTTCTGTTCGTGCCTCACTTATTAAAATCAAAAGTTCAAAAAATTTAATCGTCGCATCTATTTGATTTCTTTTGATGAGCTTATAAATTTTGGCGTATTAATTGATTCAATCGATGATCCGCATTATTTTAGTCGTTACACTATTAGTTTTTATAGTTATGATGGTTCCCGTGGTGCTACTTATAATGGTGACGACGGTGAATTTAATCCTAATTGTCGTTTACATAATGATTATTAGGGGGTTAAAATGTTTTTTTTAAATCCTTTTGAAATATATCGTAATCATAAAAGGTATTTACTTTTTAAAAGTATTGCCCAGGAGGAATTTGACAGTTTATTTTTTCGTCATGTTCATGTTTCTAAGTTGCTTTCTGAAAGTTATATTGACAAAGAACAAAATTTAAGACGTGTTGCTGCATATTCTCTTGGTATGGAAATTATTAAACATTTTTTTTATGTATTAGGCGAACCTTCTATTTTTCGTTCTATGAATCGTCGTATAAAAAGAAGGAGGATTAAATGAACGTGACTCAGCCTAATCTCGGTCGTCCTTTGACGGCCGATTCTCCCCGTTCAAACTATATTCGTTTTCGGCTTTCCGATCTCGAATATTCTGATTTTCTACGCCGTGAAGATTTTGTTAAACAGTTTTGTACTGATCGGGGCATTTCTTACAATCGCTCCGATTTTTTACGTTCTTGTATGAATTTCATCGATGATATAGATTTTTTGGATCGTGCTTTTAATTTGGATCAAAACAGCGGTTGCGAAACGTCGTAAAAGTCTTTTTTCGTCTTTTATATTGCGTCGTTTTGTGTGAATGTCTGTTATATATTTTCGTCTAATTTCTTTTCTTTAAACTGCCCCCTGAAATTCAAAATTTAAAGGGGTCAATATGTCTCAGGAAGTCAAAAAAGAGAATATCCGTGATTTTCACGGTCTGTATATGATCGGTACTCTCGAGGGTGTCGATTTCAAAAAGGGGGGTGTCTTTAACGGTAATCCCTACCCTGCCCGCGTTATCCTGAACTTTACAGTTCCGTATCTGAACAAGCAAACGATTAACGGTGTTGAAATTGTTTCACACGCAAAGCGTTCCCAGCTCATTCAAATCGCAACTTCGGATGATCTTCTCCCCATCGAAGTTTCAAAATATAACGCACTAATCAATCAGCACGTTACGCTTTCGCTCGTTCCCGATCAGGGAGCTACTTTTAAACTGGCGTAGGTCTTTGGGCATCGGCACCGATCCCTTTAAGGTCACCGCCGTGTAAGTCCCAAAATAAATTTTGGGGGTTCCTATGAAAAAGGTTCTTTCTTTCCTTTCTCTCGGTCTTGCATTTTTGGGTACTCAGGCTTCGGCTGCGCTGACGGCTCCTACTCTTTCTACGACTGATTTCGAAACTGTTGCGGGTGCGGTTATCGTCGCTCATTCCATTATGTGGGCTATCAAAAAAGCCATCGGACTCATCCGCGTTTAACACGCTTCGCGGCTTAGGTAGTGATCCCGAATATCCCTACCTAAGCACAAAAAGGATTTTAATGCTTCTTCCCGTTATCTACGCTGACGATGTTGGATTACTTTTCGGCTCTGCTCTTGTTTCCTTTGCCGTTTACTGGGGCATTTTTAAAGCCATTTCCCTGATTCGCTAGGAGGTTTAAAGTGAAAAAAATTCTTTTGTTTCTTTCCCTTTGCGCCTTTCTGCACGGCTCTGTTACTGTTCAGGGTATCACCTTTAACGACTATGAACAAAACGCCTCTAACTTTTTGCTTCATCGCTATCCTCTGCAAACCTTTAACGATCTTGGCTTTTCATCTCTGAGCTCGTCGATAGTCTTTAATTGTCGTGATCTTGGAACTCCTACCCTCGAATGTGTTTCGAACAGCGGTTTAACGGTTTCCGATCTTCTCCGCTTGCGGGATCAATCGTATCTTATAGATTGGTCTGTTGTTACGAACTCTCTTGGCATTAATCAGCGTGACTATAACTCTTTAATGGCTCTTTTCGGCGTATTGGTGGGTTTTCTTTTCGCTTTCGGTTTGATCTACGCGGTTTTAAATATTTCACGTCATAGGGGTTGATTATGGAAGTTTTTGTCGTGTCCTCTGATCCAGTCTTTAACTATTTCTTTTCGTTTGGTGTTTATTGGGGCTTTCTTCTTTCGGGCTATTTTGCCGTATTAAGTCTTTTCAGGGTGTAATCATGGAACTGTTTGTTAATAAAAACGATTTTGTCCGCTTTAGCGGGATTAAACAAAATCGTCCCGCGCTCCATCTGCGCGGTATCGCGAAGCGTAAAATATTTTTGTTTTCTTCTTTGTTTGTGTCCTCTTTGCTTTATGCTGGGGATAATCCGTGCGGTGTTTTGTACGCTTTGGATACGTCGGTAACTCCGAATCCCGCTTTAAACGTTCATTTCGCTCAGAATCAGAATCCTGATTGTACTGAACAAGCTCCTACCGATACTTGGTCTACTTGTTTTACAACTCTTAACTCTAAACAAACTTTTTGGAATGGTAAATACTGGGCTGTTAGTCCTACGAATTCGTCTTATTGTAATCAGTACGGTGATAAATACTCTCTAAAGGTTGTTTCTTCTTGTCCTGTTGGCACTTCGGCTAATAATTTAAATATTTGCGGTTTACCTCATTTTGGTCTATCTTCATTTGATAATGATCCCGTAGGCTGTTCTAAAGCTGGTGGGACTTTTATGAGTATTGGGACTCAGCAGGTAGGTGGTACTAGCTATGGTGCGTCTTTTTTTGGTGGATCGGGTATCGTCTTAGGCGGTGAAGTAACGGCGATTACAAAGTGCGGAACCCCTGCTGATGTTACGGGTGAAATTATTTCGACTGCTCTAAATTTTATTCCTTTGGCTTCGATCTTTTTTAAGGCTCCAGCACTTAAAAAAATGGCGAATATGGCTATGATCGCCCAGCTCCAAAAACTCCCCTATTTCGGCGGTTCAAATAATATGCCCGATTATCACGTCGGGCTTCCCAAATTGCCATCTCCTGAACAGATTGCGGCTGGTAATTCGGCTCCTACGGTTCCTATTACTCCCAAACCCGTTCCCGAAATTACAAATTCATCGGGTACGGGTCCGTCCCGTGCTCCTGAGATTACGGCTGATCCTGCATATACGAAAATTGATCCTGCGTTTATTCCTACCAAAACGACGGGCGATCCCGTAATCGATTACTCGATTATTGATCGTTACAATAATATTAACGCTGCCGCTAGCGCTACCAAACTCGAATCCCTTTTACCCGAAGTCGGCACCACTACGAAACCCGTTAAACAGACTTTCGATCTTTCGCAGTTTATGCCTGATTCCCCTTCCCCGTCTGTCATCGCTCATGTTCCGCAAACTACTACAAAAACGACTACTTATGATGGTGCTGATCCCGTCGTTGTCTATAATACTGCTCGTACTTATCCCGATGGTTCTCAGGTTACGGATCAGTACAGAATCAATACAGCTACCCGTGTTGGTACGCTTTCTTCGACTTCTTTGGCTCCTACGGGTGAAACGACTACGGTTACGACCAAGTTTTCCGTTCCAGATCTCGTTGTTACGCCTACGAAAGTAAGCGGAACTTTGGAGGTTTCCCCCTCTACGCCTCCCGTTTCTACTTCCGCGTCTGATCCGTCGCCTTATCCTATTTCTTCGTCCAGTCCCGATTTGATTTCGGCGCAAGACCCATCGACGATTATTAATGCTGTCATGCCTTCGTATTCGTTGCCTTCTACTCCCGATTTTATCCCGTTTGACTCTAATCCTATTACCGAGCTGGCCGATGAATCTGCGGAGCTTTTTCAAAATATTAACGATCAGATTACCAGTACAAAAACGGTTTTCGATAATACTCTTTCTATGATTCAGGGCGGTTGGAATCCTCCCCCTATTCCTCCTGGTTCATGTGGTGATTCTTTGGCTTTTGATTTTCATGGAAAACATGTCGATCTTTGCCCTCCGCTTGTTAATTCTACCCAGCAGTTCAGTCCTATCGTTTCTTCCGTCTTGACTCTTGGCGGCATGGCTTTCGCGATTGCGATTTTTATAGGAGGTTTCTAAATGGTTCAGTTTTTTACTTTAGTTCTTAACGGTATTACTTCTTTTCTTCTGTGGTTCTCGAAGTTCACTACTTTTTCTAATTCGGCGTCTATGCTCTCGAATATTCGCCTTGCGTCGCGTAAAGTTCTTTATGTCGGTTTGATCGTTGCTATCATTGCCTACATTGTGATCCTGATCGCCTTTTTTTACTTTATGATCGATTCCATCGTATCCGCCTATAACCTCATTTCTGCGTTTTTGGAAAAGATGCAAAATATGCAAACCTCTGCTTCGGCTTCGCCCATTTTACAGCCTTTGTATCTTCTTTTGAATTCTACGGGTTTTGTTCAGGGATTTAATGCCGCTTTTCCTTTCATCGCTTCGGCTCTCACGTTTCGGCTTTTAAAGATTCTTTACAATGTTATTCTTAACGTGCATTGGAAACTGCTTAATTTTTACCGTGTCACCATCGACGGTATAACGGCGGCTTGATATGCTTGAATGTGATTTCGGTGTCCCCGGATCGGGTAAGTCTTACAAGGCTGTATATACGATCTATGAAACCTTTTTGAATGATAAATCGGATCGATACGGTAAAAAGGATCTCTTTTATACGAACATACATGAGTTTAAATTTGATCGTTTCCCGAACAAGGGCTTTCCTTTTGTTCCTAATACTTTGATTTCTCAGCTTTCCCAGCTTCGTTTGTTGGATATTCAGGGTAAGTCGAAGGACGAAATTATCGAACTGGCGCGTTCGATGAATCTTTTTAACTGTCTGATTGTTTGGGACGAGTCACAAACCTTTTTTAGTAAAAAAAACGACGTTCTTTTGTGGTGGGTGGAGTTTCATCGCCATTTACACCATGATATTATTCTGATCGCTCAGGTTCCTCGCCGTATTCTTTCCGAGTATAAGGAAAACGGTGATCTTTTCTTTAAAGCGGTTCCCCCGTCCCTTCGCACTACAAATTCTTTAAAATACAAGCGATATGGTACATTCAACATGTATAAGGGAGAGGTAATCGATACCATTTCGCTAAAACCTGATCCTAATATTTTCGCTCTTTACAAGTCGGGTGCAAATGAAAAACCGAAAAAGGTAATTTACAAATTCGTTTTTTTGGCTCTCTTTTTTGCTTTTGTTGTTTTTTCTATTTTTGCTTATGTCACCTCGTCTATGGGTTCCGATTCTAACTCTACTTCGTCCGATTCTTCATCTTCTGTTCGTTCTGTTGTTGATCCTACTTTAGGGACGGTTACGGTCGCTTGTGTGGGTTTTGATTGTTCTTATCTCGGTCAATCTGTTTCATTGGCTGATCTGAACGTAAAGCAAAAAGAGTTTGGCGTTTATCCGCTCACTACTTCACAAATTTCCGAGGGTGTTTTCCTTCGCGAATATCCTAATCACGTTGATTTCATTAAAGGGGTTTTCAATGTTTCGCTTTCTGTTTCCGATTCTGATTAGTGTTTCTCTTTACGCTCAGTCTATCACGCTTGCCGATCTCGCTTTTATCGTTCAAAAGCACGACAAAATATCTATTGTTCTTGCTTCTGACGTTCCGAAGGCTCTTAAAGTTGATTTTCCCTCGGTGTATCGTCAATCGACCTATTTACCGCTTTTCAAATCTGTTCTTACTGCGAATAATTTGACGATCACCCAAAGTGAAGGCGTTTATTATGTTCGTCCTTTGAATTCTGATAATTCTTCTTCATCATCTTCATCGGTTTCAACTTTATCCCCTCCTCCCGCTCTTGTTCCAGTCGCTTCGGCTTCGACTTCATTGGATCGTAACATCACGGATTACAAATTCTCTTTTGAGTCTTACAAATTGAAATTTTTGCAGGTTGAAAACGTCCGTCCGCTCCTTGAATTTTCGGGGGTTCCTTATTCGTATTCTTCCGTTTCAAAAACCATTATTTTCAAAGTTACCGATCAGACCAAAAAAGTTATTCCCAAGATCATCGATCAGTTAAAAGAGATTGATATTAAAAAAGATCAGGTTACTCTGAAAATCACTATTTTCGATACGAATAACGAGAAAATTCGCGACGTTGGATTTACTCCTTCCGTCTCCTTCGATTTCTCGCTTTTTGGTCAAGATGGCGCATTATTAACGGGTGATGCTGTTGCTTCTTTCAAATCGTCTTTAAAACTGCTTTCCTCTACTGGCGCAACGAATATTAATCAATCATCCAGCTACATTATCAGCGATTCGGAAAAGCTCGATTTTAAAAAGGTTGTTTCGCTTCCTTTTCTTGATGAGGATTTCGCGCTCACTACTGACAATGGAACGAATCAAAGCCGAAAATTCAAATATCGCGATATAGGCTTTAAGGTCGTTGCCGTCCCTACTATTGTCGGCGATATTGTTTATTTGGACTTTACTTTATCCGTCGGCGGTGTTCTTTCCTCGGGTGATCTTCCGACAACTTCCGAAAATACTATTTCAAACAAATTCAGCGTCAAAAAGGGGGATATTGTTTTGCTCGCTGGTATTTCGAAAGATTCCCTTTTGAACGATACCCAGTCTATTCCTTTCCTCGAAGACATACCCCTGATCGGTGATATTTTTACTCAAAAGTCAAAAACGGATAAGAAGGAGTTTTTCAATGTTTCTATCGAAGTTTTTTAAAATATTTAATCGTGATTCGGCCAGGTTGAAAAATTGTGACGCGATGTCTACCGAAAAATGTGACTTCCCTGGACGAATTTTTTGTGATTCCTCGATCGTCGAAAAGTGTGACGCGCCAGGACGCTTTTTCTATGGTGCCTCGAGTCCAAAATGTGACACGCCGGCATATGATTTATTTTTTTTTCTTCATGTTGATAATCCAGTTAATTATGTTTGTGATCTTCTCGGTCTTTCTATCGATGATCTTGCTGTTATCGTTCATTTGCCTGATAGTACTTTAAAGACATGGGTTTCTCACCCCCGTGCTATTCCTGCTCATATTCTCTTTATGTTTCATCTTCTTTTAACTTCTTTGAATCATGGCGCGGGTGGGTGCCCGCTTTGCGGGCTCCCGCGCTCTTGATTCATTATTAAAAGTTGTACGCGGGGTTATTATGGAACATTTTAAATACGGGCTTACGTTGCATGATATAGAAATAGTCGATAAAAAAATATCCAAACAAATTAATTTTTTGAAGGAATTTATTTTAGACTTCGGTGACGGTGCGCCTATTTCTCTTTTAGATTCTTCTATGTCGGCCAATATCAACCCTAAAAAGTATTTTGCCGAGGTTAATAATCGCGTCAATTCTCTTTTTGAATATTCTAAACAGTTGGGTTTATATCCCGTTTTTCTTACGATCACTTTGCCTGATCGGTTTCATCCTTCATCTAAAAATTACGATTCTTCTTTATCTGTTCGTGATGGCGTTCGTCATTTGTCTGATTCTTGGCGTTCTTTTCGTAACTTGAAGGTATTTTCTCAGATAAAGAAAAAGACTGGCCATAATCCTATTTATCTCAAAGTAATTGAGCCTCACAAGTCGGGTGTTCCTCATGTCCATGTAATGCTTTTTCTTCCTAAAAACTTTATTCTTTCAATGAAACAAATCTTTAAACGCCATTTTTCGCGTGACGGTGCTTCTAAGTATGCTCAGGACTTTAAATATACATGGTCTAATACTTCGGGCGGTGCTGTTGCTTATCTGCTTAAATACATCAATAAGACGTTTAAAAACGCTCTTGAAGATAAAATGACTATGGAGGCTTATTATTTTGCCCGTCACCGAATAATACGCTTTACATGCTCTCGTGTGCTGGTTCCATTGTATATTCATCGAAAGATAAAACATGATCCGCGTTTTCGGGATTTTTTGACGTGCACCGATTACTATCATTCGGGTGTGCTCTATTCTGCTTTCAATAAAAAATTTGTTCTTTTTATTGATGATCCTAATGAAGCGGATCAGGCAATTTATGCAAAAAATCCGATGATCGATGATTTATTTAAAAAATCGAAAACCTGGGTACCTGATCGTATTGTTAAACATCGCGAGGATACCAGGGTTCCTATTTTTATCGATGGTAAAAAATCGTCTTATGTTTTTCAGCATAAACGTATTTATGAACCAGTAACGGCGATTTATGATTATTCAGATTGGAATTTATTAGAATATTATCGTTCTCTTGATCCTGATTTATGTGATTTCAATCATTTTATAAATGTTCGTAACCTTTGTGTTTCTCGTGGTCTTATTGATTCTGATCCGCTTTTAACTCAGCAGCTCTTTGGATTTGATGATTATAAAAATCTTTGTTCATTTAGCTGATTAATCTAAATTTTGCTTTTTCGATTTTTATTTTGTATTCGTTTTCTACGTCATAGATTGCTATAAAATCTTTTGGATCGATATTATTGAATGCTCCTATATAAGCGTTCTTATCGGTTGTTTCTGCATAATAATAATTCTTTCCTTCTATTTCTAATTTCGCGTATGGTTTCATTAGGTTTTTTTCATTTTCCATTTCGACCGCTATAAACGCGTGATCGTTTGTATATATCAATACGCTTTTCACATTTATTGCTTTTAACATTGACGCCATTAACTGGCTTTTTTCATCGCAGTCCCCGCCGTATTTTATTACTTCGGTCGGTCTTTTATTGATTTCATTTTGATAAGTGTAATTTATTTTTTTAACGTAGTCGTGTATTGCTTTTGCTTTACAGTCATTTTTTTCGCATTGCATAGTAATTGAATTGGTTTTTTCTTTTACAGCATCACTTACGTTAATAAAATTTGTCGCAAAACCTTTTCCTACGCTTATATGTTTTGGTACAGTATATTCTTCATCTGATATGTAATTGCGGTATATAAACACTGTTGCGAACACGGTTATGATGCTTAAAAATAAATTTTTTGTTCTCATCGTTTTTATTTTATTTTTTTGTGTTCTTTAAGGGATTTTTTAAGTATTTAGGGGGTACAATAATCCAAGTTATAGGGAGCTGGAACTCCCTATTAACTTTCAAATTCTTTGCGTAATGTTCGAACTTTTGCAGCCTAAATCTTAAGCCTCATTAACTTATATTCCCCTTAATTTAATATATATTATATTGAAAATATGATTTGTACGAAAAGCCGTATATGCCCGGGTAACAACTTCTTTCAATATTTTCATTTGTCACCGGAATCGCGGGTTATGCAGCAATCGTTGATGCCCAGGATCGATCCCGCGACGAGTGAGGGGTTGATCCGGTACCTGCATCCGTATTCCACATCCTCACGTTTTTCGGTTGCCATGGTGCGGGCGATCTCTTCGGTGTATTGGCCCAGTTCGACGATCGCTTCGATCACCTCGTCAAAATATTCGGACAGATTGTTGCGCATGTTTTCCCCTTTTAACCGTGTTGACGTCTGAAGAGTGCGAGGCATAAGTGTAGCATGTTTAAAAGGGACGTGCGTACGTCGCGGCAGCGATGCCGCCCTTCCCTGCACTGAAATGGCGCTTACGCACGAACCGAAAATGCATCGATTGTAAACGAACGGACAAAAAACGGGTACGAATCGACCGCGGAATCAACTAAACTATATACATTAAATATGCAACGGGAAAGAGTAAAAATGGAATACACGCTTGCCGACACCGATTTTCTGGTGTCTCAGACCGATTCGAAAGGGATTATCCTTTTTGCGAATGAAGATTTCTGCAAAATCGCGGGTTACAAGCTCGAAGAGCTGATCGGGAAGCCGCACAATATCGTTCGACATCCCGATATGCCCAAAGCCGCGTTCAAGGATTTGTGGGAGACTGTCAAAAGCGGCAGAGTCTGGAAAGGATACGTCAAAAACGCGACCAAAAACGGGGGGTATTACTGGGTCTTCGCGACCGTTTATCCCAACATCGCCTGCGGCGAAAGCGATCACGGCTATATGTCGTGCCGCCGGAAAGCCTCCCCCGCCGAGATCAAAGCGGCAGAAGAACTGTACAAAACAATGCGCTAAAGGGCCCATAGAGTTATGAATAAAACGACAAAAAACATTGTAATTGCCGCTGTCGCCCTGCTGGGCCTGATTATCGTCTTTGCCGTCGGTTCGGCATGGGCCGGCGCCGCCGCGATCGCCCTGCTGGCGCTGACCGCGATGTGGGCGCTTTCATCATCGGAGGGGAATGCTCTTTTGGCACGGCATCTGGGCGATTTCGAGGAGCTGTTGCAGTTCAAACGCAATCAGCTCGAATCGGTCGAAGCCGCCCCCGGTAGCCTCGAAGACAAACTGAACCACATCGCCAAAACCCACGAAGGTATCCTCGAGCAGGATACCAAAGTGGCGGGTGAAATGGTACTGTTGGCGGATAAAGTGCGCCGCGGCCATTTCGCCTGTCGTGTCGCCAGCGACAGCAAAACGCCGCACGTCCATCTCCTGCGTAAAACGATGAACGCGATGCTCGATGCGACCGAAAACAACCTCGATCAGGCGATTCGGGTTTTGCAGGCGTTGAGCGAGGGACATTTCGCCACGCGGGCCAACGTGCAGGTCGAAGGAAAAATGGCGCAGATGCTCGAAAAAATCAACGAGCTCGCGGTGGCACTGCAGTCAATGGAACAGCAGAACAACGAAGCCAAAGATGTACTGCACAGCAATACCCAGCAGCTGCGCGACACGATCGAAAGCCTCCGCTCGAACCAGTTCGTCGAGCTCAACGGGATGATTAATACGACCGTCGAACGGATCCATACCGTCGCCAACAAAGAGCATGAACTCTCGATCAACCTGCAGTCGCTGGCCGGCAATGCCCAGGAGACCAAGCAGATCCTCATCACGATCGGCGACATCGCCGACCAGACCAACTTGCTCGCTCTCAATGCGGCGATCGAAGCGGCACGTGCCGGGGAACACGGACGCGGATTCGCCGTCGTCGCCGACGAAGTGCGCAAACTGGCCGAACGAACGCAAAAAAGCCTTGCCGAAACGGCGGCAACGATCAATATTCTGATTCAGGCCATCAACGATAACAGCGAATCGCTTAACCAGAACATGGACGAAATGATGGATCTGACCAAATACGTCGGAAACGTCGACAACAAAATGGAAGAACTCCTCGCTACGATGGATCGCCTCAGCTGACCCTTCGCGGTCGGCCCCTTCTTATTGAACCCGTATTTTCCGCATAATCCGCTGTAATCCCAGTCCGACCACCATCAATAATATCAGCCCGGCGAACAAAGGCCAGATCAGGAAAAAAGAGAGATGCCCCTGTGTAACGATCAGGAAATTGGCACCTGCGGGGGGATGAATCACCCTGAAAAAATGCATCAGCGCGATGGTTGCCCCCAGACCGACGCCGATACTGAGCCAGTCGCCCGATGTGTAGTGTAGTACCGCGATTCCCAGCAGTGTAGAGATGAAATAGCCGCCGAAGATGTTTAACGGTCTGGAAAAAGGGCTGTTAGGGGCGCTGAAAAGCAGTACCGCCGTTGCCCCAAACGGAGCGATAACCATCATGGTTCCCGCTTTTTGGGCGATGATGCCGATCAGGGAGAGGCCCAAAAAGGCCCCGAGGCCCGCTATGAAGCTTTCAAGGCGATGGGCCGTCATGTTGGACTCCTGGATAAATATGGCAGTATTGTATTATTACTATCTTCGAATAGTATTTAGCTGCCGATTTAGTTTCATGTATTTAAAGAGTATGTTATGCGAATAAGAAGCAAACTTGGATTAGAATCGGTTGAACGCATTAAGAAGGATAAACCATGAGTATGCATTTTTCCAAAACCGCCGAATACGCGATCCGGGTTTTGATCTATCTGCATCGTCATGATGGGGCTTTGCAGCCGGTCAGCGTCTTGCACCGCGAGCTTGGTCTCCCCTACAAGTACCTCACCCGGCTCATGACCCGGCTGGTCAAAAAGGGATTAGTGTATGCCGCTCGCGGCAGGGATGGAGGATTGAGTCTGGCAAAAAGCGGTGAAGAGATTCGACTCTACGACATTCTGGGAGCGATCGGCGAAACGTCGGAATCTTCGCGCTGTATCCTCGGTTTCGACTCGTGCGACGCTGCCAATCCGTGCGCACTTCACGATCAGTGGACGGCGCCAAATGCGATGATCGACACGATGATCCGCTCGACCACCCTCGCCTCGCTGAGCGGGAACGTTCATACGCGAATCTAGCGTTTGACGCTTCCTCAGCATCATCCCTCTCGAAATCGGGTACGGAAGCGCTATAATTGCGCCGTCAAAAGGAGATGTATGGGAAGTGAAAAAGGGGCTGCAAAAGCCCGAAAAATCCGCGAAAAGCAGGTGAAAGCAAAAATTCAGGCCGCCATCGGGATCCATCTGCTTTACGGAAAAAAACCGACCGTGCGTTCCGTCGCCGAAGAGGCGCAGATCAGTACGGCCACTGCTGCCAAATACCTCAGAGAAATCAATACGAAACCCTGAATCCCGTGGCTGTATCAGATAGATTATCTATCTGATACACGCTAGAACAACCGCCCTATTTTACGAAATCCGATCCAGTACATGATACCTCCCACCGCAATAACCCCTCCGAAATAGGGAAGCAGATCGATCCATCCGCTGCCTCGGTAGAAGATGCTTTCGGTCCCCTCGATGTAATACCGCAGGGGGGAAGCGAGCGATACAACCTGCAACACCGGGTGCATGGCGTATATGGGCGTCCAGGCACCGCTGAGGAAAATGAGGGGCATCATGACGATGATAGAGAGTTGTGCCACCTGCATCACGTCGCGTGCGATCGCGGCGATGAAAAGCCCGATGCCCGCGCTGGCACAGACGTAAAAGAAACTCAGTAGCGCAAATGCCGCAAACGAGCCGTTGAGCGGCGTTGCAAAGGCACCGAGTACGATGAATCCCAGGGATATGACGATCCCAGCCATCACGATCAGTACCTGGGAAAACGATTTGGCCAGAATGATCAGCTTGGGGTCGACGGGCATGAGAAGCATGATGTCCCAGGTCCCCTGCTCTTTTTCTTTGACGAAGACTACGGCGGTGAGGATAACGGTCAGCATCGTGATGATGGAAAGCATTTCGGTCAGCGCCATGAAGGTGTGATTGTCGGCATTTTCGTTGAAAAGTTTGTGGCTGGCGACGTCGACCCGGATGTCGGGCGCGGCAATATCAAGAAGGATACTCTGCAAATATCCCATCGTCGTATAGGCCTGCGAGGCTGCCGTAGCGTCGAGGAGGACGTTGAGCTGCGTACTTTGGCCCCGTCGGAGGTTTTTTTCAAAATCGGCGTCGAAGACGATTCCCACGATGATCTCTTTGTCGAATATCGCGCGGCTAAGCTCTTCTTGGGAACGGAAACGCTGCGGCGGGAGGAATTCGGGACCATGCAGCCGTGCAAGGATTTTTTGGCTGATTCCCCCTCCGGTGTCGTCGACGTAGCCGACCGCAACGTTGCGCGGATTGATTTCGATACCGCTTCCCGCAATGTAGACTTCGACCGTGAACGAATACAAAACGACGAGGACAAGCTGCCAAGAGCGTATGAACGACAGCATCTCTTTACCCACGATGGCCCAGAACGTCCGGTTCATCTGAGCTCCTTGCGCAGAAACAGCCGTCCCAGACCCAGAAGGGTGAGCGCATACAAAAACATGATCCCCAGGTAGCGCACCGTTTTTTCCGATTCGATCCCCTCCCCGATCAAAAAGACATCGTAGAGAATATGGTTGTAGTACATGACCGGGAAGATGTGGGCCTCGATTTGCGACGGGCCGCTCATGGAGGAAATGGGCATGATGATCCCCGAATACATAAATCCGGGGATGATCGTGATGATGATGGTGAGAACCACCGCGACGATCTGGGTCCGGGTCACGACGGAGATGAGCATGCCGATCGAGATGCTGATGAGCAGATAGACTTCCGATGCGATCCAATAGAGCCAGAAACTCCCTCGGAACGGAACGTCGAAAACATAAACCGCCCACAGGAAAAGGACGAAAATATTAAGCGAATGGAGCAGGAACGCGGGGATCAGCTTGGCCGTGAGAAACTCCCATTTCGAGAGGGGGGAGGCGTAAAAGTTGAAAATCGTCCCCCGCTCTTTTTCCTTGACGATCAGCAATGCTCCGAGAATGGCCGGCGAGACGAGCAAAACCAGGCCGATCAGCCCTGGAACGATAGCGTCTTCGTCGCGCATCGCCTGGTTGAAAAGGGTCCGCTGATTGATACGTATCAAGGTGGTATTTCCAACGGCTCCAAGACCCGATGCGGCATCGAGGATGACCCCGCGTACATACGTTTCGATCGTGACGCCCCGACTCGGAAACGCTGCGTCCACGAATACCCCGATGGCGGTACGCTGGTTGTGGAGCAGCCGTTTTTCAAACGACTCGGGGATGACGACGATGACGTCGGCTTTGGCCTGTTTGATACGCCCGAGCGCCTGGACTTCGCTGATCGGCTCTACCTGTGTACGGAAATAACGAGAGTGCTCGAATTTGGCGATAAGGCGCTGGGAAAGTGTGCTGTTGTCGTTGTCGATAATCAGCGTACGCGCCCCGGTCACCTCCATCCGTATCCCGTAACCGAAAAGCAGCAAAAGCATCGTCGGCAGCAAAAAAACCATGACAATAAAGCGCGAACGGACCAGTTCGACGAGTTCTTTATAAATATAAGCCCGGATGATGCGGAGTCTCATCGGTAATACTCCATAAAGATCTCTTCGAAGCTCTGCGCACCCGGATGTAGCGCATAAAGTTCATCGACACTGTTGTCGGCTATCTTTTTGCCGTCGCGCAAGAGGACGATGCGATCACAAAATTCCGCTTCGCTCATGTAATGGGTCGTAATAAGGATCGCGATTCCCCATTTTTGTTTGAGGGCGGTGAGGAGCTGCCAGAACTGCGCACGCGCGATCGCGTCAACCCCCGACGTCGGCTCGTCCAGGAAAAGGACCAGCGGATCGTGCAACAGGGCGGCGGCGAGTGAAAAACGCTGGTTGATCCCCAGCGGAAGGTTGGAGGGGATCTCGTCGAGGTACTCCTTAAATCCGAGTTCCTCGGCATAGAGGGAAGTTTTCTCGAGGGATTTTGACAGTGCAATACCGCGCATGGCGGCGAAATACAGCAGGTTTTCGCGGACCGTCATGTCGTTATAGAGGGCGAAATGCTGACTGACGTAGCCGATCGATGCCTTGAGGGTCTGACGATCCGATGCGTTTTGGACCGGGCGCCCCAGCAATTCGAGTTTTCCACCGTCGATCGGCAAAAGCCCGAGAAGCATTTTGATAAACGTCGTTTTTCCCGCGCCGTTGGCTCCCAAAAGCCCCAATATCTCGCCGCGGTTGAGTCGAATATCCACCGAATCGTTCGCAACAAATCCGTCAAATCGTTTGGTCAGGGCATGGGCTTCCATGACTGTCGACGCGTGATCGTATTCTTCGGGGCGCGCAGTTATCGTAATGGGCGGCAGCGTCCGGGCTTTTCGGAGCGCGTTGACGAAAAACAGCGCTTCGAGAGTGGGCTCGGCGTGTGGAAGTTCCAGAGGTTCGAGCGAATAGAGGGCATCGATGGTTGTAAAGCCTTGGGAACCGCCGCCTGGGACATAGGTCATCGGGCGTACCGATTCGATGAGTTCGGATGCCGTACCGCCCGCGATGATCTCCCCTTCGTCGAAAAGCAGTATTTTATCCATGCGGGCCGCTTCTTGCATGTAGGCGGTACTGACGAGGATGATGGTCCCCTCTTCGCGGCGTATCCGGTCGAGGATATTCCACAGTTCGATCCGGCTGAGAGGGTCGACGCCCGTCGTCGGTTCGTCAAGGATCAGGAGCTTCGGGCGGTGCAGCAGGGTACAGATGAGGGAGAGTTTTTGCATCATACCGCCGCTGAGGTTTCCCGCCCTCCGGTCCGTGAAACGCTCCAGCCCAGCCATATGGAGCAGACGGCGTTTGTAATCGAGGTAGTCGCCATCAAGAGAGAGATTGCGGATGTCGGCAAAAAAATCGAGATGTTCCCCGACGTTGAGCATTTCATAGAGTACCAGCCCGATCCCCTGCGGCATGAATGCGGTATCGGCCTTGATGGGTTCGGCTTCGGCGGGAGAGCGGTAGAGGGTCTCTTTGAAGCGTATCTGCCCTTCGAACGCCCCGACACCGGCAACGGCGTGCATCAGCGAACTTTTTCCGGCCCCGTCGGCCCCGATAAAGCCGATAATTTCCCCCTCTTTGGCCGTGAACGAGGCGTTGCGTATACCGATGTGCTGTTTATAGCGGACGGTGACGTTGTCGACCCTGAGCATCCGGTTTACCCCTTTATTCGGGGACTTCCCGAAGGGTGCCGGGAAGATTTTTGCCGTCCAGCGTCACGACACCCACCGCCGGAAGGCCGAGTTTGAGAAGCGGATCGGGCTTGAGGGGTTTGAGATGGACGGCATACACCCGCTGAATTCTGTCGCTGGCAACGGAGACCTCTTTGGGGGTGAATTCGGCTTTTTGTTCGATACGGACTACTTTGGCCGCTATGGGACGGTCCGGATACGCATCGACGAAAATGACGGCGCGGTCTGCGATTTTGATTTTGCCGTTTTGAAGCGTATCGACGAAAATTTTCAGGTAGAGCGAGGAGGGATCGATCAGTGTCACGACCGGATTACCGGCTCCGACCACCTCGCCGTTGTGGGCGATCCTTTCAACAACGAAGCCGTCCACCGGGGAACGCAACTCCATTTCACTGAGGACCGCACGGCTTTGGGCCTGCGATGCTTCCATGGCTTTGATCCCCGCTGCAAGCGCGTTGTTGGCTTCTTGCATCGCATCGATTTTCCGCTGGGCCAGTACCGCCTCGATGCGGGAACTTTCGGCGATGGCGATCGTTTCGTCGAGCTGTTTGCGCTTGTAGATGAGCGCACCGAGCTGTTCGCGATCGGTTTTCAGCTTGAGCTCGGCGGTTTCGAGCTGGCGTGATTCGACAAGGCGTTTTTCCACCAGATCGCGCATCCGTTCGAAATCTTTTTCGCTTTGCGCGACGATGTTTTTCTGGGCGCTGAGCATACGGTCGAGCTCGTCGCGGGAGCGCTGGCTCAGGGCCAGATTGGCGTCGGCTTTCAAAAGAGTCTGGGGCAGCGTTCGTCGCAGGATGTCCAGCTCGATTTCCCGGGAGCGGTATTCGCGGCGTGCGGCATCGAGTCTGGCTACGGCCTGATCGTGCTGTGCACGGGACTCTTGGCTATCGATCAGAGCGATCGTCTGGTTACGGCGTACCCTTTCTCCTTCTTCGACACCGATGCCGTTGAGCCTGCCGGGGTATTTCGCGTTGAGATTGATCAAATCGCCATCGATCCGTCCCGTCCCCTGAATCAGGTTTTCAGCTAACCGGGGCGGATGGAGACGGATATAGATCAAAACGGCGCCTATGCCGAATAATACCGCGATCAGAGCGCCCAACCAGTACTTCTTCAGGGTGGAAAACATATTCGACTGCCCTATTTCTAGATTTAGACCATCTTATAGCGTTGTAGCTTAATTCAGTATCAATTAATCGTATCGTGACTATATTGACAAATAGAAAAGGAGAGCGCATGAAGCGTTTGTTGCCGTTCATTTTGCCGACACTGGTATTCGCTCAGAGCTATCCCGAAATTCTGGCCGGGATCGACGCTTCGCATGCCGTTCAAAGCGCCCGAGCGGTGGAACACTCGGCCTACGAAGCGTATCTCGCGGCCGAAGGGAAACACCTTCCCTCGCTCGACGCCCGTCTCAGTGCCCTCAAACTCAACCGAACGCCGACGGCGGTGCTTGCATCGTCGAAAATGCAGACCGCTTCGCGTAACAACGTCGAAGGCGAACTCTCTCTGACTTATCCCCTTTTCAGTGGATTTGCCCTCTCCGCATCGGCCGGAAAAGCCAAACTCCAGCACGAAAAAGCATTGCTCGAAACCTCCGATCTCAAGCGCAACCTTTACCTGGATGCGACACGGCTCTATGCCGCAGCGGCAGGCTATGAAGCGGTAATCGCCGCACAGGCGGAAGCTAAAAATGCCATCGATGCCTCGTACGCAAAAGCGCGGGGGATGTACGCCAACGGTCTGCTGGCGCCGGCCGAACTCTACGCCATCGAAGCCAAAGGGTATGAAATCGAAGCGGATATCGCCGAAAGCAAAAGTGCAAGGCTGCGGCTGCTCAATACCCTTTCCTACCTCACAGGCGGTCGTGTCGATACGGCAAAGCTCCCCTCCGAGGCGCTCTGGGCGCCGGACCCTGCGGAGGTGGAAACGGCTGCGCGGATCAACCGCGAAGACCTCCTCTCCCTCGCAAAAGCGCTCGGAATCGCCCGGAGCGACATTGCGCTCGCACGGAGCCGCTGGTATCCCCAAATCGCGCTTGTTGCTTCGCTCAAGCGCCACGGTGACGCATTCGATCTGAACGGCGACGGATACACGAACCCCGATAAAAGTTACGGAGGGATCGTCGCGTCGTGGAACCTCTTTTCGGGGATGAGCGACTATCACGCGATTCAGGCCTCAAAAGCGTCCGAAATGGCCGCATATGCCGCGATCGAAGATTATACAAACCGTATCGTCTCCGAAATCCGAAACACGGCTTTGGAGATCGAAGCAACCCGAAGCAAGCTTCTGAGCGCGCAAATGCGGATCAAAGCCGCCGCCGAGTATACAAAACTTACGCGGGGACGGTTCGAGAACCAGCTTTCGAGTGCGGACGAACTGGGCCGTGCGATTGCCGATCTTGCGGCCGCTAAAGCCGCGGCCGCAACGCTGGAGAGTGAACTCTTCACCCTCAATGTTTCGCTCCTGCTTCAGGGCGGCTTGGAAATGTTCCGTGAAAAAACGGCGATTCGTTGAGGATTCGGCTTTGTTTGACTATAATAGACTATTTGCTTGAAGGAGGAAGCGACATGCGTTTCCCAACCGTACTGGCTGCGGCGTTCGCCATCGTATTTGTTACGGGATGCAGCACGTCCACACCCCATCAATCCCTTAATGCGGCTCTCGATAAAACGTTCCGCGCGCAAGGCTACGACTATACCTCTTCCACCCGAATCACAAAACTGTCGGTATCGCACGATCAATCCGATGAAACCGACAAGACGGCGGCGTACGTCGACAAAGGGCTGAGCATCCTCAGATCGATCAGCCTCCAGGCACGGGGCTCCGTAGACATGCAACGGGCACGCTCCGAAGCGTTGTACGATCTTCGATACGCGCAAAACAACGTCGAAATCTCCCTCAGGGTGCCGCTGATGGCCGACTATGAAAAACGCGTCCTCTATATCGGCAATTCGTTTCTAAATACCCTCTTCCCGATGCGGCCCGACGATGAGAAAAAACTGATTCGCTTCGATCTCAACGATACCCTGATGCAAAACTTTTTTCCCGAGGACGCATTCAACGCTACGGCGTTTCGGAGTATGAACCGCGCTTTGAAGGAGGGGACGCTCAAAGGGTTCGGGGAGATGAACGGGTCACTGGCGTATTATGACACGGCAAGCGGGAATATACGGGTTCGACTCGACCATAACGAATCGGTCGGATGGTTCCTCCGCTTCAGCGATGCCGCAATCACCCGCCTATTTCAAGATGGCGTTTTAACCAAAGAAGAATACGGGGCCTACATGATTCTAAGCGATCAGAAACGGATTGCCGCCGTGTTGGACCGATTTGTCCTCGCCACCGATTTTGACATTGCGCTGGATCGTTCGGGGCGCGTTTCGAACGTTACCGTACGCCTTGATCTTAGCGATGCGGAAGGATCGTTCTCTGCGGGAATCGAGAACACGACGTCGTTCGAGCACTACGACGACCCCCGCTTTACGCTCGATCCCGAAAAAACCGGCACGGTCCATTTTCATGACGTCGTCAAAAACTGGGAAATGCTGATGGATCCCGTCAACACGCTGGATAAAATACTCCCTCAACCCGCCGACGTCAACGACGCCCTGGGGGAACTCCCCTCCTCTCTGGCGGGTCGTGCTCCCCTCTCATCGCTCTAACGGCCAGTCAGGGAGGGTCATTCCATGCCGATGAAGATGCGCCCTTTTTTGTTCAGGTAAAACGTTTCGTATCCGTCGTCGCCGATGCTCATGCACTCTCCTAAAAATCCCTCGTCGTAGAGTTCCCGTATGATCCGTCGTACGGTATCGGCCTCCATACGTGCATATTCGGCGATATCGTCGGCTTCGTAGATGTTGTACTCGATTTCATCGCTCAGTGAAAAAATCGATTTCATGACGCGAAGTCTCTCTTCGCTTGGCGGCATCTTGTGCATTAGGCGCTCGCTTCGGCGATCAGGCAGGTGAAGCAGTGCTCGCGGTCATTGCATCCGGCACACGCGGGGGCTACTTTGCCGATGGCGTCGTAGAGGAATTTTTTCCAGAGCTTTTCTTTGGGCTTCATTTCGGCCAGACGGGGAAAATGACGTGACATGAACTGCCCCATCTCGATGCGGTTTTTAAAGCCAAGGTCCTGGTAAAGGTGGTTCATTTCGAGCGATTTAGCCGCAATCAGCGGCGCGATATCGTATCTGGCCTCCTCGTCCGCGGCGTACTTTTTCAGGTGGTTTTCGATCTCCCGGCGCATGAGGTCGTGTTCGTTCATAGCTTCCCTCCTTATCGGTATATCGGAAAGGAATGCAATTTTCGTGCGCGCTCCGGGGCTGCTAATGGTGCCCTTTGTACTTCATACCGTGGGCATGTGCGACCGCTTCGTTCATCAGATAGCCGTCGTAAGTGTTGAGTGCCGAGCTTAGGACATCATTGCCGACGACATGGGTGATCGGGGTCGCGGCGATTTGTTTGATGTAGGGAAGCGTGGCGTGCGTCAGTGCGCTTGTGGAGGTATGCGGGTACATCCCCGGCATGTTGGCGACGCAGTAGTGGATGATCCCCTCCACTTCAAACGTAGGATCGGAGTGAGTCGTCGGACGGGAGGTTTCGAAACATCCCCCCTGATCGATTGAAACATCCACGAGGACGGAGCCCCTGGGGATTAGCCCCAGCATCTCGCGCGTGATCAGTTTCGGGGCTTTGGCTCCGGGAATCAGCACGGTGCCGATAATCAGATCGGCTTCTTTGATGCTGCTTGTGATTGCGTCGTGGGAGGAATAATGCATCGTCACCCGGGGGCTCATGACGTCGCGCAGGTAAGCCAGCCGTTCGGTATTGATGTCAAACAGCACGACTTCGGCGCCCAGACCGGCAGCGGCATCGGCCGCCGCTTTGCCCGCTACTCCCGCCCCGAATACGACGACGCGCCCCGGTGCTGTTCCGACGGCTCCGCCCACAAGCTGCCCTTTTCCTCCGTAATAACGCCCGAGGTGAACGCTGCCAAAAAGCGTCGCCATACGACCGGCGATTTCGCTCATCGGTTCAAGGAGGGGAAGACGCCGACCGCTGCGAAGTGTCTCGTACGCGTAGGCGGTCACTTTTTTCTCACAGAGCAATTCGGTCAGCACCCGATCCGCCGCGAGGTGAAGGTAGGTAAAGAGGATAAGCCCTTCACGAAGCCTGGGATATTCGGCTTCGATCGGTTCTTTGACCTTGACGATCATATCGCTGGCACGCCATATCTGGTCGGGATCGTCCAGGAGTACCGCTCCCGCCGAGGCGTAGGATGCGTCATTGAACCCGCTCCCCTCGCCTGCTTTGGACTGAACGTACACGCTGTGCCCGCTGCGGACCAGCTCTTCCACCCCCGAAGGGGTCAGAGCAACTCGGAATTCGTCGGTTTTTATCTCTTTGGGAAGCCCAATGATCATCGTTTTCTCCCTCTAGCCGCAGTTGCGCAGGCGGTTTGTACGAACGGAAAGAATCAGCTTTGGTTAATGATACCACATTTGGAACAAAAGCGAAACGCCACGGGGATCAGGCTCCCATCCAGTTCTCGTGTTCATGCCCTTTTTGCTTCGTGTTTGCCGCTTTCTCGACCGCTTCGATGCAGCGGTCGTAATCGACTTCGTCGGTGATTTCGGGAACGATTTCGATATAGCTGATGAGCCCTTCGCGGTCGATGACGAATACGGCCCGCGCGAGCCGATCCTTGAGTTTGCCCTCCGATATCAGTATGCCGTACTTTTTCGCAAACTCGCGTGACGTGTCGATCACGATTTCTGCGTGGTCGATCCCCTCGCGCATGGCATAGTCGCGGACGAAATCGATATCGTCGGTGGTGACCATGACGGTTTTGAGTTTGCCGAACCGTTGGACCAGAGCGTTAAACGTTTTTGCCCCAAGGGAACATACCTCGGTTTTGAGCGAAGGAATCGCGATCAACAGCTGTGCCGTCGGCGCGATCATCCCGATGACGTTCGGTGTCCCGTCGAGAAGCGTTACGCGTGCCGCAGGAGCCTCCCGCCATAGGCTCATCTCTTTTCCTTCAAGCGGCGTCGGGGTGCCGTGTACGGTGATTTGCATGTGTACTCCTTATCGTATTGGAAAGAGAGTGCAAAAGAGATTCCAAATACTGCCTATTTTTTATCCATTTGAACGATGATTCGTTGCTTCTTTTTGTACTACAATTTCCCATATCCTAAAAAAGAATGCGCCATGATGACTTTTGATGCCAATATTCCGAATCGAGAAGAGTGCCACACCTGTTCGCTCACGTTCGCATACAAAGAGATCAATCTCCTCTACGAAGTGGCGGTGATGCTGACCAGTACGACCGATATTCATGAAAGCGTCGAAAAAGCGATGCGTCGGCTCAAACAGCATGGCTATCTCGAGCGGTGTGCCCTGTTTCGCAAAAAAGAGGATGCCGACGAACTTGAACTGCTGATTTCGATCGACCTCGAGCCGTATCAGAAAAAAATGGCAACGTACCGGTTCGGCGAAGGGGCGACTGGGCTTGCCGCCCAAAGCCGTGAACCGATCGTCATCGAAAACATCCACAACAACATCAATTATCTCAACAAAATGGGCAATATTTCGACCCAAATGGTCTCTTACGTGGCGGTACCGCTGATGCAAGACGACGAGGTCATCGGCGTCATTTCGGCCAACATCGGCAAAAGCAGTCCCCTCAATTTCGACGAAATCGTCCGGATGCTCACCATCGTAGGGTCGCTTTTTGTCGGTGCTCTGAAGGTACAACAGACCATCACCAAAGAAAAAGAGTCGCTGAGCGAACTCAAAACGTATTACAAAGAAGAGATGCAAAAAGATTACAAATTCGAAAACATTGTCGGACGTTCGACGCGGATGCAGCAGGTATTTTCGATGATCAACACCGTTGCTCCCACCGACGCGACGATTCTCATCCGGGGCGAAACGGGAACGGGAAAAGAGCTCATCGCCACCGCGGTTCACAACCTCAGTCGACGCCAGAACGGCCCCTTTATCAAGCTCAACTGCGCCGCCATCAGCGAAACGCTGTTGGAGAGCGAGCTTTTCGGGCATGAAAAAGGGGCGTTTACCGACGCGCGGGAGATGCGCAAGGGGCGTTTCGAACTCGCAGACGGCGGAACCCTGTTCCTCGATGAAATCGGCGACATTACCCCTGCGCTCCAGGTCAAACTGCTGCGTATATTGCAAGAACAGGAGTTCGAACGGGTCGGCGGCACCAAAACGATCCGCACAAACGTCCGGCTCGTCGCCGCGACAAACCGGAATCTCGAAGAGATGGTACGCAAAGGGGAATTTCGCGAAGACCTGTTTTACCGTTTGAATGTCATTCCGATCAACCTCCCCCCGTTGCGGGAACGTTACGAAGACGTCAAACTACTGATCGAGCACTATCTGCAGAAATTTATGAAAGAGCACCGCAAGACGATGCACTTCAGCAAAGGGGCGATGGAACTGTTGCTCGACTATCCCTGGCCGGGAAACATCCGCGAACTCCAGAATACGATGGAGAGAATCGTTCTGATTTGTCCGGACGGGGAGATCCAGCCTGAAATGCTCAGCCATGTTTTGCCGTTCAATTATCAGAAACTCTACATGCACAACGATCCGGCGGTCTCCGCTGCTGCCGCGCCGACACCGGCAAAAGAGTTTCCCAGCGGACCGATAACGAAAAAGACGCTTCAGGAACTCGAAAAAGAATCGATCATCCAGGCCCTCATTGATTCGCACGGAATTCAGACCAAAGCGGCCCGTTCATTGGGGATGACCGCCCGGCAGATCGGTTATAAAATCAAGCAATACGGAATCGAGGTATAAGCTTTATCCCATATCGATGCGGACGCAGTTTTTCCCGTCTGATTTTGCGCGGTAGAGGGCTTTATCGGCACGTTCGAAAACGCTTTCAAGCTCTTCGTGCGGGCGAACCGATGCGAGACCGAAACTGCACGTCACGTGGACGATCGTCTCAAAACTGTGTTCGTCGATTTTTTTGCGTATCTGTTCGGCCACTTTCATTACGGCCATCGGATCGGTATAACGCTGCAAGATGGCAAACTCTTCCCCTCCCCATCGTACGAACGTGTCGCTTTTCCGGATCGAAGAGCCGATCAAAGCGGCCAGCTGCTTAAGCACCGAATCGCCGACATTGTGTCCGAAGGTGTCGTTGATGCTTTTGAAATTGTCGACGTCGAGCAACAGCAGATAGAGGGAATAATCCTGGGACTGAGGATGCTTTTGGTGCGATTGGAACACCTCTTCAAAGAGCCTCCGGTTGCCGATACCGGTCAGCGTATCGGTCGTCGCCATTTTCAGCAGCCCTTTTTCGCCCTCGCCGACAAGCCCCATCAGCGAATGGATCATTGTATAGTCGTGTTTGACCATAGGGGTGATTTGCCGGTAACACAGCGACATCAGTCGGTGTTTGTCGATAATCCCCAGAACGTTTTTGCCCTTGGCCGCGACAATTTTGTCGTAAGGCAGCTCTTCGATCGCTTCTATGACATCGGATATCTGGGTGTCGGCATCGAAAGTTTCGACGGGAGAGGTCATGAAATCGCGGATCGGCAGCCCCAGATTGTCGCTGTCGTGTATAACGCGGACGATGTCTCTGAGGGTCACGATCCCCACATGGGCCGAGCGGCGGGTGACGATAACCGCGTCGTCGTCGTGGCGGGCGAAAAACTCCAGCAGATTCTGGACGATCGTATCCCCTTCGAACCTCGGGCAACCGGCCGAAGAGGCAAAAAGATCTCCGATTCGCGTAGATGGGGTAATGGCCGAGAATTCAGGGTTCATACAATCTCTTTCGACGCTCTTTTCGTAATACATTAGGTTAATATCGGTGAATTGCTGTCATTATATCAGAGATTTGGCAACATACGTTGAAATCGGTCGGAATTGTCGGATGCGGGGATGAGAACGGGGTCGGCCGAAGCGCCAAATCACTCCCCGAGCCGCTTGGCAACGACTTCGGAGGGGAATTTTTTGGCGCAGGGCTCGATGTACCAGGTTTCGCCGTTACTGAGCTTAACTTCCCCACCCCAGCGCTCTAGCGTGTCGAATTCGGATTTGACGATCGTCTCTTCCATGTCTTTTTTGGCGACGTAAAACGATATCGCCCCCGTTGAATCGTAACGCAGCATTACCTTAGCCATTTCAGCTCCTTTATATTTGATAATATCAATCTGCGTCGGACGCAAACCGAACGTTCGAATGCATTTATTGTGCGTGGAAAAAACGGCGTATCCGATGCCACCAGTCGGCCGATACGGCCCCCTCGAACGTAATTCGCAGAAATGTTCCCGCAAGACGACGCAGGATCGTATCGACTTTGTAGTGTTTGTCGTCGCGGATCGGATAATCGCTGCGGTAATGGGCTCCCCTGCTCTCTTCGCGCGCCAGCGCCGCCATCACCATCGCTTCGGCGACGCTCAGCGAGTTACGAAATTCGAGGATCGAGAGGAGTTCGACGTTGTCGGATCGCTCTTTATTGACGCAACACAGTCCTGATGACATTTTCATCAGGTAGTGAACATATTCGAGCGCGGCGGCCAACGAGTCGTGCGTCCGGAATATTCCCGCATTAACGTACAGATTGTTGCCAAGATTGCGCCGCATCGTATTGATGTTGAAACGGTTCTCCCCTTCGAGTATCATTCCGATGTAGCGCGATTCCCGCTCCACCTGTGCGTAGTCGATGGGCTGAAATTCGTTTCTGCGGGCGGCCCTGGACGCTTCTATCCCCGCCACCCTTCCAAAATAGGCCGCTTCAAGCAGGCTGTTCCCTCCGAGACGGTTGGCTCCGTGGACCCCGTTGTAAGCACACTCTCCACAGGCAAAAACCCCCGGTAGATCGGTCGATGTATCGGCACGGCTCCAGATTCCCCCCATCGTGTAGTGCGCCGAGGGGGTAATCGGAAGGAGTTCGGTCGTGATGTCGATTCCCGCGCCGTTGAGGGCGTGTTTGCGGGCGGAGGGGAGCTTTTGGTCGATCAGTTCTTCGCCCAGATGGCGGAAATCGAGATAAACGCTGTGCCCGGCACGCTGGTGTTCCGCAATCGCGCGTGAGAGGCGGTCGCGCGTTGCGAGTTCGTCGGTGAAGCGTGTACCCGTTTCATCGACGATGTACGCCCCTTCCCCTCTGGCCGCTTCGCTGATGAGCGTGCCGTTCAGTGTCGTTGGATGGAACTGTACGAATTCCATGTTGGCAAGCCTCATTTTGGTCCGCAGCGCGACGGCAAGTGCGTCCCCGCTCGCTTCTTGCGAATTGGTCGAATGGCCTCGGTAGATGCCGGCATATCCGCCGCCGGCAAGTACCAGCGATTTGCAGGCAAATGCGATCACCTGGGAATCGCGCCGCCGCAGGAGGATCACGCCGGAGAGTTTTTCCTTGAACGTCGCGATCGAGAGCATGACGTGCCCGGGGAATATGCTGACTCCTTCCTTCCGGCATTGCACGAGCAGTGTCTGGGTGATCGCCGCACCCGTCTTATCGGCGATGTAGCAGGTGCGCGATGCGTTGGTTCCGCCAAACGGTCTTTGCGCGATATCGCCCTCTTCGTTCCGATCGAAATTCACCCCCATCTCCGAGAGTTCGCGTATCACCTCTTCCGCCCCTCGGACCATCGAGCTGACGACCGAAAACCGCCCCAGTTCATCCGACCCTCTGAGCGTGTCGGCGATGTGTTCGCGGTGCGAATCGCGGCGGGTCGATCGGAGAACGGCGTTGATCCCTCCGGAAGCTACGGCCGAATTTGAGCGCAGGGGGTTGCTTTTGCAGACCAATGCTACGGAAAGTCCGGAGCGTCGGGCGTAAAGGGCGGCGTAAAGCCCGGAAATGCCGCTTCCGACAACGACGACGTCATAGAGCATACGAATCCTTTATCAGACTCCGCATCGCATCGGGCGATGCGGCCCCCAGATATGCAAGCATCGCATTGTCGCTGACGTGTGCGGGATCGACCGCGCCGAATACCGCACTGATCGCTCCGGCGCTGCGGGCGAACTGCAATGCGCCGGCAACGTCCGTTAGCGGAGTCGTGTTCAGCAGTTCCCCGATTTTCGCAGCAAAAGGGCGTTTGAACAGGTTTTTTTGTAGCAGCGGCGACGATGCGATCATGGTGACGCCGTAGTGTGCGCAGGCATGCATCAGGGGATAATAGAACCCGTTTTCGCATTGCTGATTCGCGTAGGCCATTGCGTGGGGTTTGGCGAGGTTGAAAGGTGCCTGGAGGTATTTAAAGCCGTGTTCCGCCCCGCCGACGCGGCGGGCAATGTTGACAATGGCACCCAGCGACACGTATTCGGTATGCTCTTCCTCGTACAAAAAGCCGTTCCACGACGCGACGCCGTACGCGACGATTTTCCCCTCCGACCGCAATGCTTCGAATTCCCTGAATGCCCCCTCGATCCGCTCGTAAAACGTCTCTTTGTCGACGTATCCGAGCTGGGTTTCGGGATTGTGAAGATAAAAGATGTCGATGGTGGGGATTTCAAGATTCTTCAGAGACTGCTCGCAGCTCCAGCGCAAGTAGGCCGGGCTCATACAGTGCTGGTCGATGATGATCTCGTCGCGCCCGGCCAATCCCGTGTCGACGATCTTTTCTTGTATCCATCCGTAGGGGTTGTCGGGAAACGGGAAATCGAGCGGTATAAACCCGGCTTTGGAAGCGATGATGATCTCGTCGCGACGGATCTCACCCGTTTGGAGCATGGGATGAAGCGCTTCGGCGATTTCGCGTTCGCTGATCTGATAGCGGTAGTTGATTGCCGTATCGATCAGATTGATTCCCCTGCGCAACGCCGTCTGGATCGCCGAAGCAAAATTGATGATGTAATTGTCCTCCCGGTACGGCTCGGGTTTGAAGGTTCCCAGTCCCAGCGAAGGGAAAAAGAGCTCCCCGTTGAAACGGTAAAACTCTTTCGAATATTGACCGAAACGCTTCATATACCGGAAAGTGCCCTCTTTGGTCGCGCAGTTCATCAGATCACCAAAACTCGTAGTTGGGCTTTGAGTTTGAATTTGAGCATATCCTCGATCCCCGCCAGGGTCGTGGTCGTGTTCATCGAACAGCTGATACATTCCCCTTTATATTTGATGTAGAGTTCATAGCCGTTTTCGACCTCTTTGAGGTCTACAAGCTCAACGTCGCCTCCGTCGGCTTTCAGCGTCGGTCGGATGTACTCTTCGAGAATCGATTCGATCGTTTTGATCTTTTGTACGAGGCTCATCGCGTTGAAATCGCCGTCCGCTTTGGCTTCCTTGATTTTTTTGCTGATCGCCTCTTTTTCGAGTTCCTCCATCACTTCGGCGAGCAGATCGACGAGGTAGAGATCCTTTTTCTCGTGACCGCCGGGTTTGACGCACGATTTGCAGAAGCCGCCGGCTTTGGTATAATCGACGATCTGTTCGATCGAGTCGAGTTTGTTGAGACGGATGACCTCTTTGAGGGTATCGAGGCTCACGCGGGCGCATTCGCAGACGATGAATTCGGTTTCGAACTCGCTCATGTCGACCCCTTTGTAGATCGATGCCGCTTTTTTGATCACGTCGTACGCCATCACCGAACAGTGCATTTTCTGCCCCGGAACCGCAGGGATGTCAGGATCGTCGCGGAGCGCTTTTTCGACGTCGATGTTCGTGATGCCCAACGCTTCGTCGACGGTTTTTTCCATGCACAGCTCCGCCATCATATCCGAACTGGCAATAGCCGTACCGCATCCGAAACTTTTAAAGCGGCTTTTGACGATGACGTCGTTTGAAGAATCGATCATCCAATACAGCCGGACCGCATCGCCGCAGCTCTCCGCACCGAAATCGGCAATGACGAGCTGTTTTCCAGCCTTGTCCGCCTCTTCCTGGGTGATTTCACCCATGTTGACCGGATCGTTCATCCGCCGTTGCACTTCCGATGAATACTCTTCCCATAACGCTCCGCCGATCAGTGTGTCGCGTGCCATGTGGTTACTCCTTGCTTTTAGCGATGTATCGCAAAAGACATTGCAAACGGTGTTCTTGCTCCTAGAAGACATTTTTGTCGTATCCGTAGCCTGGAACGCGGTATGCAGGATGATTCAAAGTTAGGGTGTTTCGAATCCTCAGGATTGCCTATTTAATAATCAGTCGACTGATGAATCGGGCTGTCGATTCGAAATATAATGACGTAACATTTTCTTCAAAGGGGTCCGCCATGGTCCAGATTACCGCCGTATTCAACAAACACTGTCTCAACGACGTTCTGCGCGAACTGTTCGATAACCTGATCGAAGGAGTTACCGTCACCGACGTTATCGGAAAAGGGTCGTTGGGAATCGCCGAAAAAAACAATGCCCCCGATCTCTATCCCAAAGTGATGATCCTGATCGTTGTTTCAGACGACCGGCACAAAGAGATCGCGATGGAGGCCATCCGGTCCCATACGCAGGATTTGGGACACGGCGCAGGCAAGATGTGGGTAACGCCGGTTCTGGAAGTGGAACGGATCCGCACGGGCGAAAAAGACGAATCGGCCCTGTCACAGCCGACTCCGCGCCTGTCGGCGAAAACCGACACCTTCTTCACCGCCGTCGACACCCCCTCCAGCTGATCTTCTGCCGCACAAGACGCACTTTGCGTATTCGCGGCACTATTATTAAACCGCAAGTTTAAGCGCGCTATAATTGCAAAAAATTTTGACCAAGGACTTTGTTTTGAGAAGTCATTTTTGTACCGAATTATCAGAAGCCGACATCGGCCAGGAGGTCGTTCTGTGCGGCTGGGCCAACAGCTACCGTGACCACGGGGGGATCGTATTCATCGACCTGCGCGACAAAAGCGGGCTGATCCAGCTCGTCTGCGACCCGGCCGATAACGCCCACGCCCACAAAGTCGCCAGCGAAGTGCGCGACGAATTCGTCCTCATCGCCCGCGGCCGCGTCCGTGCACGTGGCGAAGGACTGGCCAATCCCCGCCTCAAAACCGGGTCGATCGAAGTCGTCGTTGACGATCTCGTCATCGAAAACCGTTCTGAGCCTGTGCCGTTCGTCATCGGGGACAACACCGTCGGTGAAGAGACGCGCCTCAAATACCGCTACCTCGACCTGCGTAATCCGAACGCGTTTGAAACGTTTAAAATGCGTTCAAAAGCGGCCATCGCGGCGCGCAACGTCCTTGATTCCCTCGGTTTTTTGGAAGTGGAAACGCCGATCCTCACCAAATCGACTCCCGAAGGGGCGCGCGACTACCTCGTCCCCAGCCGGGTCCATGAAGGGGAATTTTATGCCCTTCCCCAGTCTCCGCAGCTGTTCAAACAGCTTCTGATGGTCGGCGGATTCGACCGTTATTTCCAGATCGCCAAATGTTTCCGTGACGAAGATTTGCGTGCCGACCGCCAGCCCGAGTTCACCCAGATCGACGTCGAGATGAGCTTCTGTAACCAAGAAGACGTCATCCGCGTCGCCGAAGAACTGATCAAAGGGATGTTCGCCGCCGCCGGGCACGAAGTCCACATCCCTTTCAACCGCATCAAATACGCCGACGCGATGGAGTGGTACGGCTCGGACAAACCCGACCTGCGCTACGATCTGAAAATGGTCGACGTCATCGACATCTTCGCACGCTGCGACAACGAAATTTTCACCTCCATCGCCGCCAACCCGAAAATGAACCGGATCAAAGCGCTTCGCGTTCCGGGTGCGGATCTGGTCTTCTCCAAACGTGAAATGAAAAGCTTCGAAGATTTCGTCCGTAAATTCGGCGCCAAGGGTCTGGGCTACTTCCAGATGAAAGAAGACGGCCTCAAAGGGCCGCTGGAAAAATTCTTTACTCCCGAAGATCTTCAGCTTCTGGTCGAACGGACCGGTATGGAAGTGGGCGACGTCGTCTTCTTCGGGGCGGGGGATAAAAAAACCGTGTGGGATTACATGGGGCGTTTCCGCATCTTTATCGCCGAACACGAAAAGATGAACCTGATTGACAAAGACCGCTTCGAATTTGTCTGGGTCGTCGATTTCCCGATGTTCGAGATCGAGGACGGACGCGTCAAAGCGCTCCACCACCCTTTCACCATGCCGCGTGATCTCAATCACGAACACATCGAGGATATCGAATCGATCGCCTACGACATCGTCCTCAACGGTACGGAGCTCGGCGGCGGTTCGATCCGTATCCACAAGCAGGCACTCCAGGAAGAGATCTTCAAACTCCTGGGAATCGGCGAAGAGGAAGCGCAGGAGAAATTCGGTTTTCTCCTTGACGCCCTTAAATTCGGTGCGCCTCCGCACGGCGGTTTCGCGATCGGGTTCGACCGTTTTATGATGCTTCTGTCGAAAAAAGATTCGATCCGTGACGTCATCGCGTTTCCGAAAACCCAGAAAGCGTCGTGCATCATGACCGATGCTCCAAGCCCTGTCGAGATCACACAACTGCGCGAACTCCACATCCGTCTCCGTGAAAGCGCCAAATAAGCGATGAAGAAACTCTTTCTCATCATCGGGGCTCCGGGTTCGGGAAAAACCACGGATGCCGCGCTCATCGCGGAACGGAATAACGCGGTAATGGTTCATTACTCGACGGGCGATTTGCTTCGCGCCGAAGTGGCCAGCGGATCGGAACGCGGTCAGCTGATCGACAGCTTCATCAGCAAAGGGCTCATCGTACCCATCGAGATCGCCGTAGAGACGATAACGCAAGCGATAAAAAACGCCCCGAGCGACGTTGTCTTGTTTGACGGCTACCCGCGCAGCAACGAGCAGATGAACGAACTCGACACGTTTCTTCGCAATGACGACAGCATCGCACTCATCAGCGTCATCGAGGTCGTCGTCAGCGAAGCGGTTGCCCGCGATCGGGTTCTCGGGCGTGCTCGCGGCGCCGACGATGATGAAAAGGTGTTCAACAACCGCATGAAAGTCTACACCGATCCCCTTGCGGAGATCCAATGCTTCTACGAAGCAAAAGGGCTGCTCCATAAGATCGACGGCGAACGCGGCATTGACGCGATTGTGGACGACATGGAAGCCTTCATCAAATCTAAAATCTAATTTAATAGGAAATAATATGAAAATTATTCTTTTGGGAGCGCCGGGTGCCGGCAAAGGGACTCAGGCACAATTTTTGACGAAAGCGTTCGACATCCCCCAGATTTCGACGGGCGACATGCTCCGCGCGGCGATCAAAGCGGGAACCGAGCTCGGCGTTCTGGCCAAATCGTTCATGGACGCGGGTAAACTGGTCACGGACGAAATCATCATCGGGCTGGTCAAAGAACGGATCAAAGAAGACGATTGCAAAAACGGTTTTTTGCTTGACGGATTCCCCCGTACCGTTCCGCAGGCGGATGCGCTCAAAGAAGCCGGTGTCGCCATCGACGCGGTGATTGAAATCGACGTTCCCGACAGCGTAATCGTCGAACGGATGTCGGGCCGTCGCGCCCACCTCGCATCGGGCCGTACCTACCATGTCGTCTACAATCCCCCGAAAGTAGAAGGCAAAGATGACGTCACGGGCGAAGACCTGGTTCAGCGCGACGATGACAAAGCCGAAGTGGTTCTTGATCGCCTCCGTGTTTACCATGAACAAACGGCACCGCTTGTAGGATACTACAAATCGCTCAGTGCCGACGATTCGTCGGTGAAATACATTACGATCGACGGAACACAGCCGATCGATACGGTTGAAAAAGAGATCCTCGACCGCCTCAAATAATCCTCCCTTTCCCGCCTTGCGGGAATCTCGTGTTATAATCGCTTCATGAAAACACCCCATTTTTACGCCGTCATCATCGGCTCTGAAATTCTCAACGCACGACGCATCGACAAACATTTCGCCTTTGTCCGCGACGCCCTCATCGCCCGCGGCCACGTTCTGTACGCATCGCTTACCATCAAAGACGATTCGCGCCTCATCCGTGATACGTTTACGATGGTACGCGACGACCCCGATGCCGTTATGTTCAGCTTCGGCGGGATAGGTTCGACTCCCGACGACCTGACACGCGCCATCGCCGCAGAGGTTTTTGGAGACGGCAAACTCTACCCTCACGAGCGGTTCCGTTCGGACATTATCGAACGTTTCGGGGATGCCGCGTATCCACACCGGATCCATATGGCCGATCTTCCGTGCGGTGCCGGTCTGCTGCACAACGTCGTCAACAACATGTCGGGGTTTTTTCTGGATGAACGCTATTTTTTCATGCCCGGCTTTCCGGAAATGTCCCATCCGATGGTGAATGAAGCCCTGGAGCGCTTTTATCCGCGCTCCGCACCGACTTTCCGTCAAACGCTGATCGCGCAGACGAGTGAAAACACGCTGATCGATGTGATGAAACGTCTCCCCGCGTCGATCGATTTCTCTTCCCTCCCGATGCTCATAGAGGGGAAAGCCAGTGTCGAGATTTCGGTCGCCTCGAGTGACGAAGAAGAGAGCCGCCGCTGTCTTGAACTCTTTACCGATTTCCTCGCAAACCAAAAAATAGATTACGAATTAATCTAAACAATAAACAATAAATTATATTTTTGTTATGCCGATATATGCTTAGAGAGTCCCTGAGCGTCCGAAAAAGGGGGAAAGCATGGGTATATTGGAATATTTGCTCGCTACGTTGAGTTTGATGGCGGTCGTCTATATTTTTTATCGGCACACATTTCTCAAGCGGCCGAAGCATAAACCGCCGCTCAAACCGCATTTTACGCTGAAAATCGAAGGCGATCAGACGTAATGGCGTTCGTAGAGTTTGTTGCGCCCGCTTTCGTGGCGCAAGATTTCCGACTTGAGCTTTTCGAGTCTTTCAAGCCGTTGATCGGTTGTAGGGTGGGTGCGAAACAGGTTCGCGAATGAAAAATTTTTTCCGTCGAAGGGACTGATGATAAACATGTGGGCATTCTCCGGAGTCGCGCCGTGGACTTCCCCCCGCGCATTGTAATTCGAGAGTTTTACGAGCGCGCTCTGGAGCCATTCGGGGTGTCCCGTCAGCCGTGCGGCTCCTTCGTCGGCCATGAACTCGCGCGAGCGGCTGATCGTCATCTGGATCACCGTCGCCGCGATCGGAAGTAAAATTGCCATTACCAGCATGAGGATCGGGTTTCCCCCTCGGTTGTCGCGGCCGCCGAACATGGCGCCAAACTGCAGCATGTTGGCGATAAACGCAACGGCTCCGGCGATCGTCGCCGCGATCGTCGCAACCAGGATATCACGGTGGGCGACATGCGAAAGTTCATGCGCCATCACCCCTTCGATCTCGTCTTCGTTCAGCAGCTCCAACAGCCCCGTCGTGATCGCCACTGCCGCATTTTGCGGATTTCTGCCGGTGGCAAAAGCGTTGGGAATACGGTCATGGATGATATAGACTTTGGGCATCGGCATCTCGGAGCGTTCGACCAGCCGCTCCACGACGCGGTAAAGCATCGGTGCTTCTCTTGGATCCACTTCTTGGGCATGGTAATGCTTGAGAATCATCGTATCGGAAAAATAATAGGCGTAAAAATTCATACCTCCGGCGATCAGCAAGGCAATCAGCATGCCTCCCTGCCCTCCGAGATATCCGCCGACGAATACCAGCAGAACGCTCAGGCTTCCCAGAAGCAAAAAAGTCTTAATCTGTTCCATTCAAGCCTCCTTCCAATAGGGCTAAAATCGATTTTTTATGCATTTTACGGGCAAAATCGAGCGCACTCAGCCCGTGACGGTCACGCGCGCTGACGTCTACGCCCATCTCCAGCAACTTGCGGATGATCTCGGTGCGTCCGTAACACACCGCTCCCATCAACGGGGTAAAGCCGCTGTTACGGGTCGGACGGTTCACGTCGAATCCCTCGCGAATCAGCCGTTCGATCAACCCAATATTGTTGTAGGTGACCGCAACGTCGAAGACGCTCACCCCTTCGTGATCGGTATGAAACAGATCGGCCCCGCTGTCCGCCAGCAGTGCGATGATCTCTTCGTCGCAGTGGTACCGCATCGCAAAACAGATCACCGATTCCCCGTTTTCTTCCTCATCGTTGGGATTGGCGCCGTTTTTGAGATACTGTTTGACCCCGAGATAATTGTTGGCCTTTAAAAGTTCGATCCACTGTTCCATTCGTTTCGCTTTGCATCCGTAAAATTAATCAGCAGTATAACACGCAAGATTCAACTGAAGTCTAGTCTCTTATGCTAAAATTCCCCATTAATTTTGCCAAAAGTGAGACAATATGGAAGTTTTAGAGACAGAAGCGGCATTCAAAGCGTGCGTACAGGAAATTCAAGGCGCACCGGGATACAAAAATCCCCTTGCATTCGGAATTTGCCGCGTCGATTTGGGTCAGCTCGACAGTGACAAAGTCCTTCAGGCGACCTACCCTCATATCAACTGGAACGAAAACTTCGGAAGTGCGGCCATTTTCATCAAAAACGCCCGGGAGCAGGGATTCGAGATCGATTTCAGTGCGGACGAAGTGATCGTCCCCGTAACCCTGAAATTCCTGGAAGGGTGTCTGAACGCGTTTACCCCGTACGCCGACGAGGCTTACGGCGACGCCCATAAAAACATCCAGGTCGTTTCAACCCTGTATTCGCTGGTCAAGGAAAACGGCATGCGCGACGGTGAATTCCGCCTTGTTCTTCTTTTCAACGACGCGGCATGCACCAGCGTAGAGGGGACGTATCTCAAGCTCTATGCCCTTTCGCTGGCAAAAGTTCCGTTGCGCTCGATCAACCTTAACGGTGCATTCGGCGCCCTGCACAACGTTGCATGGTCCGAAGGACAGCCGATCGAACTCGAATGGCTCCGTGCCAACGAAATCGAACTCAAATTCGCCAACGAGTATCCCAAAATCGATTTCGTCGACAAATTTCCCCGTTTCCTGCAGCATATCATCCCGGCCAACAACACCCGTATTCTGGATGATTCAAAAGTTCGTTTCGGCGCACAGCTGCATCCGGGAACAACGATTATGCCGGGAGCCAGTTACGTCAATTTCAACGCCGGTACTACCGGTGTGAGTATGGTTGAGGGGCGCATCTCCAGCTCCGCCGTCGTCGGTGACGGTTCAGACGTCGGAGGCGGCGCGTCGATCCTTGGCGTCCTCAGCGGTACCGACGGCATCCCCGTCACCATCGGCAAAAATACCCTGCTGGGAGCCAACTCGGTTACGGGAATCGCTTTGGGTGACGGGTGTATCGTCGACGCGGGCATTGCGGTACTGGCCGGAACGAAATTTGCGGTCACTCCTGGTGAACTTGCCAAAATCAACGAAGCCAACCCCTCCGCAAAACTGGAAGGCACTTCGTTCAAAGGGAAAGACCTGGTGGGGCTCAACGGCATCCATTACCGTCAGGACTCTACAACGGGCCAACTTCTCATCCGCCGCTCTACCCGTGAAGTCAAACTCAACGCCGAGCTCCACTAACCGCTTTTTGCCGTTTCCCCGTATCGGGGAAATTCTATTCCACATCTAATTTTTTGCCCCTAGAACCGTTTAAGGCGACCGGACTTATACTTTCATTATCTGAATGAAAAGGAGCTTTCCATGATAAGCTCAAACGTTTCGTCCATGATGTCGAATCAGACTTACATGAACAACAACGCGCAAAACGTCGCAAACGTCAATACCGATCAGTATGTACCTCGCGAAACGACGATCAGCGAAACGCAAAACGGCGGGACAAAAGCCAATACGTCTGTCGCAACCGACAACGGAAGCCAGCGGTCACAGACCGATCTGTCCAAAGAACTTACCGATCAGGTCACAATCCAGAACGTAAGCGAAGCCAATGCCCGCTCCATCCGTGCGCAGGATGAGATGAGAGGATCTTTGCTCGATATCAAAGCATAAATCAGAGCGCTTTCTTTTTTTTCGCCCCTTTGCCCTCTTTGGAGAGAGTAATGGGTACTTGAGTAAAAATGTTCATACTGGAGGCGCGGCTGAGCAGTCGGTTCTCCGGATCGAATTCTTCCAGTTCACTTCCCAGGTCTAACGTACTGATAACCGCTTTGCCGACGACTCGGCGCCCTTTGTTCCCTGATTTGTCGATCGTCCGGATACCCCATACGTTGTGCATCATCAACACATTATCCTGATACGTTCCGACATAAAGGAGGACATGTCCCTTGAGATAGACGATCGTCTCAAAAGGGATCCCTTTTGTTTTGATGAGCGAAAGTTTTTCGTCGTTCGAAAGCCCTTCGAAGGAAATAACTTCCCCTCTGCGCGCCTGCGAAGCGGAATTCCGGGGGAGCCAGATCCCAAAGGGGGTATACATGTCACGGATCATCGACGAGCAGTCTCTTTCTCCGAACATCCCTCCCCATCCGTAAGTGTTTTTAAGCATCTGTTCCCCCAACCGGGCCAGATCGGCTTTGTTGATTTTCGAAATACCGATTCGAGCGGCAGGCTTGGGGATTGAGAGCGATTTGAACGACCCGCTCGAGTCGTATGCCATCGCGTAATATTCGTTTTGCTGTTCTTTTTCGAGCGGCAGTACCATGCCGATCCGGGAATAGGCGACAAACCGGTTCATACTGTCATAGAGAGGGACGTTATCTTCCATTATGAAGAGTTTTTCCTGTTTACGCATGGTCTCTGCCGCGGCATCGTCGATCGCGGCCACACCTTCGGATTTAACCCATCCCGATGCACTGTTGGTAAAAACATAGGTCCAGGCACCGTCAATCGAAGTGTGCGAGATGTAGAGCGGTTCGTGATAGTTGACACTGCTGTTTTGGAGCATGTCGAACGGATACCCTTCGCCCGGTTGCGAAGGGTTGCGATAGAGCGGTTTGTCGGTCGGAAGCGCCCGGAGATCCAGCCATTTTAGTGCGATTCCCTTGCGGTTGAGTGAGCCGTAGGCGGCAAAATCGGCCTGCATTTCGATCTCTTTGAACCAAGAAGGCGGAAGCGGGCGCAAATTGCTGCCGTATCCTCCGCGAAACGCGCGTAAAGGCCAGGAAGCTTCCTGCGCACTCGCCGGAGGGGCACTGTAGGTCCATGGGGAATAATAGGCTTTTTCGAATCCTTTTTGAATCTCGAAAAAATCTTCCCGGTCGATCCCGTTTTGTTCGACGTAAGGGAGAATCGATTGTTCAAACCGCTCCAGGTCGTTGATTTTGGGGCCGAGTTGGGGAAGCGTCACGTCAAGTTCCTGCGGAAGCGTACAACAATACGGAGTATCCACAGGGGCGGGAGGAAGTTCGGTCTTGGCCTTGGGCAGAGGCTTTTCGGGGACCGATTCAGGAGCGACGGTGTGGGTACTGCACCCTCCGAGTACGAAAATCATACCGCCGATCCAGAATGTCGATTTCATCGTCTCTCCGCTTTATTCCACCCCTCCGAAACGCCCGACGACTCTGCCGATGATTTCGACTTCGTCACGGCGGGCGACGTAGGTGGGATAGTCTTTATTATCCGAAATAATATCGAGTTTTCCATCAAGACGAACTTGTATCCTTTTGATAAAAAGGCCGTGTTCGGTACGAATCGTAAAGATACCGCCCCGGCTGACGTCGGTTTTGGAACGGTTGATGAACACGATATCGTTATAACTGAAAGAGGGCTCCATCGAATCGCCCGTTACGTTGATCGCTTCGATATGACGCAGCTCCCCTTCTCCGCCGAGCGACATAACGAAATTTTCTTCCAGCATGAGCGGCTCGAAATCGAGTTCGTCGTTTTCGGCTCCCCCGCCGGCCGAAGCGTTGACCGAAGAAAAATAACGGACCATATAAAAACGGTTCGTCGGTTCGATCAGGCTTTCGGGGGACTGGTTGTAGAGAAGCCAGTTGATCGCGATCGAACGTTTGGCGCAGAAATCGAGCAGCTCGTTAAATGGGATCTTGTTGCGCTTTTTCATGGTCGCAAAGTTCATCTGCGAAATCTCGAGCAACTCGGCGATGTCTTTGTCAAAAACCTTTTTATCGGGAAATTCGGAAGAGACGATGTCTTTGATCGTTTCGACGATTTCATTAAACGTTTTCATGACGATATCCTTTTATCGTAATTGATACGATATTCTAGGAATTATGCCATCTTTTTTTAAATAATATGACAAAATGAAATATTTTAAAAGCGATATTTTTCTTTTTTATACTATTTTGCTATATAAATCCGATTTAAAGGAACTTTCATGGCACAGGTTATTCGTAAAGCAAGCGGCTGGATGGATCGTTTCGAAATGCAGATGGGGATCTGGGCGGAAAAGCTTTTTTAAAACGGAGTGAAGTTCAATCGCTCCCCTCGCCCTCTTCGCCCCCTTGCGATTTTTCGTTTTGTTCGTCTCGCTCAAGACGTGAAAGATGGTAGCCCCGAAAAATGTAGATCAAGAAAAGGACGAACAAAGTCACCATAAGGGTGTCGAGGATTTGCATCATTACATCAGCTCCGTGTACGCGTCAAAATTCTGTTTGATCGCTTCGTATAATATGATACCCGAACTGATCGCCAGGTTCAGGCTTCTCCCCTCTTTCGCCATCGGAATGGTCAGGGTCTGTTCCCGAAAAGATTCCAGCATCTCAGACGGCAGCCCCGAAGTTTCGCTTCCGAATATCAAATAATCTCCCGGCAGGAACTGGATGTCGAAATAAGGGCGATCGGTTTTCGTCGTCGCGAGGAAAAACCGATCGCGCTCGGGATGCGCTTCCAAAAATTCATCGAGCGATTCCCAGACTTTGAGATCAAGTTTGTGCCAGTAATCCATCCCGGCCCGGCGAAGTGCCTTTTCACTGATATCGAATCCCAGCGGTTTGACGAGATGGAGGGTTGAAGCGGTGTTGACGCACAGGCGTCCAATGGCGCCCGTGTTGTTGGGGATCTGCGGGGTAACAAGGACGATATTGAACATTTAGAAAATAATCGTTTTGTTGGCGTGGACGAAAATACGGTCTTCAAGTGCCAGTTTCAGCGCGCGGGAGAGAACGATTTTCTCGACATCCCGACCGGCACGCTGCATCTCTTCCCAACCGTAGGCATGGTTGACGTGAATGACATCCTGCGCGATAATAGGCCCTTCATCGAGATTGTTGTTGACGAAATGGGCCGTGGCCCCGATGATTTTAACCCCGCGTTCGTACGCCTGTTTGTAAGGATTCGCACCGATAAACGCAGGCAGAAATGAGTGGTGGATGTTAATGATCTTGTCTTCGTACGCCTCGACGAAACGGGGGGTCAGGATCCGCATGTATTTGGCCAATACGATGTAATCGATGTCGCCGAATGCCGCGAGCTGCGAGAGTACACGCCGTTCGTGTTCGTCTCGGTCGCACCCTTCATGCGAAACGGTATAAAACGGTATGCCGAATTTGGAGACGAGCGGTTCGAGCAGATCGTAATTGGAAACAACCCCGACGATCCGGGCGTCCAGTTCTCCAGCTTCGTATCGGATGAGAATATCCCCAAGGGCATGGGATTCTTTGGTCGCCATCAAAACGATCCGTTTTTTACGCGGAGCGATGACGTCGACGTGTGCGTGCGAAGGGAGCGCCGAAGCCAGCTCGTTTTGAAGCGCGACCGGATCGATTTCCCCGGCGACGACGCTGCGCATGAAAAATTTGTTTTGGGCTTTGTCGACGAATTCGTTATTGGAAATAATGTTCAGTTGGCGATGGAAAAAGATGCTCGAAACTTTATAAACCAGCCCTTTTTCGTCATTGCAGTGGATTAATACGCGGTATTGCTGATTCATGGATGCTGTCCTCTGGGCAGAAAATTAGGGTTGTTTGAGATTGTCCAAACGGTTGTCGATGGTGGCGAGAAGATATTCGAGAAAATTGAGCGTCAGATCCACTTTGGCCTCGATCTGTACGTTGTTCGGCGACTGGAACCCCTCGAAAAGAACCAGGAGCCGTTCACGGATCCCTTCGAGCCAGCGGGCTTCGTCTTCGCGCGGAGAAGATGCCGCGGCGATAACCGATGGCTCCGGTGCTGAAACCGTTTTGGCGGGTGTGGCGGGCGTTGCCTCTTCTTTGTACGGTTCGACTGCTTCTTCGGGCGTTTCCGGAACTCCGGAGAGCTCTTCGATCTCGGCTAATGTGGAGAGTATGACGTCTTTTAGTTCCATGCTTTGAGCAGCCACCTTTCAAACTGGATAAATTCGGCCTCTTCGTCCATCTGGACGAAAAAAGATTTCATTTCGCCGTTGACCCCGAGAAATTTCTTGCGCATCCCCGAAAGGCGGCGTATCGCGATTTTCGCGTCGGAATTGCCGGGATCTTTTTTTAAAATCTCTTTGTAAATTTCAAGGGCATCTTCTTTGAGCCCCTGAAGCTCGTAAATGTTCGCGAGCGTCAGCGTTTGCATTTGGCCGCAAAATTCGCGATGATGGAACCCATCTCGCTGGTAGAGCAGATCTCTTTGGCGTCAAAACCTGCCAGGTCTTTCGTACGATAGCCCTGCGCAAGTGCCTGTTTGATACCGTAATCGATACGGTCGGCCGCGGCGTTTTCATTCAATGCGTAACGCAGCATCATCGCGGCACTCGCGATCGTCGCGATCGGGTTGGCTATCCCCTGCCCCGCAATATCGGGAGCCGAGCCGTGGATCGGTTCGTAGACCCCGATTTTTGCCCCCACCGAAGCCGAAGGGAGCAAGCCGATGGAGCCGGAAAGCATGCTCGCTTCGTCGCTGAGAATGTCCCCGAAAATATTGCCCGTCAAAATGACGTCGAACTGTCTAGGATCGCGGATCAGCTGCATCGCGGCATTATCGACGTACATGTGGGAAAGTTCGACTTCGGGATACTCTTTGGCAACCTCTTCGACCACCTCGCGCCAGAGCTGGCTGACGTCAAGGACGTTGGCTTTATCCACCGAACAAACTTTTTTGGAGCGTTCCATCGCGATTTTGAACGCGACGTGGGCGATCCGCTCGATTTCGGGACGGGTATACACCATCGTATTCCATCCCCGGTTTTCGTCACGCCCTTTGGGTTCGCCGAAATAGATCCCCCCGATCAGTTCGCGGACGACCATCAAATCGACCCCTTTCACGATCTCGGGTTTGAGGGAACTGGCATTGACCAGTTCGTCGTACACAGTGGCGGGACGGAGGTTGGCAAACACGCCCAGCTCTTTACGGAAGCGTAGAAGGCCGCTTTCGGGGCGTTTTTCACGGGGAAGGCTATCCCATTTCTGTCCTCCGATGGCCCCGAACAAGACGGCATCACTGGAGAGTGAGACATCGATCGTCTCCTGTGGAAGCGGATCGCCCGTCACGTCGTAGGCGCATCCCCCCATCAGTACTTCGCGATAGTTGAACTCGATGTTTTCGCATACGGCGACGGCATCTAGGACTTTAACCGCTTCGTCGATAATTTCGGGACCGATTCCGTCCCCTTTGATAAGCGCGATATTGTATGACTTCATTGATTATTTCTCCTGGGCGGCAATTTCGGCTTCGGCGTAGTTCATCAGCCCTCCGGCGGCAATGAGTTCCTGCATGAACGGCGGAATGGGGATGAAATTATAAACTTTTCCGGTTGTCCGGTTGGTAATCGTTCCAGCGTCCATATCGATGGTCACCGATTCGCCTTCTTTGATTTCCATGCTTTCGGGTAGTTCGAAAATCGGAAGTCCCATATTAAAGGCGTTGCGGTAAAAAATACGGGCGAATGTCGGAGCGATGACGGCGGCGACACCGGCTGCTTTGAGCGCTATTGGGGCATGCTCGCGCGACGATCCGCATCCGAAATTTTCATCGGCGACGATAATATCACCCGGCGTCATTTTGGTAACGAACGCCGGATCGGCGTCTTCCATCACGTGCTTGGCCAGTTCTTTGGGATCCGATGTATTGAGATAGCGGGCGGCGATAATAAGGTCGGTATCGATGTCTTTACCGAAATTCCAAACTTTCCCTTCAATTTTTTGCATTGAAAATCCTGTACTAAATATCGTAAAAATTTGGAGGGATTATAACTTATCTGACTTTAAAGATGCCTCTTTTCGTTTTTTTTCCCGCATCAGCGGGCCGGAATGAAGCGGATCGAGGTGTAATTGACGCAATGACGGGTGTCTTTGGGCGTCATCCGTTCCCCGATAAAAACATGTCCAAGGTGGCCGCCGCATGCGGCACATACGATTTCGGTCCGGCGGCCGTCGGCATCGGGGACCCGCTTCACCGCGCCGGGGATCTCGTCATCAAAGCTTGGCCAGCCGCAGTGCGAGTCGAATTTATCGTCGGTACGATAGAGCGGTGCGTCGCATCGGCGGCACACATAGGTACCCTTTCCTTCTTCAAGGAAACGGCGGTAATTCTCTCCGAAGGGGCGTTCGGTCCCTTTACGAAGGATGACATATTCTTCCTCAGGGGTAAGCGGATTGTAGTTCATGGACGGTTTCAGCCTTATGGTCGGTTCGGATGCGGCTGCGACGGCAAAAAGCAACAGCGCGATGCAGGATGGTACACTCTGTTTCATGGCAAATCCATTGCGATTTTGATCTAGAAGCATTCTACAAGTTTTTTGTAAATTGAGGAGGCCGAAACGGAGTTCATAAACTCCGCCAAGGGAGAGGAAAAAATTAATAGTTTTTAATATTAACGTTTGAGGCTGTTGGTCGTCGCCAGCATCTCGTCACTGGTCGTGATCACTTTGGAGTTCGCGTCGTACGCCCGCTGTCCGGTAATCAGGTCGGTCAGCTCCACAACCAGCTGCACGTTCGAAAGCTCGACGAATCCCTGGCGGATCGTTCCCAGCCCCTCTTCGCCCGGCGTCCCCTCAATCGGCTGACCCGAACTGTCCGTTTCGACGAAAAGGTTGTCCCCCATCGCATGCAATCCCGCCGGATTGATAAAATTCGTCAACGAAATCTGCCCCACCTGAGTCGCCTGTGCCTGCCCCGACTGGGTTACGCTGACGATACCGTCGACCCCGATACTGATGTTCGTCGCATCTTCGGGAACGACGATCTCGGGGACCAGGCGGTATCCGTCGGAATTGACGATCGTACCGTTCTCATCAAGCTTGAAGGATCCGTTACGGGTATAAACTTCCGTTCCGTTGGGAAGTTCAAGCTTGAAAAAACCTTTTCCGGCGATCGCGACATCAAGAGTATTGTCGGTCTGTTTCAGGCTCCCCTCGCTGAAAATTTTGTTGATGGCGGTCGGCCGGACCCCAAGGCCCACTTCGATCCCCGTCGGTGATTTGGTCGTATCGCTGGTGGACGTTCCGGCGTAGGTCATGACTTTGTACATCAGATCGGCAAATTCGGCTCGCGATTTTTTATATCCCATCGTATTGACGTTGGCAATGTTGTTGGCCGTCGTATCGATCTGGGTCTGCATCGCGAGCATCCCCGTTGAGCTGGTATAGAGTGATTGCATCATGATTCAAATCTCCTTGGGTTATCGGCGTGTCGCGCCGAGTTTTTCGATGGCGTCGCGGTTGAGGTCGTTCATCTGCGAATCCATCGCTTTTTGATACATTCCGACCAAACGGTTGGCTTCGACGAGCGCGATCATCTCATTGACCGCATTGACGTTACTTTTTTCGACAAATCCCTGCATGACGCTGCCGCTGTCGTTAAGCGGGTTTAAGGGATCGGCCGCATCGGGGATGTAGAGGTTCTCTCCCTCTTTGTTCAGCATCCGGATATTCTGCGGCTCGGCAATGAGAAGCCGCTTGGCGGGAATCATTTCGGTCGTTCCGGCGATATTGGCCGCGATCTGGCCATTTTTGTCGATCGTCACGACCGAACTTTGGGGGTTGATCGTAATCGGGGTCTTGTCCGCGGCGAGGACTTCGAACCCCTGTTTGGTCAGGAGTTTACCCTCTTCGTTAAGGGTAAACGTACCGTTACGCGTCAAACGTATCCCCTGCGGAGTGTTGACCGCAAAGAACTGCCCTTCCTTGCCCAGTGCGAGGTCGAACGTGTTTTCGGTACGCTGCATCGCACCCAGCGAAAAATCGGTATAGGCATCGGTGATCTGCGGAACACGGCTCATCGAACGGTTGAAATACTGTGCCGCTTCCATTGTATGGTTTGGGATCGGCAGTTCGTCTTGGGCTTCCTTGAGCAGTCGGACGAAATCGCCCGTAATCAGCTGATCGCGTTTGTATCCCGCCGTATTGACGTTGGCCAGGTTGTTGGCGATCGTATCCATGCGGTTGAACTGAGCCACCATCCCGCCGGTCGCCGCGTAATATCCGGTCTGCATTCTCGTACGTCCTTGGTCGATTTGACGACATGAAGCAACTGCCGTTCCACTTTTTGTTTGCACCGTTTTATCCCAATATGTTAAGGATGGTTTATAAAAATTTGGGTATAATCCAAATCTTTTTAAACGACAAGGGAGCCCTCCTCGTATGAGCGTCAAAGATTTAAACAAGCATATCGAAACCCTCTTTTCCGAACACAAATCCAAAAACTGTCTGACATACGAAGCGATTGTCGAACCTTTCGACAAACAGCCTACCCTCGCGCAGGCCAAAACGGTTTTAAAACTCGCCCAAAAACATAAAATCTGCCTGTTCACCTCTTCCGAACACGCCAAAATGCTCAACCAGCAAGAAGCCGCCGCAAAACGTGCCGCGCAGCTCAAGTACATCGAAGAAGCCAGCGGGGACGAATTCGACATCCTCAAGCAGCATGAACTGCTCGAATGGTCGCGTTCGGATTCTCCCGTGCGGATGTATCTGCGCGAAATGGGGCAGATTCCCCTTTTAACCAAAGACGAAGAGATCGAAATCTCCAAACGGATGGAGATGGGGGAAGGGATCATCATCGATGCGATCTGCTCGGTTCCCTACCTGATCGATTTCATTCTCGACTACAAAGACCCCCTGATCAACCGCGAACGCCGGGTCAAAGAACTCTTCAAAAGTTTTGAGGAAGACGGCGAGGACGACGATGACAGCGAAAGCGACGACGAAAACGACGAAGAAGAAGCGAGTGAAAAAGCCCCTTCGGCCAAAGACAAAAAACGGGTCGAAAAAGTCGTTACGTCATTTAAAGCACTCGAAAAAGCGAAAAAAGAGTGGGTAAAAGCGACCGAAAAAGTGCTCGACGAATGCCCGGTCGAAGAGATGGACCCCGAATACGTCCTCCACTTCCTCAACGTCAGCTTCAAGAAAAAAAGCCTTAAAGAAGCCCTGCTCGATCTGGGGCCCACCTCCAAACTCATCAACGAACTGGTCCGCTCGATGGAGACGGCGCTCCGCAGCGACGAGGGGTTTGAACGCGAACTCAAACGACTGGAGTACAAACTCCCCCTCTTCAACGATCAGCTCAAGAAAAACCACCAGGCGATTCTGGCGAAAATCTGCGACCTCTCCAAGGAGGATATCGCGGCGAAAGTTCCCGAAGCGACCATGGTCAGCACCTACATGGAGATCAAAAAACTGATCCAGACCAAAGAGGCTTCCAAGGGGGGCTTCAACATGGAGCCCGAAAAGCTGGCCGACATCCTCGAGCAGATCAAGCGGGGTAAAAGCATCTCCGAAACGGCCAAAACGCGAATGGCCAAGTCGAATCTCCGTCTGGTCGTCTCGATCGCCAAGCGCTACACCAACCGCGGACTCCCGTTCCTCGACCTGATCCAGGAAGGAAACATCGGTCTCATGAAAGCGGTCGACAAGTTCGAATACCAGAAAGGGTACAAATTCTCGACCTACGCAACATGGTGGATCCGCCAGGCAATCAGCCGCGCGATTGCCGACCAGGCGCGCACGATCCGTATCCCGATCCACATGATCGAAACAATCAACCGGATCAACAAAATCATGCGTAAGCACCTGCAAGAACACGGCAAAGAGCCCGATGTCGAAACCATCGCTGAAGAAGTGGGTCTGTCGGTCGAGAAAGTCAAAAACGTCATCAAAATCACCAAAGAGCCGATTTCGCTCGAAGCGCCTATCGGTAATGAGGAAGACGGACGTTTCGGGGACTTCATCGAAGATAAAATGTCGATTTCCCCTTCCGACGCGATCCTCAAAGACGACCTCAAAGTGCAAATCGAAAGCGTCCTCGAACAGCTTAATGAGCGTGAAAAAGCGGTCATCAAAATGCGTTTCGGGATTATGGACGACGAAAGCGACCGCACCCTCGAAGAGATCGGTAAAGAACTCAACGTCACCCGTGAACGGGTTCGCCAGATCGAGTCGAGCGCGATCAAAAAGCTCAAACACCCCAAAGTGGGCCGTAAACTGAAAAACTACATCGAGGATTAATGACGTTCGATCAGCAATGGATTGAATTCGACTTCAACCCGTTTATTTTATTCAACGCCGGCGGAAAAATTGTCTCACTCAACACGGAGGCACAATACCTCCTCGGGGCGGTGGAAGCTTCGGCACTGTATAAAATCGCGACAACCTATGCCAGTTCCTCATTCGGTTTCAAAACGACCTTCCTCGAACTCGAATTCGGTCGGTTCAAATTTTTCGGCATCACCGTCGGATATGAGGACGAAGAGCAGATCGGAATCCGCCTCTACCAACTCCCCTCTTTCCAGTTTACGAAACAAAAACCCGAAGGGCAGCTTGTCAACGTCTACACGCTGATCGACCTGTGCATCAGTTCCAACTCCATCGGCAGCCAGACGCGCTTTATCAAGGAAGTGGATCCGACTATTCCCGAAATACGGCTCCAGACCGAACTTTTCATCAAGCTTCTGAACAAAATTTACATGGCTATGGCCGGGAACGAGAAAATAACGACGCGCCTGTTTTTCCGCGTCGGCGAACACATCAAATTCGAAGGGGAAAAATATTCTCTCTTTTCGATCGAAATCTCCGCCGATACGGTCGCCCGAAAATACCTTTCGGACATTGCCCATCTCGCCGAAGAGAACAATCTTTTCACCGACATCAAAGAGCAGCGTATTACGATCAACGTTCCGATGATCGTGAAGTAACCGTTACCTCTTCAAAGATTTTTTCCCCTTTTTCCCGCATCAACTTCACCGCGACGTCGACTACGTCGGGATCATAGAGGATGCCCCGATGACGCGTAATCTCTTCAAGCGCTTTTTCGATCCCCAATGACGGCCGATACGGCCGGTGGGAACTCATCGCTTCGACGACGTCGGCGACCGCGACGATGCGCGCTTCGATCCGGATCTCTTCCCCTTTAAGCCCATCAGGGTATCCCGATCCGTCAAAACGTTCGTGGTGCTGACGGATCGTCTCGTCGATCGGCCAGGGGAAGTCGATGCCCGTGACGATGTCGCTGCCGTTAACCGGATGAGTCTTGATCAGCGAGTATTCCAGTTCGGTTAACGGCCGCGGCATCACCAGCAGTTCTACGGGGATGGCCAGCTTGCCGATGTCGTGGATCAAGGCACTGAGGCGGACCGAGGTGAGCTGTTCATCCGAAAGCCCCATGGCGCTGCCGATCGATTCGGCGAAAATCGAAACACGGTGCTGATGGCCGTTTGTATAGGGATCGCGTTGTTCGATCGCGCGCGACAACGCTCCGACGATCTGGGTAAGGGCTTTGATTGTTGCGTTTTTGGCTTTGGCCAGCTGAACGTCCTGAAAACGGCTATAGGTGGCTTTGAGGGTTTGGGCGATGAGCTGCTCGGTATCAATCGGTTTTTTGACGTAGCCGTCGACCCCGAGTTCAATCGCTTTGATAAAATAGTCGGTGTCGGTAAACGCGGTGACGATGACGATCGGCATTCCATCACGGAGGCTTCGAATCCGTTCGGCCATAGTGAGCCCGTCCATCACCGGCATTTTGATGTCCGTGATAACGATATCGTAGACGTTTTTCTGGAAAAGTTCGAGTCCCTCCTCGCCATTTTTGGCTTCGTCGACGCGCGCGAAACGGCGGCGCAGAAAGCGGCTCACCTCTTCGCGGACCATATCTTCGTCTTCGACGTACAGTACCGTCAGGGTTTTGAGAAACGAATTCATTCACCATCCTTTTGTGTTTTCATCTGTGCATTCTGCGGTATCCGGATCGTGAACTCGGCCCCATCGTGCGTATTGGCCGCGGTGATCGTACCCCCGTGGTTGTGTTCGACGATCATCCGTGCCATGTAAAGCCCGATCCCGCTGCCCGATTCCTTGGTCGTAAAATACGGATCGAAGATTTTGGAGAGGATCGTTTCATCGATCCCTCCGGCATTGTCGGAGATCTCGATGCGGACCCCTCCGTTTTCGGCAAATGCCCGGATGACGATTTTCCCGTTTCTTGTTTTGCGTTCTTTGACCGCGTCTTTGGCGTTCGTCAGAAGATTGAGAATCACCTGAGAAAGCTGGTTGGGATAACCGTACCCCGGCAACGGACGTTCGTATTCTTTGATGATGTCGATGTTGTTGTTTTTCAGCGCAGCGTCGATGACGACCAGCGATTCTTCGATGATATCGACCGTATCGAACGCTTTTGCCTCTTTGTCGGAGCGGAAAAAATTGCGGAAATCATCGATCGTCTGCGACATCTGGTTAAGAATTTTGCGTGATTTCGCTACGGCATTCGAAAGCGATTCTTCGCTCAGTTCATTGTATTTGTAATCGTCTTGAATATTCGCCAGAATCACCGCGAGTGTGTTGAGCGGCTGACGCCACTGGTGGGCGATATTGTGAATCATTTCACCCATCGACGCCAGACGCGACTGCTGAATCAGCAGGAGGTCTTTCTGACGGCTTTTAGCCACTTCATCACGTACTTTCGCCTCGAGGGTTTCGTTCAGTTCCATCACGGTCTTTTTCGCGTTTTCCGACTCGACGAGGGCGTTTTGGAGCAATTTTTCATTCCGTACAATACGGCTGAAAGCAAGCCAGATTCCCAGGATTCCCAAAACACCGATCAGAAGATGCCAGAGAGCGAGACTCATCTTTTGCTCGTCCGCTACTTCCTGAAAAGGTTCAAATGGTATCGAGAAACTGACGCCGCCCCGTATATCGCCGACCTTGTATCCCTGATGGCCATGACATTTCAAGCACCCCTCTTTGGCTACCATGGGACGCATGTACCGCATGTTGAGCGTACCGTTGATTTCGGAGAGTCCCCAAACTTCTTCTTCTCCTTTCTCAAAAGCTTTCAGCGCCTCAATTTCCCATGCGTCCGGTTTATTTTCGGGACGTATCGGATTGAGTGAGGTAATATGTTCCGTCGGCGCTCCGGGCAAAATGGTTATTTCATGAACCTGCCGGATCATGTATGCGGGATTGATCAGCGTAAGAGATTTTCCGCCGGTCGTGTTGACATCACGATCGGGAATATGGGACAGATAAGGATTGGGCGGATATTTTTCAGTAGGCACGGCATACACTCCGCCCTTATCGGTTACCCACTGGCGATAAGCCTGATCTTTAGTCCAGCTTGCACGCCCTTCAGCAACGGCCATCTGCTGCGCCGTATTATCGATTTGCATAAAATTAAACCATACCGAACCCGCGACAATCGCGATCCAGGCGGACGACAATGACCATTTCAATGTGGGAGTGAGCATCTTTTTCGCATCCTCTCCGCACCGCAGTGCGATTAAGGATTAATTATAATACTTTTGTAAAGTTTTTACAAGTTTTCACGGGGGATAAAAAGTTCTTTGGCGATCAGATAGCCCACCGGTATTCCCGCCGCAAGCCCGGCGAGATACGCCGTTATGTTGAGTGCGCCGTTGTTTTCGAGCGCCATGAACCCCAGGACGAGAAATGCGTAGGGGACCAGACGATACGCCGAAACCCAGGCTGAAGCGTTTTGGGTCGTGTTTTTGACGATATTGGCACGCTGACGCGCTTTTTCTTCTTTGATCATCTCTTTGATATCGGTAACTTCCGCTTCGCGTTCTTCTTCGTAGAGGTCGTAAGGGTCGTCCATCATATCGATCGCGTCTTTGTTGTCTTCGGGGTCGACGTCGGCTACGCGGCGATGGATCATATTGCGGTACGAATAGAGCGATCCCATCACGATCAGGATCGTCGTCGTCATCGCAACGGCAAAATTGGCATAGACCGCCGGCGAATATGCGGCCAGCGTCGCCGCTCCGATCTGGGAAACCGCGAAAACGGCCAGAGGCTTTTTAATCCTCGTCGTCATCGTCGTCCTTGCGCTCTTTACCCATGTTGTAACGCGGATCGCGGGCAAGTTTTTCGAATTCTTTGTACTGCTTGCTGTACGCTTTGAAAACATTCAAAAACGCCGCGGCAATACCGATCCCGACGCCCACCCACAGCAGCCATGAGATGCCGGTGATTTTTTTCAGCCCCAGGCCGATGGCTACCCCGATCAGGACGGCAACCACCATCGAAATTCCCAGAGAAAGGGTTTCGGCACCTTCGATGATCGGTTTGAGGCGCGGTTTGTGTTCTTCGTTTTCCATTATATCTCTCCGAAAATTTTATCGGCGGCAGCTATCGTCTCTTCGATCATGGCATCGGTGATCGCGGTCGCGATGAATCCCGTCTCGAACTGCGAACAGGCGAAATAGAACCCACTCTCGAGCATCGCGGCGTGAAAACGGGCAAAACGTGCCGTATCGCTTTTCAGCGCATCGGTAAAATTGGCTACATTGGCCTCGTTAAAGAAAAAGCCGAACATCGAGCCGCGAACGTCGGTCTGAAGCGCAATGCCGTGTTTGGCCGCCGCATCGGCAAAGCCCCTCATCAGCCGTTGCGCGCGTTCTTCAAGGACGGAAAAAACGCGGGCGTTGTTTTTGAGCTTTCGGATCGAGGCCAACCCCGCCGCCATCGCTACGGGATTCCCGCTGAGCGTTCCCGCCTGGTAAACGCCCCCTTCGGGTGAAAGATGTGCCATGACGTCGCGGCGTCCGCCGAATGCGCCGACGGGCATACCCCCTCCGATCACTTTACCCAGCGTAACGAGATCAGGACGGGTGCCGGTAATGCTCTCCGCCCCGTGCAGACAGGCACGGAAGCCGCTCATCACTTCGTCAAAAATCAGAAGCGTTCCGTGTTCGTTGCAAAGGGTGCGAAGCTCGGCGAGGAACTCCTTGGTCGCGGGAACGAGCCCCATGTTTCCGGCAATCGGCTCGATGATGACGCAGGCGATGCCGGGGCTCTCTTTAAAGCACCGGCGAACACTGTCGATGTTGTTGTATTCGGCCAGGAGGGTATGCTTTGTGAAATCGGCCGGAACGCCCGGCGAACTCGGCGTTCCGAACGTCACCGCGCCCGACCCCGCCTGAACGAGAAGCGCATCGCTATGCCCGTGATAGCATCCGGAGAATTTGACGATATCGTCGCGCCCGGTGAAGCCGCGGGCAAGACGGATCGCGCTCATGACGGCTTCGGTGCCGCTGCTGACAAAGCGGATTTTTTCGATCGAGTCGTAGATCGAAATGATCAGTTCGGCCAGTTCACTCTCAGCCTCCGTCGGAGCCCCGAAGCTCAGGCCGTGCTTGACCGCTTCGATGACGGCGTTTTCGATGCTTTCGTCACGATGGCCGAAAATCAGCGGTCCCCAGCTCTGGACGTAATCGACGTAGCGGTTGTTGTCGACGTCGACCAGGTAGGCCCCCTCCCCGCTCGCGATGAAACGGGGAATGCCGCCGACGCTTTTGAACGCGCGTACGGGAGAATTGACGCCGCCGGGAATCAGGTTTTGTGCTTTTTCAAATGCGGAAATAGAGTGTTCGATGCTCATACGGTAATCCTGCAGAAATTGTTTTGGCGTGATTATACCGTAACGGGTTGTTCAAACCCCCGCCGATACGATAAAATAACGAAAAAAATCAAGGTTTTTTATGCAATTTCACGTCGACGCCACCTGCGGCAACGCCCGTGCATGCACGCTCACCACGGCCCATTCCACGATTCAAACGCCGATTTTCATGCCCGTGGGAACCGTCGGAAGCGTCAAAGCGCTCGATATGGCGGACATGACCGATATCCTGGGAACCCAGATCATCCTCGCCAACACCTACCATATGTACCTACGCCCGGGGGATGAAACGGTCAAACAGCTCGGCGGGCTGCACGGTTACACCACCTATCCCAACAGCTTTCTGACCGACAGCGGCGGTTTTCAGGCGTTCAGTCTCAGCGACATTTCGAAACCTACCGAAAGCGGGATTGAATTTCGCAGCCACATCGACGGCAGCAAGCACTTTTTTACCCCCGAAAAAGTAATCGACATCCAAAACAACCTAAACAGCGACATCATGATGATTCTCGATGATCTCGTCGCACTCCCCGCGACGCAGGAACGGATCCTGACATCGATCCAGCGGACGACCCAGTGGGCACGCCAGTCGATCGAATACCACCGCCACAACCAGTCCAAGGGGATCGGAACGAACCAGAACATTTTCGCCATCATCCAGGGGGGAACCGATTTGGATTTCCGTACCCGTTCCGCCGAGGAACTCTGCGCAATGGATTTCGACGGGTTCGCGATCGGGGGACTCTCGGTCGGTGAAGCGAACCAGCTGATGTACGACACGGTCGAACACACCGCACCGCTCATGCCCGCCGACAAGCCCCGCTACCTGATGGGTGTCGGGACGCCCGAAGACCTCGTCGAAAACATCGAGCGCGGCGTCGACATGTTCGACTGCGTCATGCCGACCCGGAATGCCCGCAACGGCACCCTTTTCACGACGTTCGGAAAAGTCAACATCAAAGGCGCGGCCTACAAGTTCGATTCGGATCCCATCGATCCCGCATGCGACTGCTACACCTGCCGTCGCTACAGCCGTGCCTACCTGCACCACCTCTTCCGCTCACGGGAAATTACCTTTTTCCGCCTTGCCTCTTTGCACAACCTGCATTATTATCTGAGCCTGGTGCGCCAGGCGCGCGAAGCGATTCTTTCCGGTACGTTCAGCGCATTCAAAAAGGAGTTCTATGCACGCAGACAATCTTAAACTCGGTGTCAACATCGATCACATCGCGGTGCTGCGCGAAGCCCGCAAAATCAACGATCCCGATCCTCTGATGGCACTGGGCATCTGCGCCCAGAACGGCGCGGACCAGATCACGATCCACCTGCGCGAAGACCGCCGCCACATTCACGACGAAGACGCGCGCCGCATCATCGCCGCTTCGCCGCTGCCGGTCAATCTGGAATGTTCGATCGACCCCGAAATCATCCGTATCGTCACGCAGCTGCGTCCGCACCGTGCGACTCTCGTTCCCGAAAAACGGGAAGAAGTGACGACAGAGGGAGGGCTGGACGTCATCGGGAAATACGATATGATATTAAATGCTATCAATACGTTGCGCGAAGCGCAGATCGAAGTTTCCCTATTTGTCGATCCGACGCACGCCGCCATCGAAGCTTCCGAACGCCTGGGGACCGAATGGGTGGAGCTCCATACCGGAAGCTATGCAAACATCTATGCTATGCGCTACAGCGCCCTTCCCCATTCGCACCATGCCATTTCCGAGCTGCACCTCTCGCGCAAAGAGCTCGACAACCGTCTCGAAAAAGCGTACAGCGATATTGTCGATGCGGCCAATGCGGCCCGTTCGGCGGGGATGAAAGTCGCCGCCGGGCACGGACTGAATTACCATAACGTCTCCGCCATCGTCTCGATCGAGACGATCGAAGAACTCAATATCGGCCAAAGCATCGTTGCGCGTTCGGTATTCACAGGCCTTGCTTCGGCCGTCAAAGAAATGAAAGCGCTATGCCGCCGCTGAAAACCCTGGCAATCAGCGTCGGTGACCTGAACGGCGTCGGTTTTGAAATCATCCTCAAAGCGCATGCGCAGATTCAAACGCTGTGCCGTCCTCTGTACAGCATTGACCGGGTGATGGCCGAACGCGCTGCGGCATTGCTGGGGAAACATCTCCCCCATGATTTCGAATGCTGCGGAGTCGGGGGCGATTTCGAGATCCGCCCCGGTTGCGTGGACGCGTCAAGCGGACGGTATAGCTACGATTCGTTCGCATCGGCCGTCGAACTGGCCAAATCCGGCGTAGCCGACGCCCTCGTCACCCTTCCGATTCACAAAGAAGCATGGATGAGGGCCGGAATAGCTTACAAGGGGCATACCGACGCCTTGAGGGATTTTTTCTCGCAGGATGCTATAATGATGCTCGGATGCGACCGGCTTTATGTGGCCCTTTTTACGGAGCACATACCGTTGCGTGACGTCGCCGGCCGTCTTGAAACGGCGAGTTTGGCGGCTTTTCTGATCCGTTTTTACCGCAGCACCAAAGCCCGTAAAGCCGGGGTTCTTGGCCTTAACCCCCACGCCGGCGACCACGGGGTGTTAGGGGATGAAGAGCGCTTTATCGAAGCAGCGATCGAGGAGGCCAACCGCCGGATCGGGCATGAGGTATTCGAAGGCCCGATCGTGCCCGATATCGCTTTTACCCCACGGTCCCGTGAACGTTACGGCTTTATCGTCGCCATGTATCACGATCAGGGGCTCGGGCCGCTCAAAGCCCTGTATTTTGACGAAAGCATCAACGTCTCGCTGGGGCTGCCGATCGTCCGTACCTCCGTCGATCATGGGACGGCTTTCGACATCGCCTATCAAAACCGTGCCTCGGTCACAAGTTATCTCAATGCGATCAAGGCAGCGATCACTCAGCAAAGGTATCAGGAAAACGAATGAAACACCGGATCGTCGCCGACATCGCCGCTTTGCTGGATGAAATGCTCCCGCGCGATCTATATGCCCACGATTTTACCGACGAGCACTATCGAGCGCTCCTGAAAAAACTCGGGATTGACGAGAGCATAGAGCAATTCAACGACAAAAAAGCGGCAATCCGCAAAGGGATCGTTGAGCATTTCGCCCGTACTTTCCAGCACGTGGACGTCGAGCTGACGCCACACACCTTCATTCTCAAAAAACAATACGCCGATCCTTCCCTCCCCGAGTCATTCGACCGTCTGGCCCATCGCAGCAACCTGCGCATCATCGACGTGTTCCGGCACAAATCGCGGTTTCTCCCCGTTCCGTACCTGTTATCGATTCCCGAGGAAATACGACAGGAGATCATGCAAGAATACCTGGACAAGAACGTTCCGATCGATACGGCCCGGGCGATCATCCGGCGCCAGATCACCTCCGTCTTCGACCTGTACGACCGGGATATCATTTTTTTTCTGCGGGGACGCATCTCGGTACGCTATTTCACCCCTCCCAAAAAACTCGCCGACGGAGCGGACAAACGCTTTGCCGGAGAGTCGGTCGAAGATATGGAGATGCTCTACAAGACCACCTTTCCACAGGGGGCATGGAAAGAGATCGAACCGATTCTCGGAGAAGCGATCTCGGAAAAACTGAATTTCTCGGTGATCGACAACGCGACGTTTACGCGCAACTTCATCCCCGTTTTCCGTTCCATGATCGAAATTCTCCTGCTGGAGATTCTCCCTTCCGAACACCGCGGAAAAATCGAAGGCTTCACCGGCTACGTCCTGCGTCAGCATTTTCACCCAATTCTACTGCATACGGCGAAAGTACTCCTCGAATTTGTCGAAAACCGGGACAAAAACGCCGAACAGTTCATCAAATATTTTTCCGAAGAGGTGGTCATCGACGCCAGCGGCAAAAAAATCCAGAAATACGCGATCGTCGACAGCAAGCAGCAGCGGTGGAATTACACTTCCATCCTCTCGATCATGATGCAGTACAAGCAGGCAAAATTAAAGCTGGCGGCCCAGAAGGAGGCGATCACCGCCGCCCAGGAGCGAATTACCGAATGCGAAGCCGAAATTACGGTGGAGCGGAACCAGCGTTACACCGTGATGGACCGTATCGCCGAACTCGAATCGATCATTGCCGACGGCGATTCGCGGATTATGCAGCTCAAAAACAAACTCGCCGACGGAACTTCTTCCGCCAAAACCGACATCGCGCGCCTCAATTCACAGCAAGACGAACTGCAAAAACGTAAAAAGAACGAAACGTCCCATCTCGAACTCGCCAACAGCAAACTTGCCAACAAAATGAACGAGCTGACGCGCCGTCAGAAAAAACTGGCAGACGAAAAGAAAGTTTTTCAAAGTATCCTCGAGCAGACCGCCAAACTGCGCGAAACATACGAGATGCTCGCCGAAGCCCTGTCCGTGGTGCTGGCGAAGCGCTGATCCGATCAGGAAAGCCGGCCGCGGTAATCCTCGTAGCCGAATTCGTGCACGATCTTGAGTTCGCCCTGCTTGGTCCAGATCGCCAAAGAGGGAAGCTTGATTCCGTTGAAAGTCGTGTTTTTCACAAACGTGTAATGGATCTGGTCTTCAAAAACGATCTTGTCTCCCACTTTCAGCGGCTCATCGAACGAATAATCCCCCATGATGTCTCCCGCCAGACAGGTATTCCCGCCGAAACGGTAGGTGTAGGCCTTCTCGCCCGCTTCGCCCGAACCGCGGACCATCGCCCGATACGGCATCGCGAGGGTATCGGGCATATGCGCTTCGGCCGAGGTGTCGAGAATCGCGATGTCCATGCCGTTGTGAACGACGTCCAACACCGAAGCCACGAGCGGCCCCGTCTGCCAGCCCACCGCCTCGCCCGGCTCGAGATAGACGGTGATGCCGTTGTGACGCTCCCGAAATGACCGAATAACCTCAATCAGCCGTTCTACGTCGTAATCGGCGCGTGTAATATGATGTCCGCCCCCGAAATTGACGTATTGCAGGCCCTCGATGTAGCGGCCGAATTTGGCTTCGAACGCTTCGAGCACCCCCTCGAGCGCATCGACGTTTTGCTCGCACAACGCGTGGAAGTTGAGCCCGTCAAGTTTGGCTACGATGCTCTCGTCGAAATTTGCAAGCGTCGTCCCCAGCCGGCTGTAAAGGCCGCAGGGGTTATAGAGATCGACGGGACTTGAAGAGTACTCCGGGTTGACTCTTAGCGACACCTTGATCGAAGGATTGATCTGCTTGACCCGTTCATAATAGCGATGAAACTGTGCGGGAGAATTGAAAACGATGTCGTCGCTGATACGGGCGATCTCGTCGATCTCTTCGTCTTTGAAAGCCGGCGAATAGGTATGAACCTCTTTATTCATCTTTTCACGGGCAAGTTTGGCTTCGTGCAGTCCGCTGGCCGTACACCCCTGCAGGTATCGCCCGACCAGATCGAACGTCGACCACATCGCAAAACCCTTAAGCGCCAGAATAATCTTGGCACCCGACTCGCGCTGAACGCGATCCAGGGTCAGCAGATTCCGTTCAAGGAGTTCCTCTTCGCAAATGTAACAGGGGGTATGAGGGAGAAGGGAGAAATCGATCGCCATCGCCAGGTCCTTAAAAAAAGTGCGCAATTGTAGCATATCAAAAGAACGCCGCATAGCTTCTCTCTGCCCGGTAAACAGGGAAATGTGCCGTTTCGACGCCGATCCGTTCGAAATTGGTGTACAATGTAAAAACGGATTGACTTTCAAGAGGAGGCGCATCATGAGTTCCTCGGTCTATGTACACGTTGCCCGCGCAGCCATCCAATCACGGCTGGAAGGGTCGCATATCGATAAAAACGTCTTCCTTTCGGAGCTGCCCTCACTGGCCAATAGCGGAGCATGCTTCGTTACACTCAACCTCCACGGGCGGCTGCGCGGATGCATCGGTTCCCTGATCTCCCACAGGCCTTTAATCGACGATCTGATCGCCAATGCCGAGGCGGCCGCTTTCCGCGACCCCAGGTTTCCCCCTCTTTCGTCCGCCGAATTTGACGATACCGACATCGAAGTCTCCCTTTTGAGCGAACCGCGACAGATCTATTACCGCGATGCCGACGATCTCAAATCGATGATCCGACCGCACGTCGACGGGGTAATCCTGCGAAGCGGAAATGCACAGGCTACGTTTTTGCCGCAGGTGTGGGATGAGTTGAGCGATTTCGACCGTTTTTTTGCCCAACTGGGACGCAAAGCCGGTTTGGGCGATTCGCCGCTCTCCCACCATCCCGAAATCTACGTCTATCAGGTCCGGAAATTTTCGGAGGAGGGATAAAATGCAATACTATCTCCCCAAAGACGGGCGTATAACCTGCCTGTTATGTCGGCATTACTGCACCCTGAGCGACGGGCAGATCGGTATGTGTCACGTCGAAAAAAACGTCGGCGGTCATCTCGAATGTCTCGTTTACGGCCATCCTGCGGCGGTCCATATCGACCCGATCGAAAAAAAACCCCTCTTTCACTTCCTTCCCCGTTCTTCAAGTTTTTCTCTTGGAACCGTCGGGTGTAATTTACGATGCCCGTTTTGTCAGAACTGGCAGATATCCCAAACCGGCAATATCGACACTTCAGTGACCCTCATGCCCGAAGAAGCGGCACGCATTGCCTACGACAGGGGCTGCTCGTCGATCAGCTACACGTACAACGAACCGGCGGTATGGTATCCCTACGCCAAAGACATAGGCACGGAAGCCAAAAAACGGGGACTGCGCAACGTTTTCGTCTCCAGCGGATTCGAGTCCGATGAAGTGAGCCATGATCTCAAAGGGTGGCTCGATGCAACCAATATCGATCTCAAAAGTTTTGATGCCTCCTACTACCGGAAAACGCTCAAAGCATCGCTGGAGGGGGTACAGGAGACGCTCAAAACCATGGTTCGGCTCGGGATCTGGGTCGAAGTCACGACCCTGATCGTTCCGGGGCATAACGACAAAGAGCATGAACTGCGCGGCATCGCCCGCTTTATTGCCGATGAACTCGGTCCCCACGTGCCGTGGCACATCAGCGCGTTTCATCCCGACTACAAAATGAACGACACGCCCCCGACGCCGGTTGCATTGATGGAAAAAGCACTAGGCTGGGGGAAAGAAGCGGGCCTTTATTACGTCTACCTGGGCAACGTCTCCCGCCCGGCCCAGACGCGTTGTCCGCAGTGCGATACGCTGCTGATCGAACGCTACGGCTTCGAAACCACCCATTTTGTTCTGGATGATGGGCATTGTCCGCACTGTCGGCGCGCAATCGAGGGGGTATGGAAATGAAACTACGTACCATGAGCGTTTCGGGCAGCTTTTACCCCGCTTCGGCGGGAGAAATCGTGGAAATGATCGACCGGTTTAACGCCATCGTGGCGGCCCATCCCGACATCGAAGAACGTTACGATGCGTTGAGGGGACGTGCCGTGATCGTACCGCATGCGGGGTGGATATATTCGGGATTCACCGCCAACATCGCCCACCGCATTCTTGCCAGGTCAGGGGTTGATACCCTTTTGGTCATCGGTCCTTCCCATCGGGTGGGATTCGAGGGGGCCAGCCTTTGCGGGTATGAGCACTACCAGACGCCGCTGGGCGAGCTGAGTATGGACATCGCCCTGATTGACGCACTGCGCGGCAAATTTTCCCTAACCTGCTTCCCGGAGGCACACCGCGAGCACAGTACCGAAGTTCAGATGCCCTTCGTGAAACACTATCTTCCGAATGTACGCATTGCCGAGCTCGTCTACGGCCATACGGATCCCGCGTCAATCGCCCCCATAATCGATTACGTCCTCGGACTCAAAAACGGCGGAGTCGTCATCAGCACGGATCTGAGCCATTACTACCCGCTCGAACAGGCCAAACGGCTTGATGCCGTATGCCTCGAAGCGATCCGGAGCGAAAATCCGTCGCTCCTGCATCGCGGATGCGAAGCGTGCGGCGTGATCGGCGTCGAAGCGATGCTGGACGTCGCCCGGCGCAAAGGGCTCGAAAGCGTCCTCCTCGATTACCGTACCAGTGCCGACGCCAGCGGCGACCGTTCACGGGTCGTCGGCTACGCCAGTGCCCTATTCCGAGGCGTTTAGACGCATAACGGCGAAAACAAATCTTCGCTTAATGTAATTTTCTCTACAATCTATCACAAAAAAATATAATAAAACGGAACGGATCAATGGAGACTTACATTGGCAGACAGCCGATATTCGACTTAGACGGTAAATGCATCGCGTACGAGCTGCTTTACCGCAACGCCATCGATTCGGCTGGGGCCCATTTCAGCGACGACGGCAAAGCGACCGCACGGGTCATGATCAATCTCGTCCACAACATCGGGCTCTCGGCGATCATCGGGGAACGGCTGGGATTCATCAACGTGGACGAAAACATCGTCATGAGCGACCTGATGCATTCGCTGCCGAAGGAAAAATTCGTTTTCGAAATTCTTGAATACACGCGCGTCACCCCCGAATTCATCGATAAAGTCGCCGATCTGCATGCGATGGGATACCGCTTCGCTCTGGATGATTTCAGCTGCGCGAACGAAAATATCGACTATTTCCGGCGTTTGTTCCCTTACGTCGAAATCGTCAAAATCGACCTGCTCGCCACCGATTACGACCATATCGAAACCATCGTCGAGAAATTCCGCGACTACAACGTCAAACTACTGGCCGAAAAAGTGGAGGACCTCGATGTTTTCGAACGGTGCGCGAAGGCGGGATTCGATTATTTTCAGGGTTATTTTTTTGAAAAGCCGACGATCATCGCCGGAAAAAAAATCGAACCCTCGGTAGCCAACGCGCTGGACCTGATCAATACGCTCCATACCAGCGACGACATTCACAAGGTATGCGAAAAATTTGCGCTTTGCCCCGAACTCACCTACAATCTCCTGCGTTATATCAATTCGGCGGAATTTAATTTTCAGCAGGAGATCACGAGCGTCCGCCAGATTCTCCAGATGCTCGGCCCCTCACGCCTTCGTTCCTGGCTGGGGCTGTTTTTGTATTCGGATGCGGAGGAACGGCGTTTTAGCGAAGCGATCATCGAAGCGGCGAAATTTCGGGCCAACCTGATGTACCGGCTCGTACATGCCCACGGACGCCCCGATATGGCCGACGAAGCCTTTTTGACCGGCAGCCTCTCGCTGATCGATACCTTTTTGCAGATGAAGATGGAAGAGGTGATCGACAAAATCCAGTTGCGCGAATCGACGACCGACGCCCTGCTCAAACGTGAAGGGTATCTGGGCAAATTTCTCTCGATCGCCGAAAAGCTTGAAACGAGTGAAAAAATCCACACGCTGATCGACAACCTCGCACCGAAGATCAATCTCACCCCAAGCCGCCTGTACGCGATTTACACCGAAGCACTGAACAACAACGCGATCGAATGATGATGTGGCAAAATACCGCCGCACGAAAGCGTATCAGATAGATAATCTATCTGATACATGAAGACAAAAGAAGGGGTTATACGTCCATCTCGATGACGTTCCAGGGGAGTCCCTGGGTGTTCATGTCGTCCATAAACGGATCGGGATCGAGCTGTTCCATGTTGAACACCCCTTTCCCGTTCCAGATCCCCTGAACCATGAGTTTTGCACCGATCACGGCAGGGACGCCCGTCGTATACGAGACCCCTTGCGATTTGACTTCGGCGTAGCACTCTTCGTGGTCTTTGACCTGGTAAATGTAGATCTTGCGTTTTTTACCGTCTTTGAGACCTTCGGCGACGATACCGATGTTGGTTTTCCCTTTGGTGCGCGGTCCAAGCGATGCGGGATCGGGCAGCAGAGTTTTCAGAAACTCGATCGGCACGATCTTCATCCCCTGGTGTTCGACCGGCTCGATGCCCAGCATGCCGACGTTTTGAAGGCAGCGCATGTGCATGAGGTAGCTTTGTCCGAACGTCATGAAAAACCGGATCCGCTTGAGTCCTTTGATGTGTTTGACGAGCGATTCCATCTCTTCGTGGTAAAGTAGATAGCTGTCTTTGGGACCCACTTCGGGATAATCCCATACCTGCATAATCTCCATCGGTTCGGTTTCGATCCACTCGCCGTTCTCCCAGTAGCGCCCTTTTGCACTGACTTCGCGCAGATTGATCTCGGGATTGAAGTTGGTCGCAAACGGATAACCGTGGTCCCCGGCGTTACAGTCGAGAATGTCGATCGTATGAATTTCGTCGAAATAGTGTTTTTGCGCATAGGCGCAAAAGACGTTGGTCGCACCCGGGTCAAAGCCGCTGCCGAGCAGCCCCATGATTCCGGCTTCCTTGAATTTTTCGTCACGCGCCCACTGAAGCTTGTACTCGAACTTCGCTTCATCGGGATGTTCGTAGTTGGCGGTGTCGAGATAAGGGGTTTTGGTCGCGATACACGCGTCCATGATGGCCAGATCCTGATACGGCAGCGCAACGTTGATGAGGATGGCCGGTTTGTATTTCCCGATCAGCGCGATCACCTCTTCGGTTTTGTCCGCATCGACCGTGTCGATTTCTATCGCACCCGCTGGAAGTTCGTTTTGGATCTCTTCACACCGTTTCAGGGTACGGCTGGCCAAAATGATCCGATCGAAAATATGGTTGTTCATGACACATTTGTGTGCCACTACGCGCCCTACTCCGCCGGCGCCGATAATAAGTGCTGTTGCCACGGCTTATCCCTTTGTAAAAAAATATCGAAAATTATAGAGAACAATCACTTACGATTGGGTTACGGATGGCTTAGAGGCAAAATGCATCCAGCAAAACGAGCCCCCAGACGAATCCGAGCATCGCCAGCGATAAAAAAACCAGCGCCGCTCCCGCGTCTTTGGCTCTCTTGGCCAGTTCATGGTGCTCGAACGTCACCAGATCCACGGTCCGCTCTATCGCACTGTTGATAATCTCGGCAATGAGTGGAATGAAAAGCGAGACGCTAAGGATCGCGCTGTGAACAAACGAAAGAGGTAAAAACCATGCGATAGCCATCCCCCACCCGAACAACAGGAGCTGGAGGCGGAACGATTTTTCGTTTCGGGTTACTTCGGCAAGTCCGCTCAAAGCGTAACGGGTGTTTTTGAACAGGGTGTATTCAGGCTTGTTGAGTGCCATGATTCTCCTTTAGTCGGATCAGTGCATTATACACCGTTTGCGGATCGGCATCGGGCGGAAGCGGCTCGCCGTAAACGATGCGGACGTTTCGGCGGAACCATCCGCACGACGGGACAAGGCGTCCTTTGCTGCGTGAAAAGAGACTCCCGTAGATTCCGTCGATGTAAAACGGGACGATCACCCCGCATTCACCTGCAGCGATAGCACGGTAACCGGGATAAATCGTACCGATCTCTCCGTCATGACTGATCGAACCTTCGGGAAAGATCCCGACGATTTCTCCCGCTTCCAGCCGTTTCCGGGCATTTTTAAACGCTTCCTTCGCACCGTTTTGGGAAATGGGGATCACTTCGCCCAGCTCCATGATCGGACGGATGAAACGCTTTTGGTAGATGGAACGTTCCATAAGATAACGTATGCGGCGCTCGACCCCGATCTGGACCAGTATCCAGTCGATCCAGCTGACATGGTTGCCCAGCAGCAGTACCGGACCGCTTTTGGGGATGTTGTGGGTATGCAGGGGGATGATATTGTAGCGCAGGGAGAGAAAGCTTTCGAAAATAAGCCAGAGAAAATAGTCTTTGTAACGCCCCAGCACCGCATAGGTCAAAACGGCCGATACCCCCAGCATCGCGTAAAAAAGGCTCAGCGAATCCCATCCGGCGTAGGCGAAAAGAGTCGTCAGGAGGAGAAAAGCGGTCATAAAAAGGTTCTGCAGCCAGTTGTTCCCCGAGAGGATATAGGCCAGATGCGCTTCGGGCGCTTTCATCTGGATCAGCGCATTGAGCGAAACGATCATCATCGCCCCTCCGATCCCGAATCCGAAAAATACCGCCCCGATGAGGTAAAGGTTGTGGGTCAGCGGCAAAATTGCCAGCATCACCGTCATTTTGAGTGCACCGGCGACGATAAGCCCTTTGTGCAGATAATGGCGCGAAAGGCGCGAGGCCAGGAGAGATCCCGCGATGATTCCGAACGCCGCCAACGCCATAAGCCCCTGCACGACGATCGTATTGTCAATCCCCAGCGTCCGTTTGGCGTATGCCCCGAAAGCGGCGAGAATCACCTGCGAAATCGACCAGAAGAGCGAAAGAGAGAGAATGGCGTCGAATATTTCACGATTCCGGCGTATCAGCATCCAGTTTTTACGCAGGTAGACACCACTTAGATATTTTTTAATATTAAAACGCTGCGCTTGCGGCTTTCGCGTGTCGCTCAAACGCAGCGTCATCCAAAACTCGATCACGCTTCCGCCCACGAGCAGCCACCCAAGAGGGGCGATCCGGCGAAGGATATCGGCTTCGTCGCCGTACGAAGCACCCAGAGACGTTTCAAACAGAACCGTGTACGCCATAATCCCCGAAAGTATCGCGACGGTAGTGGTGGACTGTACAAGCGCATTGAGCGGAGCAAACCCCTTTTCTCCCGCGATCTCCTTGATGTAACCGTACTTGGCGGGAGAGTAGATCGCGCTTTGCGCCGCCAGAACCAGGGTAAGGACAAACGAGCCCCAGAACCATCCCCGGTAATAGCTGTAAGTGATAAGGAGGGTGATCAAAACCGCCGCGAGCGCACCGTAGCGCATCACCGATACTTTGGAAAAACGGTGCGATATATATCCCGATGGGGTAAAAAGAAAAATGAACGGCAGAAGGATCAGTGCGTTGAGAATGGCCGTGTAGATGATCTGAGTCTGATCGTCGTATATTTTGAATACGGTATTTTGGATGATGATTTTGTGCCCGAGATCGGTAAAGGCATTGAGAAACAGGGCCAGGGTATAGGGAAACACCCCGGGGGTCTTCCATATCCCCTTCATCGGGCGAGTACCGTGCTCCATCCCTCGTAGTAACCGTGCTGTTCCAGTGCGGCGTCGAACAGTACCGCGGTGGTCTCTTCGACCTGTTCGGGGGTTACGGGTTCGGTTTTCGTCAGTACGGCACCGTAAGCGTAATCGCTCTCTTCGTCCCCAACCTCTTCTTTGAGTGAAAACCCGTGCGACGAGAGCGACGAAACCACCCGTTCCAGAGCGCTTTTCGTCTGAAAAAAGAGGTAATGTTCCACTTCCCGGGCAATCGAATGGTCATCCCCGGCCTCCCGAAGCGCTTCGAGAGTGTGGCGGTTCTGTATCCGTAAGAGTGCATACGCATCGGGGTAGAGGCGTTCGAGATACATTTCCCACTTCGTATCCCTCGATGCCCCCCGTTCGTAGGCAAATCCGCCGTGCGCGTTCATCACCTCCGAGCTCAGGTTTTCGAACCGTTTGGCCTCGGGAGCGTAAAAATAGAGTTCGATCCACCCTTCCTTACTCAGCGAACCGGCAAAAACGGCGTCCAATTCCGCTTCGAGTCTGTTCGACAGTTCTTCGCGGAAACGGACGAAACTCTCATCCGCAGGGTCGGATGCTTTGACAAAAAGCCACAACAGCCAGCTCCGCTCCGGCTGAGGGGCGTTCTCGGAAAGATCCATATTGACGTCGCAGCGGAAAGGGATCTCCTCGTCGTCGGTAAGTTCGTAAAATTCGATCATCGATAGCCTGTCAGTTTTTTCGCCATTATAAAGTTTTTATTCTTGATTTTCGCCGACGTAGCTTTTGTGCAGCTTCACTTTTCCGGCGAGTTCCTGAATATTTCGGGTGTCCACCGGAACCGTTTTGTGCTGCTCTAGCGACTGGGAAAGAAGCTTCAGCCCGGCCGTCACTTCGGCTGAAAGATTTTCAAGGTTCTCGCGCGTGAAGCGGCTGTCGCTGCGGGAATACGATTCGAGGGTGACGATGAGTTCGGCGAGCTTTCCTTTGGCGGCGACGAACTCTTCGTACAGCGTATGGGCCGATACGAACAGCGCCGAAAGCGGCTTGAACGAGTCGGAAAGCTCTTTGGACTGCTGCGTGATCTCACGCAGCTGTTTGGAGGAAAGAACCATCTGTTGCATGATCAGTTCGCTTTGTTCGCGGGAACCTTTGAGCAGAGCGTCGTTTTCCATGAGAGCGGTCGCAATCGATTCGCTTTTGATCCCGAGGGCATGGATCTGCCGGCCGAATTCGTGAACGATTTTTTCAAGCTCACGCCGCAGCACCCCTATCGCGTATTCATCGGGCCCCGAAGTTTCGATGCGCGAGAGTCGCGCATGGATCTCGTCAAGCGATGCGGAAACCTCTTTGTGGGCGTCACAGCTGATCCCGAGCGCGTTTTTGAGCTGATTGAAGTGATCCTGCTCCGCGATACGGAGCAGATCGATGTGACGATGGATAATATTGTCGAGTCCGGGAAGCTCGGTCAGGGTAAATTCTTCGAATTTTTCAAGCGTCGCATGTTGCTGCGACAGAAGGGTTTCGAGTTTAGAGACGAACAGCTTCTGGTTGGCCTGAATCACGTTCAACGCCTCGATCTCCTCTTTAAAAAGGGTGCGCAGCTGTTCGTGGGTCGAGTCTTCCATCCGCGCAACCGTTTCGAGACGGCGGGAAGAATCGTCCAAAGAGCGTCTGAGAACATCGACCTCTTCGCCCAGCGTGTAAAGACGCAGTGTATTTTCCCGTTCCGATGCGGCGGAGGCGCTTCGGCTCAAAACGCTCATGATCGCCGAAAAGACGATTCCGATTCCCACCAAAAGCAGAGATTCCTTCAAAACGCTCAAAGCGTTCGGTGCCGTCGCGTAGACGATGAAATGAAACATCCCTCCGGCGGCCCCCACTCCCAACACGACGGGCGTATAATTGATTTTGTGGCCGTCTTTGTAAATCGCCGTATGACGCAAAAACAACAGGGAAATCAAACCGATCGTAATGATAATGTCGATATTTGCCATCCTAATCCCCTTTTTAGCCGATCAACCGCAAAAGTTCCAAAGGCTCGCGTGCGATCGGGTCCGCATCGGCGATCGCGGCAAAGCCCCAGGCCGCGAATACCGCTTCGATTCCCGCATTGCTGGCCGCTTCCATGTCTTTGGCGTTGTCTCCGACCATCCAAGCACGATCCGTGCCCGGACGGTATCCGCAGTGATCGAGATGACGGCGGATCATCTGCGGATGCGGTTTGGGTTCGTCGACGTCGTCGGCGCCGACGATCAGTTCGAAATATCCTTCCATCCCCAGATGGGAGAGCATCCGTCGCGCGAACAGCCCCGGGGCGTTGGTCGCCACGCCCATCCGCGCATTGGCGCCACGCAGGGTTTCGAGCACCTCGATGATCCCGTTGTAGGCGCTGACGTTTTTGATGCACTGGTCGTAATAATGGCTTTCGAAAAGTTCTTTTGCTTCGGGCTCGTAGCGGGACGTGCCGTAAAAAATCTCGGCCAGATTCCGATGCGGGGCATTGATCGCGTCAACTACAGACTGAACGCTCATGGGTGAGAGGGAATAGCGTTCCTGCCGCACGTAATTGACCGAATGGGTGATGTCGTTCCCCGAATCGATGAGGGTGCCGTCCATATCGAAGATGACGATTTTCTGCATTACTTCATTTTTTCGTAAAGTTCGACGAGAGCCCGGACGAACAGAGGGTGATCGTTCGGACAACGGGATACGCGGTACTCTTCGAATCCCAGTTCGTGCGCGATCTCTGCGTATTCGATCGAAAGCTCGAAATCGGTTTCGGAATTGTCAATCGTAAAGGCGATCGGGACGATGAGGACTTTTTTGTTCTCCATCGACTCGAGCATATCGCCCAGCGAGGGTTCAAGCCACTTCATCGGGCCCACCTTGGACTGATAGGCCAGACGGACGTTTCTAAAATCGAGCCCCTCGGCGTGCATCATCTCCTTGAGCACTTCGACGTGTGCGATCACATGCCGCTGGTAGGGGTCCCCCTCGTCCACCACTTTTTGCGGCAGACCGTGCGCCGAAAAGACAATGTCGTATTCGGACGCATCGGACCCGGCCAACGCTTCGCGGATGCGCTCGACGACGCAGCGGTTGTAGGTTTCATGGCCGAAAAAATGTTTGATCTCGCTGAAAATCACGTTCCATCCGATCCGATGGGCCGCCGCTTCGAAATCCTCGAGAGACGAAAGGGTCGTTGTCGTCGAGTATTGCGGGTAGAGGGGAATCAGATACGCTTTTTCCACTCCCGCCGACTTGAGCCGTTCGCACACCTCTTCGGCCAGCGGGGGCGTGTAGCGCATCGCAAAATCGACGACCACTCCGTCGCCTACCGCCTCGCCAAGCTTTTCGCATAACAAACGCGTATGACCGACCAGCGGCGATTTACCGCCGATGCGGCGGTAGATTTCCTGAGATTTTTCGGTGCGGGTCAGCGTTATCATGGCGGCGATGAATTTCCGCAGCAGCGTACTTTTCGTCCGTATAATATTCGGATCGTTGAACATGTTGTGCAAAAACATCTCCACTTCACCCAGATTATTGGGGCCGCCCATATTGAGCAGTACAATCGCTTCTTTCATCCGTTTCCCGTCTGTTTTTGAAGAAAGTGTACCATAACGGCATGCTGATTTTCGGGATCTATAAAAAAAAATAAAGAATTTTGGTTTATAATGGTCTCAGCACACAACGCAGCAGGAGGTTGGATGCTCGGTAAATGGACCCTTTTATCGCTTGCAGTTTTCACTTTGACAGCGCATGCCGAATCACAGCGGCGTGAACCGTCCCTCTTTTTAGGATACGAAAGAGATCTCAAAAAATCGATCGAATCGGAAAAAGAAGACACCACCGCATTCATTAAAAATCCGCTTCCTCCCGTGTCGGTGGTCAAGCCCGCCGTCCCTGCCGTTCCTGTTGTCAAAGCCGTCGTAGCGCAGGATCTGCCGATGCCCATTCTGAAAAACACGAAGGTCGAAACGGACGAAATCGGACACGAAGAGAAACCCTTTCTCGTCGTCTCCAAACCTGCCCCCGTGGCCTCTTCAAACCTCTGCGCGGACGAGAAAAAGTCCTCGGCTTCCTCAGTCAAAGAAGGAAGTTCGATCGTCAAAAATCTTAAAAACGCGAAAGAAAAAGTTCTTTCCAAAGCCAAAGAATTTCTCGGAACCCCTTATGGTTTCGGAAACAAATCGGGCATGCAGACCGATTGCTCGGGCTTCACGCAGCAGGTATACAGCCAGTTCGGCATTTCCCTTCCGCGCAGCGCGGCCGAACAGGCTCAACTGGGGATGAACGTCGATCCTTCCGATTTGCAGGTGGGCGATCTGCTCTTTTACCGCACCTACAAATCCGATCCCTCGCATGTAGCGATCTACGCCGGCAACGGACAGATCATCCATGCCTCGTATACCGCGAGAAAAGTACAATACGATTCGATAGACAAAGATTATTACAAACAGCGGTTTCTTTATGCCAGACGCCTGGCATTCAACGAATCGCAATCGAAGTAAACGTATGTCCTCGCTCTACACCACCCTCGACAAACACTGGCTATGGAAAGAGATCCATACCAAGCTCGAGATTTCGTCGCCTGCCTATTCGTACTGGAACGACACCCGCCACGTCAAGCTGGGACGCTACGTCTTTATCGAAAAAAACACCCTGCCCGCACGATACGCCCATATCCAAGAAGAGCTGACCGACCTCTCAGGATACCTTCCGACGCAGTACGCGGCAACGCAGTTGGGGATCGACAACCACATCTTTGCCTACAAAAAAATGCGTTTGTACAAACAATTCGAATACACTTTCGTCAACGGGATCAAGTTCGTCAATATCAAACGCTTTTTTGTCGAAAACGGGATCAAAATAAACAAAGAGAGCTACGTCCACCTAGCCCGGCTCGATGATCTGATCATTACTCCAGACTGCCGCTTTTACCGGATCGACGACTCGTACGGCGTCGTCGTTTACGACTGACGTTTCCAGCGGCGCAGAAAAAACCGCTCGGGAGAAAGGGCGGGATCAAGTTCCTTTCCCGAAACGATCCGCTCGCTTATCCGTCTGGCCAGATACGGCGCTAGGACGAATCCGTATCCTCCCGATCCGTTGATCATCCACGCGTTCGGGTAAAAAACGCACCTCGGCCCGTTCGTTTTTCCCCCGGAACCCTCCCCAGTGCTTGCCGCTTCGTCCACCAGCCCTCCGGCGATCGGGTAGTAGTCGTGGGTTCCCGAACGCAGTCCCGTGTAATCGCGCAGGATCCGAACGTTCTCCAATTGCAGCGTTCGGGCCGCTTTCGCAAGCAAAGCGGCCCTTCCCGAGTCGACATCGTACGCTACTTCCGCAAAAGGATCGAAATGGACGTCGTGCGTAGCGCCGATGGCAACCGTCCCTGACGCCGACGTGGGGGAAATCGACACGTGATGGTGGAGAATGGACGAAAGCTCGGTATCGGTTTGCACGTCGATTCGATGACCCCATATCCCTCGCAGTCGGATCGAATCGCCGCCCAGTATTTTGGGATAGGCCCCGGTGGAAAGTATCATGTGTTTCCCCCGCAATCCTCCGACGTGCCACATCCCCTCCCGATACACGGGATCGCGCGCATCAAAGCAATGGAAATCGATCCCCTCGGCCATGGCATGACACACCTCCTGCGCATCAACAACGGCGCCGCGTTCGAGGTAGATGGCTTCGTTTTCGAGTGCTTCGGGGAGGATCATGGCACGCAAGGAAGCCGGAACGTCGCGATAGGCAAGATCGGTCGTCCTTTTGTAGGCGGCCAGCTTTTCGGATTCGGATTCGGAATTGGCAATGTGCAGCAACGGGCGCAACAGCGTGTGCCGAGGAAAATAGCGAGAATAAAAATCGAGCGCTTCAACGTGTGCCGCCGCAACGATCTCTTTGAGAGGGCCGCTCTTGGAAAATTTCGGGGAGATGAAAGCCCCCGCTGCCCCGCTGCCATCACAGGCGATCCCGCTGCGGTCGATCAGGGCGACGCGCAGTCCCGCACGGTTTAAAAACCAGGCGCTGCAGCAGCCGTTGATCCCTGCCCCGACGATCAGGACGTCATAGGGTGATTTGTTTGAAGTCTGCAAATTTATCGAATTCTGAATAAATGGAATTGAGGAGCTGTTTACGATTTATACGAAGTTTTTCATTTTCATCATTCACCATTACGTTTGCAAAAAAATCATCTAAAGGTTTTTTGATCTCAAATAGCATTTCTAAGCTAGGACCTGTAACAGGACCTGTCATTATGTCAGAAAATTTATTGAATAATGCTCTTTCATACTCATTAAAAAGATCACTATCAGGATATCCATTTACGTCTTCATCTTTAAGAATGTTAGCAAGACGTTTGATCAAAGAAAATGATTCTTTAGCATCTGAACTTTTTGCCATTTCATCAACTTGTTTGATTTTGATATCAAACGATTGGATATCTAATAATGGCTGATGTTCTCTGTTTACTACAGCTTGAATAATCGAATTGTTGATTTCTGGATACACTCCCGCTAAACGCTCTATGACGAATAACTCAAGGTTTTTTACATAATCATTTTTAGAGTACAACTGTCTTACGTTTTCATCACGGAAAAAGACGCTTAAATCTAATGGAATTTTATGTTTAAGTGCGATGCCAATAATCCCGTTGACCGCACGGCGCAAAGCGAAGGGGTCACGTGAACCGGTCGGAATCTCGCCGATGCTGAACATCCCCATCAGGGTGTCGAGTTTCATTGCAATATTAATCACTGCACTAAAAGGAGAACTGATATCTTCGCCGGAAAACTTATATTGTTCTTTGATTGCTTCTGAAATATTTGAATCTTCATTAGGAAACAACGCTTTGAAATAATATGAACCCATTAGTCCCTGAAGTTCGGTAAACTCATAAACCATTTCGGACAGTAAATCAGCTTTAGCAAATTCTATGGCTTGCTTGAGTAATTTTTCGTCAAATTCAATGCCTCCGACATAACAATAGTGCGACAGAAACGATACAATTTTTTTCTCCCGCTCGATCTTGTCAGCCAGCGTCCCCAGACCGTTCATAAAGACGACTTTCTCCAACCCCGCCGTACTCAGGCCTTTTTTGAGGTCGTTACGGTAGAAAAAGAGTGCGTCCGACAAACGCGGCCGAAGCACCCGCTCGTTCCCTTCGATCACCTTGCTGAAATCCCCGGTCAGGGCGTTGGAGACGACGACGAAAGCATTGATGAGTTTCCCCTCTTTGAAAACGGGAAAATAACGTTGATGTTCTTTCATCGACGTGATGATGACTTCGGGCGGCAGCTCCAGGAAGTTTTCGTCGAATTTGCCGAGCAGCGGAGTCGGATATTCGGTGATGGCAACCACTTCGTCAAGCAGATCGGCGTCCACTTCGATCGAGATGCCGTGCGTTTTTTCAAGTTGCGCGAATTGGTCCAGAATCCGTTTACGGCGCTCTTCTGGGAACAGTAGGACAGACCCCGATTTCAGAATATCGAAATACGACTGGATCGAAGCAACCGGCTTGGGTTCAAAATGGCTGATGCGGTGGACGTGGGTGAGGGGTGCGGAGCGGACACCGAAGAGTTGCGCTTCCACCTGCTCTTCTCCGAGCATGACGTTGATCCAGCGAATCGGGCGGATAAAGCTTTCGGTATTGCTTCCCCAGCGCATCGATTTTCCGAAACTGAGGCTTTTGATCCATGTTTCGATCATCGATCCGAGAATCTCGGCGCTGGGACGCCCCTGCAACGTCCGCGCGTAATACAGCACCTCTTTGCCCCCTTTCTCGGCGCGTGAGAGCTGATCGAACTCGACGCCGCATTTTTTCGCGAAACCGAGAGCCGCGGGAGTCGGAGCACCGTCTTTGAGCGCGATTTCCACCGGAGCGCCGAAAAACTCTTCGATCCGGTCATCCTGGGCCGTTTTGAATTCACGGTGCCACAGCACGAGGCGGCGCGGCGTATAATAAAACTCAAACTCGCCCATCAGAGCGTTTTTTTCGAGCACGGCGGCCCATTTTTTTTCGATTTCGTTCAGTTCTTTCAGGAGGGGAACCGCCGGGAGCTCCTCGACACCGATTTCAATCAAAAGAGGTTTTAGCATTGTGTTAGTCCGTCATCATTTTTAAAAGGTCGATTTTACCGCCCCGATGGTTAAAAACCGCTGTTGCTTTGGTAAAAATTAATTCAGAGATAAAGTATCCGATTTAGGGAGGTTTAAAAGTTTAGGGATGTACAATGCCTCCATTCAATCAATACCAGAAGGAATCATTCATGCCAACAATTAACCGTTACGTTGATATCAGTACCGTAGACCGCGAAGCGAAAAAAGATTACATTGATCGCCATTCTCCGTTCATTCACTGTGCCTCCACGGCGAAAAAAGGGGAGAAGTTCGCCGTTACCGTCAAAATGGGGAACGAATACTCGCACCCGGATGATTTTGACCACTACATCGCCAACATCGCCCTCTACAACGGCGAAACGCTGCTTGCCCGCGCCGATTTCGTTCCCGGAACGCTCGGAAACGAAAAAAACCATGCCGAGGTGACATTCAACATCGTCCCTATGGGTAAAAAACTGACCCTCGTAGCCCATGGCTACTGCACCAAACACGGTGTGTGGGAATCGACTCCGGTCGAAGTCGAAGTGGAAGAAGCTTCGTCGTGCTGCGGCGGCGGACACTGTTCGTAACGCATCGTTAGGGAGCTGATCTTTTAGCTCCCTTTAACCCCCTTTCCTTTATACTCTTCCAAAACCTGAAAGTATCAACACCGTGGACTCCTATCAAAATCTCGCCCTGCTGGAAAATCTCTATCGTCTCAAAGCGCTCGGATACCGCTACGTCGACCCCCTCGTCCCCAATTTCCAGACTCCCGCCAATACCCTTCCCGACTCGCTTGCGACGCTCAAGGAAACGGTCGGAAGCTGCTACCTGTGCGATCTGAGCAAATCCCGCCGACAGAGCATGAGCGGATACGGAAGCACCCATGCGCAGGTCATGTTCGTCGACGCTTACGTTTCGGCGGCCGAAGACGAATCGGCGGAATACTATACCGGACGTTCGGGGGCGATGCTGCGCGACATGATCGAAAAGGTCCTGATGCTGAATACGGAAGAGGTCTATTTCACCCATGCGGTCAAATGCAAGCCGTTCGGCTTCCAGCAGCCCTCGTCCAGCGAATGCAACAGCTGTCTCCCCTATCTTGCCCGACAGATCGAAATCGTACGTCCGCGCATCGTCGTCGCGCTGGGTCCGGATGCATACGAACTGGTCACCCGCGAAAGTGAGGATTTCGAACGGGTGCGGGGAACAACCATCGAGATGGGCGGGTATTCGGTCATTCCGATGTACCATCCTTCGTTCCTCATCCGCAATCCCTCGATGAAAAAAGAGGCCCTGCGCGATCTTCAGACCATCAAGGCTTATCTTTCATGAAAACGGTCTTCTTCCTCATCGTCTGGCTGTTTGTATTGGGCGCGGCCCACGCGCAGCCGCTCACGATTGCCAAAACGCTCGAAATTTCCGATGCTTCGGCGAACACCGTGCCGCCGGTTTCTCCGGTTGCCAAAATCGCCGTCCTCTCCGCACCCAGAGTAATCGGCCGCTATTCGCAATCGATATTCAACGTCGCTTTGGCGACAACCCTGGGGGTAACCCCTTCGGGGTGTGAAATGCGCCATTTCACCGTCCCGGACGAATCGCCCGAATCCCTGCGCAAAGCGCTCGACGAAATCCGCAAAGAAGGAATACAGGCCGTTCTGGCACCCCTGACTTCGGCGGGGACGAAAAATCTTTTGGGTGCGGACACCGGTCTGGCGATTTTTGTCCCCACCGTCCACAAGCGCGATTTTCCCGAGGCATCGCAGAACATCGTATTCGGCTCGATCGACTACGTCCGCCAGATCGAAGCCCTCCTCCCCCATATGTCCGATTCGATCGCCGTATTTTATGACGACTCTGCGGTGGGCAAACAGCTCAAAGCCTCGACCGAAGAGGTTTTCGTAGCCCATAAAGGGGCCAAAAAAACCTTTACCGCCTACCCCGTCGATCCCAAGGGGGACAATATCGTCTCCCATCTCTCCCGACCGGCCCAATTCCATAAAAAAAGCGTCATATTCCATGTTCCCGTCGTCAAAAGCTCGCTGCTCGCGGCCCACATGACTTTTACGGGGGTTAAAGAGCGCAATATCCTCTCCACGCAGATCAACATCGATCCCAATCTGCTGCATCTGACGCAGTATCATGACCGCAAAAACATGATCATCGCCAATTCCCTCGTCGAATTTCCTCCCGGAATCTACGCGTCCAACGCGCTGATGAACAACGATATCGCCTTCGACTGGGTCCATTACGCCTCCAGCGTAGGGATCGATTATCTCGTCGCCAAGCTTAACGGGACGCCACGCTCTTATACGATGCGCATCGTCAACAACCAGGTGATCTACCCGATCGAACTTTTACGTCCCAAGGAGTCCGGATTTGAGCCGCTTCGACCCTAAGCTGCTTGAGGGAGGGCTTTTCAGCCATCTTTCTGTACAGCAGATCGAAAAAATTGAAGCGATCAGTTCCCTCAAATGCTACGAGAGCGGTGAAATCATCTTTTACGAAGGGGATGAAAGCCGCCATTTTCACCTTCTGCTCGAAGGGGAAGCGAGTATTTTCAAAACTTCCGCATCGACCGAAACGATCGTCGTTCACCGCTTTCGCGCCCCTTCTCTGATCGCCGAAGTGGCGACCCTCAAACAGGTTCCTTTTCCCGCATCCGCCGAAGCGGTCGGCACGGCGGCCGTACTCAAAATCGAACGGGAACGTTTTCTCTCCCTTTTACGTGAAGATCCTTCGTTGAGCATTACCATGATCGCTTCCCTGACCCAAAAAATCGGTGCGCTAGAAGCCTCTTTGCAACGTCACAGCGCCCCGAACGCCTCGGCCAAAGTCGCACGACTCATACTCGAAGATGCCGACGCGTTCCGACGGCTCAAAGGGATCGAAATCGCCGCGTTGCTCGCCATCACCCCCGAAACCCTCTCCCGTACCCTTAAAAAGTTCAAAACCCTCTCCCTGATCTCGTATCAAGAAGACAGGCGGCTGTTCGTCGACGACCCCCGCACGCTGCAGGGTATCGCGGATAATAATTTTCCTTTAAGAGAATCGCTGATAAAGTAATCCTATCTGCTTTACAAAGGAATTTCCATGGCAAAAAGAGGTATTTCTCTCCTCAAGGGGATCGAAGCACAAACCGTTTACGAACTGCTTAACAAAGCTTACTGCGACGAGTGGCTGGCCTATTATCAGTATTTTATCGAAGCCAAAGTGGTCAAGGGGCTGATGAAAGACGCCGCCATCGCCGAGCTGACGCAACATGCCGCCGACGAACTGCGCCATGCGACAATGGTCTGTGACCGTATCATCCAGCTTGGAGGCACCCCCGCGCTCCATCCTTCCGACTGGCTCAAAAACAGCAACTGCGGTTACGACGCGCCGGAAAATCCCGACGTCCGCAACGTTTTGCAGCAGGCCATCAAAGGGGAACAATGCGCCATCAGCGTCTATTCGAACATTCTCGATCTGACGCGCGAGAAGGACATCGTCACGTACGACATGGTCTCGCAGATCCTTGCCGACGAAGTCGAACACGAAGAGGACCTGCAGGCTCTGTTTGATGACATTCAGGATTTTATCGCCGAGTTCAAAAGCTAACCGATGCGGAGATTGTTTTTTCCTCTGCTGATGCTCGTTTCGCTGGCACAGGGTGCCGATATTCTCCAGCTTGTCGCCCTGCTCGATCGGAACGATACCGAAACATTCAAAGCACAGGTACAGACGCTTCAGGATGCCAACGCGATGCGCGGCGACAATAACAAGACCGTTTTGATGTATGCATGTTGGGTCGGCAATGACGAAGCGGTCAGACATCTCGTCGAAAAAGGGGCCGACGTCAACGCCCACGACGCCGGCGGAGCGACCGCCCTTCATCTCGCGGCGTGGAAAAACCGTACGGCCGTCGCGCTCTACCTTCTCGAACACGGAGCGTCAGGCAGCGCGATCAGCCGGGAGGGGATGACCCCGCTGGACATCGCGATGATGCGGGAGAACCGCACCATCGCCGATGCCATCGAAAAAGCCGCTCCGAAACTCAAACCGCTTCTAAAGCGCTAGGAAAAATTCCCGCTCCGGAACGGGAATTTTGGTCATTCTTCCCGCAAAATCGATAAACACCAGTACGATCGTCATTTCAAACAGCTTTTCCTCTTCCCGAAAAACCTGCTGCAGCAATGTCAAAGAGGCCTTTTTCATCTCGACCAGCGAGGTTTTAACCTCGAGGATGTCTCCGAGCTTTGCACTTTTGATGTAGTCGGCTTCGAGATGCTTGGCGACGAAATGCCCCTCTGCGAGTATCGGGGAACGTCCCGCATCGAAGAACAGATGGCTTCGCGCCCGTTCGCAGAAATTAAGATAGTTGGAGTGGTAAACGATGCCTCCGGCATCGGTATCTTCGTAATAGACCCGTATTTTCACCTTTTGACCTTTATTGTTCGAACTTTTCGGATGCAATCATGCATTTTCTAAAATCGTAACGATATCTTCCGTCGAATAGGCTTCACCCATCCCCCACACGACTCCAAGTTCATAAGCATTGCGTGCGATCTCGGGAATCTTCTCTTTGGGGATACGGGCTTGCGCAAGGGTGATCGGGGTTCCGATCGAGCCGTACCAGCGTTTGAGCATCGTTATCCCCTCTTCGGCGCTGTTTTTCCCGAAGACCTCTTTGGCGAAGCGTTCGTACTGCGGGCGATTTCTCTCTTTGTGCCAGCTCATCCATGCGGGGACAACGATCGAAAGCCCTGCCCCGTGCGGAATGTTGAACAGTGCCGAGAGGGCATGTTCGATCATGTGGTTCGGGAAATTTCCTCCTCCGGTTCCGGAAGTGGTCAGACCATTGAGGGCCTGGGTCGAGACCCACGCGAATTCGGCTCGCGCATGATAGTCCTCCGGATGCTCGATCAGCCGGTCGGTGAGTTCGATGACGCTTTTGACGATGGATTCGACCAGGCGTGACTGGAAGCGGGGGTGATCGACGGCGGTAAAGTAGGTTTCGATCGCATGGGCGATGATGTCGGAAGCCGAATAGGCCAGGTACTCTTTGCTGACGCTCATCATCAGGTCGGGGTTGACGACGGAGAGCTTCGGATTCAGACATTGCGAACCGATCGAATATTTTTGCCTTGTCTCTTCGTTCGTTATCACCGAGTTGCCGTTCATCTCGCTGGCGGCGGCGGCAAGCGTCACGATCGTATAGACGGGGAAAGCATCTGTGAGTTCTTGCGTTCCGGTGAAAAATTCCCATACATCGCCGTCGAAAGGAATCCCGGCGGCGATGGCTTTGCCCGTGTCGATGACCGATCCGCCGCCGACTGCGAGAACGGCCTGCACCCGGAAAGTTCTCGCCGCTTCGATCCCCTCACGGACTTTCCCGAGCAGCGGATTGCTGATTACCCCGGAGAGTTCCGCACACGCGATGCCGGCTTCTTCGAGACTTTTTACAACACGCTCGTACAATCCGTTTTGTTTGATCGATCCCGTGCCGTAAACGAGCAATACTCTTTCGACGCCGTCGTTTCGAAGCCACTCTCCGATCCGTTCCTCTTTTTGCGGTCCGAATTCGATCCGGGTCGGATTATGATAGCTAAAAGGTGTCATGGAGATGCCTTGGTACTTTGGTATACGTGATTGTACCAACCTTTTACCTCCATCCGGCTATACTTTCGGAATGGACGCATTATCTTTATTTTTTTCCCGAAAGCCCTAAACACCATGAAAGCATTCATCCTTCTCTTCGTCTTGTTCAATCTGTTCACTTTTGCCCTTTTCGGCTATGACAAATTTCTCGCCAGGACCAACCGTTCCCGCATCCGCGAAAAAACTCTCTTGACTCTCGCGCTGATGGGAGGAAGCGTTGGCGCGGTATTCGCCCAGAAAATTTTCCGTCATAAAAACCAAAAATACCGAAAACTTTTTTGGATCATACTGATTGTGCAGTTTGTTGTCTTCGAGGGGCTGTGGCTCTATTCCCGAACGACTACCATCACGTTTTGAAAGAAAAAAAGGGGGCAAACTACAGCAGCGGATTGTAAATTTCAACCCGGTTGCGCCCTTTCTTTTTGGCTTCATAAAGTGCCGCATCCGCTTTTTGGAAAAGGGTTTTTTTGTCGTCGTTCCCATCGAGCTGGGCAATACCGAAGCTGAGAGTGATTTTTTCGTCGATGCCGCTAAAGCCGTTCGACTGCACCAGCATCCGGATATTTTCGGAGAGGTTGGACGCTCCGGTGATATCGGTGGAGGGGGTGAGAATCACGAATTCCTCTCCTCCCCATCGGGCGAAGAGGTCCCCTTTCTTGAGGTTACGGGCGACGAGTTCGACCATGTCTCTTAAAATCAGGTCACCCATCTGATGACCGTAGGTATCGTTAATAGCCTTGAAATGATCGACGTCGAATATGATTAGGCTAAGCGGCTGATCGTATCGGCGCGCGTTGGCGATCTCGATCCCGAACATCTCCTCGAAATTTTCACGGTTATTGATCCCCGTGAGGTTGTCTTTGGACGCTTTTTCTTCGAGGGCGTTGGTCATCGAATAAAGTTCGTCGACTTTGTATTTCATCGCCTGATTAATGTTGCGCAGCTGTTGCTTGGTCTGCTCGAGTTCGGTGATGTCGTGGCGTATCGCGATGTATTCGACAATGTCGCCGTCCACGTCGAGAATCGGTATGACGGTCGTATCGACGATATAGGTTCCGCCGTCTTTTTTCATGTTGGTGACGACGCCGCTCCAGCTTCGTTTCGCCTTGATGGTATCCCAGAGATTCTTGAACGCCTCGCGGGACATTTCGGGATGACGAATGATGTTATGCGGTTTTCCGATCAGTTCTTCGCGGGTGTATCCGGAGATTTCGCAGAATTTGTCGTTGACGTAGGTTATCACCCCTTTGGGATTGGTTTTGGAAACGATGTTGCTCAGATCGACCGCTTTTTTGTATTCGGCAAGGAGGTTGGAATTTTCGCTTTTGTAATTTTGGTTGCTGCGGATGATGCTTTCGAAATTCGACGCCAGATCGTTTGCCATCTGAAGGGTCAGCGAATCGATCTCGCTTTGCAGGGCATAGGAGAGGTTGCCGTTTTCAAAAATGACCTCTTCGATCGCGTTTTTCAGCTTGATGATGAGGGTGAACAGGTCGGCCGTGGTGACGTTGTAGTTGTTCAGAAGCTGGAGAAAATCGATTTTTGCATGGCACTCCGAGACCGTCGCACGCCATTCAATGACGCTGATGTAGCAGTCACAGAAGCGATAGAACAAATGGGTGTTTTTCTCGATTGCCGGGAGCGAATGGCGGTGGAGGACGTTTTGGACCTCGCTTTTCCCCATCCATCGTTTGATAATGTCGTTGCGGTTGATGCGCAAAAAATGCGAAAACTCTTCACTGTCGATAATTTTGATCACGCTGGCCCACTCTCGAATTACTGAATTAAATGATTATACTGTTCATTTCTGAAACTATCAGTTAACCCACGACTTTCCGCGCACGTAATCCCATACGTTGACGCGCTTGAAACGTAAGGTGACCGATTTTTCCTCACCCTTGTGCAACACGTCCAGTACGACTTCACTTCCGATATCGCCGCGCAAAAGCAATATGGCTTCTTGTGCCGTAGGCAATCCCTTTACTTCAACTCCGTTAATTGCCAAGATCATATCCTCTGCACGCAGTCCCGCTGCAAAGGCCGGAGCGTTGGGATTGACGTCACTGACGATCAAATGACCCGTCCATCCCGTCTGTATGGATGAAAACCCGCCCGGCCAATACCAGTGAATTCCCGAAAGAACAGCCATAATGCCTCCTCTTGGAAGCGGCCCCCGGAAAACGGTTTCGGTTTCTTTTGTCTCTTTCGCTTTGACTCCGGCACAATAGTCGTCTCCGAACAGGGAACCGCTGTTCGTCGCGAGATATTTGATCCGCGCATACCGCAAGACGATCTTTTTTTCCGAATCTTTAATTTCGCCGGTCACCTCTCCGCTCTCTTCGGGAATCGTGCATTCACCCGCCTTGAACGATGAATGCTTCCATGTTCCCGAGAGCTTATTGCCGCTTACTTGCAGATCGTATTTCAACTGTTCTTTTTCTGTGATCCACATCTTGCCGACCAGAGGATACGTCCCTTCGGCCTCATCGTCCGTAATAAAGTGCCGATCGGTTTCCAAAGTCATACCGTTACCATCGGATTTTAGGATGAAAGGTGTCCCGTCCGCTGAGACCCACGTCCCTTGGCGGGATGATGATTTAAGCGCCTTTTCCTGTCTGAATTCAAGCTTGATGATCTCGTCTTGAATCTTGGACGCATCCTCGGCTTTGGGAACCAAAGAGAGGTAGCGTTTGTAACTCGCAATGGCGCCGTTATAATCTCCCAGTTTTGCTTTGATCGACCCCAGGTTATACCATGCTGCCGCCAATGACGGATCCAGCTCGGTTGCCCGGACAAATTCGGCCGCCGCTTCCTCGAGCTCTGCCGGAGTTTTCGCCATCTCGATTGCCGCCACGCCGCGGACCATGTATTTTCGCGCGTCCTGAGCCGATTCCGCGGCATACGCCGCCGATACGCAAAGAATCAACACCATCCCTATGTTATGAAAAGTTTTGATCGTCATCAAAGTTTTGATCGTCATCGTGGTCCTCCCTCAAGGCTGTTTTTCGCTTCTTTTTCCTGCTGTTCAAGACGTGCCAGTTCCTGGGCGGTCCGTTCGCGATCGGCCTTGGCTTTGGCGAGAGCTTCACGCGCACGTTTGAGCGCGTCGCTTTCCCCTTTGGGGAGTTTCGTATCGGGTGCTTGCATCTCTTTTTGGGATATCTCTTTTTCCATGGCCCTAATCGCGGCATCCTGCTTCGACAGCGACTCTCTGGCGGTCGAAACGCGTTGATGGAGGGTTTCGATGAACTTGCCCAACATTTGCGGATCGTAGGTGGTCGTTCCCACGGCTTCGACCGGTTTCCCCGGTTCGGGCACGCTGGGAAGAACCGGGGTACAGTTGGGCGCGCGCAATTCCCAGCTGCGGTTCGCTTCGTTGTTGGCGATGCAATCGAGTTGAGAGCGTGCCGGAGGAACCGGTTTTAAAACGATCTGATTGGAAGGAAAGGAAGGCGGCACCCCTTTCATACTGCCGAGCAGCCCCTCTTTTTCGGCATTAAACTGCTGTTGCTGAAACGCTTTTTTAAGCGCGTCTTGCTGCTGTTGCTGTTTTAGCGCAGCCGCTTTTTTGGCCGCGGCCGCCGCCCCGTCATCACTTTTTGGACTCTTTGCCGCCCCGGTTTTGGGGTACATTCCGGGTTTGAAATAGCACGGCCCGGCGCAATCGTGTTTGTAATTGGAATTCATGCAGCGGGAAAAATAATAGGCGTTGCACTCCGACTCGGTCGGCCAGCAGTGACCCGATTGCCCCGCGTATTTCTGCAGCCACGGTCTCCAGTCGATGCAGTACTCGGCGTGAATCGGGGAAACGGCGATCATCCCCGCCGCCAACGCGGCAGCGGCTTTAGCGCGGATCATGGGCGCCGCCTTGCCGGTCTTTCAACGCTGTGGGAGGCTGGACCCCCTTGTCGTTCAGAATGTCGCACCCCTGAGCGGCATGCACTTCGATCACCGTTTGGGACGAAGGTGTGCGTACCGATACCGTCCCTTCGAAAACTTCGATCCGGCTCCCCCAGGAATGGTGGCTGAGTGTAAATTCGGTTCCCCGAACCGCGCATACCGCCGCAGGGGTTCTGACTTCGAACTTTTTGCCGAAATAGTGCTTCAGCTTCGCCTTGACATGGGCGACCCCATCGGAAAGTAGTGCTTCAAATCCCCCCTCTCCTTCACGGTTTACGCTAAAACTGCTGTTTTCGCCGACATCCACTTCGGCATCCCCGCCCGCTACAAAAAGCTTCGCCGATCCGCCCCTGCCGACATCGACCCGTTCTCCCGCTCGTAGGAGCGCGGGCGTGTCGGCATCCGAAACGACGCCGTTCCATGAACGTTTGACTTCGCCGCCGGTGGGGATGAAGATACCCTCGTTCCCTTTGCCGGACGATGCGGCTTCACGGACCGAACGGAGGAAGTGCTCTTTTTTGCGCAACAAAACCCTGGCACGTTCCAGCAGCCCTTCCGCTTCCCGCACACCCTGATGACTTACCCTCACCGCTTCGCGGGCAACCGCCGACGCATCGGGGTCTTTAGCGGTTTGAGGGTCGTTTTGGACCGCTTGGGCGACACGCAGATCGCTTTGCGCCGCTTCCAGCCGTTTTTCGGCGGAGGAAACGGCGGCCATCGCACCATCACGCTCTTTCTGCGCCCAAACCAATGCCTGCACCCCCGCTTCGGCCGCCGAAGAGATTTCGATCCAACCCGCCAACAACATTACAATCCAAAAGCGTTTCATCGATCTGCCCTTGCAACTATTTTACTCTGAGATATGTATAATAACCAAAGTAACAGAAAAACGGACAACACTCCGCAAAGGACCTATGATGACTATGACGTTAAAAGCCGCTTTCCTCTCCGCAGTTCTGCTGGGGGCCGCTCTCGCGGACGACCGATCCGAAGAGGGGCGGCGCTATCTGATACGCGGTATCGCCGCCATCGAAATGGCCAAATCGGAAAAAGAGCTCGCCGGAGCCGCCGAACAGTTCGCCAAAGCGACGCAAATCGCCCCCGATCTTGCCGCGGCATGGTACAATCTCGGATCGGTTCAGGCCAAACTCGGCCGCTACAAAGAGGCGATGGACAGCTATCAGCATTACCTCAATCTCAATCCCAAAGCCGATGACGCGCCGAAAATCCGCGACGAGATCATCAAGCTCGAATACCGCATGGAACAGGCCCAGAAAGTTGCGGCATTGGCGGGCGTGTGGATCGACAATTACGGCCGGCATTTCAAACTCGAAATCTCCGACAACCGTATTACGCTCATTTCCAGCCGAACCCCCGACGACAACGACGTCATATCTACCTACAGCCTTGTAGGCAAAGTGCCGGTGCACGTTGGCATCAAGGAAACGTTCCAGCTCGAAATGAGCGGTCAGACGCTTAGCGGCAAATGGAGCAAAGACGGTTATCAGGCCGACAAATGCACCATTCCCCCCCTTGCCAGTAATGCCGCAGGCGAGGTTTCGCTCGAAGAGAACAAAATCGTTTTGCGTCACATCGATACCAAATTTTCCGCCGCGACCCAGATCAACATATTTGACGATTTTTGCCTTGGGGTAAAAACGACCGAACAAAAAGAGGTGGAACGCATTTTCCAGAAGCGGATTGAGCACCCCGCTCCCTAAACACTCCGTACGATCGCGATTTCCCTTTGCGGGAAGGGAATCGTAATCCCCTCCCGCCGCAGCGCATTGTAAACCAGAAGATTGACTTCGTACTGGAACCTGAAAAAATTGCGGGTCGGAACCCAGTAACGCATCCCGATAACCAGCGCGCTATCCCCGAAACTTTCGATTCCTACGATCGCGGCATGTTCGGTCGAGACGAAATCGCACGCGCCGATGACGCTTTTGATCAGAGCGATCACTTTTTCGGCATCATCCGCATACGCGATGCCGACCCGCGATTCGACGATGCGATAGTTCGATGAGTTGACGATCACCTCGCCGATCATGTTTTTATTCGGAACGGTAATAAGTTCTTCGTCTTCGGTTCTCAGAGTCGTGTAGGCAAGTTTGATCTCTTCGACTTCGCCGTAAACGTTGTTGACGAGAATCGTATCCCCGATCCGGAAAGGCCGGGTAATGATGAGCGAGATACCGGCGGCATAGTTGGCCACACTTCCCTGAATCGCGAGTCCTGCGGTAAGGAAAACTGCCCCTACGGCGGCGACAAACGGAGCAATCGAGATCCCGAGTTTACCGATGGCCACTACGACCATCGCACCGAAAACCAGCAGCCTGGCGATGTTTGCGGCAAACTTTCCAAGCGTCGGATCGAAATCGTGATTTCCAAAAAAACGGATCAGTACCCGATAGATGTATTTGGATAAAAACCATCCGAGCAGAACGATAATGACCGCCCCGATGATCTGAAAACTGTAATTCGCCAGAAAATCAATTGTTCTGAGATAAAACTGCTGGATAAACGCCAACTCCCGGTCCATGCCCCGCTCCTCACTAATGACAATGAGCGATTATACACCGAAATCTCTGTCCCGCTCTTTACTCCAGCGCGGGGCAGACGCGGTTTCGTCCCTGTTCTTTGGCCTGGTAGAGCATCGCATCGGCCCGGTTGATGAGGGTTTCTTCGGTATCGTCTTCTTCGAGTTCGGCAACGCCGAAACTGCAGCTCATGTAGCCGTGTTCGAACGGATAGGCGCCGATGAGTATCCGAATCTCATCGGCCAGCATGATCGCATCGTGTAATTTCGTATGCGGAAGCAGAATGATAAACTCTTCCCCACCCCACCGGCCGACGATATCGCTTTCACGAATCCGCTTTTTTACGAGAGTGCTGACATCGACGAGCGCCTTATCCCCCATCCGGTGGCCGTGTGCGTCGTTGATCTGCTTGAAATGATCAATGTCGAAAAAGATTACCGATAACGGCGTACGTCCCCGACGCGCGTTTTTGATCATGAAACCGATTTGGTACAGCAGTGATGCACGGTTGGCAATCCGCGTCAGCCGGTCGGTATTGGCGTGACGGATCAACAGCTTGTGGTGCTGACGAAGCCGGTATAGGAAATAGACGATCATCACTGTCGGCGGGACGCCTAGGATCAGGGCAAACATGATGACCGTTTTGAAGTTGCTTTCCAGATTGATCAGATGCTGGTCCGGCAGATACGCAACGATGTACCCGACGTGCTTACGGTCAAAACTCTCCAGCGGGTTTAGCAGCATCAGGTACCCTTTACCGTCCAAAACCGCGGGGATGATACGGGGTGTACGCTGATCTTCAAAATCTTCAAAGGACTCTGAAAACACGGCATTGAGGCGGCTGAGCCACTCTTTGGTAAACAGATAGCGCCCCCTCTCATGAAGTCGGTTGTCGACAAGATAATCAGGGCTTAACGCCGAAGTTGAATAATTGGAGCGTTCATCGCTGAAAACTTTGTTTTCCACGACACTACGGCGCAAGATCAGTGTGTAATACGCCGGATAGAGGTTTTGGGCCAACCGTTTGATCGCATCAAAAGAATACGACAGTTCGACCGTCCCTACGAACCGACCTTCATGAAACAGCGGAAATACATGGCGGAATCCGTTAAAGATACGCCCTTCCTCGAATCCGCTGACGCTTCGGCGCGTGCGGTTTACCGCATCAATCGCCGGTCGTATACCCTGCAACGAGTCTCCGAATTTTTCGGGGCGGTGAAACCGCAGAAAACTGACCGAACCGGGCAGGTGAAAATGGAGCTGGCGGACATTGTGTTCTTCGAGCGATCGGTACAAACGGCTAAAATGGCCGTGAAGCTGATGGCGTATCCGCTCTTTTTGCTCATCGTCCCCGTCCGCGGCGCGGGCCATCATTTCGGTAACGCAGGGGGTGTTGATCGACGAATCGAACATCGTCCGCGCGATGGTGTCGTAGGTCAGCTTCAGCGTTTCGATTTCAACCGATGCGGTCTCGAGCCGTTTTTGGAGATAGAGTTTTTTTTCTCGTTCGTACCGATCGAGGAAAAAAAGGCTGACCATGACGATCAAAAACAGATACAGGCCGATGGCGGCAATGATATAGGGCAGAATCCTGCGGATTTTTTCTTTCATGATACGGTATATCTTCTGGTTATAGGTTAGGGAGAATGCAACATTCAGAGAAATTATAATCGATTAGAGTTTGTAAATTGTTTTGATAGACTTAATTTTTATTTAATATTTTATTCTTTATCATGGATTTATCCATTGTATCAGAATGAGGCAACCATGCAGCGCCATCAACCCCATTTCCACCGAATATCCCTTCATCAAGATACGTATTACGATACAAAAGGAAAACTGGTCGTCGACGGAGACAAACGTGTTTTTCTCTCCCATTCCGAAATCACCGTACTGGAACTGTTGCTCTATTACCGCGGCGAAACGCTGCTCTACGAAACACTTGAATACGCTTTCCTTTCGTCTGAAAACAAAAGCCGAAATGCCCTTAAAATCATCGTCAGCAATCTGCGCAGAAAGATCCCGGGGCTCCCCATCCGCTCAATACCTAAAATCGGCTACATTCTCCTGTAAACGGGTGTTTGACACCCTAACAGAAACCATTAGAATTTACGATTGCGCATTGAATACCGCGTAATAGCGTTGTACCTTGAGGCATTCTTGTTATCCCGTAATTGTAAATTGGCTTATTTCTGCGACTTATAATTCAAACACGCTACAAATGCATCGGCGAACATGCTACAATCATCCCCGACGATTTACCGACACATTACATTCAAGAGCAAACCAGCATGGGCAAAAAGACCGTATACGAAAAAATATTCGCCATCCACGACCGGACGATAGAAGCGTTGCGCGAACAGCACATCCCGCCCTATCCCTCCCATTATAAAAAGCATTTTGACGCCATATTTGTTCAAGAGGCCGATAAGAATCTCCTCAAAAACCATAAACCCGACGAAACCTCCACCGACGAAAACCACGAAGGGCTGAGCCGCTATCTTGACATCGCCCATCGCTCGCTCAACGCTTTTGCCGAAACCCATTCGGATATCTCCCACGTCGCGGAGCTGCAGGAACAGTACCTTAAAAACGTCGCGGGGAATCACCTGGAGCGGTGCGTCACTTTCGTCGAAGGGCTCAGCGAACTGGGCCAGAATATGACACAAGAGCTGAAAAAGGCACAGCAAAAAATCGATGCCCTGAGTGCCGAACTCAAAAACGCCGTCGAAAGCCTCACGACCGATACCCTCACCCAGGTGGGAAACCGCCGCGCATTTATCGACGATCTGGGCCGGATCATCGAAGCGGGCAAAGACAAACAGCTTCCTATTGTTTTGATGATGATCGATGCCGACAATTTCAAGCTTCTCAACGACGAATACGGCCATCTTGCAGGGGACAAAGTCCTCTACTTCCTTGCGCAGAGCATCAAATCGATCATCCGTTCGGGGGACAAGGTCTATCGCTACGGCGGCGAGGAGTTTGCGGTCATCCTCAACCGCTGCGATCTGGATCAGGCGTTTCCGATCGCCGATAAAATCCGCTCGAAAATCGAACACAGTCATCTGATCTATGCGGGGAAAACCATTCACGTCACCGTCAGTATCGGGGTAACGCTCCACCGCCACGGCGATACTCACGATACCCTGATCGAGCGTGCCGACGATGCCCTCTACCGCGCCAAAAAAGCCCGCAAAAACTGCACTGTCGTTTTCGACACCCCCAAGCCCCAAGAGTAAAGTGTAACCCTACGACTCCTTCACGGACGGTCGGGTTTCGGTTCGTTACACCCTGCCGGATTATTCTCTTTACAAAGACAAAAATTTAATCCTATCCATGCTACAATTTCAAAATTTTTTATAAGGGCCTTCCCATGTTAACCGATCGCGTCAACACACTCTCCGAATCGATTACCATCGCAATTTCAACCTTAGCACAAGAACTCAAAGCTCAGGGGAAAAATATCCTCAGTTTCTCTGCCGGCGAACCCGATTTCGACACCCCGCAGGTGATCAAAGACGCCGCCATCAAAGCGATCAACGACGGCTTTACGAAATACACCGCCGTAGACGGGATCCCCGAACTCAAAGCCGCCGTTGCCCTCAAGCTCAAACGGGACAACGCCCTGGAATATAAACCCAATCAGATCATCGTCAACAACGGAGCGAAACACTCTCTTTACAACCTCTTTGCCTGTACGATCCAAGCCGGCGACGAAGTCATCATTCCCGCTCCCTACTGGGTCACCTACCCCGAACTGGTTATGTACTGCGGCGGAAGCGTCGTCGAGATCATGACCGACGATGCGAGCGGGTTCAAAATCACCCCCGAGCAACTCAAAGCGGCATTGACGCCGAAAACAAAAATGCTGATCCTCACCTCTCCTTCGAATCCGACGGGTGCGGTCTATACGCGTGAGGAACTCGTTGCCCTGGGCAAAGTGCTCGAAGGGACCGATGTCATCGTCGCCAGCGACGAAATGTACGAAAAACTGATCTACGACGGCGAGTTCACCTCGGCCGCGGCAGTCAGCGACGATATGTTCAAACGCACCGTCACGATCAACGGCCTCTCCAAATCGGTCGCGATGACGGGATGGCGTTTCGGGTACATGGCCGCGGCCAATACCGAAATCATCCAGGCGACGAAAAAACTCCAGAGCCAGAGCACTTCGAACATCAACAGCATTACGCAAAAAGCGGCGATCGTCGGCCTCAACGGCGAAGCGGACGCCGACATCGAAGCGATGCGCGTTCAGTTCAAAGCGCGGCGCGACGAAGCGGTCAAACTCTTCAACGAGGTTGACGGTCTCAGCGTCCTCTCTCCTGCCGGAGCCTTTTACCTGTTCGTCAACATCAAAGAAGTGAGCAACGATTCGATGCAGTTTTGTAAAGAGCTGCTGGAAGATCAGGGGGTCGCCGTCGTTCCGGGCGTAGGGTTCGGTTCTGAGGGGTACTTCCGCTTCAGTTTTGCGACCGATATCGAAAGCATTCGTGAAGGGATCAAACGTATCGCGACGTTTGTCGCATCCAAAAAATAACTTTTTTCTTTCACATTCCCCGCACGAAATAGCGGGGACTTCTAAATCATTTAATACTTTTCAATGCGTCTACGACGGCGTCGATGTTTCCCATTGGGATGTGAACTTTCCATTCGGGGTTTTTGGCATCACCCGAGAGCGATACTCCGATACTTGCGACGCTGTCGCTCCCCTCACCGTAAGGTTCATCGATTTTACTGATACTGATGACCCCTTTTTTCGTACCGTCGAGAGGAATTTCACTGATAATCGTTGCACCTGAGCTCATACAATCTCCTAATCGATAATGATATGGGAAAGAGTTTAGCCGATTTTGGCTAAAGCAACCTTAAATTCAATCGGTCCCTTCGCCTTTGAAGCCGTTGCCGTAGATATAGGCGTACATTTTGCGGTAGTAGCGGGCATTGCGCGCCGGATCGGTGGGGGCGTGGTGGTAGCGGCCGAGCGTTTCCCAAGAATAGCCGAAACTTTTGACCAGTCGCGTCAGGATGCCGTTAGCCTTTTCACGGGCCGTCGGCTCGTCGAAATATTCGTGGACGAAAGGGTTGGGATGGTATTTGTAATTGATCTGGTAAGGCCCGAGGTCGAGGTTCGTGATTCCTCCCTCAATCAGCGCCTGAGCCTGCATCGCGCACTCCTGCGTCGAACCGCAGCGGATCAGATGGCCGTTGACGGCGAATCCCGCTGCTGCCGCACGCTGGGCGTCTTCGATCGCGTTGATCCGGATGACGTGCGGATTGCACGCCCCGTTTTCCTGAAGGCATTCGCAGTGTTTGATCGCATCGAGAACGATGTCGGGCATCCGGAATTCACCCGGGGCGTCGGCGGCATTGAGCAATGCCGCACTCATCACAATCCCTGCCATCCATCTCTTCATCCGCGATTCCTCCGACTTTAGGATTCGATCATTTTAGCCAATTTTGCCTGCAGTTTCAGCCACAATTTATGCTCCATGAGCGGAAAGCCGCTGTAAACGCCACTTTTTGCAACATTTTTTGTTACTCCGGCACGGGCAGCCAGGGTTGTAAAGGGGGCAATGCTCAGGTGTCCGGCCGTCGCGCTCTGGCCACCCATCACGACGTTGCGCCCCAACGTGGTCGATCCCGCAAGCCCCACCTGCGAAACGAGGATCGAATATTCGCCGACCACGCAGTTGTGGCCGATCTGGACCAGATTGTCGATTTTCGAGCCCCGTTTAATCAGCGTCGAACCGAATACCGCGCAATCGACGGTACAGTTGGCCCCGATCTCGACGTCGTCTTCGATTACGACGTTTCCGTTCTGATAGAGTTTGACGTGTTCGCCCGTTTTGGTGTGGGCGTATCCGAAACCGTCGCTTCCGATCACCGTTCCGGCATGGATGCTCACGCCGTTGCCGACGACGCAGTCGCGGTAGACGCAAACGTTGGGATAGAGAACAACGTTATCGCCGATGCGTGCCTCGGCCCCGACATAAACCCCGCTCATGATCGTGCAGTTTTTTCCGATCAGGGCGCCGTTTTCGATGTGTGCGGTCGGGTATACGACCGTCCCTTCGCCGATGAGAGGCGCTTGGTCGCTGCTTTGGATCGGCTTGGCGAAATATTTCGAAAGCTTCGCTACCGCCATGTAGGGTTCGTCGCTGGGAAGCGCAATCACCCCCTCCGGCAGAAGCGCGGCTTTAGCGGCGGGGAGGATGACGGCCGAGGCTTTGGTATCGGTCAGCTCTTTTTCGTATTTTCCGTCGGAGAGAAACGATATTTCTCCCTTCTGGGCATTCTGCAGCGTATTCATCGACGCGATTTCGATGTTACCGTTTTCGACGCTGCATCCGACGATCGATGCGATTTCGGAGAGTGTCATCTTATCTCTCCAGGGCGACAGAGCCGCTACGGACGATCTCTTTTGGGTGAAAACGCTTGATCGCTTCGAGGAAATGGCCGACGCGTGAGGGCTCATCGGCTACCATCGCGATCAGGGTATCGCTGCCGACGTTGACGATGCGGCCGTTGTAGGCGTGGGCCAGCGCTTCGATATCGCTGAGCGATTCGTTCAGGGGGATCTTGACCATCGCCATCTCTTTTTCGACAAGATCGGCATGCTCGTAGACTTTCAAAACGGGAATCAGTTTGTGCAGCTGTTTGGTAATCTGCTCGATCACCCGTACCGAACCGGCAGTGACAATCGTAATCCGCGAATATTTCGAATCGGGGATCGGTGCCACGGTGAGCGACTCGATGTTGTAGCCGCGCCCTGAAAACAATCCGACGATGCGTGAGAGGACGCTCGCCTCGTTCAGTACGATAACGGAAATAACTCTGCGTGCGTTTTCCATTATTTCTCCTTGTATTCGAGCATCATGTTAAAGAGCGATCCGCCCGCGGGAACCATCGGCAGAACGTTTTCGAAACGGTTGACGACGACGTCAATGATCGCCACGACATTTTTGTCGATCGCGTCTTTGAGGGCGGCGTCAAACTCCTCTTTGGTGTTGACGCGGTACCCTACCCCGCCGAAGGCTTCGGCGAGCTTGACGAAATCAGGTTGCATCGAGAGATCGGTCTGCGAGTGGCGCTTGTCGTAAAAGAGGGTTTGCCACTGGCGTACCATCCCCAAAAAGTTGTTGTTGAGGATGACGTTGATGACGGGGAGCTTGTACTCGACCGCCGTCATCAGTTCCTGGATATTCATCAGGATCGAACCGTCCCCGGTGATGTTAATACTAACCCGTTCGGGATCGGCGCGCTTGACCCCAAGAGCAGCGGGGAAACCGAATCCCATCGTCCCAAGACCGCCCGAACTGATCCACTGGCGGGGGCGACTGAACGGATAAAACTGCGCCGTCCACATCTGGTGCTGTCCGACGTCGGTGGAGATGTTGGCGTTTTCGCCCAGCAGCTGGCCGATCCGCTCGATGACCCACTGGGGTTTGAGACGGTCTCCCTCTTCTTTGTACGAGAGGGGGTGGAGCTTGTTGAAATTGGCAATCGTATTGTGCCACGACGCATAACGTGCCGGATCGACCTGCTCACGCGCCAGCGGCATCATCTGTTCAAGGACGTTTTTGACGTCGCCGACGATCGGGAAGTGGGCATGCACCAGTTTCGAAACCGATGCGGGATCGATGTCGACGTGGATAATCTGGGCGTTTTTGGCGAACTCCGAGAGTTTTCCCGTGACGCGGTCGTCGAAGCGCGCGCCCAGGCCGATGACGAGATCGGTCTCGGACATCGCCATGTTCGCCGCGTACGAACCGTGCATCCCGAGCATCGAGATAAGCAGCGGATCGTCAAAGCAGAGCGTCCCGCGCGCCATAAACGTCTCGACCGCGGGGATCTGCGTCATCCGCGCAAACTCGCGGACCAGATCGGCGGCACCCGAACTGACGACGCCCCCGCCGAGGTAAAGGAGCGGCCGTTTGGCCGCGGCGATCGCCTCGATCGCTTTTTTGATCTGGCGGGCGTTTCCTTTGGTCGTCGGTTTGTAGGTTTCGAGTTCGACCTCTTTGGAATAATCAAACGTCGCGATCTGCGCCGTCACGTCTTTGGGGATGTCGACGTGAACCGGACCGGGACGGCCCGTGCGGGCGATGTAGAAGGCCTCCTTGAGGATACGCGGCAGGTCGGCCGCGTCGGTCACGAGGTAGTTGTGCTTCGTACACGGGCGGCTTATCCCGACCGCGTCGATCTCCTGGAACGCGTCGGTTCCGATGAGCGACATGGGAACCTGCCCGCTGATGACGACAAGGGGAATGGAATCCATGTAGGCATCCGCCAGTCCCGTTACGCCGTTGGTGAATCCCGGACCCGAGGTGATCATCGCGACCCCTACTTTGCCGGTCGCTTTGGCATACCCCTCCGCCGCGTGGACCGCCGCCTGTTCGTGGCGGGTCAGAATGTGCTGAAAAGAGCGTTGTTTGTAGATCTCATCATAGACGTTCATGATCGCTCCGCCGGGGTATCCGAACACCACGTCGACGCCCTCGGCGATAAGTGCTTCGATAACCATCTGCGCACCGCTGATTTGCATGTCGTCTCCTTTATACTGTTTGATTTATTACGCTTACCGCTATGGTACTAAAGCTTGCCGCGCGAAAGAGGCGGACGATTCTAGTTCCGGGAATATAACGGAAAAAAATTGGCCCATTATAAAAGAAAGAAGCTATAAATTACGTTAAGGCGGGGAAAAGGAAGGGGCCAAGGAGCTAAAGGAGCTCCAGCCTGTACAAAAACTGCCGCTCTTTGTAGGAGGGGATATCGAGTTCCTGTCGGTATTTCGCGATGACGCGGCGGACCATTTTGACGCGGAAACGTTCTTCGATCATTTCGTGCAGCGTTTTGTCGCTGTAGGGGTCATCTTTGTTTTCGCTCTGCACCAGGCGCTGCAAAAAGTGTTTGATCTCGGACGTCGAAACCTCTCCGATGGAGTTCGAGAAAAAGTCCTTGAACGCATAAAGCCCACGCTCGGTCTGGATGTATTTGTCCGCGATGGCACGGGAAATGGTCGATTCGTTGAAGCCCAGTTCGTCGGCGACGTCCTGAAGGCGCAGAGGTTTGAGCTCGCCCCCCATGAAAAAAGCGTACTGTTTTTCGAGCAGAACCAGCGCGACGTTGTACAGCGTCGCTTTGCGCAGGTCAAGGAGCTTGACGAGTTCGCGCGCCTCTTTGAATTTCTGTTTGGCGAAATGGTCGTATTTGTCGATCTGATGGACCTGCAAATCGGGGTAGAAGGCATGATTGATCCGGATGTTGAGTTCGGAGCCTGAAAACTCGACGAACAGGTCCGGGGTAATCTGCGCCTCGGGTTCCATGTATTCAAGTGCCGGAGGGTTTTTCAGATGCTGCAAAACGTGTTTGGCATCGGAAAGACGGGGATGCTTGATGAATTTCTCCATTTTATCGAACTGCAAAATCATCGCACTGAGCAAAATACTCAGTTCATCGTCAAGATCGTAATCCGCGAGCTGGAACAAAAACGATTCTTTGTAATCGCGCGCGCCCACGCCGGAAGGTTCGAGATGGGCGAAACGCTGTCGCACCCGCTCGACGCTCTGGGGGTCGGTATCGCACTGGCGGGCGACCTCTTCGACGCTCCCTTCGAAATACCCTTCCTCATTGATGTAATAAACGATCTGGCGGGCGATTTTCTGTGAAATCGGCGTCGGAAACAGCGGGGCGACGATCTGTTCGTCGAGCTTTTCGTACAGGGAGGATGAAGCGATGCTGAGCCATTCGATCTGGTCGGACGAGGCGTTGGAAACGTAGTTTTGAAACGCCCCGTAGGCCGATGAACCTCCCGAAGAGGCATTGGACTGTTCAAAGCCCGATTTGACTTCGAGGCAGGGGTTTTCATTGGTAATCACCTGCAAATGCTTTTCGAGGTCGTTCAAAGAGCATTGGAGCAAAGGTAGCCACGTCTGCATCGAAAGTCTGGGAAGTTGTTTCTGTTTGAAAGAGAGAGTTGTCTGCATCGTCTTCACCTGATACGAATCGTTTGATCGCTCTATGCGTTGCATATTTCGTTCTCGTTCATTATAGGGGGAGATTCGATGGGAATTCGGGGATAACTGATTAAAAAATAATCAATTTCGCCGGGACGGATGCAACACCGTCCGCGACGTCGGATACGCCGGGCGCATCAGTATTTGAGGCGAACCAGTCCGTTCGGTGCGACGACTTTCATCTGGCAGGCGAGACGCGCTTTGGGATTGCTTTCGTTCAGCGTTTTCAGTACCGCTTTCTCTTTGTCGTTGATTTCGCTCATATACTCCATCCCCGACTCGACCGATACGACACAGGTACCGCATTCGCCGTCACGACATCCGAAAGGCAAAGCGCTTCCCGAAGCTTCGACGATATCCTGGATCGTCTTGCCCGGGCGGACGTTGATCGCCAGAAAGTCATTCATAATTTCTACACGTGTTGTCATCCCAACTCCTTTTTATTATGATGATGCACTAAACGAACGGGTCGTTTAGGATTAACCCTTGCGGGCACACTGTCCGGAACCGATTTCCGAACTCTCCTAATCCCAAAAAAAGTGCGATGCTACTCCCCCTTTTCCTGAGATTGCGCCGTTTTTTCGGCTGCTTTTCGGGCACGGTGTTCTTTAAGCCACCGCAGTTCTTCGGCGACTTCGTCGTAGCCGTCTTCCTCTTCCGCCGCTTCGAGCTCGGCTTCACGGCATCCGAAGATAACCCCCTCTTCGAAAAAATTCACTTCGTAAATCCGGATCGTCTGCAAAAAATCGCCGATTTTTCGGACGTACCCCTCCGCTCCCGCATCGACGAGAAAATCTCCCGGGGCGGCATAAGGATAGGTCCCGTCGTTGCGGATCGCCTTGATCAGCCTGACCCGCTGTCCGATACGGAATACGGGGAGGATTTCGTCTTTGGCCGACATTTTGTAGAGGTTGGTCCGGCGGGCTTCCTCACTGATCGGCATCTCTTCAGAAGTTGACGCTGTTGTGGTTACCGGTGCAGGCATGGGCTCCATTGCTCACCTCCGTAATGTCGTTGCAGCTTCCGGCGGTCGAACAGGTTCCGCAGGCGCTGGGTTTGTCGAACATCGACCACACGTCCGCCGCCGAGGGACTGTAACCGTTTTCAAAGTTTTTATAGACGCTGAGGAGGGCGAATTTGTAGTATTCGAGCAGTTTCGCGTCGCTTCCCATGTCGTGGCCTTTGGCCTTCTCCACCAACTCCCCGAACTTTTTCATGATATGGAACCGTTTTACCTGAACCAGACGTTCATCGTAGTTAATATCAAAGAATTCGAAGAACTCTTCGGCATCGGTGATTTTTTCAAATTCGGCCAGCGTACCCATCGTTTCCTCCTTTTAGAGCCCCATCTCGTTTTTGAGCTGGGACGCCCATGCGCTGACGCGCGATTCGGTCAGTTCCTCCTGGTTGACGTTGTCAAACGCCAGCCCGCAGAATTGCCCGTCCTTTTCGGCAAGTGAAAAATCGTATTCGAACCCCTCGGTAGTCGTAAAGCCGTAGGCCTCTGCCCCCAGCGAGGTGAAGAGCTCGTGCAATTTCCCCAGAGCGCTGACAAAGTGTTCGCCGTGGGTCTTTTGGTCCCCCGCACCGAAGAAGGCCACTTTTTTGCCGCCCAGATCGGGGCGGTCGTTGGAGAGCTCGTAGAGGGGGTCGACCCAATCGCGCTGCGGGTCCCCCTGCCCCCATGTCGACGAACCGATCAGGAGGACGTCGAATTCGTCGAACTGGTCGATCCCCTCAAAGTCCTCTTCCATGTCGATGAGCTCGGAACCATTGAACTCTCCTGCGAGTTGTTCAGCCGCTTCGCGGGTCGCCCCGGTACTGCTTCCGAAAAAAATACCTACTTTTGCCATCGTTGTCTCCTTTATCCTTGGTTAATGCACGGTTTGTACTGCTCGTAGATCGTTATCGCGCTGTCAAGCATTTTGTCGCCGTCCTCGAAGAGCGCATCCAGGGTGCGGTAGCTGAAACGGTGTGCATCCTTGAAATACTTGTTGACGATACAGATCCGATCGGCGATGACGGCACACCGTCCGAACCCCTCGTGGCTCATCTCCATGATGACGTTGCATACGACCCCCGTTTTGCGCTCGAATGACAACGCGACCGCCTTGTAGATCATCTTGATGTCGTTGATCATCATCTCGTCGATGTCGGCGATGAGGGGGATCTGTTTGAGCTCCTCTTTGGTCTTGACGTATTTTTTAATGAGGAGTTCCTCGTCGCCGATTTTTGCCCAGTTTCCGAACTGATCCATTGCCCGCAGCTGGCGGACGATTTCGATCCCGAAATCGCTCAAAGTCGTGGCTGTTTCCATGTTATTCCCCCTCCGCCCAGCGGTCCTGGCGGACGTCGCGTTCGGTCTGCATGTGGATGATCCGTTTAATCCACGGCGGCGGATTGGAGTTGATCATCGCCACGAGTGATTTGAGGATCTCTTCGATCAGGGTGGGTTCGTTCACTTTCATCGGATGAATCCCCGCGCGGATCACCTTGGCCGCTGCCGTACCGCCGATGCTCTCGCAATACATGATGTTGACACCCGCCAGCGCGCGGACCCGGAAATCGGTTTTGTCGTCATCCTCTATCCCCGTAGTGTCGGTTTTGATCACCTCGCAGAGCGAAAATCCCTCTTTGGAGACGTTGTAGACGACGAACTCCCGCGCCCCGCCGAAATGGGCGTTGATCTCTTCCATGTCCTTGGTCGCGAAGGCGACTTTCATCGCGTTCGGTACCATCCCTTCCCCTTCAACCGTGATTTTCGTATTCATAGTGTCCTCTCTATCCGTGATGTTTTACTTTTCGCAATGCATTGGCCACTTCGAACAGGAAGTAGGTGCTCCCCTCGTATAACTGGTCGTTTTTGAGGGGGTTCCCCAGCTCCTCGTAATTCGGAAATCCCCGGATGACCAGTGCCGTATGCGGATAACTGTGCAAGATCCGTTCTGCATGGAAGTTGCTGATCACAAGGTCGGCGTTTTCAAAATAGGGTTCCGCGTCTTCGAGGTCACCGACGATCACCCGTTCGGCTTTTACCCCTTCCAGAACCGGGCTTGGGACCGTGGAGACGGCCAGATCGACCGTCCCGCCGACGCTGTGCAGCAGGGCGCAGATGCCGCTGAGCATGTCCGGTTCTCCCGTCACGACAAAATGGGAAGTTCCAATCAGGAAATGGGTGTCGAGCATCGCATCCTGCAGACGCGAACGCCACCGTTTGACGAGCGGCTTGGGCTCGGAGTGTCGCAGTTTCATAAGTGCCCCGACAAAATTGTCGCACCCTTCCAGTCCCATGACGTGATCGAAATGCAGATGCAGGATGGAAGGATTTTTGACCAGCAGCGCCGATGCGGCCTTTTGCATCGATGCACCGATCGAAACCACGACCGACGCGCTGGCGAGGTCGCGCACCTCATCGACACTGATCCCGCCGTTGGCGAGTTTCCCCTGTCCCTCTTCCCAGTACCCGTCCAGCGACGTCGACAGATCGGGGAGCGCGTACGTTTCGAATCCGAAATCCCCGCAGAGGCATTTAAGCTTTTCGACCTCGATCGGCTGGAGACTCACGTGAGGGAGGAGGACGAGCCTGTTGGGCTTGATGCTTGCCGAAGGTTCGGTCAGCTGTTCGATCATCGCCGTGACGGTGAGCGCCCATCCGCTCTCCATCCCCCCTTCGTAATCGGGGGTGTTGACGTAGACGTAAGGAATCTCGACGTGTATTCCCACACCGCGTACGTCGTCCCCCTTGGTCTCCGTCAATCCCGTCGTGTGAAGCCCGATCATGCTGGGGCGGAGATTTTTCTCCTTTTCCGTGATGTTTTCGATCGCCATCAGGATCGAGTAATCCCCTCCATCCAGGACGGCCGTGATGTCGCTCACCGAGGTGTTGCGCACGGCGATCGGTTCGTTAAAATGGCGGGTGAAAAAGACCTTGGTGTACGAAGCGCACCCCTGCGCGGCGTGCATGAGGGGCATACAGTCTTTGACCCCTAAAAACGCGAGGGTCGCCCCCATCGGCTGGGAGTGTTTGATCGGGTTGACTTGAAGCGGTTTGTGGGATGTAAAAACGGTGCGGCTGGGTTCCATGACAACTCCTTGTTATCATGGAAAATGCAAGTTTTGTGCGAGAAGTACCTATTTAGTATTGTTTTGTTTCAGAAGCCAATTTATCATACAAATTCTACAAGTGGTAACTACATTTCTTCGAAATTGATCATCATCAATATTTGCCCAACTACCAAATCTTATAGGTTCCACTTCACCAAGAAATAATTTGCCTGTATGAAGTATTTTCGATCTCTGTTTATATATTCTTGTTGCGTATTCTCTGAACTCAGGAGATGGTGATCCATATTTTCCGAAAAAATCTCTAAACTTTTCAGTCAATGAGTATTTTTTCTGTCCACAGTCTTTACAGCTTTCCACTTTTTTTTTCTTGAAATCAATTTCTATCAATGTTTCCAACGAAGAAACCAGTGCCGTAAAAGATAAACTTGGATGTTCCGACCACAGTTTTCTTCCCTGATTGAATAACGAGCATGCTGAAAGAAATGATTGCCTTTTACTATCCGTCAATTCAAAATATTGTTTCAGAAACATATCTATTCGGTCAGGTAAGTCAAACCCCTGTCCTATAACTCTTCCGTACTGAGTAAGATATTTATTTGTATCAATTAATTCTATTGGATCATAATCTCCGTCTGAAAATGTAGTTATTTTTGACTCAAATCCATCATACCAATACCCATTTTGACCCCATTGTGCATCTTCTATTTTATCATTCCCCATAGGTATAAACCAACTTTGAGAAGGAAAATAGTCAAATATTTGATGAAAAGAAAAAAGATTCATGAGAAGTAAAATTTCTTTTAAAACTTTTCGTGCGTCATCATTGTTGACTATCCATTGTTCTGATTTATACCCATCAAATCTTTGTCTTGGTGTTTTATCAATTTTAAATCGAAATTCAATTATACAAGGATGATGTGCCAAAACATATGGCGGTTTAGGTGCTTTTTCTTCAGCAGGCAAAATTTGAAACAAGTCATTAAATCTATATGTGCCTTTTATCGGAACATCAGACATGACTAAAACTTTTCGATATTCCCAGTCCTTATTTTCCATTCATTCCATCTATATATTTCTGATTTCAAAAGTTGTTTGATTCGTTTAAGCCATATAATCGTATCAGATATTGATACGATTAATTCTAATCACATCAAAAATGATATGATTATCTCAAATAATACGGAGTAACCCATGAAACACATCCTCCTCCTCAACCTCCACCAAAAATACGAAGGGTTCGCCAACGGCAACCTGACCCGCGATCTTGTTACCGAAGCCAAAGCATTTTTTACCGCAAACGGTTATGACGTCAAAGAGACGGTGATCGAAAACGGCTACGACGTCGCCGAAGAACTGGAAAAATTCGCATGGGCCGACCTGTTTTTCGTCCAGTCTCCCGTTTACTGGATGGGGCTGCCCTGGCTGGGGAAAAAATACCTGGACGAGATCCTCTCGGGCGGCAACGGCACCGTGACGTTCGTCAACGACGGACGCGCCGAAGGCGGAAAGTACGGAAGCGGCGGGCTGATGAAAAACAAGCGCTACATGCTCAGCTTTACCTACAACTGTCCCCCGAGCGAGTTTGGCAATCCGGACGGTTTTTTCGAGGGGCTCAGCCTCGATCAGGCGAACGTCGCGCTGCACAAGGCGTTTCAGTTCTGCGGGGCGCAGCCTTATCCCAGTTATTCGGTTCACAACGTCTACGGAGCCGATTTCAGCATCGATACGGCGCTGGGAGGGCTGCGTGAGAAGCTGGGCGAAAACTTCTCCTAATCCGCCTCCCACGGGGCTGGGCGTGCAACGTTGGCAAAGACGGGGTTGCGCAACGCGTGTTTGAGTTCTTCGGCGAGGTTAAGCAACCCTTCGTATCCTCCGTAACTCGTCTTTTTCTCCTGGTTTACGTCGATAAAACTGATCTTTTTCTTGATCGCCGTATAGAGGCTGCGCCCTCCGGCGAGGAGGATATGCGCCCCGCTCCTATCGATCACCCCGGCCTGCTCGGCGGCAGGTTTGGTCATCAAAATGCCGTCGGGTCCGAGGTACTCGCGCGCCTTGTCGATGTCGTCCTGCGTCGATTTGGCGACGCTTGTCGCTACCACTTCGATCCCAAGGTCCTGTAGCCCCGAAGCGATCGACCACGCTTTGTTTCCCCCCGTGTTGAGCACCGCTTTTTTCCCCGCGAACAGCGCCTTGTAGGGGGCGAGTTTTTCTTCCAGCTCCGCCTCGGCTTCGGCAATCACCGTTTCGGCGCGCGCGACGAGTCCGGGATCTCCCAGTGCCGCGACAATCTCGCGAATCGCGGCGGTTGTGTCGCGTTTGCCGTAAAACGAGACCGAGATCCAGGGAATGCCGTAGCGCTCCTGCATCTTGCGCGTCAGGGTAATGAGCGATTTGGCGCAGACAATGACGTTGAGCCGTGCACGGTGCGCCATGCGGATATCCCCTACCCGACCGTCGCCGCTGAGCGAACTCAAAACCCGTATGCCGATCTTTTCGAACAGCGGGAGGTACTGCCACATATCCCCCGTAACGTTGTAATCACCGATAAGGTTGATGTCGTATGGGGTGGTATGTTCGGGTTCCTTGGTCCCGATGAGGTGTTCGAGTACCGCTTCGCCCGCCAGACGCGACCCGAGGTTTTTGCTCCCGACGAATCCGGGGGCATGGACGGGAACGACCGGGATGGCGTGGCGTTCACTCCCTGCGCGGCAGGTGGCGTCGATGTCGTCTCCCACCAGTGCCGTAACGCAGGTCGAATAGACGAAAATCGCTTCGGGGCGATAGTGTTCTGCAATATAATCGATCGAATCTGCGAGCCTTTTGTCGCCGCCGAAAATGACGTCGTTCGTCGAAATCCCCGTCGTAAATCCCATCTGGGTATGGTCGCGCCCGTTGTACGACGTTTTTGTCTCGCGTGTCTCCCATGAGGCCCCCAGGCATGTCTGGGGGCCGTGAACGAGATGGACGGCGTCGGCGTAGGGAAAGAGCGATATCTGCGCACCGTCGAACGCGCATCCCCCGGCGGCCAGCCCCGGCTTGGGCTTGTCGCACCCCTCGCCGGGTTTTTTGTTCTTGCTGTGTGAACAGGCGCTCTCGTTGAGCAGTTCTTTGATCTTGGCACGGCTGACCATGTGAGGCTCCTCGCATGAAGTCTTTACCGTATGCAAATTCCGTACGATCTCAACGTTTCTTTAAGTATACGGGAGTACTATTTATTCGTTTCGATAATTTTTGTATCGCAGGAGGGAATAGATGGAACACGCAGGAAAACGGATCATCGCCGCCGATATGGGCGGTCTCAAAAGCTACAGAGTGGATTATATTTCAGAAACGGGGCGTTACCATGTGGAGGCGCTGGAGGATATCGATTACATCGAAGGACGCAAAACAACGGGGGATATGCTCAGTGACGACCGCGGAAACTTTCACCACTCCAGCGGTGAAAATCACTCTTTGGAGCATCACGCTCAACAGGAACTCGTACGCATGGTGGCCGGAGACATCTCGAAGATTCTCGCCGATGCGCAGCCGGAATCGTGTTACCTCGCTTTTCCCGCACGTCACCACAACGAACTCCTCGCGGCGCTTTCCGAAACGGCACGGCAGGCGATTGCCAAATCCGTGAGCGCCGATCTGCGCAAATCCGGCCCGCAAGAGCTGCTCGGACATTTTTCCTGACGATCAGAGTTTCGTCGCGGTAACCAGAAAAACGGGGTATTTTTTGCCCTCTTTTTCGACCGTGCAGGCAGTATGGAACCGTACGTTCGAAAACCCCGTTTCTTCGATCGTTTCGCGGAGTTTTTCCCGATCGAATCCCAGATGGTGCACCCCTTCGTTTCCGTGGGAGTGAAAGGTTCCGTCTTCGGCATCGAGGTCGGCGACCGCGACAAAACCGTCACGTTTGAGATGCTTCCGAAACGCCCGGAACAGCGCCCCGGTATCGTCGACGTGGTGCATCGCCATCGAGCTGACGATTCCATCGAACATCCGCTCCAGCGGCTCGTTTATCAGGTCAGCCCGCACCACTTCCATCCGCAAGTGCGGCGTATTTTTCGCGGCGGCCTGCTCGAGCATCTTTTCGGAAAGATCGACTCCCGTTACCGAACGCACCTGCGGGGCGATGCGGAATCCCAGCAGTCCCGTGCCGCATCCGAAATCGAGAATATCCATGTGCCCCAGCAGGGCGATGCGGCTTGCGATCGTCTGAAAAACCGACTCGGCGATGAATCGCCGCATGTCCCCTTTGTCCCAATTTTCCGCCGCACGGTCAAAACGCTCCGTCATCGTTCCCCCCTTTTTTACTCGCCGCATTATGAATCAAAAAAATGAAAAAATCAACGTCCGAAGAGGCCGAAATTGCAACACAGTTGCGACACTATAGTGGCACAATGCCTTCCATGATCCGTATTATTTTCAATTATCAAGGAATGGCCGAATGGATTACAGCTTTGTAGCCAAACATCTCAAAGAGATCGGATTTGAGATGCGACTGCTGCTCGTAGAGGACGATCCTCTCCTCCAAAAACAACTGCAATCTTTTCTACAGCGTTTTTTCAAAACCATCGACATTGCATCCGACGGGGTCGAAGCGATCATGCTCTATCAGTCCGCACCCTACGATCTTGTCGTGACCGACCTCGCCATGCCCGTCATGAGCGGCACCGAGCTGGCCGCAAACATCCGCGAGCTCAATCCGCAGCAGCGGATCGTCGTCGTTTCGGGCAATTCGGAGAGCGAACGGCTGCTGCAGCTGATCAATATCGGGATCGACGCTTTCATCGTCAAGCCGCTCAAAATGAACGAAGTGCTCATGCAGCTCGAAAAAACGTGCCAGGCGGTGTACGATCAGAAGATGCTCGATTATTTCAGCACGATGCTCGAAGAATCGAACCGCGAACTGCGCGAAGCGAATCTGGAACTCAGCTGCGCGCTCGACGAATACAAGCGCGACAAACGTAATGCCGCCAGGGAGCCCCGCGCCGAAAGTGCCCAGACCTTCGTTCCCCCGCAGACGTGCGAGCTCTACAACGATCACGCCGCCGGGCGTGAGCTCAACGAAAGCGAAAAGGTGATGCTCTACACGCGCAATGAAAAAATGAGTGCCGAAGAGTTCCACGGCGCTTACCCGCTCGAACTGGATAAAACCGATGAAGAGCTCGAACTGCTCGAGGACAGCTTCCATCTCCTGCTTACCAATGCCGAGCGCAACGCGACCCAGGAGACGCTTTCAAGCCTCACGGACATCCTGCGCGATTACGCGCGGGAAATCGAGCTGATCCCCCAGTTCGGAGCCCTCTCGTACGGGATACAGCAACTGGCCAGAACCTTCGAATCGGTCGACGATCCGGGGAAACTCCCCGCGATCATGCCGATGCTCTCCTCGCTCTTTGACAACCTCGAACGATGGCGTAAAGAGGTACTGCACTACCGACGTGCCGAGGACATCCACTATCTGGACAATTCGCTCATCAGCGATGCCCTCAGCCTGGAAGGACTTTTGAGCAATCAGCACGCGGTATCGTCGGAGAACGATATCGAATTATTCTAACACAAGGATTCGGCAATGAAACAATGGCTTACCGGTATACCGGTCTCGAAAAAACTCGGCTTCATCATGGTGCTCGCCTCTGCGGTCGTGATTTTCGAAACACTGATTTTCCTGCTGGCGACCAATTCGCTCAACAAAGAGTTCGAAAGCTTCGATCAGCGAAGCTTCGAAGGGGTCAAAGCCGTACTGGAGACCGAAAAAGAGCTGAACTATTTCAGCCGTATCACCCGTGAGATCATGCTCGGCGGCGATCTGAACGAAAACCTGAACAAACTCGACGACACGTACGCGAAGATCGAGACCCTCTTTACACGGATGGAGCAGACGACCAGCGACGCGGCGCAACGACGCGTGTGCAAAAAAGCCAAAAACGACGCGATGGTGTTTATCACGTCGTCGCGCGATCTGATGCGTACCCTCCGAAACGGACCGCACGATCTGGGAGCCACCTACCGTTTTTATCATGCCAATTTTTCACCGCTGGCCAAAGCGTCGCGCGAATCGATGAAGAGCCTCGTAGCGTCTAAAATGGACGAAGCCGCACGAATGAAAGAGACCTTTAAAAACGATATTCTCATGTGGGGAATCGTCGCGGGCATCGGCGGAGCGATCGGCATCGCCGCGATGATCGTTATCATGCTCATGATCGCCTCGCAGATCAAGGAATCCCTCTCGCTGGCGCAGAACGGCCTGCTCGGATTTTTCCGTTTTCTGGGGGGAGAAGAGAAACACGCCCAGCCCCTGCCTGATCTGGGAAGCGACGAATTCGGGAAAATGGGAGCCATGATCAACCGCAATATCAAAGAAGCGGAAGCGAAGTTCAACGAACAGCAGCAGGCGATCCTCGATTTCGAAACCATCTGTTCAAACGCCAGCAAAGGATTTCTCCACCACCGTATCGCCACCCGGTACAGCGATCCCAATCTCCAGCAGCTCTCCCGCACGCTCAATACGTTCCTTGACGAAATCGAGCTCACCTTCGGAAAACTGATAACAACATTCATCGGTTTTGCCCAGGGCGACTACAGCCAATCGGGAGAATCGCGCGACGCGAAAGGGTCGTTTGCGTCAATAGACCAGGCACTTCGAGCGATGACAGTCTCCAACAGCGAAATTTTTGCCCTGATTGCAAAATTTTCGCACGAATTTACCCGCGACGCCCATCATCTCGCCTCTTCGGGCGACGAACTGAGTGCGAGCGCCAACCAGCAGGCTTCGAGCCTCGAAGAGACCGCTGCGGCTATCGAAGAGCTCACCTCGAACGTCGCATCCAATACCTCGAAAGCCGAAACGATGGCCCGTACGGCCCAGGAAGCGATGCATGCCGCCGAGCGGGGTAACACCGTAGCGGGTGAAAGCCTCGAAGCGATGCATGAAATCGTCCGCGCGACCGAAGCGATCAACCAGGCGGTCGACATCATCGACAACATCGCGTTCCAGACCAACATCCTCTCGCTAAACGCCGCCGTCGAAGCGGCCACCGCCGGGGAAGCGGGCAAAGGGTTCGCCGTCGTCGCCCAGGAAGTGCGCAACCTCGCCAACCGCAGCGCCGACGCCGCAGCGCAGATCCAGCAGCTCGCCCGCAGCGCGCGCGAAAAATCGCAAGGGGGTCTGGAAACCTCCCAGAACATGATGGAAAGTTTCTCGACGATCGCCCGCAAGATCACCGAAACCGACGCGATGGTGCGCGACGTAGTGAACGCAAGCCGTGAACAGATGGCGGGTATCAACCAGATCAACGATGCCGTCAGCCAGCTAGACCAGATGACGCAGCAAAACGCCAAAACCGCCAACAACGTCGCCCAGATAGCCAACGAAATCCTCGATAAAACGGAACACTTTGGCCATATGCTCTCTCGTGTCAAATACGACCAAAGCGTCGAACGACAAATTTGTGACGTACAAATAATGTTCGACACGACAAAACTCAAAATGGACCACATCAATTTCAAAGAGAACAACTACAAAAAACTCAAAAGCGAACACAGCGTCTGGCGGGTGAGCAACCACCACGAGTGCAATCTTGGCAAATGGATCGATGAACACGCTTCGGCGCCGTTTGCCCAGGGCGAAGCGTGGAATGCGCTGCTCAGCGCCCATGAAAAAGTACACAGCGGGGTGCAGTCCTACATCGAAGCCGATCTATCCCGTGCCTCTTCCCAGACTCTCGAGCGGATCACGCGCGATCTTGAAGAGGCGACGCGCGGCGTTTTCAGCGGACTCGATGCCATCAAATCCCTCAACTGCGGCGGGAATCTCTAACCCGCCTCCCCGCGCGCCTGCGCATTTGCAACACACTTGCCACACTAACGTCATACAATTCCCCAATTTACTTCAAGGAGCATGCATGCGCGTTAACGTCTTGCTTTCACTCGCACTCTTATCCCTCTCCCTTTGGGCTTCGACCCCCATCGACAAAATCGTTTTCGAAGGTAACGAAAAAATCCCGACCAAGAAACTCAATGCGCTGGTTCAGCCCTATCTGGGCAAAACGCTTGACGCTTCCACCGCTGAGCGGATCGCAGGAGACGTCGAGTCGTTTTACCGTAAAAACAATTTCAGCCTCGCCTACGCTTCGGTCGCCTCCATCGACGAAAAAAACCGCACCGTGACCGTCAGTATCAAAAAATATACCGATTTCAACCGGCGTTCCATCGGTGAAATGGAGCGGCGGCCGTTGCACAAAGGGCTGATCAACCGCGTCTTTTTCACCGGAAACGAAAAGATTTCCACCTACCGTCTGATGAAAGAGATCGAACCGCTGCTGGGGACCGAGCACAACGACGCCGCACTCGCGAAACTGGTTAAAACGGTCCAAGATTATTACCGTTCCCGCCGCTACGAACTCGCCTACGCCGAAATCGCGCAGGCCGACGAAAACGGCATCGTCACCGTCGCGATCAAAAAATACCCATCTTTCAAAGCCCGCTACGCCCGCGAAGGGAAAAACTGATCGGACGATTTTGCCACACATTTGCAACATTAAAGCGTTACGATACCCCTGATTGCAATGTAATAAAAATGTAACCGAAAGGGGGAACCTCATGAACACGTCTTTGTTCGAACGGCTCTCCATCCGACAGCGGATGACCTATCTCGTCCTCAGCGTCACGGCGGCGGTCGTCTTCGCTGCGGTATTCGTCTTTTTCGCCCTGAGCAAAATCGAATCCGACTATACCCAGCTGCAGCAAAACGCCACGGCCGGAGCGCTGTATACCCTAGAAATCGAAAAAGACCTCAATTACGTCAGCCGCACTAGCCGCGACATCATGCTCGGCAACAGCTATGACAAAAACATGGTGAAACTCCAGGAGCGATCCGAAAAAATCAAAAAGAACTTCGCCGAACTCGAAAAACTGGCCGACTCGGAGTCCGAATCGCTGATCGCCGAAGCCAAGCGGACGACGTTCGCGTTTCTGGACAACACGATGGCGCTGATGCAGACCCTCGGCAAAATGGATAAAACCCTCATTTCGGCCAACACGATCCCCATTTACGGCCAGTACAAAAAAGAGCTGACTCCCTATGCCGAAGCCTCACGCGAAAGTTTCGAAAAAGTGGTCAAAATGAAGCGGGACCGCTTCATCGCCGCTACCGATGAGATGCACGACAACATCCTCTTTTTCAAAACGGCGGTCATGGTCTCGGGGATCGCGGTTGCGGTGATGATTTTCGTGTTCGCCAATCTCGTCCAGCGTTCCATCGTTTCGGCACTCGAATCGTTTACCCTCGTCATACGCCGCGTCGCCGAAGGTAATTTTGCCCAGACCCGCATCGAGGCGGCTCCTGGGACCGAACTCGGCCTCATGGGGCATTCGCTCGAACAGCTCATCAGCCAGATAGAGACTTTTATCCACCGGATCAATCTCACCATCGGCAACGCGACGCGCGGGGATTTTAGCGTACCGCTGAGTTCGCAAGGGATGCACGGCGAGTTCATCGACGCGACCGAACTGGTCCGCAATTCGATCCGTGTAATGGAAGAGCAGGAAGGGAAAAAGCAGCGCGACGCGCTCAATTCGGAGCTGAGCAAGCTCTCGGTCGAAGTGACCGAATCGCTCGCGGTCATCCAGCACAATCTCGAGCACAACATCGCCAATCTCAAAGAGGTGACCCGATCGACGAAAGAGGCCGCCAACCTCTCCGACGACAGCCGTCAAACGATCGAAATGATCGTACGTGAACTCGAAACGATGAAACAAAGCGTCAACGAAAACAACGAGGCGATCATCCATATGGCTTCGCGCACGCAGGAGATCAATTCGATCATCCGGCTCATCACCGACATCGCCGAGCAGACCAACCTCCTCGCGCTCAATGCCGCGATCGAAGCCGCACGGGCCGGCGAGCACGGACGCGGTTTCGCGGTCGTCGCCGACGAAGTGCGCAAACTGGCCGAGCGGACGCACAAAGCCACGGGTGAAATCGCCGTCTCGATCAACTCGCTCAAACAGGATATGAGCGACATCGAAAAAAGTGCCGAAGAGATGAACCGGGTGGTCGAATCCTCGACCGAGCACATCCACGATTTCGAAAAAACCCTGATCCGGCTCAACGAGACGTCGACAAGCATCGTCAATTCGTCGTACATGATGGAAAACAGCGTCTTCATCGTCCTGGCGAAAATCGACCACATCATCTACAAATCGCGCGCCTACAACAGCCTCATGCGCTGTGAGCCCCGTCTTGAGGTGCTGACGACGCAGCAGTGCAGCATCGGCCAATGGTATAACGAAGAGGGGCGTCGGCGCTTCGGCAAAACGACGAGCTTCGCGCAGATGACCCGGCCGCACGAAATCGTCCATGACCGCGTCAATAAAAATCTCGCTTTCATCAAAGACACCACCGGGCAGCTCTGCCTGACCCACGCAAGCGAGATCATCGCCAACTTCCGCGATATGGAAGAGGCAAGTACCGAGCTCTTTGCCCTGATGGACCGTCTCCCCTCGGAAACCGCGAAATCCGCAGACGGGGAATAACGACCGAGGAGATCGCACCGTTCGAGCAGGCGGCGATAGCGTCGCCTTTTATATAAGCTAAATATAAAATTAACAATTAATTTTTATTTTATATAATGTTGCTTATGATCACAAAATCATCAATAAGGAGTTTTTTTTTTATGTTTTTTAAACGCGACACCGCCGTCGACACCGTTCCGATGCAGGCGGCAATCACACGGCTTGAAAACGACAACCGCCGGCTGGAAAGCGAAAACGAGGAGCTCAAACAAGAAATTTCCCGCTTGCGCGACAACGTAGCGATGAGCCGACTGGTTCACCAGCTGACCGAAGGGCTTACATCAGGATGTCAGACCGATCTTGCACTTTTGCAAAAAGATCTCACCGAGAACGTTCACGAACTCGAATCGATCGAACGGCTCAACAAAAGCAACCGGGAAAACGTTCTTGAAATCAATGCCGAAATCCGTGAACTGCTCGCTGTCCAACAAGAGCTTGTGGGCAATATTACCGATAACTACGGGTCAGTCTCACAATTAAACGAAAGCGTCAGCGCGATCAGCCAGATTATCAACCTGATCAAAGACATATCCGATCAGACCAATCTCTTGGCTCTCAACGCCGCGATCGAAGCCGCACGTGCCGGAGAGCACGGACGCGGATTCGCGGTCGTCGCCGATGAAGTCCGAAAGCTCGCAGAGCGGACGCAAAAAGCGACCCAGGAAGTCGAAATCAGCGTGCAGAGCCTGAAACAAAATGCCGTGGAGATCTACGAACGTTCGTCCAACATGGAAACCATCTCCTCATCGTCCGCACAAAAACTCGAAGAATTCAGCCAAACGCTTCATCAGCTAAACGAACAGGCAAAAGAGATCGACAGCGAATCGACCAACGTTCTTTATTCGGTGTTCATGGTTCTGGTCAAACTCGATCATCTGCTGTTTAAAGCCAAAGGTTATAAAAGCGTATTTACACTGCGTCTTGAAGAAGAATTCGTCGACCATCACCACTGCCGTCTCGGCCGATGGGCAAAAGGCGGAAACGGTGAAAAAATCTTCGGTACGACTCCGAGCTTTGTACGGCTTGAAGCACCGCATAAAACGGTTCATGACAATATCATCGCCGCTGTCGAATGTGTTAAAAACAACAGCTGTACCCAGGAGTCCGAAAACGTTGCAACTTATTTCAAAAAAGCCGAAGAGGCCAGCCAGGAGGTGATCCGTATTCTTACCTCCATGCTGCAAGAAGAACGTTCCAGCCGTCTAGGGCGATAACCACTCCTCGTGCACCTTCGAAAAAGCGGGAAAATCCCCGCTTTTTCAGCATCCTCTTTCGATTGCCACAAACTTGCAACACTAATGTCGGATAATTCGTCGTACCAAAAGATTCTTTTTTGACAAACCGCAACAGAAGAATCGACCAACCCACTCAGGAGATGATTGTCCTTATGTCACAGATTTTTACCTACAACGGCTCCGAACGCGTTCTGACATCCGAAGCGTTTCTCGTATCCGAAACCGATGAAAGAGGTATCATCACGTTCGCCAACAACGATTTTTGCGAAGTAGCCGGATATTCAATCGATGAGTTAAGAGGAAAACCCCGCAACCTCGTCCGCCATCCCGACATGCCCCGTGCCGCGTTTAAAGACCTCTGGGATACGGTCAGATCGGGCAAAATCTGGACCGGGTTCGTCAAAAATTCGGTCAAGGGCGGGAACGGTTTTTACTGGGTCTACGCAACGGTTTTTCCCGTCATGCGCGAGGGTAAACGCTATTACATGTCGTGCCGGAAAAAACCCGCCGAAGACGAAATCGCTTCGGCCGTCGAACTGTACAAAACACTTCACTAACAAAAAGGATATTCCAATGTTCGGAATCAGCGCAAAAGACGCCCAGCTGCTCGAAAATATGCTCAATACCGCCTTCGACATCATCGAGGGGAAACGCAATACCAATCCGTACGCCGATAAACAGTTTTCGGACAACAAACTCCACCCGGTCGGCCAACTCATTACCTCCCGCCTCGAAGCGTGCATCAATCGCAACATCAAAGACATGTACGCCGTTGCCGAAGCCCAACGCATCATGTTACGCGTCAAAAACGGATGGTACTCGGAATTTATCGAAGCGGTACCTGAAACGGGTGAGCTCAATTCGTTCATAAAAACACTCAACGATATGATTCGCATAAACCGTGCCCGTTTCCTTCAAATCGACGAGATTTTAGAAAGCTATGCACGCCACGACTACACGCCTACAGCCCATCTCAATCCCGATGATGAAAAAGGGGGGATCCTGGAACGGCTGATCGTCGGACTAAACGCCATGCAAAATTCGATCAACGATATGCTGGGGACATCCCTGAGCAACGGTTTGGAACTCCAAAACGACGCCAATACGCTGAAAATGGCGGTCGAATCTCTCTCTACCGCGAGCAACCAGCAAGCCGCAAGCCTCGAAGAGACCGCAGCAGCGATGGAAGAGATGACGAGCAACGTCCAAAACAACGCCCAAAAGGCCAACGATATGGCCCGCATGGCGGCACAAACGGACGAAAGTGCCAAACACGGCGCCCAGCTCGCCAACCGCACCGCATCGGCGATGACCGAGATCCAGGAGGCGACCCGTTCGATCAACAACGCCGTCGCCATCATCGAAAACATTGCGTTCCAGACGAACATCCTCTCGCTCAACGCCGCCGTCGAAGCGGCCACCGCAGGCGAAGCGGGCAAAGGGTTCGCCGTCGTCGCCCAGGAAGTGCGCAACCTCGCCAACCGCAGCGCCGACGCCGCCAAAGAGATAAAATCCCTCGCCGAACAGGCCGCCGCCAAATCGGACGAGGGGATGAACATCGCCACCGAGCTTACCAAAGGGTTCGAAGTGATCGCCGAAAAGATCGAGCAGACCACGATGCTCGTCCAGGACGTCAGCAACGCGAGCCGTGAACAGATGCAGGGTATCAGCCAGATCAATACCGCCGTTACCCAGCTCGACCAGATGACGCAAGAAAACGCGAAAGTAGCTTCCGAAGCCGACAATATCGCCGATTCGACGATTCGCAAAGCGCTGACAATGGTTGAAGACGCATCCAATAAAAATTTTGCGGCCAAATCAAAGATTCTGTCGTCTGTTAACACACCCAAGCCAACGATGCCGGCTTCAAGCCATTTCGCTCCTTCAAATATGCCGTCAAAACGTTCCACTCCTCCTTCCAAACCTGCCGTCGTTCTACAAGACGATGTCTGGGAAAGCTTCTAGAGCCCCCCATCGCTCCATGCGGCTTCGCCGCAGCGGTATCTTTTTAACCTTTTTATAACGACAACACAGCGTTTGGTTACGCAATCGGAGAAACATGAAAAACATCCTTATTATCGACCGTGATCCGCATAGCCGTGAATCGATCCGACGCCTCATCGAAACCCATGCCCTGGAAAAAGAACAACAGCTTACCGTGCATACCGTCGACAACGGCGCCGAAGCGGTGATGCTGTGTGAGCTCGAGCGCTTCCATCTCGTTTTCACCGAAATCGCCGTTTCCGAACTCGACGGCGTCGAAACGGTCAAAAGAATCCGTTCCCGAAACAGCAACGTACTGATCGTTGCGATATCCGACCCCGATAATGCCGAACAAAAGAAAAACATTTTGCACAGCGGAGCCGAAGATTACATCAGAAAACCCATCAATCCCGACATATTCCTCGCGCGTCTAAAAAACTACCTCGCACTTATCGACGCGCGATGCCACCATCTTTCGCTGCACGAAGGGCATAACCTTTTCGGCCACAATACCTATGCGCGGACACTCTCTTTTTTTGTCAAGGATTATGACGTTCTGGCCGAGTTTTGGGAATATTATCTTCTTAAAGCCCATGATGCGACTCCCGAACTCTCCGATGCCGTTCGGGCAATACACGATATCGGAACGCTCTGCCTGGACTGTTCGGTCAAACCACATATCTGGGTTGAAGAATCGGATAGCAATCTCTATTTCACGATCGAAGGACTTTCGAAAGTCAAAACTTCCCTGATCCAGTCTGCACTGAAAAAAACGCCGGGAATCGCGAATATGAAAAGCAACCGCAGCAAACTCTGCATTCTTTCGCCTCTTCCAGAAGCCAAGATCACGGAAGAAAGCGTTCATATACCCGACAATGCGCATATGCAGACAAAAGGATCTGACGGCGGGTTGAGCGCATCTGAGGAAGCAGGCATCTCCCATATCGCCTCTTTGGATACTTCAGACGCGGCAGAAATACGTACGTTCGAGTACATGGACCCCGAAGACCTGGAAAACATCAATGAGTATCTCTCGCGACTCAATACCCATTTGCTGATGGTCGGCAGCGGCTACATCACAGATGATGAAGTAGCGGAAATTTCGTATTATCTCGACCGTATCGCCAAAACGGCATCGATGTATCCCGAAAGCTATCCGATCTCCCGCGCACTGAATTCCCTGGCGACATCGATACACGACAGCATAGAGGCGTTTATCGAAAAATCGGCATCGCTGGGTATGTTTTGTAAAACCTTCGGAATGGATCTGATGAACTGGGTCCAAACCGTTTTTTACGATGGGGCTCCGAGCGTGGATTACATGAACGATACCATCATCAGTAATGCGGCCATGCTCGAAAGCATGCTCGGAATTCAGCCGGCAATCGAGAATCAAGACGGCGACATAGACGATATTTTTGCTTTCTGACAAAAAAAATAAACCGATTTTGCAACAAAAACGCAACACTGTTTCTTTATAGTTCCGCCATCTTATATACCGATCTGCAAGGAGTTCAGAATGCACAACAATCTTAGAGGGGGATTAGTCCTTTGAATTTTCTAAACAACATGCTCATCAAAGCAAAAATAAATCTGCTTATCACACTAGGTATTTTAACAGCGATAGTCATAGGTTTGTTCGGTATTTTAAAACTTGCCGAGGTTAATGCAGGATTAGAAACCGTATATAACGACAGGGTCGTTCCTCTGGAACAACTTAAAAAAATCGCTGATGCGTATGCGGTGAATATCGTTGACACAACCCACAAAACGCGCAACGGAAATATCAGTTTCAACGACTGTGCGAAAAATATCGATGATGCGAAAAAAGTGGTAGACGAGAACTGGAAAGCATATATGTCCACTACTTTAACACCCGAAGAAGCCAAGTTGGCCAAAGAGGCAGAAATTTTGATGACCAGAGGAAATGAAATTTCTGAAAAAATTTTACAAGCGTGTCATGCTCGAGATGCTCAGCTTGTCGCAAATATCAGCGTTCAAGAGCTTTATCCCATGATTGACCCCATCGGTGAGAAAATTTCGGCCCTGATAGAATTGCAATTAAAAGTAGCAAAAGCCGAAAAAGACAAAGCAGCCGAAATTTATGAAATGTCTAGAATTCTAGTCATAACCTTGCTCATCCTGTCCGGTTCGGCTCTTTTCGTTATCGGAACAATGGTTATCCGATCGATTATGAAGAGCATAAACAACGTCAAGGAAGGTTTTTTATCAATACAAAACTCCAACGATACGAAGTATCAGCTTCCGATCCATTCAAAAGATGAGATGGGAGAAATCTCGCACTTGTTCAACGGCTACATGAAGAAACTCGACGCAATCGCCCAACAAGACAAAGCGGCGATCGACGATATCCGCCGTGTCAGCGAGATGATGGCGATCGGGTTTGTTTCGAGCAGGATCAAAATCCAGGCGGGAAGCCCGAATCTTCAACAAGCTATCAACGGTTTCAACACCGCCCTGGCCGAAATGGAAAAAGCGACCGCCGAAATCTCGCGCGTCATGTCGGCTCTGGGGACCAGCGATTTCGCCGTCGAATTCGAGACGGGCAAATACTCCGGCGAACTCGGCGGGATGATGACGAGCCTGCAGGTGCTCAGCGAAAGCATCGGCGATTTCATGGCCCTCCTTTCCAAAAACGGCATCGCCCTCAACCAGGGGGCGACCACCCTCTCGAACGCGAGCAACGATCTCTCCGGATCGAGCAACACGCAGGCCTCAAGTCTCGAAGAGACCGCCGCCGCGATCGAAGAGCTCACCAGCAACATCTCGGCCAACAGCCAGAAAGCCTCCGAAATGGCGTCGCTGGCACGTGAAACCGAACAGGCCGCCAGCGAAGGCAAAGCCCTCGCCGATACGACGGTCATGTCGATGAACGAGATCAGCAAAGCGACCCAGGCGATCAACGAAGCGGTTGCCATCATCGAAAACATCGCCTTCCAGACCAATATCCTCTCGCTCAATGCCGCCGTCGAAGCGGCCACCGCAGGCGAAGCGGGCAAAGGGTTCGCCGTCGTCGCCCAGGAAGTGCGCAACCTCGCCAACCGCAGCGCCGACGCCGCCTCGCAGATCAAAGAACTCGCCGAACTGGCCAACGCCAAATCCAAAGACGGTCTGGCGGTGAGCGAAAACATGATGAAAGGGTTCGACGTCATCAACCAGAAAATCTCCCACACGACCCAGCTGGTCCAGGACGTCGCCAACGGCAGCCGCGAACAGATGGCGGGGATCAACCAGATCAATTCCGCCGTCGCGCAGCTCGATCAGATGACGCAGCAAAACGCGTCGCTTGCGGGCGAAGTGAGCAAGCTCAGCGAAGAGATTCTGGGGATGTCGCAAACCCTCAGCGCGACCTCGGCAAAGACCAAATACCGCAAAGAGTCCGAAAACCGCGTCTGCCGAATCGACATGATGTTCGAAACGAACAAACTCAAATTCGACCACATCAATTTCAAAAACAACAACTTCGGCAAACTCAAAGAGAGCGTCACCGCATGGACGGTCACGAACGAGCACCAGTGCGATCTTGGTAAATGGATCCAGGCCCACAGCAACGAGAGTTATGCCCAAGGCTCCGAATGGAACGAACTCCTCTCCAACCATGCCCACGTCCACCAGAAGGTTCAGGAGTACATCAACCGCGAAAAAGCGGGAGCCACACACGAAGAGCTCGGACGGATCGCCAAAGAGATCGAAAACGACACCGCCAAAGTGTTTGCATCACTCAACAAGGTCCGCGCAAACGCCTGCGCACAGACCCAGCAGGTTTCCGAACACCCGACACACGCCGCCCATGGTACTGCGCGCCCTTCCCCTACACCCGTACGTCCTGCGATCCGGGCTTCTGTCAAACCTGCCCATACGGCTCCCAAGCCGCCGGTCAAACATGAGAGCGATGATATCTGGGAGAGTTTTTAACCACGTGAATCGCCTTAGGCGCTTCACCCCCGCCACCCCTTTTTTCACGGACGGCGAAACAACCGTTTTGCCACAATATTGCAACACTAATACGGAATACTGACACCGTAGTTTTAAAAGGATACGGTAATGAATACCCTCTGGAATTTGTTAGAAGACGAAGAGCGGTTCCCCTCACTCGAGGGGAGCGGTTTCGCTCCGGTCGACGCACGGGAGAAGGGATGCGACGTTTTGGTATGCGGGCTCGAACACGCCGAGTACGCAGGCGCTTTCGTCGATCCCAAAGAGTGCTTTTTCATCATCGCGCTGAATGACCCCGAGAGCGAACGGCGACTCGTCCCGGATTCGTTCAGCGCGTGGATCGACCGCAAACGGCTCGAACGTCTCCCGGCGATGCTCGAAGCCTACCGGAACCATATCGACCAAAAAGCCCGAACTCGCCGCCTCCGGGAGATCCTCAGCCGCTTTAGCGTCGATACCGGCGTCCATCAGGCAAACCTCGAGGGGATCAAACAGAGCATGCGCGAAAGCACGCGTGAAATCGAGACCATCTTCGAAGAGCGGGTCGAAGAGATGCGCGCAATCCACAAGGACGCCGCGGTCGCCTACGAAAAACTGACCGCCCTCAAAACCCAGATCGTCCCCGAAGAGTTCAACGATCTGGAAGAGTCGTGGAACATGACCCACTCGATCCTCTCCCGGACCGACGAGGTGATCAAGGCGATGTTCGGTTTCATCATGGTGCTCCAGTGCGAAGACCGGATCACCCAGATGATCGACGGGATCAGCAAGATCATGGAAGACGACATCGCCCATGCCCGCGAAAACGGATGCAGCGTCAGCATGGCCGAGCAAGACGAGCTCAAAGCCAGACTCGTACCGTTTTACACGATCCAAGAACAGCGCGATTACGCGATGGGCCATGAGGATGCCATGCAAGGGTGCAAACCTGAGCAGGTCGATATCGACGACTTTACGTTGTTTTAATACCCAAATACGGAGAAAAATATGCCAAAGATTTTGATTGTTGACGATTCCAATATGCTGCGCGACATGGTCAAATACGCCCTGAACGAAGGGGGATACCCCGACGTCACCGAAGCGATCGACGGTGCCGACGGTCTCGAAAAAGCCAAAGCGACGGTGTTCGACCTGATCGTGACCGACATCAACATGCCCAACATGAACGGATTTGACCTGATCGTGGAACTGCGCAAGCTTCCCTCGTACGCCAAAACCCCGATTCTGACCCTCACTACCGAAAAGAACGACGACATGAAAGCCAAAGGAAAGGCGGTCGGAGCAACCGGATGGATCGTCAAGCCGTTCGTACCCGAGCAGCTTCTCAAGGCGGTCGGAATCGTTCTCAGCCGCTAAGGAAGGTTATGGCAGTTTTTGATATTAATAAATATCGGCAGATGTTCCTCGAAGAGGCCGAAGATATTTTCGAGACGATCGATACGCTGTTACTCGAAGCCGAAGAGAGCGGCGACATGGACGGTGAAACGATCAATTCGCTCTTCCGGTCCGTCCACACCCTCAAAGGCAACTCCGCGTCGGTCGAGCTTGCGATGTTCGCGGCCCTCGCCCATGAACTCGAATTTTTCATGGACCGCCTGCGCAACGGCGAGCTCTCGTTCGAAGAGAGCATGGCGGGGTTGCTGATCGAAGGTATCGACACCCTCAAAGAGGTGCTCGAACTCGAACTGGCAAGCGAACTGGCAGAGGATCGTTTCGCGGAGATCAAGGCGCTTCTCCTGCGCAAGATCGACGCTTTTAACGAAGACTCGCGCGAGCTGGAAATGCTCACCGCCTCTGCCGGCAGCGATGAGGATTTCGGGCTGCTTCTTCCCCTCGATGATGAAGAAGGGTTCGGCCCTCTGGGCCAGGAGCCCTCGGAGGAGACGGAACTGCCGCAGGGGATGGACGAATACTTCGGCTTGTTCGACGATCGTGCACACTCCCCGCAAGAGCATGAAGTTCCCCCGTTCGAAGAGATTTTCGGATTTTTCGACGATCTGGAACAAGAGGCTTTCCGCCGGGCGGGAGACGAACTATCCTCGGGTTCCGGAGGGTTCGGCTTTTTCGACGATGCCCCGTCGGCTCCGATCGCCCTCGAGGAGGATTTCGGGTTTTTCGACGACATCCCGGTGCGCTCGGTCCAAACAGCCGACACCGCAGTCTCCAAACCCGCAACGCCCAAAGAAGCCCTTACAGCGGAAAACAAGGAAGCCAAGAAGTTCAAAGCCGACAGCACCTCGAATTCGATCCGCGTGGATCTGTCGAAAATCGACGGTTTGATGAACAACATCGGCGAACTGGTCATCGCACACTCGATGCTCTCGCAGTACACCTACACGATGGAAGACCAGAAGATAAAAGCCGAACTCTCCGAACGGCTTGATCTGATCGACCGCCATATCAGAGAGCTCCAAGAATCGGTCATGAGCGTCCGGATGGTGCCGATGGAGACCGTTTTTTCGAAGTTTCCCAAAGTGATCCGCGATACCGCCAAAAAACTCGATAAAAAAATCGATTTCAAACATTTCGGCGAAAGCGTCGAAATCGACAAGGCGATGATCGAAGGGCTCACCGATCCTCTGATGCACATCGTCCGCAACGGTCTGGATCACGGGATCGAATCGCCCGAAAAACGGCGTGCCCTCGGAAAACCCGAAACGGGAACGCTGATGATGAGCGCCGAACAGGCCAACGGGCAGATGATCATCAAGATCCAAGACGACGGCGGCGGGATCAACGTCGCCAAAGTGACGGCCAAAGCACTCGAAAACGGGGTCATCGACGAGCATCAGGCCGCAGCCATGAGCAAAGAGGAAAAAGCGATGCTGATCTTTGCCCCGGGTCTCTCGACCGCCGACGCGGTTACCGACATTTCGGGGCGCGGCGTCGGGATGGACGTGGTCATGTCCAACATCAAAAAACTCGGCGGCGCGATCAAGGTAGACACCGAAGAGGGGTACGGCACGACGTTTACGATCGCCCTTCCCCTGACGCTCGCGATCCTCGACGGGCTCAATATCCGAATCGGGCGCGAGCAGTTTATCCTGCCGTTGTCGGCGATTATCGAATCGCTAAAGCCCGAAGAAGAGATGATCAAGCACATCGGGGACAAGGATTCGGAGATGCTCATGCTGCGCAACGAGTTTATCCCGATCGTTCGGCTGCACAACGTATTCAACGTCGCCCCCCAGTACCGCAAGCTCACCGAAGGGCTGCTCATCGTGGTACGTTCGGCCGCGCAGAAAATCGCCCTCTTCGTCGACGAGTTCATGAACCAGCAGCAGTTTGTCATCAAACCGCTGGACAAAAATTTCCGCAACGCGCAGGGGATCGGCGGCGCCACGGTACGCGGAGACGGAACGATCGGCCTTATCATCGACACAATGAACATATTAGAGAAAAATTACTAGGAGAACGCCATGGCCATCATCGAGAGCAACCAGCTTCTGACTTTCAAACTCGGCAACGAAACCTACGGTATTCAGATCAACAAGGTGCGCGAGATTCTCACCTATCCGACCGTCACCCCGATTCCCGACGCCAGCCGCTGGGTCAAGGGGGTGATCAACCTGCGCGGCGAAGTGGCCCCGGTCATCGATCTGAGGGTCCGTTTCAACGTCAACGACGATCCGATCTATACGAACCGCACGATCATCATCGCCGTCAAAACTCAGGATATGCGCATGATCGGCCTCGTCGTCGACGAAGTCTCGGATATGGAAAACGTCGATCTCGACCGCCTCTACCCCGCCCCCGACATGGGGACCTCCATCGCACCCGAATACCTCAAGGGGCTGTTCAAAAAAGAGGAGAAAATGATCGTCATCCTCGACATCGACCGTATCCTCGACAAAGACGAGATGCAGCGCCTCTCCCGCGCCGGTGAGGGAGCGACGAATGTATACAGCGCGTCAGCTTGATCGTGCCCGCGAGCTGGCGTACCGCCACAGCGGCATTACCCTGGGTGCGAATAAGGACGTCATGATCGCCAACCGCCTCGACAAGCTCAAGCGCGACGTCGCGCACGACGATATCGACGCGATTTTAGGCGCCGTCGAGCAGGGACGTTACGTCGATACGTTCATCAGCACCTTTACGACCAACAAAACCAATTTTTTCCGGGAATCGTTTCACTTCGACGACCTCAAAGACCGCGTTTTCAAACAGGCCGCCGGGACGGGTACGGAGCTGAAGATCTACTGTTCGGCGGCATCGACGGGGGAAGAGCCCTATTCGATCCTGATGACGATGGAAGCGGCCAAATCGATCCATTCCTATCCGGGACTGAACTATTCGCTGCTGGCGACCGACATCGATACCGACGTACTCCGCCATGCCTCCAACGGCATCTACGAATGGAAAAAAAACGCCGAGGACTTTCCCGAATGGATACGCCCCTCGGAATTTTTCAAACGTCGGGCACATCCGACCAAAGAGGGCGATTACCTGATCAAGGTCAAAGAAACGCTCGCACGGCGCGTCCGCTTCGAACGTCACAACCTGATGGCGCAGGAGTATCCGTTCAAGCCCCATGAGTTCGACGTCGTGTTCTGCCGAAACGTGCTCATCTATTTCAACCAGAACGACCAGAACGCCATCTTGAAAAAGCTGTTCCGCACGCTCAAACCCGGAGGAACGCTCTATCTGGGTCATTCGGAGAGCCCGCTGGAGCTCAGCCCCTACGTCGAGCGGTACGGCCAGAATATTTTTGTCAAAACCAAAGAGTATCCATGAAAATCATCAAAGGGACGGTTGATTCCAAAATCGTCAAACTGTCGCGTCCCGACGCGATCAAATACATCCGCAACAAAGAGACCCTCGGGATCATCGGGGGAGAGTTCGCCATCACCTACGACGAAGACGACCTCCCCATCACCACCCTGCTGGGTTCATGCGTGGCGGTCATGCTCTACGATGCGGCGCTGCAGGTCAAAGGGATGAACCATTTTCTCCTCCCCACCTCGTGTGCGCAGGGGACTTCCTGCCGTTTCGGACTCTACGCCATGGAGGCGATGCTCAACGAAATGTACAAACTCGGCTGCCGCAAAGAAAACATCTCGGCCAAAATCGCCGGCGGCGCGAATATCCTGCACGATCTCAGCGACAGCATCGGGGAGCGCAACGTCCTCTTCGCGCGTCAGTTTTGCCGATCCGAGGGGATCCGGATCGTCGCCGAAAACGTCCTGGGAAGCAACGGCCGCGTCGTAATGCTCGACCGCGATTTCCAGACCATCGCGAAAACGATCGCCAACCGTTCGATGGACGAAAAACTCGCCCAGGCCGACCGCGCCCTCGCCCGCGCGGTCAACAAGACCGAAAGCGCCCCCGCAGAGAGCGGCGTCATATTGTTCTAGGAGAGCGGATGTACCGTGTCATCGTTATCGACGATTCCCCGCTGATGCAGCGGGTCCTCTCGGACATGATCTCCCGAATCGAGGATTTTACGGTCGTGGCGACCGCCTCGGATGCGTTCGAGGCGCGCGACCTGATCAAAAAACACGACCCTGACCTCGTCACCATCGACATCAACATGCCGAAAATGGACGGCGTCGCGTTTTTGCGCAACCTGATGCGGCTGCATCCGATGCCCGCGGTCGTCATATCGACCGACGCATCGCGCCATGAAGAGGTATTCGACGACGGTGCGGTAGGGTTCATTCCGAAAAAAAAGATCGGCGAAAGCGACGCGTCGTTTTTCGGCCGCATGGAAGACACCCTGATGCGCCTGACGTTTCTGATCGACCGCTATCGGGCCAAAAACAAGATCAAAAAGCAGCCGATCGAAATCGAAACGGCAAAAATCCATCCCGACGAACTCGTCCCCCATAAACCTTCTCCCGTTTACGGGGGAAAAGTGATCGCTATCGGAGCATCGACGGGAGGGGTGGAAACCCTGATGGAAATTTTTTCCGCCCTGCGTCCTCCCCTGCCGCCGATACTGATCACGCTCCACATCCCATTCGGGTTTTCGGGGAGTTTTGCCGAACGGCTCAACCGTCTGAGCCCTCTGAACGTCTATGAAGCCCATGACGGCCAGATCGTCGAACCTTCATCGGTCTACATCGCACCGGGCAATCGCCACATGATTCTTGAAAACAAGGGAGGGCGCTACGTCATCAAGCTCCTCGACGGCCCCCGCATCAGCCGCCACAAGCCGAGCGTCGACGTCATGATGCGCAGCGTCTGCAACGCGGCGGGGCGCAACGCCATGGGGGTGATGCTCACCGGGATGGGGGATGACGGCTCCATCGGGATCAAAGAGATGTTCGACGCCGGTGCCTACACGATCGCCCAGAGTGCCAAACGGTGCGTCGTTTTCGGGATGCCGGCCAAGGCGATCGAAGCGGGAGGCGTACGCGAGAGCGTCGATCTCGAAAATATCCCCGAACGGATCGAACGGTTCGGATCGCGTAACGTCTAGGAGCCGGAAATCCCCATGACTCCCAAAGAACGCCTCCTCGAGGCGGTCATCGCCGATGCAAAAGCCAAAGGAGCCGCCATAATCCGATGGTATGCGACGCCGGGCGGAAAAGTGAGCGTCGAATTCAAAAACACCCTCCCCCAGTATTTCCTGGGGCCTGCGGCGGCGGCGGACTCCCTGATTCATCAGTACAACCTTACGGCCCGCTACCGTTATCTCTACAATGCTCCCAAACCGCGTCTGAAACTCCCCGCGCACGCCGCAGCGGCAAACGATCCCAAACACGAATACCCCTTCGACAAGGCGCTGCGGGAATGTTCGGACGTGATCCGCCTGGAAAACGCCGAATTATCGCCGACCGAAAAGAACCGCATCTATCAGGCGATCCACAAAGCGCTCTCGGGCGATTCGCTCAACCAGAGCGGCTTTTTCGCGCTGCGTCACGAGATGATCGACCATTACACCGGGCTTTTGCTGGTCGAAACCGAACCGCCCTCGCGCGAAAAGCTCCGCAAAGTGGTCCGTTTTTTTGAAAAAATGCATTTTTACGATATTTCCGACCTCTACTGATCCCCACCGTTTTTTGCAACATACTTGCCACACAAAAGCGCCATAATCTTTCCACACTCTTCCAGACGACAAGGAAAACCATGTATACGACCCAGTCCCCGATCACCCGCCAATACGAAACCGATATCAACCGTCTGCAGCAGGATCTGGAACAAATCAACAAAAGCCTTTTCGACGCGACCGCCCACACCGCGATCTTGCTGGTCAACCCCAAAGGCGAGCTGCTTCAGACCAACAACTATTTCCATCAGGTGTTCGATTCGGTCATGGACGCGCATTACCCGCAAAAAATCCAGACCCTCCCGATCACCAATACCTACGGTTCATGCCCGACCGACGCATGGTTCGAATTCCTGACGTTCAAAGACGAACGGATGCTTCCCAAAGTCGAAATGACGATCGAGGGGAAACTCCTCTATTTTACGATCATCTCCACGGTGATCAACCATACCGAGGGGAGTTCCGACAAACACCGCGAAAGCTACATCCTCTCACTCACCGACATCACCAACGTCGTCGAACTCCACAAAAACGAAATCAGCATCTCCAAAGAGCTGGCGTATAAACAGGGTATTTTCGACGTCACAAGCGAATACATCCACAACATCGGAAACATTGTCACCGGAGCGCAGCATCTGTCGGAACGGATCATCAAAAACCTCGAACCGATGCAGTTTTTCTTCAAATATTTCGACCACATCAAAGAGCAGCTGCTGGGCAACCGCTGTTTCATCCGGGAGGAAGCGACCGAGGAATACCTCAAAAACCTCAAAAAAGTGGAGATGAGCCTCAACATCATCGAATCCTCCCTCACCGACACGATCAAAAACGTCCTCGACACCGACATGAAAAGCCTCCAGAAATCGATCAGCAACATCGCTACGACGATCGCTTTCCAGCAGGAACTGTACAAAAATACGAAAACGAACATGGACGAAGTGGTCAAACTCTCCGAGCTGATCGGCGAAATCCGCAGCGTGATCGAACCGCAGCTCTTCCGCCACGACATTCTGCTGATGCTCGACGTCCCCTCCGAACTCACGTTCAACATCAACCGCATTCACCTCTTCAACGGCCTGCTCAATCTCCTGAAGAATTCGATTCACGCCGTCAATACCGCCTACAACGACAAATACATCCTCTCCAAAATGATCAAAATCAGTGCCCGAAGCGTCCCCCGTGAGGGAAGTTTCTTCGAACTCGACATGATGATGAACGACTCCATCGTCATGGCCGAGGACATCGTCATCGACGTCTACGACAACGGGATCGGGATGGATGAGACGACGATCAAAAACGTCTTTTTGCAAGGCTTTACCACCAAACACGACGGCCACGGTCTGGGACTCCACTCGTTTGCCAATTTCCTCACCGGAAACGGCCATACGATCACCTGCAAATCCGAGGGGATCGGCAAAGGGTCGCTCTTTACGATCACCCTGACTCCGGAGGGATGACATGGAACTCACCACACACATTCTCACCATTGACGACGATACGACGATCCTCGACGCCTACGCGTCGATCCTCTCCCCCTATAAACGGACCAGCCTCGAAGACGCGATCATGAAGCTCGAAAAACTGCACGACATCGACTGCAGTGCCATCGACGGCGGGGAAAAAGTGATCGATTTTCATCTCCACCAGGCCAACAACGGCCTGGAAGGGGTCGAAATCTTCCGACGCGAATACGAAGGGGGGAACCGTATTCCCGTGTGCATCGTCGACATGCGGATGCCCAACGGCATCGACGGGCTGGAGACCTCGATACGGCTCAAAGAGATCGATCCCGACGTTAACATCATCATCGCGACCGCCTATTCCGACCGCAGCAACAAAGAGATTCTCGAATGCCTCAAAAGCAACATTTTCTATATCCGCAAACCGTTCAACAACGAAGAGATCTATCAGCTCGTCTACTCCCTCTCCCTGAGTTACGACGCGACGCAGACAATCCGCTGTCTCAACCGCGACCTCGAACGCCGGGTCGAGGAGGAGATCCAGAAAAACCGCCAGAAAGACGCCCTGATGCTCCATCAGGCCAAACTCGCCGCACTGGGGGAGATGATCGGCAACATCGCCCACCAGTGGCGCCAGCCGCTCAACATCATCTCGATGCTGTTCCAGAAAATCAGCCGTCACCACAAAAACGGCACCCTTACCGATGAGATCATGGCCCAAAGCCTCTCAGACGCGCTCCAGACCATCCAGCACATGTCCCAGACGATCGACGACTTCCGCGGGCAGGTCGAACCCAACCGCGAAAAAGTAACCTACATCCTCGAAGACACGCTGCGCAGTACGATCAGCCTGCTCGAAAAAAGTTTCGCCCTCTCCGGGGTGAAGATCGAAGCGGATATTTCGGCACAAATCCGCCTTTACGGCTTTCCGGAAGATATCAAACAAGTGGTCCTCAACCTCCTCAACAACGCCAAGGACGCGATCCTCTCGCACGGCATTTCCCGGGGAGTGATCCGTGTCGATGCCTCCATTGGCGACGACAACCGCCTGCGGCTGAACGTATGCGACAACGGCGGAGGGATCGACGAAGAGGTCATCGACAAAATCTTCGAACCCTATTTTACGACCAAACACAAAGCGCAAGGGACCGGGATCGGCCTGTATATGTCCCGACGCATCGTCGAAGAACGCCTCGGCGGAACGATCGGCGCTTCCAACACGGCTGAGGGGGCGTGCCTCACCCTCGACCTCCCGATTACCGACTTTATACAAGGATAACCCGATGCAAAGCAGACACGACCTCATGAAAAAACTCCATATCCTGTTTGTCGACGACGAACGGCTGATCCGCGAGATGGTTTACGACATGCTCGGTGACAGTGTCGGAAACGTTTCCCTCGCCGCCGATGGGGAGGAGGGGCTGGCCTTTTACCGCGATTCGCTCCGGCCGGTCGATATCGTCATCTCCGATCAGACAATGCCCGTCATGAACGGGCTGGACATGCTCGAAAAGATCAAACAGATCAATCCCTCGCAAAAGTGCATCATGATCACCGCCCATTCCGAAGCGGCGTATATGCTCCGCGCGATCGAAATCGGGGTCGAACACTTCATGATCAAACCGATTATCTTCGACAAACTCGACACGATCCTCTACGAACTCGCTCTGAAAATCGAACAGGAAAACTACCGTGCCGAAAAAGAGCGCAGCGAGCGGCGTGAACTGGTCGAACACACTTTTCAGTTCTCGTTTCAGACCCTCGTCGACAACATACCGCTCCCCTCTCTCATCGTCGACGAGAACGATACCGTCGCCGCCTGCAACAGCGACCTGCTTTCTCTCGTCGCGGGAACCGAACATTATCCGAAACTCCTCACCAAAGAGCTCGATTTCAAATCGCTCTTTTTCCACGACGCGATGACCAGGACCTCCCCGTCGTTTTGTGACTGGAAAGAAGAACACCTCTACATGGGGGGAGAGCTCGCGTTTGAATTCGAAGCGTCGAGCTATCGTCTGAAACTCAAAAGGATGCGTACGGAAGGACCGAAACGGTTTTACATTCTCTGCCTGATCGATTCGGGCGAGTAACACGAAAGGAGCGGTGCCATGATCAAAATCATCCGATCCTACCAGGTGCAAGGAAGCGTCATAGCGGTCCATGCGGACGACAACGCCGTCTATTTCGCCAATACGCTGGGCAATTTCTATACCGTCGACAAAGAGCGCTGGGAAATGAAGCGTCACGACCCCGTATGCGAACCCGACGAACCGCTCCACACCTATCAGAAAGGGGCTTCTTTCAGCCCCACGGGAGTGCTCGCCTACAGTACCAAGGACAACGGGGCCTGTGCCCTGTGCCGCCCCGTCTACGATCCCGTCCCCTCGGGCGAAGAGACCAAAGGAGAACCTCCCGAGCCCCCTGAACCCCTTTTCGTCAAAGGGCACGACCAGCGGGCCGAGATCATGCGATTCTGCGGCCGTGAGGGGCAATACCTCATCACCGGCGGTACCGACGGAAAGGTCTACATCTACAGCTCCGAGAACGGGCGCAAGGTCATGTCGCTCAAACCCCGCCCCGATTATATCTCCTCCCTAGCGGTCGACGAGGGGGGAAGCCATCTTGCCTGCGCGGCTTACGACAAATCGCTGAGCGTTCTGAACCTCAGGTTCCAGAAAGAGCGTCTCCATACGTACCTCGAAGACGTAGTCCAGGACGCTTTTTTCTTCAACGATTCCAAAGCCCTCTACGCGGTCGGAAGAGAGGGGTATTCCTACCTCTACGATTTCAAAACCGAAGAGATGCGCAAAAAAGTGCTTTTCCCCTCGTGGCCGACGTCGTGCGTCCTCGACCAAAGCGGCCGTTACGCGATCGTAGGGACCCGCAGCGGCCACCTGCACATCGTCAAACTCTCCGACAACACCCTCTTTTCGACGTTCAAACTCGACCAGAAAGGGATCGGCACGCTCCACATCGAAGGCTCGACCCTCCACATCGGCTTTGAAAACGGCTGGCTCTACGTCATCGACATGCACGCTTTTATCGACGATTTTGCGCAGGCGGTGTCGGTCAAAAACTACCGTACGGCCAAAATCTGCCTCGACAAAAACCTCTTTCTGGCGATCCACCCGATGTCGGAGATGTTCCAGGAAGCATGGGAGGAGACTCTCAAAGAGATCATCAACCGCTTCTCGACCGGAAACGCCGCCTCCGCGCTTGAGTTTGCCGAGCCGTTCCTGGGTGATGGCGAATACAAAAAAGAGTTCGAATTTCTCCTGCAAAAACAAAAAGATTTTGAAAAATTTGCGCTCACGGTGCAGAACAAAAACTTTCTCGAAGCGTTCGGAATGCTCGAGAAAGCCCCCTACCTGGCGAAAACCGACAGCGCGCGCAAACTCGAACTGTATTTCACCAAACATTTCGCCGAGGCCAAAAAACTCCTCTCGTCCGACCCGCTGCGCAACGCCCCAAAAGCGCAGGAGCTGCTCAAACCCTTCACCTCCGTGCCGGGGAAAAAAGAGATGATCCACGCATTGTTCAAAAATCATGCCGTCTTCCTCCAGTCCGACGCATTGATCAAAGAGAAAAAGTTCAAAGAGTATTTTCTCCTCACCGAACAAAACCCGTTTTTGCAACACGAAGAGCTCTACAAAAAAGTATGTACCCTGGCCGAAGCGTCGATCAAAAAGATCCGCTCCCTGGTGGACGAAAACCGCTACGACGACGCGATCGCGGGGATCAAACAACTCGCCGTCTTCCTCCCTTACCGCCATGAACTTGCCGAAATCGGCAAAGCGATCCAGCTGCGCCGCACCCTTCTCGCCCATATCTTCGCCGACGACATCCAGGCGGCTTATGAGCTCGTTTCCGCCCATCCCGACCTCGAATCGATGCGGGAATTTGCCGAATACGACCGCGCTTTCGATGCCGTTTTGAGCGACGCGATGGCCGCCGTCGGTAAAGGGGAGATCAAACTGGTGCAGCAGATCATGGCTCCCTACGCTTCCATCGCCTTTTTCCAGGCCAAGATCAAAGAGTGCGTCCGACAGGCGACGTTCAACCGCCTCTCGCACCTGCTCGCCGAAAACTCCCTCGCGATGGCCCGCACCATTGCCGCCTATTACCTCAAAGAGTTCGGCAAAGACGACGAATACGAAAAGCTCCTGCGCCAGTACGGGCTGCTGCGCTGAGGAAGCGATTGCAACGTGATTGCCACACAACGGCGTTATAGTTACGGTATCAAACGTGCAAGGGAGCACATGAAACCGTCCATTGAGGTCGCCTACGCCTGCCTAAGCGCCATCGGCAATTCGCTCAACCTCGACGACATGCTCGCCGAAGTTGTCGAAACCTTCGTCTCCCAAACCGGTGCGGCGGGGGGCATGTTTCTTCCCGCTCCGCCCGCCTCGGCCCCTCTCGCCGCAAGAGGCCAGAGGGTGCCTCTACCCCAAAAGCTCAGCACCGACATCGACGGTTTCGCTCTCCACAAGAGCGTTGAGGGATGCGTCTTGGACGTGCCGGTGGGGATCGAGCATTTTTTGTTTCTCTTCTCCGACGCCCGTGCGGCACAAACCTACGGGGAAATGTTCGTCACGTTCACGACGAAACTGGCCAACGCCATCGACGCGTGCCGAAATGAAAAACGGCTCCAAGAACTCAGCGGCGCATTCGAGCATCAGATCCACCGTAACGAAGCGAACGAAAAACTGATGATCAGCCAGTCGCGCATGGCAATCATGGGGGAAATGATCGGCATGATCGCCCACCAGTGGCGCCAGCCGATCACGATCATCGGGCTGGTAAGCAGCAACTCGATCCTCAGTATCCAGCTGGGGGAAATGAACGAGGAACAGCTTCTCAAAGACCTCGAGCTGATCGACAAACAGATCCAGTTTCTCTCGCAGACCATCGACGATTTCCGAAACTTTTTCCGGCCGAACAAACTCCCGCAGCGGATGAACTTCGGCGAACTGTGCGACGAAATCAGCAGCATCCTGGGAAAAAGTTTTGAAAGCCAGCGCATCCGGTTGCATTTTGAAGGCGATCGCTCGATGGCGTTTACGACCTACAAAAACGAGCTGCTGCAGGTCTTTTTGAACATCCTCAACAACGCCAAAGACGCCTTCGCCGAGAACAGCATCCCGCATCCCCGCATCACGCTGGAACTCCGGCCGCAATCCCAAAAAGCGCTCTTCCTCGTCCGCGACAACGCCGGGGGGATTGCGCAGGAGATCCTCACCCGGATTTTCGAGCCCTATTTCAGCACCAAGGACGAAAAACACGGCACGGGGCTAGGGCTGTACATGTCGGCGATCATCGTCGAAAAACACCTCGGCGGGACGATCCGGGTCAGCAGCGGCTCAGGCGAAAGCGTCTTTGCCCTTTCGATCCCGGACCATTCCGATCAGGAGGTGCTCCTTGTCGACTGATCCCGCCAAACTCATCGCCGCCATCCGCGACAACGCCAGAGGACTGCACGTCCTCTACGTCGAGGACGACCCGCTTATCGGCCGCGAATACCTCACGTTCCTGAGCCGTTTTTTCGAAAATATCCGCCATGAATCCAACGGAGAAAAAGGGCTTGAAGCGGCCCTTGAAACTCCCTTCGATCTGGTCATCACCGATATCGAAATGCCCAAATTCGACGGCCTTACGATGATCGAAAAAATCAAGGAACGCTATCCGGACCTATCAACCCTCCTCGTCTCGGCCCACAAAGACGTCAATTACCTCCACCGATCGATCCAGCTGGGCGTCGACGGCTACCTGTTCAAGCCGATGGAACGGGAACAGACCATGGCTACGCTCCACAAAGTGGTCGGCAAGATCAAAATGGAGCGGGAGAACGTTCAATACCGCCAACATCTCGAAGAGCTCGTCGAAACCAAAACCCGCGAAGCGATCCAAACCTATACCTTCGACCGGATCAGCGGACTGTATTCGCTCGGAAAACTGGAACAGGATATTTTTACCTATTCAAACCATACCCTCGTCCTGTTTAAAATCGGGGACTTTAAACATCTCAACGACACGTACGGATATGATGCGGGAAACGCCGTTCTACAACAAACCGCCAGCATCCTCCGGCGTCTGGTCAACGACGAGATGAACGTCGAGCACCACGGCCTTTACCGTACCAGCGGAACCCATTTCGCCCTCCTCTCGCCGGCGGGGGTACAGAGTCTTGAACCGCTCGTTCACCTTATCGTCCAGCATTTCGAAGCGACCGAAATCGTCGTGGCCGGGGAAAAAATGTATCTGGAAATGTACGCCGCTATTGTCCATCCCGGAGACGAGCTGAGCCTTTCACATGCCGATTTCGCACTGCGCCAGGCCGAAAAAGAGGGGAGAACCGTCATCTATCGTTCGGCGGAACACCACAACCACGGCAACAGCTACAAGCTCAAGTGCATCGATACGATCAAACGGGCAATCGTTGAAAACCGATTTGTCCCGTTTTACCAGCCCATCATTGACAATACCACGATGCGCATCGTCAAATACGAAGCGCTCCTGCGCCTCATGACGCCCGATGGGCAGTTTCTTTCTCCGGTACAGTTTCTACCGATCGCCAAAGAGACGAAGATGTACCGTACGATCACCAAACTCGTCATCGCGTCGGTCCTGAACGATTTCAGAGATTCCGAATGCAGCGTCAGTATCAACCTTTCGATCGAGGACATCTCCCATCACCCCACCCGCGAATTCCTCTTCCAGCAGATCGCTTCTTTTCCCGAACCGCACCGTCTCGTCTTCGAACTGCTCGAAAGCGAAGGGGTCGAATCGTATGCCGAAATTCAGAATTTTTTCGCCAAACTGAAAGAACTCGGTTGCAAAGTGGCTCTCGACGACTTCGGGTCGGGTTATTCGAATTTCGAACATCTCGCCAAACTCAACGTCGACTACATCAAATTCGACGGCTCGCTGATCGAAACGATCGCCACCGACTACGTCTCCCAGAGCATCGTCGAACTTCTTACCACGTTTGCCGAGCGCCTGGGGATCAGGACGATCGCGGAATACGTCTCTGCCGAAGCGCTGCACGAGCGGATCTGCAGCCTCGGCGTATGCGAATCGCAAGGGTATCTCTTCGGCGCACCGATGCCGTTTGACCCCTGCATGAAAAAAATCCGTCCGGTCGAACCGAAACTTCCCGTACAAGAAGCTATAATATCCGCAGCTGTTTAATCTGCACAAAGAGGTACCATGGTCTCCGAGGCTGCACGTCTGAAAAAACTCTCCTCCGGCAAATCGCTGTTGATCGTCGAAGACGATCCTCTGATGCAGGAGAGCCTTCAGCGGCTTCTGTCCCATTTTTTCGACTCCATCCAAACCGCCTCCGATCCCGAGGAGGCGCTCGATCTCTACCACGCGTTCCGCGAATCCCCTTCCCCCCTGCTGGTGATCACCGACGTCAACCTCGGACGCAGCAGCGGCCTTGAGCTCACCGGAAGACTGAAAAAAATCGATCCGCTGCAGCGGGTCATCGCCATCTCCGGGGCCGAAGAGAGTACGATGTTCATCGAATCGATCCGCTGCGGGATCGACCGTTTCGTTCTCAAACCGATCAACCAGGACGAACTTTTCACCGCACTCATCGACATGCTCGAGCAGATCGATTACGACAACGCCCTCGCCGAGAGCCGCAAACTCCTCGAAGAATCGCGAGAATACGCCCTGCGCCTCCTCAACGATCAGGACCGGTTTCTCAAAAATGCGATCCACGAGATCCACACGCCGCTGGCCGTCATCATCACCAACATCGACCTCCTTCGGATGGAGGGGATCGAAAACGAATCGCTCAGCGCGATCGAAGCGGGGGCGAGGATCATCCAGAACAGTTACGAAGACATGACCTATCTCATGAAACGCGACCGTATCCCCGACCAGAAAGTCGTGATCGATCTCGTCTCCTACATTGCCGAACGCAAACAGTATTTCACCTGCATCGCCGAAGTAAACGAACTGACCCTTTCGATGCGTACGGGACAGCCCAACCTCCCCTCCATCATGTTTTCGGAGCTGAAACTCGCCCGGCTGGTGGACAACACCCTCTCCAATGCGATCAAATACTCCTACCGACCCGGCGAAATCGCAATCACCGTCGGAATGCGCAACGACGACATCTACTTCGAAATCCGCAACCACGGTCCCCTCATCCACGACAAAAAAAAGATTTTCGAACGCTTTCACCGCGAGTCGGAAACCAAGGGCGGTTACGGGCTGGGGCTGAGTATCGTGGCGCAGATCTGCCGAGAGGAAAACGTCGAAATCGAGATCTCTTCCACCCCCGTAAGGGGGACTTCGTTTCGCTACCTCTTCAAAAATGCCACATTAATGCAACGCAGTTCGCCTACAATACCCTCCGAACAACACAAGGGGCTGTAATATGAAAATCCTGTTGCTGGAAGACGAATTCATGCTGGCGCGCTCGATCCGGACCTATCTCCTCTCGCGGGGGCATCTGGTCGACCATTACGACAACGGTCAGGAAGTACTCGACGTAATCGAATCCAAAATGCACGATTTTTACATTCTTGACATCAACACCCCCCTCGTCGGCGGGCTCGAATGTCTCAAAGCGATCGCGCTGCGCTATCCCGACGTCCCGAAAATCGTCATCAGCGCCTACCACGACATCGAATACATCTCCGACGCCTTCGACCTTGGATGCAGCGACTACCTCAAAAAGCCGTTCAACCTCAAAGAGCTCGACATCCGTATCCAGCGTCTGAGTGCGCAGAGCCAGCAAAACGCCGAACCCGCTTCCGATCCCATCATCCGTCTCAGCGACCGCTATACATTCAACAAAGAGACCAATCTCCTTTATTACGACGATACGGTGCAGAAATTTACCAAGCGCGAGCACGCCCTCATCGTCCTTTTCGTCAGCAATCTCGGGCAGGTGATGACCGATGAGAGCATCCGCTCGTTCATCTGGGACGGCGAGGATGCCGAAGCTTCCACCATCCGGTCCCTCGTCAACCGCGTCCGCCAGAAGCTCAAAGAAGAGCTGATCGAAAACATGAGGGGATTCGGGTACATTATGAAAAAGGGCGAACTTGGCTAATTCGATCCAGCGGCTCAAAGAAGGTGCGGAATCGCGTTCGGTTCTCATCATCGACGACGACCCCGAAATTGCCGAATCGCTGAGCCGCATACTGCGGGTCTTTTTCCGCGAATACGTCATCGCCTCGGACGGAGAAGAAGCACTCGCCCTCTTTTACGACCGTTTTAAAGCGTCCGACCCTTTCACCCTCGTCGTCACCGACCTCGAGCTGCCCAAACTCGGCGGCCTTCGTCTCATCCGCGAAATCCGTGCCCTCTCCCCCTCCCAGCCTGTCGTCATCCTCTCGGCCCACGACGAAGCGAATTTCATGGCCGAAGCGATCGCCCAGAACGTTCAGGGATACCTTCTCAAACCGCTGGCAATGCCCAAACTTTTCAGCACCCTCGAAAAGGTTTTTTCCCTGGAAAACGTGGCCGATTCACCCGCCGAATCGGCGTTCGACCCGATCACGGGCTGGAACCTTTTTCCCGCCCTCACCGAACGGATTGGCGATCACGACGCCTCTGCCGTAACCTTGATGCGCCTTCGGGTGAACCATTTTAACAACATCATTTCGTTCGTCGGGGAAGAGTACGCCAACGAGTACCTGAGCGAACTCTCCCGCCTGCTCGAAAGTCTGGTCTTCGAGCCCAAAGGGGAGTTTTTCCGCACTGCGACGGATGAATTCTGCCTCCTCTTCGAGGGAGAACATACCGATTACGCGGCCGAACTCGCCGGAAACATGACCTCGGTCGTCCGCTATTTCCACACGTCCGAACGGGGAATCATCCTCAACTCGACCCTCTCGGTCGGGATCGCATCGGGCAGCGACAACGTCCTGCTGCACTCCAAACGGGCGCTGGAAACGACCAACGACCGTTCCGGCGGCGCAGTGAGCGTCTACCGCCCGCTTCGGGAGATCGACGGTCCCTCCCTCACGTCAAGCCGCGACATTCTCCGGATGATTTTCAATGCCCTCGTCCACGAGGACATCGTCCCCCTTTTCCAGCCCATCGTCGATGCCCGCACCCTCCAACCGGCAATGTACCAAAGCCTTATCCGCATCCGAAAAGACGGTCAGCTTTACGGCCCGGATACGTTTTTGAACCTCGCGATCAGCATGGGGCAGATGGTGATGATCACCCGTTCCATGATCCGCAACACCCTGCAACTTTACCCATCGCTGGATCAGGGCTCGCTCGTCGTCATCAACCTCTCGTCGAACGACCTGAGCGACGAAGGGCTCGTCGCCTACATCCGCTTTTGGACCGAACGTTTCGGGATCGCTCCCGCCAACATCGCGTTTCAGCTCATCAACGGGATCGAAACCCTCTACGACGAAACGCCCGCTTCCACCGTCTCCGAGTTACAGCGGGAAGGGTATAAAATCATCCTCAACCATTTCGGCGCGGGTGAATTCGACCTTCCCCTGCTCCTCTCGCTCAAACCCGACTACATGAACTTCCACCCTAAAGTGACCGAAAAACTCGCACACGACGAGGGGATCGGACACATTATCGCCAGCATGGTCGAAATCGTCCATCTGGTAGGGTCCAAAGCGATCGCCAAAAACATTTCCGATCCGGCCCACATCGCCTTGCTTAATGCGGCCCGGATCGACTACATCCAGGGATACGCCGTAGGCGATCCGTTCGAGGTGCCCCATGAATGACAGCAAACCCGCCCTTCTGCGCCTTCAGACCCACTCCGCGCTGTTCGTCCCCACGCCGTCGATGCTCGCGGCGTTTCGCATCGTCGACCTGACGCTCGAGGAACTCTCGATGAGCACCGAGGATGCGGTGGGGCTCATCGTCGAAACGCCGCGTATCGACGCCGCGCTCCTCAACGTCGTCCGTTCCCTCAAAGCGCGTCATGGAGCCTTTAGCGTCTGCCTCATCACCCCCGACGAGGACGAAGAGGCGTTCTGGCCGCTTGCCGTGCTGACCCACACGGTCCGTTTCACCCCCGATCACTTCACCCTCCGATACGATGCGGTGATGGGCGAACTCGAAAAACTGTTCCTCTCGCTCTGGGGGAATAAACGCTACACGAACGCCCTCAAAATGCGCTCACGCCGTTCGGGTCTGGTCGATTCGCTGGGGATGGTCGCCCACCAGTGGCGCCAGCCGATCAATCTGATCAGCATGGAAGCGATCAACCTGATGATCCAGACGGGGATCGAAGAGAATATCAAATCCGTATCCGTCGCCAAAAGCGCGCAGATCGTTTCGGATCAGGCGCAACGGATGTCGGACATCCTCAAAAGCGTCCTTAGCCTGGGGAAAGTCCATCGCGCCAAAGAACTTTTTTCGATCCGCGAACTGTTCGAGCGAATCGCCTCGCTGTGGAGCGAACAGCTCAAACAGCACGATATCGAGCTGCTAATCCCCCATCCGGCGCAAGACGCCCAGATTTACGGATACCAGACCGATCTCGAAGAGGTCCTGATCAACCTCGTCGCCAACGCCAAAGACGCCTACACCGGTTCCAGAACCACCGGAAGACGCTTCATCAGCCTCGAGACGCGTTCAGACCAAAGCCACATCTATCTGAGCGTCCGGGACGAAGCGGGAGGGGTCCCCGAGCCGCTCCGCGAACAAATCTTCCAACCCGACTTTTCGACGAAAAACAAAGAAGAGGGTTTCGGTATCGGCCTGCACGTCGCACGCCTCATCATCGAACAAGAATTCAAGGGATCGCTCGAACTGGCGGTCGGGCCCAAAGGCTCTTCGTTCATCGCCACCCTGCCGCGCAACGACCTTTGCAGCCTCCGCTTTATCGACTAGCGCCCTTTTTCAGAGTTCGATCTTTTTTTTCGCGTGTTCATGGCACCGTTGCAGATCGGCTTCGACGAACGCCACGATTCGGGAATCGAGTCTCCCCTCCAGCACCATCTGCCGCAAAATTTCAAGTGCCGAGCGGGCATCGAGCCCGCTGCGATAGGGACGGTCCTGGATCAGCGCCTGAAAAATATCGGCAACAGCCAGCACCCGCGCTTCGAGCGGAATTTGATCTGCGGAAAGATGATAGGGATATCCGCTTGCGTTGAGATACTCGTGATGGAGTGAGGCGATCCGGGCGATGTCGTTCATCCCCTTGATTTTTCGCAGGATCATGTGCGAATCGAAACCGTGACGGTTCATTTTAAGCCGCTCGTCCTCGTTCAGGGGACCTTGCTTGTTTAAAATCGCGTCGGCCACCCTCAGTTTTCCCAGATCGTGCAGCAGCGCGGCCAGCTCGACCTTCTCCTCGACTTCCCGGCCCAGAGCGAGTCCTTCGGCGATGTAGCGTCCCAGCGACGCGACGCCGTAGGAGTGTTCGGTCGTAAACGTGCTTTTGGCATCGACGACGTCGGCAAACAGCATCGCGATCGCTTTGATCGACTCGAAAGGCACCTCTTCGGGCGTCCCGTTTTCGAGCCATTCGTGCAGATACCCGCCGAGCGCTTCGCTCTCCAGGTAGAACCAGAACGAATCGGCTTGCGCGCAGAACGTGTAGGCGTCGACGAGCTCGGGCGAAAACATTTTCCCGGCATATTTGCGGATTATCTCGCCGATCCGTGCGCGCTGATGCGCATCGGCGTCGCCGATCTGGACGCGCAGTGCATCGACCCGGTCGACGAGGTAGATCAGGTTGGCGTTTTCCATGGTGAGCCGATCGAGCGTCGGCGGCAGTTCGTCCCAGTGGGTGTGATGGTAAAAAATCGCAGAGGCGTAGCTGCGGTAGATACCGACTTTTTCGAGCAGCGCACTGCCGCGTATGCAATGCGCCTGCGAATTGTCCCAATCGAGTTCGCTGACCAGGTGGTCGTGTACATCGGTCGATGAGACGCCGCAGTCGTGCATCATTCCCGCCACGATCAGATCGTCGATCCTCTCCGTCGGCCATCCGAGGCGTTTGCCTATTTCGGCCGCCATGAACGCTACCCGCTTGCCGTGCATCGTATCGTCGATTCCGACGTAATCGAGCGCTTCGGAAAGGGCATACGTCACCTCCCGAAGGTTTAAAACGTAGCTCATCTCTCCCCCTTTGTCGTTTGCGAGATTATCACGTATCACTGTTGCAATCGCGTGGCATCGTGCGGTTTGTAAAAAGCGGCGGTGCAGTCGCCCTGGAGATATCCGCGCCGCAAAACGCACCGCGCGTTCAGTTCGCGCGCCATCCGCTCGATGTTCGCAGCACTCATGTAGTTGTAGGTGTTCGAGGGTTCGGCCCCTTCCAAAAAATTGAAAACGAACCCTTTTCCGGAGGATTCGTAACAACGGCGGATGAACCGCTGGGCTTCATAGGGGGTGAGAATGTTGAGCGCGCCGCTGCAGACGTAATAATCGGCCGGGGGGAGAGGGTCTCTCAACACGTCGCGCCAGAGCAGTTCGCCCAGGGCGCGTTTGCGGGCGATCCGAACCATCTCTTCGTGCGAATCGATCCCGATGTAATGGAGCTTTTCCCCCAGTACGGGGAAGAGAAAGCGGTAGAAATCGCCGAATCCGCATCCCGCATCGGCAATGCGTACAGCCCCCGGTGCGGGGAGGATCAGCGCGGCGATCTGTTCGAAACGGATCAGCTGATTCTCTTCGCTGCGCCACTGCACCCCCCGTGCCGATACGCCGTATTTTTTGAGCGATGCGGCGTAAAACCGGTTGTTATCGACGCGCGGCATACGCATCTTCCTTGCGGAAAGAATATCTCATCGGGGGCTTGCGACCTTTCTAGGGGGGATTCCTCATCTCGGAGGACTATTGTAGCATAGGCCCCGCTAACGAAACCACATCCTCAAGGCGGCAGCACACATCAAAACATACGACGCGTTCTCCCACCCCGACATCCATGCCGCAAACGCCCCCAGAGCGAAGCCCGCCGCCGCATACATCGGTGCGAGGGAACGTTGCAGGTCGGCATGCAGCTGCTCCATCTGGCGGGGCGAGAGTTCGACGACGAGTTCTCCGCGGCTGGCACGGCGCAGCGTTTCGCGCAGTGCGCCCACATCCTCGGGCAATCGGGAAAATTCGTCAAACAGGGTCTCCACCAGTGAATCTTTCATCCCCAGCGCACGGGGAATGTTGCGCTGCAAGATCGGAAGAATGTCCTTGATCCCGTTGAAATTTTCGATGTACGTGGTCCCCAGCCCTTCGATAATGGCACTGACGCGGAGGATATAAATCGCTTCCTGCGGGAGTTTGAACGGAAGGTTACGGGTCTGATCCAGAACGTCGAAAGCCAGTTTTTGCATACTCGAACTGTCCAGGGCGTCGTTTCCGAAAATATCGAACATCCGTTCGGTGAACTCCGCCAGTTCGGCAGAGGGGGCATCATAGGCGACGGTCCCCAGTCGCTTGGCGGCACTGACGTATCCTTCGAAGTCGCGTTCGTTCGCCGAACGGATCAGCTCGATGATTGCGATGCGGGTGTCGTTGGGAACCCGTTTGACCATTCCGAAATCGAGCAGTACCAGCGCACCGTCGGAACGGACCAGTAGATTTCCCGGATGGGGATCGGCGTGGAAAAATCCCTTCACCAGCATCTGGTCGGTGTAAAACCGCACCAGTTTCTCGATCAGCACGGCGACATCGATCCCCGCCTCACCGATCCGCTCGCGTTCGTCGAAACGCCACCCCTCCTCGAAACTCATCACGATCGCGTCGTCGCTGCACCAGCGCGGATAATGCGTAGGGAAAACGATCCCGCTGTGTGCGTACATCGCACTGAATTTTTCGAGATTGCGGCGCTCTTCGTTGAAACTGCATTCACGCACGATCATCGCGGCGAACTCTTCGATCACCGCTTCGATGGAGTGGCGGGTAAGAGTGGAGAAAAGAGGACGGAAAAAACGGTTAAAGCTTCTGAGAATTCGGATGTCGGCGCGCACGCGTCTTTCGATCCCCTCCCGCCGCAGCTTGACGGCCACTTTCACGTCCCCTTCGAGCCACGCCGCGTGCACCTGCCCGATCGACGCCGAAGCGATGGCCTTTTCTTCGAACCGGACAAACGGATCGGCAGGAAACGCGCGCGCAAACACCCTCTTGCGTTCGGCCGGGCTCATCGGCGGCAAATCATCGTGCAGAGTCCCGAGCTCGCGCAGATACGCCTCGTCGAAAAAATCGCTCCGGGTTGCCAGCACCTGCGCAAGCTTGACGAAACTCGTACCCAAAACGGTAATCGTTTCGCGTAGCCGCAGGGGACTCAGAGGCCTGATCCCCAGAAACGACTCTCTTTTTTTGATGAGAAGATAAAGCGAAAGGAGCAGGAGAAATATCCGCCACAACCGCAGGGGAGAATAATACGACATCACTTTTTGAGCGCTTCTTCGATGTCCTTTTTGGTCGCGATCCCCAGTTCCTCGATCACTTCACGAATCGCCGTTTTGAGTTCGTCTTTGAGACGGTTCTCTTCGTTTTCCCCTTTCGTTTTCAGGCTTTCGAGAAAACTTTTCGTATCGGAAGTGTTGATTTTCCCTTTTTCTTCGAGTTTTTTCAACTCTTCCTCGACTTTTTCCTTGAACAGCAAAGCGCCGCCCAGACCGGTATACATCAGTTCTTTGAACATCATCGGCTCCTTTTGTCGTAATACAGCATGATAACATTTGAAAAAGCCTATTGATACCCTTTTTTTGTCGATTGACCTGTAACATCCGTTGCAGCGGCGAAACTCTACTGGACGCGTCCCTTTCCGTAACGTTTCGCTTAAATTAATGCCCGACGAAGAGCGCTAGCTCGGGCTTTTACAGAAAACTTTAAACTTCTTCCCCTACAATACCCCCGCAACAACAGAAAAGAGAGAACAGGCGATGGCACTCAAACGGATTACGAACCTTTTATCCTGGGTCGTAGTGATGGGTGTCATCGGGTATTTTGCCTACATGCGGGGATGGATCCTTGCCGATTTCGAGTCGGTGTCCCCCGCCCAGGCCCAGGCGCTTTTGCAAAAAGAGGGGGGCATCGTATTGCTCGACGTCCGAACCCCCGAAGAGTTTGCGCAAGAGCGGATCGAGGGGGCTTCTTCGCTTCCCCTGGGCTCCCTCGAAACCAATCTCCCCAAGCTCGAACCGTTCAAAAGCAAAACGATCGTCGTCTATTGCCAAAGCGGAATGCGCAGCGTCGCCGCCGCACGAATACTGCAGCGTAACGGATTTAAACCGGTAAATCTCGAAGGCGGAATCGGGGCGTGGGAAAGTGAAGGACTCCCGCTTGATCGGCGATAAGGTACTCAATTTTTCCGATTTTTAAACGATAATACCGTACAGATCAAATAAAGGGTTTAATCATGAATGCCGTTTCCAGTCAAAACGATGCCGGTGCCGGATTGTACGCACTCAAAATAGCGGTGGAAGTGGAAGGCAATAATATTCTGACCGTTTTGCAAAGTGCGGAACAGACAGCTTTAAAAACAGAAGAAAACAAGATGAGCGGCGCTGCTTTAACCGGAATCGGTCAAAACATAGACATTCAAGCGTAACGTCCGAATTCATAAAGATTTTTTTTTGCATTTATCTGTCTCTGCCGTAATCTCCGATCATCAAAATTCTCCTTACTTCGTTTATATTCTTCGCTGCGGCGACGGTACGCTCTATACCGGTATTACCCGCAACGTCGAAAAACGGCTGGCCGAACATAACGATTCTCCCAAAGGGGCGAAATATACCCGTTCACGTCGGCCGTTGACTCTCGTCTACCGTGAACCCTGCCGCGATAAAAGCTGTGCGCTTAAACGCGAAAAAGCGATCAAAAAAATGACCCGCCCCCAAAAAGAAGCCTTTTTAGAAAGCTCCAAGCAAATCTAGGAAATAATCCGTAAAGAAGCGGTAATCGGTTTCATCAGCTCTTTTTTTCCGGTTTGGCGTAACGGGTTACCAATGGTAAACGTTTTCGCCATTAAACCGCGAATTCAGCCCTGCCGATCCATCCCCTTGATCTATATACTTAAATGGTAGTATTATTACATTCATGTCAAACACATTTAATAAAACTATATCCGTTATTATCGCCACCTACAACGGTGCAGCCTATATCCGCGCGCAGCTGGAATCGATCGCGGCACAGACCCTTCAGCCGACCGAAATCATCGTTCAGGACGACTGTTCGAGCGACGATACCGTCGAAATCGTCCGAAGCTATCGTTCCTCTCTTCCGATCACGCTGCACGTCAATCCCCAAAACCTCGGTTATGTCCGTAATTTCGAATCGGCTCTTGCCAAAGCGCAGGGCGAGTACATCGCACTGTGCGATCAGGACGACGTATGGGAAGCACACAAGCTCGAAACCCTCATGAACGCCATCGGCGACAGATCGCTTGTCTACAGCGATTCGTATTTGATCGATGCCCGGGGCAAGAGGATCGGGAAAACGCTTTCGCAAAAACTGCGCAACCGCTTTATCGCCGCTACCACACCTCTTTCGTTCGTGTACGACAATTGTGTTTCCGCACACGCTATGGTGCTGCACCGTTCGTTGCTTCCCAACCTGTTCCCCTTCCCCTCACGTATCCATTTCGATGCATGGATCGCCGCCTGCGCCGCTTCGGCCGGAGGAATCGCCTACGTCGACGAGCCGCTCGTAGGATACCGTCAGCATGCGTCCAATACCCTCAGCTGCAACGGTCGCCAAAAATGTTCGCTCTTTCATGAAATCGCTCGTAAACACGCCAAAAAAACACAGGGGCACGTCTCAAACGCCGAAGTGATCGACGAACTGCTGCACATTCCCACCCTGACCCGCAGCGACCGGGACACCCTGATTCGTCTCAAACAGGCACACGACGCGTTCCCGCACCGCTGGTTCAACCCTTCCATGCTGCGCCTGCTGCTGCGCAACCGTACCGCTCTTTTCGCCATCACGCGCCGTCACCCCATCGGGCTTGCCCTCAAAAAATCTTTCGGCCTCAAACTCTACCGCGCGCTTCCGTTTCTCTGAGACCCTCCGGAAGGGAGGGATATGGCAATCTGCCAGATAATCGTTCCCGAACTCCGAATCGCCCTATACTACGTGCATGAACCGTATCATCGAACGAAACGAGGCCATCGCCCTTTTTTTCCGTCTCTATTTTCTTTACGCCGACATCGCTGTACGCCAAAAGAAAACTGAAAGAGAACGCTCGCGCATGAACGCTTATAAAATTCTCATGCGCAAACTGGCATACTTATCGGGTTTCCCACGTATTGCTGCCACGGAACTGTGTGCCGCCATTCGCAGCACGCGAAAAGAGTCCACCGGCATGGATACGGATAGTATTGGCGAAGTGATCGGTGAAACGCTCACTTTCATTCATGAGCATGTGCTGTTAGATGACAAAGAGGGTTCTTCTTTGCATGAAAGGTACGCATGATGATCCGTTTACTCAAAAGATGGTTTCGGTTCCGTCCGAAAGGCCACAAAGAATACCGCATCACGAACCTCACGTTCGGATGCGTGGAATAAACGTTCCCTCGCAAGGAGGGAACCCCCTCACGCCATTACGTTAAGATTCATCCCTTTTCCCGTCGTTTGCGCAATCATTTGGCTCAGATCGTTTTTGGTTTGATCTTCATTACGTTTGATTTGGGCGGCCAAAAATTCCATCACGGCTTCCGAAGCCGGTTTGTTCGATTGCATCACCGAATCGGCGATTTGGTTTGCTTCTACGGGTGTAGGGGTTTGATGTGCCGTTGTAATTTGCATCATAGTGATATGGTACCTCTCGATTAAGAGCTCACACCGAGCCGAATACAGAAATAAATTTATGGATTTATACCAAATTTGTGTTGCAAAACCAAATAAAACGGGATAAAAAACGATCCGACCGCTATACTTTGTCGGAAGGTTGATCCTCTGGACGCACAAAGAGCTTTTCGAAAATCTGGCGGGCGAGGCTCCAGCGGTTTTCTTTGGCATTGAGCATGATAATCAGACAGTCTTTTCCGTCTTTTTGGGCACGGGCGATCAGACAGGGGCCCGCTTTGGAAGTGTAACCCGTTTTAACCCCCACGGCGTATTCGTAACGGTTCAGAAGATGGTTGTGGGTCTTGGCGACAAAGGGGCGGCCTGAAATAAGCTCGGCGTATTCGTGGCGGTTCATCCGCGTGATTTCGTTAAACCGGGGATTTTGAATCGCGTATTCGGCAAGTCTGAGAAGATCGATCGGGGTGGAGTGGTGGTTGCCGATGTCGTAGCCGCAGGGGTTGGTGAACAGGGTATTGTTCATCCCCAGCAGTGAGGCTTTGGCGTTCATCATTTCGACGAATTTCTCCACGCTTCCGCCTACGGCGACCGCGATCGCCATCGCGGCGTCGTTGTCCGACTCGATCATGGCCGCCTTTACGAGATCTTCAAGGATGACCATCTCCCCTTCCCTGTATCCCGCTTTGGTCGGTTCGACCCGAACCATTTCGGAGGTAATCACCACCGGGCGGTACAGATACCCCTGCTCCAGCGCCAGGATCGCCGTCATGATTTTGGTCAGGCTGGCGGGCTTGACTTCTTTGAACGCTTCTTTGGAATAGACCATCGCATCGGATTTGAGGTCTTTGACGATCAGCGCGTCGACTTTGAGTCTGTCCATTTCGTCTTTGTCGATCTGGGCGTTGAGGGAAAAGGTAAAAAATATCGTTATCAGGAAAAAATATCGGCTCATCATGCTTACAAAAACTCTTACGTCGGAAAATACTCTTTCCAATGATGACCAAAAAAACTTCAACATCGGATTAGGGGCCATGCCAAAGCGGCCCGCATCGATGCGCAATGTCCCGTATTTACCCATTTGAGGCGAAATGGCAAGTGGCATCCTTACGCCAGCCCTAGAGAGGGTCGCCGCTTTCCCGCGTTTTAAAATTGGCAAACGCCCCCTCCACGCTCATGGTGCTTTTGTAGCGCGAAGGGGTGAGCTTGACGGTTTTGGTTTTCAGATTGCATACCGCAAGGCGAAAATACGATCCGGTGAAGGGTTCGACGATGCAGACGATATTGCCGTCCACTTCTCGCGTGGCATGGATGATCCCCTGCAAGTTCGGAAAAAAATATTTCGGATAACTAAGCGGGGTGATTTCCACCACTTCGGCATAGAGGTTTTTGTCGAGGGTCTCGGCGATAAGCCTGGCGTCTTCGTAGTTATCGAACTGCACGCACCAGTCGTCGAACGTTTTGTTGAAATGCCTTAAATCTTCATCCAAAAAACCGCCGGCCGGGGACTGTAATGCGTAGATGCTCAATTCATAAACCTTGTCGTTGATTTGCGGGAATGCAATTTTATCAGGGTGCCCGCTCAACAATCAAGTCTAACAGGACTCATCCTCCGCCGCAGCCGCAGCCGCTGACCATCCCGATCACGTAATGGTCGTCGACCTCGACCAGCTCGAATTCGTGTTTTCCGCAAAAGCGCCCCTGCATGTAGGCCAGCTGCGTCCGGGCAGCTTCGAGAGCCGAGGGTTTGTCACCGTAGGTGCTGATCTGGCTGAACCCCTCTTTTTTGGCGCAGCTGCAAAGTTTTTCGATAACGACGTGATGTTCCATACGTATCCTCCCGATCTTTTTTCATCGACTGCAATCGGCGTTCTAGACCGTTTCCATCGACACCCGGTTACGTCCCAGCTCTTTTGAACGGTACAGCTGCGCGTCGGCATGTTTGTACAGCTCTTCGCAACCGACCGCCGAATCGGCGGTGCGCAGGGCGATTCCGACCGAAATCGTGACGTACCGGGAGGGAGGATTTTTTTCATGGACGATCCGCAATGACTCGATATCCCTGCGTATCCGCTCGGCGAGATCGTAGTATTCGGCCTCTTCCATACTGCCGACGAGAATCGCAAACTCTTCGCCCCCGAGGCGGAACGCGCACTCTCCGCCCCGCGAGGTATACATTTTCAGGATCGCGGCGATACGGCTCAGGACTTCATCGCCTTCCTGGTGTCCGTAGGTATCGTTGTAAAGCTTGAAGTTGTCCACGTCGATCATCATCAGTGCGAGGGTGTAACGGTTGCGTTTGGCCCGATTGAGCTCTTTTTGGATCGTTTTGACGTAATGGCGGCGGTTGTAAAGCCCCGTCATCGGGTCGGTCACCGCCATCTCTTCGATCATTTTTTTGTCCGTAATGTCATGCCGCACGGCCGTATAGCCCACAATCTCGCCGTTCTCGACGGTGGGGGTAATGGTCGTGTCGACCCAGTAGTGGTTCCCGTCGGCCCTGCGGTTTTTGATCTCCCCTTTCCAGACCCTGCCCGCCGCGATGGTCGTCCAAAGCTGTTCGAACAGTTCGGGGGACATATCGGGATGGCGCACGATACGGTGATTTTTGCCGATCAGTTCCTCTTTTGAATAACCGCTTACCCTGCAGAACGCTTCGGAAACGTAGGTGATATTGCCATATTTGTCGGTGCGCGAGGTGATGACGTATTTGTCGACGATGTCGATGTATTCCTGCAGGGTTTGCGCTTTCACACGGATCCGTTCTTCGAGGCTTTGGTTGAGTTCGTTGAGCTGCGCGATCTTGTGCTTGATTTCAAACGACATCTGTTTGAACCCCTCCACGAGGATCTGCCATTCGTAATCGTATTTCGAGGCGTTGAGATCGATATCGTAATCCCCTTCACTAAGCTGTTTGGCCTTGTTGGTCAATTCCTGGATCGGCCCGGAGAACGAACGGAACGCCATCACCACCATGAAACCGATCAGAAACACGCCGTTGAAAAAAATGACCATCAGCGACGTCATCAGCTTATACCAGCCGTTCAGGAGTTCTTGTTCGTTGATCGTGACCGCGACGATCCACCGCAGTTCTTCGATGTAATCCCACGCCACGGCGACGCTGGAGCCTTTTTGGTTGAGGGCGTATTTTTCCCCTTTTTCCCCTTTTCTCACTTCATCGGCGGGAAAACACGAAGGTTCGTGCATGGGGCCATAGGCCTGGTATCCGCCGTGTCGGGGCGGAGCCATGGCGATCCATTCTCCGCTACGGTATACCGATGCGATCACTTCCCCCGTTTTGCCGAGTTCGCGGTAATCGTTGATCACCGCATGGATGGCACGGTTATCCATTTGCACCGCCGCCACGCCGATCACTTTTCCCTCTTTGAGAATGGGTTTGGCCATAAACGCGGCATAATCGCGGCTGGGAGGATAATAACGGAAATCGGAAATGTAAGGAAGAACATTGCTCAGGGCGTTTTTAAACACCGTGGAGAGTTCGCTGTCGCGGTAGGGGCCGTTGAAGAGGTTGGTATGCAGATCGCTCTCTTCTTTGACGCTGTAGAGGATATCACCCTGCACCGAGATGATAAATATATCGTAAAAGCCGTTTTGTTTGGCGAAATCCGAAACGACGGCATTCCATTCGGCCGGAGGGTCTTTCCAGAAGGAACGGCTGAAGATCGCGTGGTGGCGCGATTCGAAGTCGATGATGTAGCCCAGATTGTCCAGAGAGGTTTTCTGCGAGGCGACGTAACGCCCGATCGCTTCGGTTTTGTGTTGAAGGACGTTGCGGATTTCGGTGAGGCCGTCGTGACGGACCCTCTCGCGGACCTGAAGGACGACGAACGCCAAAACGGTAAACCATACGGCCGATATCGCCACCAGCCACAATACGGTACGCCGGGTGATCGTCATGTTGTGCATCAGAGTCATACCAACCCCTTTAATGACACCATCGTACTCCGAAAAGCTGTCGATCCTCTGAATTATATAATTTAGTTATAAATAATTACTATTCTCCGCGTTATATTTTTTTACTCAACGCCTCGATGTGGGCGGTGTTGCCGAGGACGACGAGGATGTCCCCTTTTTCCAGAACGTCGTCTTGTTCAAAGGAGGTATACCATATCCCGCCGTGTTTGTAGGCGATGGGTTTCACTTCGTACTCGTTTTCGAAAACGGGCGACAATACCGACGTGCCGACCCAAAACGAAGGGACGGTCAGTTTGGCGATCTTCATCGTAATGGAGAGATCGATCGTTTCGTAATGCATGTTTTTGACCATTTTTTTGACGATCTTCTTGGCCGATTCCATCTCGGGATAGATTACTTTGGCCGCGCCGAGCTTGGATAGGATCTGCCCGTGTACTGCCGTGATCGCCTTGGCCACGACCGTTTCAACGCCCAGTTCTTTGAGCGCCATGACGGTCAGGATGCTCGCTTCGATGTTCTCGCCGATGCTCACCACCGCGACGTCGGCGTTGCCGATTCCCGCTTCGCGCAATGCGCGGATATCGGTCGAATCGAGCACGATCGCATCCTGCACGAATTCGTTGATCTCCCGGATCTGTTCTTCGTCCTGATCGACGGCAATAACACTCAGCCCCTGCTGGGCTAACCCTTTGGCAACATGAAATCCGAATTTTCCCAATCCGATGACCGCATAATTATTCATAGTACTACCTTTCCTTCTGCGTATTTGATGCGGCTTTCCACCGCTTTTCCGACGATAACGACCGTAAAGGCAAACACCCCGATCCGTCCCATAAACATCAACAAAATGATATTGAGCTTGCCCGCGTCGCTGAACAGCGCGCTGTAGCTGAGCACCCCTCCGTTCCCCGTTGAGAGTCCCACGGTTCCAAACGCCGAACACGCCTCAAACAGTGTCCGCAAAAACGGAAGCCTCTCAACTTCGCTCAGCAATACGGTCGATACGACGACGTAAAACGAAGCGACGAAAATGATCGCATAGGCTTTGTGGATCTGGTACGACGGGATGGAACGACGGAAAACATGGACGTGGGTATCTCCCCGAAGCGTATACCAAACACCGATCAACGCCAATGCGACGGCGGTGATTTTGATCCCCCCCGCCGTACCGCCCGGAGCCCCTCCGATCATCATGAAAAACGTCGAAAAAAACAGGTTGGCGTCACTCAGCGTCGAGAGGTCGATGCTGTTGAAACCGGCTGTGCGGTAGTTGACCGACGCAAACCACGCGGCAAGCAATTTCTCATCCCATGAAAGCGATTGAAACGCATTGTTCCATTCCAGCGAGAGCAACAGTCCCATACCTGCTGCGATCAAAATCGCCGTCATTACCAGGACGATTTTGGTATGGGTGGAAAGGCGCAAAATCTCTTTTTTTCGGAAATGGTAAAGCTCGGTCAAAACCAGATATCCCAGCCCTCCCAAAATGATCAGTGCAGGCACGGTGAGATTGATGATCCAGTCGCCCCGGTATCCCATCATGTTATCGCTGAAAAGAGAAAATCCGGCATTATTGAAGGCCGAAACGGCATGAAACACCCCGTACCAAGCCGCCTTCTCAAGCGGCATGTCCGCCCAGAACCGCAGGGTCAGGACGGCCATCCCGATCACTTCGATGATAAAAATCGATCCGAAAACGATCTTCAAAAACCGTACCAAACCGTCCATTCCCGGATAATTGAGCGATTCTTGCAGGATCAGGCGGTCCCGATAGCCGATTTTTTGGCGGCGCACTACGGCCAGAAAGGTCACGGCGGTCATATACCCAAGCCCCCCGATCTGGATCAGAAGCATGATGACGGTCTGCCCAATGGGTGTAAAATCGACGGGAGTATCTTTGACGATCAACCCCGTCACACATACCGCGGAAGTAGAGGTAAAGAGGGCATCGATAAAGCGAAGTTCGCCGTTATGGGAAAAGGGCATCAAAAGCAGCAAAGTTCCAAAAAGGATCAGGCCGATGAAGCTGTAGACGATCAGTTTTAATTCGCGGGTATGTATGGGAAATCCTTTATTCGGGAGTTGTCGTATCGCAGATAAAACGGTATCCGACACCCATTTCGGTGCGTATATACCCTGGACGCGCCGCATCCGTTTCGATTTTTTTGCGCAGGGAGTTGATATACGTCCGCAGATACTGCATCTCGTTTTGATACCCGACACCCCATACTTCTTTGAGTATACGCGCGTACGGAAGGACCTGATTGAGATGGAGCATGAAATATTTTAGCAGATTGTATTCCGTCGGCGTCAGTTTAAGATATTCGCCGCTTTTTCGGGCACTGCGTTCGGCGATGTCGAGGATGATATCCCCGCAACTGATGATGTTGACAGAAGGTGACAACCCTTGAAAACGGCGCTGCGCGGAGCGCATACGCGCGGCAAGTTCATCCAGCGAAAAGGGTTTGAACACATAATCGTCCGCTCCGGCATCCAGTGAAGCGATCACCTCTTTTTCCTCATGACGTGCCGATATGACGATAATGGGGACCGCCGCTTGGGTACGTATGGTCCGGATCATCGTTTTGCCGTCACCGTCGGGAAGCCCCAGATCCAGCAATATCAAATCGGGACGGTTCGCACGAAAGGCACGGTGGGCACTTTGCATATCCGTGGCCATCAGCGTTTTATATCCCTGCTGACGAAGCGACAGGCTCAGCATACGGGCGATCGCTTCATCGTCTTCGATGATCAGAACCAGTTCCTGAACCTTCATAATGCTTCTCCGATGGGATGGTCCGATGCTTTGCGGATGGGGAGGCGGATTTCGAAACAGACTCCGCCCGTACAATTACGCGCGTCGATTGTTCCGCCGTGCACTGCGGCAATATCGCGGCAAATCGACAGCCCTATACCGCTTCCGCCGACATCGGCACGGTCATCGATACGATAGAACCGCTCAAACAGGTTTTTCAAATCGCTTTTTTTGATGGGGGAGGATTCATTGAAAAAGAGGAGCGTGATCGTTTTCCGATCCGTCGCTACCGTAATCCGGATCCGCTTCCCCTCTTCGGTATATTTGAGCGCATTGTCCATCAGATTGACCATCAGACGTACCAGCAGCGCGCAATCGCCCCAAAACAGCGCCGTGTCGGGATCAATCACCACCTCGATACGATGTTGGTTGGGGTGATACCGGAATTCTTGCAACGCGACACCGATAATGTCTTCGAAATCGCACCATTCGGGTCGCAGTACCCCGTTTCCGTCTTTGAGCCGTGCGCTATCGAGAAGGTTCGATGCCAGACGGTTGATCCGCTGTCCGGAATCGTTGATCTGCAGCAATAAAGCACGTCGTGTCTGCGAATCGACCGGATGGTCTTTGAGCAGCAAGGAAACATTCCCCAGAAGTGAGGAAAGCGGAGTCTTCAAATCGTGCGACAAGGTATCAAGAAACATCTCTTTGATTGCATTGGCCTGGATCCGCTTGGCCTGATAGGTAATCGTGTATCCGACCAGGAAAAAAAGGATGAAGCTCCACGCGTGGACCAAATCGTGCACGCTAAAGCTAAACAGCGGCGGAACGTTCAGCAGGTCGAAAACCACGACGGTAATCGCCGTCACAATTGTCGTCGCTTTCATGTCTCCGCGCAACGCAATGACGAGAACCGGCAAAAGATAGAGCAGCGCGATATTGGTAAGTCCCATAACGGCGCCGAACAGTGCACTCGTGACGCTTATCACGAATAAAAGTACCAACGCGACGACGTAATGGCGATAGGGAAAAACGAATGTTGTCATTTATGAAGTGTCTTTACCAGTCGGATGAAAAAAATAATAACCAATACAAATAAAAAAAGCGATTCGAAAACCACTGTCCACATATGATCAGACATATTACCCCACTTGCATCGTTTCAGCAAATTATAGTGGCGAAAAAATCAACGAAAAATCAAAATTTTTGGAAGAAAAATCTCCGCAGACGCGGAGAAATGACGAAAATCAATGAAGTGTGTCCCGCAAGGGGACAGATTCTGCCTCGAAGAGGCAAGCGTTTGCTGTCGCCTACGGCTAAGCTTTCCGCTACGCTACATGTGCCATAGCGGCTAGCGAAGCCAAGTGGGGCTTTGCTCCACTGGCGTTCAAATAATATCCTCTTAGCGGACGATATCGAAGAAGTAGTCGGTAGACGCGATGTCTTTGGTCTCTTCGTCCAGTTGATCGAGAACTTTGTTCGTGATCCAGGTAAGAAGATTCAGCGCCCCGTCGTAACCGCTGATGCTGTAGCGGTGGAGGTGGTGGCGGTCAAAAATCGGGAACCCGACGTAAATCAGCGGGGTACCCGTATCGCGCATCAGCTCTTTACCGTAGCTGTTACCGATCATGAAATCGACCGGCTCGGTGAAGAGGAAGCTGCGCATGTGCCACAGGTCTTTTCCGGCCCATACGTTCAGGCTGTCTTTGGCAGGAGAGGTATCGAGCAGCGCTCTCATCTCTTCTGCCCAGCCGTTGGGTGCATTGTGGCACAGAACGTGCGTCGGCTCCGCACCCATCTCGAGGAGGAATGAAACCACGCCGAGAAGGAAATCGGGGTCGCCCCAGATCGCGAATTTTTTGCCGTGCATGTACGGATAGGAATCCTGCATCGCGTCGACCAGACGGCCGCGCTCGATTTTGAGTTTTTCAGGTACTTCCGCGCCCGTCAGTTCGGCGAGTTTCATCACGAACTCATCGGTCCCTTTCAGGCCGATCGGATTAGAGAACCCACCCTCGTGCTTCCAGCGTTTCTGAACCATTTTCATGGTTTTGGCGGTCGCGTATTTCTGAAGGCTGATCGTCGCTTTCGAGTTGATGCAGTCTTTGGCGTCTTCAAGTTTCGTTCCGCCCTGGAACATTTGGTACTGTCCCGCAGGCATGTCCCACTGGTCGGAGTGGTCACCGAGCATGATGTAATCGGTTCCGAACGCTTCGACGATGCTTTTGACCGAGCGGAGGCTTCCGATGTAGGTTTCGAAACCGGGGATGATGTTGATCCGATCCTTGGTTTCCCCTTTTTGACCTTCGGTCAGCTGGCTCATGATCCCGTGCATCATGTTGTCATAACCCGTGATATGGCTGCCGACGAACGATGGGGTATGGGCGAACGGTACCGGATAATCGGCAGGGAGGAATTCTCCGCCGTCCTCTTCTTTGGCACCCGTGATGAATGCCCCAAGGTCATCCCCGATGACTTCGGCCATACACGTCGTCGAAACGGCGATCATTTTGGGTTTGTAGATGGCGGCACAGTTTTTGAGCCCCTCTTTCATGTTGACCAGACCGCCGAATACCGCCGCGTCTTCTGTCATAGAGTCCGATACGCACGGTGTCGGTTCTTTGAAGTGACGGGTAAAGTAGGAACGAAAATACGCGACACAGCCGTGTGAGCCGTGGACATAAGGCATCGTCCCCTCAAAGCCCAGAGCAACCATGACCGCACCCAGAGGCTGGCACGCCTTGGCAGGATTGATCGTGATCGCTTCGCGGGCGAGGTTTTTCTCGCGGTAATCCCACGTTTTGGTCCATTCGGCGATCTCGTCCACTTTGGCCGGGTTGATCGCGAGCATGGAAGACTCGAACTGTTTTTTGTTGGCCAGGACTTCCTGGTATTCGGGTTTTTGAAACAGGTCTTTCCCGTTTACGATTTTCTCTACGTTTTGCATCTCATTCTCCTTATGTCAGAAAAAGAGGGGGTCACCCCTCTTTCTCCCATGGTGCTTTGGAATGTGCCCATACCGGAGAGTTGATCGCAAGATCCATATCCTGGGCGAAAATGGCGAATCCGTCGTACCCGTGGTAAGGTCCGCTGTAATCCCATGAGTGCATCTGACGGTACGGCAGACCCATTTTCTGGAATACGTACTTCTCTTTGATCCCCGACGCGACGAGGTCCGGCTGAAGTTTTTTGACGAACGCTTCGAGTTCGTATTCGTTGACGTCATCGTAGATGACCGTCGAGCGGAAAATCTCTTCTTTGGTCCGTTTGTAATCGTCGTCGTGGGCAAACTCGTAACCGGTTCCGATCACTTCCATTCCCAGGTCTTCATACGCACCGATAACGTGACGCGGGCGAAGTCCGCCGACAAACAGCATGACCTGTTTCCCTTCGAGACGCGGGCGGTATTTCGCGATGACCGCATCGATCATCGGCTGGTATTTGGCGATCACTTCTTCGCATTTTTTCTGAATCGATTCGTCAAAGAACGACGCGATTTTGCGAAGCGATTTGATCGTCTGAGTCGGTCCGAAGAAGTTGTACTCGACCCAGGGGATCCCGTACTCTTTTTCCATGTGACGGCTGATGTAGTTCATTGAACGGTAGCAGTGAAGCAGGTTCAATTTCACTTTCGGCGTCAGCGCCATCTCTTTGAGCGTCGCATCTCCCGACCATTGCGCCACAACGCGAAGTCCCATCTCTTCGAGGAGAATACGGCTCGACCATGCGTCACCGCCGATGTTGTAGTCCCCGATGATAGCGACGTCATAGTCCGTTGCGACGACATCGTCCGTTGTCAGGTTGACGTCGGCATCGAAAACGTAGTCGCGAACGGTATCGTTGGCGATGTGGTGACCGAGCGACTGGGAAACCCCGCGGAACCCTTCACAGTTGACCGGAACGATCGTTTTGCCCAGCTCAGCCGCTTTGACTTTCGCCACGGCGTTGATGTCGTCCCCGATCAGACCGATCGGACATTCCGACTGGACGGTAATTCCGTTGTTAAGCGGGAAAAGCGTTTCGATCTCGTCGATACACAGGGCAAGTTTTTTGTCCCCCCCGAAAACGATGCTGTTTTCCTGGAAATCGGAGCTGAAGTTCATCGTAACGAACGTATCGACTCCGGTTACCCCGATGTAATAGTTACGGCGACCCGCACGGCTGTACTGACCGCATCCGATCGGACCGTGGCTGATGTGGATCATGTCTTTGACCGGACCCCATACGACCCCTTTGGACCCCGCATAGGCACATCCGCGCTGGCTCATGACGCCCGGAACGGTTTTTTTGTTGGAACGTACGTCGCCGCACGTTTTCTGGCTCTCGTCGTTCGGCGAACCGACCCCGAGGTGCTTTTCACGGTTTTTGGCCGCTTTTTCGGGATACGCCTTGAGGATCTCCTCAACGGCGGCTTTCTGTCTGGCTTCTAATGTTTCTGGACCCATGGTACACCTCCTCAGGCCACTTCGATACGGAATTGTTCCATCGAATCGAGGTTTTTGCACAGTGCCATGGTCTCATCGTCACCCGCATCAAGGCGTTTGGAGATTTCCGACATCTGGTAACGGTTCATGTAGATCATGTACTTTTGTTCGTTGTTGGGGTTCTCTTCTTTGAAGTAGTGAACCATGGCTTTGAACAGGAACGTGTTTTTGTTCGTGTAGCTGAGCCATTGTTTGTCTTTCTCTTTGGTCCCCATCAGCAATTTGATCTCGTTGATACCGCTGGTATCGACATCTTTCAGTTTTTCAACCACTTTTTCGTCCGGAATTTTGTTTCCCATATCTGCTGGGAAGTGAAAACCTAAAATAAACATCTTGTCTCCTTTTTCTGTTCTTTTCTTTTCATTAAAGATGTTATACGCGACGGGGCAGAGCCCCGCACCGCTTTTACCCTACGGGGTCAAGAAATCATCCTGACCCCTTTCACATTACGCTTCGGCTGCTTTACCGACGATCGATTCGTCCACCGCGTCTTCGAGACCGAATTCGAGGAGGAGGTCTTCGAGCTCATCCATGCTGACCGGAGTCGGGATGATTTTCATGTCGTTGTAGACGATTTTACGGGCGAGTTCTTTGTACTCTTTCGCCTGATCGGATGATGGGCTGTACTCGACAACCGTCATACGGCGGAGTTCCGCGTGCTGAACGATGTTGTTACGCGGTACGAAGTGGATGAGCTGCGTTCCGATACGGGTTGCGAGCTCGAGGGCCAGATCGTATTCGCGGTCTGTCATACGGGCGTTACAGATAAGACCTGCCAGACGTACTCCGCCGGTGTTCGCGTATTTCAAGATCCCTTTTGAGATGTTGTTCGCCGCGTACATCGCCATCATTTCACCCGACATGACAATGTAGATTTCCTGTGCTTTACCTTCACGGATCGGCATCGCGAATCCGCCGCAAACAACGTCACCGAGAACGTCGTACGAAACGAAATCAAGACCGTCTTCATCGTATGCGCCCTCTTCCTCAAGGAAGTTGATCGCCGTGATAACACCGCGTCCCGCACAACCGACTCCCGGCTCAGGTCCGCCCGACTCGGTGCAGTTGATCCAACCGCCCGGAGTTTCGGGAGCGAAAAGCCCTTTACCCCAAAGACGCGCTTCTTCCATCTCGACGTCCTCGATGGTCCCGTTGTCCGCAGCAAGCTGCAGAATCGTGTTTTGCGCTTTCTCGTGGAGAATCAAACGGGTTGAGTCCGCTTTCGGGTCACAACCGACGATCATGATGTTTTTACCGAAGTAATGTGCCATAGCGGCCAATGTGTTTTGGGAAGTGGTAGATTTACCGATCCCGCCTTTTCCGTAGAATGCGATTTGACGCAAGCTTTCGCTTCCAGCCATCTTAAACCCCTTGTGTTGAACTTCGCTGTAGTTATTGCAAGGGGTGTTCTACGGTTTTTTGCGACATTTTCCAATCTGACGCGACAAAATGCCGCATTAAAGACAAATTTGTAGGAACGGGTTTTGCAGGAGGGGGATTTTTCCCTCTAAAGCGACGGTGGGTAAAGCGGTCCGGTATGAAAAGGGTGGAAAGAGACGATCAGTCGAGGCGGTAGAGCATCCCCATGTTACCGGGGACGAAACCGTAACGGCGGTAAAAGGCGATGGCTCGTCCGTTGCGGCGATCGGCCGCCAGCGCGATACGGCGGTAACCCCTGCGCCGCGACTCGGCGATGAGTTCTTCGAGCAGTATTCTGCCGATCCCCCTGCCCCGATACGATTCGGTGACGATGACGTCTTCGATCAGCCCGACGTTTCCGCCCACCGCAGTCGACACCAGCGGCTGCATCGTCGCCATCCCGACGATTTTCTCCCCGCTCAGGGCGACCGACACTGCCGCGTTCTCGTTTTGGATCAGCAGCGCGAGCCCCCGCCGGTGCGCCGCAACGTCAATCGTAAAATCGTCTTCGACGGCGAAGAGCTCGCACAACAGCGTTCCCATCGCTTCGAGATCGTCCATCGTTGCACGGCGGATCATCATCGGCCCGTTTTCATCCTCTCGAGAATTTCCGCGAGTTTATCATGGCGCAGCTGAATCAGCCGCTCGATCTCATCATAATCGAACGTCCCGAAATAACTCATTTCAAAAAGTCTGAGAAGGGCTGCGCGGCAGCAGCTCTTGTCACACTCGGTGACGAGTTTTTTCGCTTTTTTGTACGGCAGGTCGGTCTCCTGGAAGATGACGATCGCTTCGGCGACGCTCTTGCCGCCGCATTCGCAGATCTCCAGGGCGAGCACTTCCTCTTTCGTCGCCATGAAAGCCCCCTTAGAGGGAGTGGGCCTTTTTATAGTCGTTGGCCGCTTTCACGGCGTCGTAAAGCTGTGCGGCGAGATCGGGCATTTTGACGTAATCGCTCCAGAGGGTATCTTCGACGATGTCGTGGATCTGGGATGCGACCTCGGTCGCGAGGCGTTTGAGCTTGGCCAGCTCTTTTTTGGGATCGATTTCTTCAGACATAACGGCTCCTTGTTTGTAGGTTGAATGCATTTATCGTTCAAATCAGAGTGAAAAGGCGTAGATGTTTTCGAATTTCACCGTTTGGCCCCCGCCCCGCACCATCTGATAAAACGTCTCTTTGCACTGGAAGTGGTAACGTTCGTAGAGATCGACGGCGGCGCGGTTCTGGAGCGGCACGTCGGCAATCACTTTTTTGAGCCCGCGAAAATACAAAACGCCGCGCATCATCTTCTCCGCTTCCTCTTCGAACCCTTCGCGGCATTCCCACGGCCCCAGGTAGACGCCGCGCGCGTTGATGACACTGGAGTGCTGAAACGAATTGGGCAGTGCGAATTTGAGAGAACTGTTCCGCTCCATCTCATCGAGCAAAAAGGCACTCCGGTCCTCGCCGTAGGTCTCGTAATCGAGCCGGCGGAGTATCGCGTCGAAGTTTCCGCCGTCGAGTTCCTTGGCCTGGGCGTTCGTAAAACTGAACGGGGGAACTTTCCCGACGTTGAGAAACCGTCCCACTTCGCATGCGGCCCCAAATCCGTATCCTTCGAAAAAAGGGCGCATCGCCGCGCTCGAAAGAAGCGACAATGCCGGAGATTCGCTTTCCAGCGCTCCGAGCAGCGTCTCGAACAGACGCTGCCCGATCCCCAGATTCTGATGCGAGGGACGAACCATGAAATATTTGACGGCCGCGCTTTTCTCGTACACGACCCCGATGGCCGCCCCGACGAGCCGCCCCTCTTCATAAGCACCGTAGCACAAATGCGGCGCGTGCATCATCATGAGTTTGATATGGTACCCATCGAGCAGCACCCCCGCTTCCTCGGCAATTTTGGCCAGTTCCGCGACGTCGGCGTATTTGAGCCATCCTATAAACATACCGCTTCCTGATAGAGGGATTTGAGCTCATACGATTCGAGTACCCGTTTACGCGCCGTGACGATCTCACGGATTTTGGGGAGCAGCGAAGAGAGGATGCGCGTATCGGCACTGATTCCCATCCGTTCGAGGTGGTAGCGGATCGTCGCACTGCCCGAATGTTTGCCGATCGGAAACTCGCGGACGCATCCCACCTCTTCGGCTTCATAGGGCTCGTACGCGTGCGAATCTTTCATCATCCCATCGGCATGGATGCCGCTTTCATGCGCAAAAAGGCGCTCACCCACTACGGGAGCGTTGGGAAGCAGCGGCATATTCGCCGCACTCGACACCGTCGAAACCAGCTCTTTGATCTTGACCGGATCGATGATGCGGTTTTCGCCGTACAGACGACGCAGCGCCATCAGAATCTGCTCGAACGAGGCGTTCCCCGCCCTCTCTCCCAACCCGATGACGGTGGTATTGAGACTCACGGCCCCCGCATCGAGGCCGCTGAGGGCGTTCGCATTGGCCAGGCCGAAATCGTTGTGGGTATGCATTTCAATGGGCAGCAGATCGTACGCGCACAGCGTTTTGATCGTATTATAGGTCTGTGTCGGGGTCAGTATCCCCACCGTATCGCAGTAGCGGAAACGGTCCGCTCCGCACTCGCGGGCGAGTTCCATCACGTCGCGAATAAATCCGTTGTCGCCGCGTGAGCTGTCCTCGCCCCCGATGCAGACGAACAGCCCTTCCCCTTTCGCCGCCCTCACGACCGATTCGAGCTCCCCAAGGACTTTCCGTTTGTTCCCTCCGAATTTCACCCCGATCAGCAGATCCGAAATCGGGATGGAGAGATCGACGGCCCGCACCCCGCACGACAGCGAGGCGTCGAGGTCCTCCATCTTCATCCGGTTCCATGTCATCATCCGCGCCCCGAGCCCCAAATCCAAAAGTTCTTTGATGTCGTCGCGTTCCCGTTCGCCCATCGCCGCGATACCGATTTCGAGTTCGTCCGCTCCGCACGCATCGAGCAGCGTCGCGATCCGGATTTTCTCGGCGGTATTGAACGCGACGTAGGGAGCCTGCTCCCCGTCGCGCAGAGTGGTGTCGTTGATGAGCGCCATGATAGGCTCCTTAGTTTACTTCTAACTCTTCGGGAAGGTTAAAATATTTTCGAGTCGCTTTCAGCACCGAGGCTTCGATCGGCTGGTACGCGTAGTCTTGATCCGCAACAATCCCGGCTGCCGCCAAATCCCCCTGAGGACATCCGCCGATTTTGGCGGTCAGGATCAGTTTCACGTCTTTGAGACGGTCGAGAATCGGCTGCAACGGATTGGTGCCGTCCGGCCCCGCGCAGTATTCGGCTTCGACTTTACGGTGGTGGATAAATCGGATACCGCGATCTCCCGCTTCGTAGATCAGGAATTCGCGTACGCTGCCGAAATGCTGGTTGATCATCCCCTCCCCCGCAGTGGTGACGGCGACGAGGATGGTATGCCCATCCGAGCTGAGTTCCGCTTTCTCTTTGCGCACCCGTTCGTTGGCCTGATCGAGGAAAAACCGGAACTCTTCGATTTTTGCCTGAGCCGCCTGGCGTGCTTCGAGATCGTACTTGATCTGAAGCTCGTCGAAACTAAGCCCTGCAAAGGTGTCTTTGGTGAATTCCGCCCCGCGATCTTCACCGATCAACCCGACCGCATCGGCACGGCATTGACGACAGTGCTGCATCAGTTTCATGTCCATGCCGCACGCCTCCTGCACCTCCATCTGCTGCTGATCGGTCGCGCTTGGGATACCGTCGAGGGCAAACTTGGTTCCGAACTCCGGCTCGGAGAGAATCGGCATGATATTGTGCAGGAACACCCCGATCTCTTTGAGCTTTTTGGAGACTTCGGGGAGGTGTTTGTCGTTGATACCGGGGATCAGAACCGAGTTGGCTTTGATCAAAATCCCTTTTTCGACACAGCGCTTCATCCCTTCGAGTTGGTTTTCGAGGAGGATTTGCGCCGCTTCTTTACCGTAATAGCGTTTGTTGTTTTTGAAAATCCACGGATAGATTTGGCTTCCGATCTCTCCGGTTTCGTCGACGCTGTTGATCGTGACGGTGATGTGGTCGATGTTGTATTCGACCATCTCATCGATAAATTCGGGCAGTTCCAAGCCGTTGGTCGAGAGGCAGAGTTTGAGATCGGGGGCGAATTTGCGCACGAGGCCGAACGTCTCGAACGTTTTGCCCGGATTGGCCAGCGCATCCCCCGGACCTGCGATCCCCAGCACGCTCATGCGCTGAACTTCACCGCCGACGAGGAGCACTTTTTTCGCCGCCTCTTCAGGGGTGAGCCGCTCGCTCGTGACGCCGGGACGGCTTTCGTTGGAACAGTCGTATTTACGGTTGCAGTAGTTGCACTGGATATTGCACGCCGGGGCGACCGCGACGTGGATACGGGCATAATGGTGATGCGCGCCCTCGGAATAGCAGGGATGGTTGTGGATCTTTTCCTTGATATCATCGGGCATAAAAGCTTCGTTGTGGCTAGACGAACAGCTCATAGGTTTCTCCTTGATGTAAATCCAATGATCCTGTGCCTCATCCGGCGCGCAATCATTCTCATCAGGGGTGATGCAAACGCCGTTCTTAATCTTTTTCCCCTTTCCCGAGCCCAATCGTGACATTTTTGTCTATTCGGCGACATTTCAGAGAGACCCCGTTTCGCAGAACGATAATTGCACCGTTGCTTCCGATACCGAAATAACGAGGAGCAGCCGATGATCGTCGCCGTACCGATGGACCCTTACCGATCGCTCAGCCACGACAACCCCTGTACCTGCGCGCAGTTCGCCTTTTACGAGGTCCTCTCCGAACAGCAGGAGGTCCGCTACAGCTTCGTCGAAACCCGCCCGAATCCGTGGGCGCGGTACGGTGGAACCATGATCAGCGATCCCACGATGAAAGCGTGCGAATGCGAATGCGCGATGATGCAGAACCCTTCGCACATCAGCGAACACTACGTTCTCCTCCAGGCCCTCGGAAAATGCAATGTCCTCATCGCGGGCAACTACTGCATCAATACCCTCTATGCGATGAAACACGTCGGGATCAAGGTCCACAAAATCCCCCCGTTTCTCAAAACCGCTTCCGAGGCGGTCGAGCACTTCATCATCGCTACCGAAATCACCCGATACCTCCGCTGCGTCCACCAGGTATGAAGCCGCAAGAATACAAAATGCATCGATCCTTCACAACAGGCATCCAGGAGGCGCTTATGCAGATCCGCTACCACACGTCCACCGTTCGGCTCGAAGAGCTGCCGCTCGATATCGGTTACGCTTCCGAACGCGTCGAGCTCAAAAACGCTTCGGGCGAAACCTTCCACATCGGCGGCCAGAGCGGAGCGACACAGCTGATCGTCACCGCACCGTTTCTCGATGAGGCCCTGCTCACCCAACTGCGCGAGCTCGACGACCTCCTCTCCCTCAACGCGCTGGACGCGATCACCAAAGCCCTCGTTGTCGCTACCGACAAACACGACGACCCCGAACTGGAAGAATGGCGGTTCGGGATCGACGCGGACGAAGCGTTCGGCGACTACTACGGCATCCGCCTCGCTCCCGGCGAGCTGGGCGGAGAGTTCGCCAAAGCGCTGTTTGTGATTTCAAAAGACGGCGCCCTTTTTTACGACGAGGTTCTCCGCGACCTGAGCGGACCGTTTTCGGTCGAAAACGCCCTTGTCAAAATCGCCGCCGCCCAAAACTGCTACACCGGAAAAGGATGCCACGGATGAATACCCCACTCGAAACGATCAAAAAAGAGATCCGCAACCAGACCACGATCCCCTATTTCGGGATCGGCGTGTTTGAGGGGATCACGACCAAGGAGGGGGAGAACGTCCCCTTTGACAGCGATTCGCTGATCCTCGCCATGAACGGCGGGCGGGCGATGGCACCCCGATTGATGTACGAGTATTCGCGCGCCGCGATGCATCTAGAGCAGCGCCGAGGTGTGGAGTACATGACCCAGCTCATCAACCACATCTACACCAAGCCCTTCGATCCCACCCCCCTGCACAAGGCGATCGTTGACATGTCGCCGCGCTACCTCATCGACACCAACCGCGACACGAAGTTCCAGGAGCTTCTGGCCTACACACCGCACTGCATGATCGTCGGAAAAGCGCGGATATTCGGCAACGACTACCGCTACGAAGTGTACGAATACGACGTCGAGAATCAGAAGTATTTTCTGGTTGACGAAGAGGCGCTGGAGAGTGCGGAAAAAATCCTCTTCAAACCGATGGGTACGCCTCTGCCCAACCCCAGTTTCGTCATCAGCGACGCCGATTACGTCGACTGGCTCACCGAGGCAATGGGAGGCTACGCGGTGCCCAAAGTGCTCAAAACCTATCGTAAAACGCGCAAATACCTCTTTTTGGGGACCTTTTTCGACCGCGACACCGACCGGATGGTCGCCAACGAACTCACCCTCGATCTGGAGGGGGGATACGTCCTCAGCGACAAAGAGTTGGGGAAAAAAGAGCAGAAGTTTATCGACAAACACCATCTCGAAGTGATCAAAATGCCGCTTCGCGAATTCATCCAAGCATTCGTGCAATAAGGAGTCAAAGATGCCCTACATTCCCACCGTCAAAGATGTTTCCCCGCGCGGAGAGCGCTATTTCGACCTCTTCTCCAAACTCCTCGGCGACCGCGTCATCGTCATTACCGAAGCGATCGACGACCACATGATGGGGGTCATCGTCTCCCAGCTGCTCTATCTGGAGGCGATGGACCCGGACGAGCCGATCCACATGTACATCAGCTCCCCCGGCGGCTCGGTGATGGCGGGTCTGGCGATCCTCGATACAATGAACCTCATCAACGCCCCCGTCCATACCTACGCGATGGGTCTGGTCGCCTCGATGGCCGCGGTCCTCTTTACCTGCGGCGAAAAGTCCCACCGCTACATGCTCCCTAACGCCGAGATCATGATCCATCAGCCACTGGGTGGCTATTCGGGTCAGGCGAGCGACATCGAGATCCACACCAAACATATTTTGAATCTCAAACGCCGTTTGTATGTCATCCTCGCCGAAGCGACGGGACAAAGTACCAAGGTGATCGAAAAAGAGTCCGACCGTGACAACTACATGGAAGCCAAAGCGGCGATCGCGTTCGGTCTGGCGGATGAAATCCTCACCAAATTCACCCCAAAGGATGCGTGATGAGTATTGAGAAAACCTGCTCGTTCTGCGGACGCCCCCAGAGCGAAGTCAAAAAGATGTTCTCTTCGGAGACGACCCACATCTGCAACGAGTGCGTCACCACCTGTGCGGGAGTATTACAAAAAGAGGTACGCTACGAGCAGCGCTCCGCGATGCAGCAGCAGCTCCCCGTTCCCGAGAAGATCGTCGAATTCCTCGACAAATACATCATCGGTCAGGAGGAGGCGAAAAAGGTCCTCGCCGTCGCCCTCTACAACCACTACAAACGGATCGAAAATCCGGTCTACAACAACGTCGAGCTGGAAAAATCCAACATCCTCCTCGTCGGCCCGACGGGGAGCGGTAAAACGCTGCTCGCCAAATCGCTCTCCAAAATCATGCAGGTCCCCTTTGCCGTCGCCGATGCGACCGCCCTCACCGAAGCGGGATACGTCGGCGAAGACGTCGAGAGCATCCTCTCCCGCCTCCTCGCCGCAGCGAACTACGACATCGATCTCGCCCAGCGCGGTATCGTCTATATCGACGAAATCGACAAAATCGCCCGCAAAGGAGAGAGCTCTACGATGGGGCGCGACGTATCGGGCGAAGGGGTACAGCAGGGATTATTGAAGATTCTCGAGGGTGCCGAAGTCTACGTACCCGTCAAAGGGAGCCGCAAAAACTCCACGACCGAAACGGTACTTTTCAACACCTCCCACGTCCTTTTCGTCTGCGGCGGCGCATTCGTCGGCCTCGTCCCCGACACCCATACGAAAAAGACGAACAAAGTGGGATTTTCTAAAAGCACGGCGGGCATTGCCGCCAAGCCCAAAAAGATCGACGCCAAAGCGCTGGTCCACTACGGAATGATCCCCGAGTTTATCGGGCGCATCCCCGTCATCGCGCAGCTGGGAGAACTCACCAAAGATCAGATGATCCAGATCCTCACCGAACCGGACAACGCCCTCATCAAGCAGTTTCAGGCGTTTTTTGACATGGACGGCATCGAGCTGAACTTTGACGATAAAGCCCTCGAAGCGGTGGCGCAAAAAGCGATCGATCGGGGTGTCGGAGCACGGGGATTACGGGGAATTATCGAGGAATCGATGCTGCCGCTGCAGTACAGCTGCCCGTCAAAAAAGAATTTGCAGAGCGTCACGATCACCGAAGCGGTGATCGACGATCCGACCCAAGAGCCGATCTACACGTTCAAATCCGAAAAAGAGCAAGAGTAAAGGCATTCCCGCGAATGCGGGCATTGTGCCCCTTGCGGGTAAATCCAGCTTTTATTGTAACTTCTGCGCTACCAGATCATTAACTACCTGAGGGTTTCCTTTTCCCCCCGTCGCTTTGAGCACCTGCCCCACAAAGAACCCGAACAGTTTCGTATTGCCCGCTTTGTACTTTTCGACGTTATCGGGGTTTTTCGCCATCACATCATCGATGATCGGCCCGATCACGGCCGGATCGCTGATCTGCACCAGCCCCTGCGCTTCGACGATCGCTGCGGGATTTTCGCCGCTTTGCACCATCTCTTCAAAGACCTGCTTGGCGATTTTGGTTGAAATAATCTCATCATCGATCATTGTGACCAGTTCGGCGATCTGCGCGGGGGTGAATTTCAGCTCAGCAGAGCCCTTTTCTTTCAGCTCCCGCGCCACTTCGTTGGCGACGATGTTGGCGAGGGTGACCGGGCTGGCGTTTGCCGCGAGCGCCGCTTCATAGAAGCCTGAGAGTTTCTCATCCCGTGCGAGGGTGTTGGCGACTTCGCTATTGAGCTTCAGTTCACCCGTGTATTTGTCAAATCGCGCCTGCTCTTCTTCGCTCATCGGTGCCACTTCACCCTCAACCTGGACTTTTTTCTCCGGAGCCTTGCGTTCACTCTTAGCCGGGGCATCTTCGGCTTTGGCTTTTTTGTTCCACGAGTCTTTAAGCCCTACGATTTTGTTGAATACCGGCGCTTCGTCGGTATAGTCGACCGGATCGGCGTAAAAATACCCCTGACGTTCGAACTGGAAACGGACGTCGGGTTTTTCGGTGATGACGGCGGGTTCGATGAGGGCGTTTTGGATGATTTTGAGCGAATCGGGGTTGAGATCCTCGACCCCCTCCGGCGCTTCGCACGAGTAGAGGCGGTCGTAGAGTCTCACCTCGACCGTTTTGGCGGTGTTCGCTTCGACCCATTGGATAGCGCTTTTCACCTTGATACCGCTCGTGTCGGAGCCGCTTTTGGAATCGGGATGGTATGTTGCGATGATCTCGGTGACGTTGCCCTCAGCGTCTTTGATCACCTCTTTGCAGGTGATGATGTAGGCGTGTTTGAGGCGTACTGGCTGATCCGGTGTGAGACGGTAGAATCCGGCGGGCGGGTTCTCGCTGAAGTCCTCGCGCTCAATGTAGATCTCACGCGAAAACGGGAGTTTCCGGCTCCCCTCTTTGGGGACGTCCTCAGGGTAATACGAAGCGTCAAGCTCTTCGCTCCCCTCATAGTTTTCGATCGTCACTTTGAGCGGGTCGAGGACGCACATCACGCGCGGCACTTTGGTATTGAGATCGTCCCGGATGCAGAACTCCAGCTGTGCGACGTCGACCATCGAGTTGGCTTTGGCGATACCGATCTGATGACAAAAGTTTAAAATCGACTCGGGGGTATACCCTCTTCTTCGGAGTCCCGCAATCGTCGGCATCCGCGGGTCGTCCCAGCCGTTCACATACCCTTCGTTGACCAGTTCGAGGAGCTTTCGTTTGCTCATGACGGTGTAGTTGATCCCGAGCCGTGCAAACTCGTGCTGGTAAGGGCGCGGGGGGTTGAGTCCCAGCGTATCGAGCACCCAGTCGTAAATGTCGCGGTTGTTTTCAAACTCCAGCGTACAGATGGAGTGGGTCACCCCCTCGATATAATCCGAGAGGCAGTGACCGTAATCGTACATCGGGTAGATGTGCCACGCATCCCCTGTGCGGTAGTGATGGGCGTGTCGGATACGGTACAGCAGCGGATCGCGCATCTTCATATTCGCCGCACTCATGTCGATCTTGGCACGTAGAACGTGTTCGCCGTCTTTGAACTCGCCGTTTTTCATCCGCTCCAGCAGGTCGAGATTTTCTTCGACGCTCCGCTCGGCATAGACGCTGCGACGTCCCGGTTCGGTCACCGTTCCGCGATACTCGCGGATCTCCTCTTCGCTCAGGCTGTCGACGTATGCCTTGCCCATTTTGATGAGCTGTTTGGCGTATTCGTAGAGTTCAGGAAAATAATCGGAGGTGTAGCGTACATTCCCCTCCCACTCAAATCCCAGCCATTCTACGGCATCTTTGAGCGCTTCGACGTAGCGGGTGTCTTCCGTCGTCGGGTTGGTATCGTCCATCCGAAGATTACAATGCCCTTTATAGTCCCGCGCGATCCCGAAATTGATCGCGATCGATTTGGCGTGTCCGATGTGGGGGAAGCCGTTAGGCTCGGGAGGGAAACGGGTCACCACCTCGCTGTATTTGCCTGCTTGTAAATCCTCTTCGACAATGGACCGTAAAAAATCTTTGCTCTCGCTCATATAAAAAACCTTCTCAATCGTAATGCTGTACTTAATAAAGTCCGTATTTTATCGAATTAGTTCGATTATAACGATATTCAGAGGCAGAATCTCTCAATAGGATGGTGAAAAACTCATCAATTCCAGACTCGATTTTCTCGTTCCCAACGTCCTCGTTGAGTTTGGGAGCGAGTATAAACGGCTTTTTGAGTTTATTATCTGTCTTCAGTATTAAGATGTTCCCTTATTCGCTCAATCCAGTCATTATCAAGTGTCAATTCCAAAGAAGACATGATTCCACGTTCAATGTCTTTAAAAATAATTTGAATGTTTGACATCAGTTCCCGTTTCAACTCTAAAGCCCGATGTTGAGTCAGCATATTGTTTTCAGCATACAGTTCAAATAGTTCACCAGGCAAGTCGAATGAAAACAATATATCCTCTTCTCGTAAGCGTCTACAATTCGCATGATCATTAACCAAATACCAATAGTTGTCATCCCAACATATTCTGATTCGTGGATTTCTTAGTAAATAGTTTATATCAAATGCTGGTGATGGTGTTAAAAATACAGGAAACCTATTCCCTAACATACCTAGATATGACAAACTCAGTGAGTGGCATGATTGGAATATCTCATTAAAGATACTTTGATCAAGTCTATTACTCGTAGCATAGTCCATCAATATATTCCGATCATTGCTTCTAAGACTGTGTCTTATTGCCCTTCTCAACTCTGACATATTTATATTTATTGAATCATCTGATGTTCCATGGAAGTCTTGGAAAGTTAAGTTTCGTATAGCATCAATAATAGGTAAAAAGTATTTATTATTTTCTAGTTTGATCAAATAAATGTCTTGAGCAAATGCGTACCTTTGTGCTGGATTTGTAAACGAGGAAGATGTAAAAATCGCATATTGGTAATGATATCTAGGTTTAGAAATAGGATTTCGATCGTTTGATACCCAATATTCGTCTACGTCTTTCAAAACACCAACAGCATTTCTTACAATGTCAATACCAACTTTAGAAGTATAAAATTTTGCTTCAAGCAATAATCTTATTGGGTATGAAAAAGGAGGTGACATAATGAAATCAGCTATCGCATCAATCTGATGATTCCAACCTCTTCCTTTCACTTCTAAACCAGATCGACCTATTTTTAAAGTAGGATCACCAGTGGCATCATCTACTGTCAAATAACCTGTTTCTCTTAGTAACTTAAGTAATACTTCTTCTAGTAATAAACCTTTTATTGCGTAAATGGTTGCCAACTGACATTTTCCTTTATAAATAACTGTTTATTATTAGACATTATATGCAATACAGCTTACGAGCGACTAAACATAAAGAGTTTAAAGCTATTAGTTTACATTGTTAAATAAAATAAATAAGAAAATTTATATGATGATAGAAGTGTGCCATCATTGATTATTCATGGAAGACTGAATCAAAAATGTTCAATATTTTGAATTTTACATTATCGAAAGCAATAAAATCACCTCTCCTCCAGTTCTCGAACAAATCTTGCAATCCCTCCTCATAATCTCCGACACACTGAGGACTATCTATGAAACGTGTTTACCTCGACAACAACGCCACCACCAAACTCGACCCGCTCGTCAAGATGAAGATGCAGCCGTTCTTCGAAGAGCTTTACGGAAACCCGAACTCCCTCCACCAATACGGCATGGAAGTACGCCCCTACCTGAACGAAGCGATGGGCTATTTGTACGACGCGCTGAACGCCCCCGACGAGGACGACATCCTCATCACCTCGTGCGCGACGGAGAGCAACAACACCGTCCTCAAGGGGATCTTTTTCAAACATATCCTCCCCGATCCGAGCAAAAACCACATCATCGCTTCGGCGGTCGAGCACCCTTCGGTGCTGGAGACGCTGCACTTTTTGGAAGAACAGGGGGTCGAGGTGACGTTCGTGGACGTCGATGAGTACGGCTACGTGAGCGCCGAACGGCTTGAGGAAGCAATCACGGATCGCACGATCCTGATCTCGATGATGTGGGCGAACAACGAGACGGGGATGATCTTCCCCGTCGACGAAGTGGCCGCCATCGCCAAAGAGCGGGGAATACTGTTTCACACCGACGCGGTGCAGGCGATCGGCAAGGTCAGTGTCGACCTCACGAAAATCCCCGTCGATTATCTGACGTTTTCGGCGCACAAGTTCCACGGTCCCAAGGGGATCGGCGGGCTGTATGTCAAAAAAGGGCGCGAGCTTCCCAATCTCCTCCACGGCGGGGAGCAGATGGGGGGATTGCGCGCGGGTACCCTCAACGTCGCCTACATCATCGGGATGGGGCTGGCGATGAAACAGTCGGTCGGACATATCGACAAGATGAACAGCGACGTGCGCGCCCTGCGTGACCGTCTCGAAGACGCCCTTGCCCTGATCCCCGACACGATTATCGTGGGGGATCGCGCGCGCCGCACCCCGAATACGATCCTGATCTCGCTGCGCGGGATAGAGGGGGAGGCGATGCTGTGGGATCTCAACCGCGCCGGGATCGCCGCCTCGACGGGAAGCGCGTGCGCGTCCGAATCGCTCGAAGCCAATCCGGTCATGACCGCCATCGGCGAGGACCCCGAGCTTGCCCATACGGCGATCCGCCTGAGCCTCAGCCGATTTACGACAAGCGATGAGATCGACTACACCATCGAGGTGTTTACCAAGGCGGTCGAGCGCTTGCGCGCGATCTCGTCGACCTACGCCTACACGAACGAAGTGGGCTGATGCGGCCGTATCGCAATATCTCCGACGACGAGCTTTCATCGCTGGGGGCGCTGCGCGAATGGGACCCCGCCGCTTTGCTGGGGACGCCGCTCCCCGCGCAGGTGCTGTGGGTGCATACCCTACGCGAAAAACACGCGCCGCTTTCCCCTCTCGATAAACGGCTGGTCCGTACCCTCACGGTCCTCGACATTCGCGGCGACGTGATCAAAACCGACTTCGGCAGCTATGCGCTCTACAGCGGAAAAAACATGTTCGTCCCCTGCGGCTGCAAACGCTTTTGCGACTGCTACGGGCAGCTCTATCTTCTCAAACGTCCCTCCTCCTTTTAAAGCAACGGCTGCCGTTTTGCCGTAGTGATTCGGATCGTAACGCATCACCGATTTATCAAAATAGCGATGGATAAAATATAGATTAAAGCGTTATCCGGTGGTATAATCGGTGAACATACTGAATACCGGGACAGCGATGAAACAGACTCTCATCGGAAGCATTATCCTGCTGAGCATGCTCGCACTGCTGGCCGTTTTCCCGCTTTCGGCAGGGTTGTTGGGAGAAAAGGCCCATGCGCTCGACGCCCCTGCCAACCGTCTGAACCCGTGGTTTTTAAAAGACGAAACCGCTTCGGCCGTCCTCGTCTATTTCGGCTACGTCGGGTGTACCTCGATCTGCATCCCCGCGCTGAACGAACTCGCCCCCCTCTATCGGAAAATACAGCGCCGGTCGGACGACGTCTCGTTTTATTTCGTCAACCTCAACCCCACGCAAGACCCGCAATGGGCAGAACCGTTCGCCCGCAGTTTCCATCCCGATTTCAAAGGGGTCTATGCCGATCTGCGACAGGTCTCGCGGCTCGAAAAAGATTTCAACCTCGCCATCAGCGGCGAGTCGGAAATGTCGCATTCCTCGAACCTCTACCTGATGGTGCGTAACGGTTCGGGGTACGAACTCAAACGCATCTACACCACCCACCCCTATCACGAGGCTTCGGTACTCGACGATATCCAAAGGTACACCCGATGATTTCACCGTTTTCCGTCCTGCGCAGACGCGACCGCGAGGAGCTTGCCGCCCATTACCTCGAAGCCGACCGGAACATGATGCTCATCCTTCTCGCCCATGCGTTCATCGCCGTATTCGTCACGTCGAGCTACTATTCGACCTACTGGATCGGCATCTTCGGCAGCGCCCTCATCCTGGGGCTGAGTGCCCTGGCCTACGTTACCGTGCGCGGAACGGTGTGGTTCCGCCTCATCGCCGCCGTCGCGGTGATGATGTTCTCGGCGCTCTACATCCAGCAGCATCTGGGGCGGATCGAGATGCATTTCCATGTCTTTATCGGACTGGCGATCCTGACGATCTACAAAGACACTCTCCCGATGCTGCTGGGGAGCATCACGATCATCGCCCACCATTTCCTCTTCAACTGGTTCCAGTCCCGACAGTTCACGATCGACGGCCACCCGATCATGATTTTCAGCTACGGGTGCGGGATCGAGTACGTCTATCTGCACGGCGTGATGGTCGTCGCCGAAGCGATCGTCCTGGGCTACATCATCCGCTCTTCGATCCAGCAGTTCCTGAGCATCCGCGAGGCGAAAGCGGCTCTGGATCTCTCCAACGAAAAGCTCAACCGCTTCAACCTCCACCTCGAAGAAGAGATCAAAGAGCGGACGCGCGACCTGCAAAGCGCGCTCCAAAAACAGATCGAACTCTCCGAAGACCTCAAACACGCCAAAGAAGAAGCCGATTCGGCCAACCGCCTCAAATCGGAATTCCTCGCCAACATGAGCCATGAAATCCGTACTCCGCTCAATGCCGTCATCGGTTTTGCCGAGCTGCTCGAACAAAAAATCGAAGGGGCCAAAGAGCGGGGATACCTCACCGCCATCAAAAACGGCGGACGGACCCTGCTCTCGCTCATCAACGACATCCTTGATCTCTCCAAGATCGAGGCGGGGCACATGAAAATCGAATACCACCCGGTCAATCTTCACGCTTTTATCAAAGACATCGTGACGCTTTTTCAGGAAACGGCGGAGAAAAAAGGTCTCGTCCTCGATTACAGGATCGAGCCCAAAGTCCCCGACTGGATCATCGCCGATGAGATCCACCTGCGCCAGATTCTCCTAAACCTCCTTTCCAACGCCCTCAAGTTCACCCATCACGGCAGCGTCTCGCTCCGTGTCGCAAACCTCTCGCAGCCCGACGAGGGGAGCGTGGACCTCGCCTTTTCGGTCCAGGACAGCGGGATCGGCATCCCCCTGCACAGCCGCAAAAAGATTTTCGACGCGTTCGTCCAAAACGACGGTCAGGACAGCCGCCAGTACGGTGGAACGGGGCTGGGGCTCTCGATCTGCGACAAACTCGCGCGGCTGATGGACGGGGAGATGGGGCTGGAGAGCGAAGTGGGCGTGGGGAGCACCTTCACGCTCAAACTCTACGGCCTCGAAATCTCCGAACCGCTGTTCCTCGACGAACCGATCGACCACACGCAGGAGTTCGTCTTCGAACGCCGCACGATCCTCATCGTCGACGACATCGCCGAAAACCGCCTTCTTCTCAAAGAGTTCCTGCACGAATACGGCTTTGAGATCGACGAAGCCGAGGACGGGCTTGTCGCGCTCGAGCGGATGCGTAACCGCCATTACGACCTCGTGCTGATGGACATACGGATGCCCAACATGGACGGCTGGCAGGCGATCGGTACCTGGCGGGCCGAAGAGAATCCCGAAAACCCCATCCCCGTCGTCGCCGTCACCGCATCGGTGATGAAACACGACTACGAACGGATCGTGCAGTCGTTCGACGGTTTCCTCGAAAAACCGGTCAGCAAAAATGCCCTGCTGGGGACAATACGTCAGTTCGTCCCCCACTCGGTCCGTACGTTGTCGCCGATCCCGGCGACTCAGGGCGTCGATCTTTCGCAAAGCGGCAGGGAAACCGTGCGCCGGCAGGTTCTGGAACTGCGCTCCGCCGTCGCCGACACCCTCGCATCGGGCGATATGGAAAGTGCCCGTTCACTCGGAGACACCTTCACCCGTATCGGCGAAGCAGAGGGGATCGAAGAGATTGCCGACTACGGCAACCGTCTGCGCGAAGGGGCGGAGAGTTTCGACGTCAACGCCGTCGAACAGTTCCTGAACGCCTATCCCAACTATCTTAAACAATGGAGAGCCGAATAATGCAATCGTGTACCGTTTTGGTGGTCGACGATGAACCCCGCAATATCCAGGTTGTTTCCAATATCCTCAAAGAAGTACAGGGATGCCGCATCCTTTATGCGACCAACGGCGAACAGGCGCTTGAGAGGATCGATAAAAACGACATCGACCTGATCCTCCTGGACATGATGATGCCGGTGATGGACGGGCTCGAAACCTGCAGGCGGCTGCAGGCTTCGCCCCGGCATTCGGACATTCCCGTCATCTTCCTGACCGCCAAAAACGACGAAGAGAGCCTGATTGCCGCGTTCGAAGCGGGTGCGGTGGACTACGTCACCAAACCGTTTCAGCGCCGCGAACTCACCGCACGGGTCAACACCCAGCTCAAACTCCGGATCGCGCAAAAACAGCTCAGCAGTGAACTTTCGGAAAACAAAGAGCTTCTCAAACAATACAAAGAGATCGTCGACCAAAGTTCCATCGTCAGCAAAACCAACCTCGCCGGGGTGATTACCTACGTCAACGACACCTTCTGCGAGATCAGCGGTTTCACGCGCGACGAACTCATCGGCAAGCACCATCGGATCGTCCGCCATCCCGACGTCCCGCGCGAAGTCTACAAGGAGATGTGGGACATTATCCGCTCCAAACGCTCGTGGCACGGGATCGTCAAAAACCGCAAAAAAGACGGCGGGCACTACATCGTCGATTCGTACGTCAGCCCGATCCTCGACAGCAAGGGTGAGATCGTCGAATACATCAGCGTCCGAAACGACATCACCGAAATTTTCGATCTCAAAGAAGAGGTCGAGGCGACCCAGAAAGAGCTCTTTATCACGCTGGGATATGTGGGGGAGAGCCGATCCAAAGAGACGGCGCTGCACGTCCGCAGGGTTGCGGAGTATTCCAAAATTTTGGCCGAGGCCTGCGGCCTCTCGAGCGAAGAAGCCGAACGGCTCTGGCTGATCGCCCCGATGCACGACATCGGGAAAATCGGGATTCCCGACGCCATTTTGAACAAACCGGGGAAACTGACCGAAGAAGAGTTCGACATCATGAAACGCCATGCCGAAATCGGGGCGTCTTTTTTCCGGAATTCCCCCCACCCGCTCCTTCAGGCGGCTGCGATCGTGGCGAACGAGCACCATGAACGCTGGGACGGCAGGGGTTATCCCAAGGGAAACAGCGGAGAGAATATCCACATTTTCGGAAGAATCACCGCGATCGCCGACGTCTTCGACGCACTGGGGTGCAAACGGATCTACAAGAGCGAATGGACCATCGAGAGTATCCTCGATTATTTCCGGCAGGAGCGGGGAAGACATTTCGACCCGAATCTGGTCGATTTGATGTTCGAAAATCTCGAAAGCTTTCTGGAGATACAGGAACGCTTCAAAGACCTCCCCGAAGACTAGTCAAGCGTGATCCGCTCCCCGTAGCGGCGTTTACGCTCGGCAGTATAGGCCCACCACACCTTCGGCTCTCCGCCGTTCATAAAATCGGTGATCGACATCAGCACATCGAGGGCACACGGGTCCTGGCGCTCCCCGAACGCCCGGCAGAACCGGACGTAGAGATCGTAGGGGTCTTCCCCGACGAGCTGGGCGGGGCGGGAAATGCCGATGCGCATCAGATCGTGCGCCATCGTTTTGCCGATGTTGGGGAGGTCGGTAAGCCGTTCGACTTTTTCGCGGATCACTTTGGAGGGGTTCATGGCGTCTCCTTGGCTTCAAAGGTTAAAAACAGGGCGTTTTTCCTTTTCCTGGGGCTGCGGGTTCAGCATCTTTTCCAAAAATCCCTCTTCCCCCTGCAGGGCTGTTTTCTCTTTGGATTGCGCCGTTTTGATGTTTTCGAGCAGATCGGCACTCATCATCCCCTCGGCCGTAGGCGAACTTTTTTCGGACTGTTCGGCTTTCTGGGCTTCGGCCAGTTCTTTCAAAAGCTGTTTGCGAAAATCGCTGACCATCTGGTTCACGTCGATGGGCTGTTCGGGATTCTCTTCTTTGAGTTTCATCAGTTTCTGGCGATACTCTTCGACGAGGGCTTCGATTTTCTCTTCGTTGAGTTCTTGCAGGAACAAAGCGGCCCCTTTGACTTTGAGGTCTTCTTTGAACTTGGCGAGCGCGGCGTCTTCGGCATTGATTTCGTCGCGGGTGCGATACGGCTCTACCGGATAAAGCTGCGCCATAATCTGCGCATAGGCCGAAACATCCTCTGGGGTTTCGAAAGCGTTCGGTATCGGATAGCCTGCCGACGCACCGGATACAGACGAGACGTTCATGGTAAACTCCTCATGGCGGTATACGCCCTACAAGCAAAAACCGTTCTTAAACTTCGTATTCGTCCCCCAACTCGGTACTCGTCGATCGAAGCCGCTCGGCGAGCACCGCCGCGACGCTGCGCATAAACTCGAAAGACGCTTTTTTGTGGCGTTCCGAAAAGCGTTCGAACGCTTCGCGCGAGATCACGTAAACGTCCGTATCGGCCGCCGCGATGGCCATCGTGTACTGCGGGCTTCCTTCCAGAAACGAAAATTCGCCGAAAAAGTTCCCCTGCCCCAGCGTATTGAGATGGATGCTTTTCCCCTCACCCATCGGGAGCGTTACCCGTACCAGCCCCCGGCGGATCAGGAACAGCTCGCATCCCAGGTCGCCCGCAGCGAAAATCGTTTCCCCTTTGTGAAACGTACGGAGTTCGACGAGTCTTTCGATCTCTTCGAGGGTATCGGTGCGGCGTCCCCGGAAAAAATCGAAATGGGCCAGCGTAAGGGGCAGTTCGCTGAATTCCACCTCGCGATTTTCACGGATAATCCTCTCCTCGACCCATTCGATGGCATCGTCGAGGTCGCCGAATACTTTGACGGGACTCATGTGTTTAAGGAGCCCGACGTGGTTGAAAAAAATCTCCAGATCATCCCCCGTCGGCAGCTTGTGCGGCAGACGGCAGAGAATCAGGTATCCCTCTTTTTCGTGCAGGATGTCCTTGATCTGCAACAGGATATGGGCCGCGGTGATGTCCACCGTCTGCACCCGTTTCATGTCGATGATGATGTATTTTTTGTCGGCGAGGTCGTTGCGCAGCACCGAATACAGCTGGTTCGCCGTCCCGAAAAACAGCGTTCCGTGCAGTTCGTAGAGTGCGAACAGATCCCCGCTTTGCCGCAGAATGGCCTCTTCGTCCCGTTTACGGACGATTTTGCTGCGGGCGTCGGTCCCCTCGATCCGCCGGTAGACGACCGACATCCCGATCTGGCGGATAATATAAAGCACCACCGCCAGCGCCAGTCCCACCCCCGCCGCGACGATCAGGCTCACCGAAACGGCGATCACCGCGACGGTCGCGATGATGATGAAATCGAAGGCCGTCTTGGGGTTGCGCACCAGCCGGATGCTGTGACGGTCGATCATCCGCCACCCGATCACAATCAGTATCCCCGAGAGGACGGCAACGGGAATCCAGGCGATGAAGCTGCCCAATACCCAAAACGCGATCACGGCCATCAAAGCGGCAATCAACCCCGAGCGCGCGCTTTCCGAACCCGAGGCGATATTGACCATCGTCGGCCCCATCGTCCCCGATCCGGGCATCCCCCCGATGAGGGCTGAGACGGTATTGGCCGACCCTTGCGCGACCAGTTCGCGGTTCGAATCGTGATAGGAGTGGGTCATCGAATCGACGATCACGCACGTTTTGAGGGTATCGATGGAAAGGAGCGCCGCAAGAGTCAGGGCGGGGAGCAGCAACAATGCCGCATCGTTCAACGAGAATTCTGCCAGGAGACCGAAACGCCCTTCAAGGGCGCCGAAAAAATCGATACCTCCGCTCCCGCCGAGTGTACCGATGACGAAGGGATTGTTCGGGCGGTAGAGCGCAGGGTCCGCCAGCCCCAGCAGAAAATAGGCCGCCGTTCCCGCCGCCAGCGCCGCGATGACCGCCGGCACGTGCCGGACGATCCGATCGGCATAGAGCATCGCCAGTACCGTCGCGGTCCCCACGGCAATGCTTTGCCATTCCCACATAAAAAGGTTCAGCGCCCCGTCCCAGAATCCGACCTCCTCGGGGAGCCCAAGGAATTTGGGAGCCTGCGAGGCGATAATGTAAAGTCCCACCCCGCTGAGATAGCCGCTGACTACGGGAAAAGGCATGTATTTGATCAGCCTCCCCAGCCCTGCAGCCCCAAAAGCGATCTGGATCATCCCCGCCATCAGCGCAACGAGCATGACCATCGTAAATACGCTCTGCGCACCGTATCCGCGCGCGATAAATTCCAGACAAAACGCCGAGAGTACCGCTGCGGCCGGAGCACTCGGAGCCGAAATCAGGCGGTTCGTCCCTCCCATCAGCGCGGCGATGCCTCCGACCGCGACGACACCCAAAATCCCCGCTATCGCACCGTACGCGCCGTAATCGCCTCCGATCGAGGCGTAGACGATGACGCCGAACGCAATCGCCGAGGGGAGCGCGACGAGCATCGCCGCCGTTCCGCCCCAAAAATCACCCATCCATCCCGTTTTCTTCACCATTCGACAAACTTCTTCGCTTTTTCTTTCCATTGTATCCAAAAGGCGATTAGTTTGCCTCCAAGAGGGCGATTCGTGCTACAATCGCGCCCATGATTTTCCATCCCGATACCCGGCTCGGCATCCTTTACATGCTCGCCGCCTCGTTTTTGTTCGCCCTCACCGTCGCGTTTGCCAAACTCCTCTCCTCGTCGATGGGATCGGTCGAAGTAACCTTCTGGCGCAATGCCGTCGGGCTGGTGCTGATCCTTTCCCTCGCGTTTCGCAAACCGATCCGCAACGTCGGAGGACGCCCCTTTACCCTCGTTTTTCGCGGCATTGTGGGAACGGTGGCCTTGCTGGCCTTTTTCTACACGGTCGGCGCGACCACCCTCTCCAACGCCATCGTCTATTCCAAAACCGAACCCATATTTACGGCGATCCTCGCATTTCTTCTGATGGGGGAGCACCTCTCCAAACGGGCGGTTTTAGCGATCGTCGTCGGTTTTACGGGGGTAGTGATGCTCAGCGGGGCCGATTTCGGGTACCTCCACGCGATGGGGCTGCTGACGGGGTTCCTCTCGGCACTGGCCTATACCAGCGTCCGAAGCCTCAAATCCCATTACGACGAACGGACGGTCGTCCTCTCCTTCATGATCTTCGGGGTTCTGATCCCCGCGGCACTCATGATCGCGGCGGAACGCTACACCTCGGAACTGTTTGCCTTCGCCCTCAGCCCGTTCGTGATCCCCAAGGGGCGTGACTGGCTGTGGATCGTCCTGATGGGGAGTGCGGCGGCCTACGGACAGATCTTTATGACCCGCGCCTATTTTTACGCCAAAGCGGGGATCGTGAGCACGACGAGTTATTCGGTCGTTTTGTTTGCGACGGCGTTTGGAATCGTTTTGGGGGATGCGCTGCCGACCCCGATGGTAATCGCGGGGGGAGCGCTGGTTGTCCTCAGCGGTATTTTGCTGATCCGCAGCCGCTGAATCAGAATTTCGAGCCGATCGTTTCGGCGATTTTCTCGCCCGCACGTTCGAGGGGCATATCGCTGTAGGGGGCTTTGGTAGGGGTTGTGTTGGTTTCGGCAGGTTCAGCCGCCGGAACGTTTGGCGGAGTCTGCGCCGCAGGCAGGGTCGAGACATTCGTCTCTTCGCTGGCATTGGCTTCGGCTGCTTTGCGTTCGGCGAGATACGCATCGAGATAAAACGCCTTGAAGACCAAAAAAGCGATGATGAGGGCAACCGCATACACTACTAAACGCATCGCGTCTCCTTCTACTAATTCTAACTTGTCTGACGTTATGTTAGCAGACAATTGTCAACGAATCGACCGGTTTGGTAAACGCCGCCGCCTCAATAGCGCATATCCAGCCTGATCCGAAACGAACGCGGTTCGCCCGGATGGACCATGTGATCGGCAACGCCCGCGGCTTCGGACGCCAGCCGCGATTCGTAAAAATACTCGATATCGTAGGTTTTACGGTTGAAAAGATTGTACACGTCCAACGCGAGATCAACGTTTTTCGCAATCCGGCGTCCGGCTTTGAGATTGACAAGCGTCGAAGGTTTCGAGCGCTGCGTATTCTCCTCGTTCAGCGCGCGGCTTCCGAAATAACGGAGCCGAAGCCCGCCAAACCAACCGTTATAGTCGGTTACGGCCGCTCCAAGCGATACCACCTGCTCGATCGCTTCGGGAACGTATTTCCCTCCTGCCGAAGCGGGATCCCTGTAACGGGCGCGGGAGACTGCGGCATCGGCATCGAGGATAAACCACGGTGCGGGGGTCCAGTAGTTGGCCCATTCGATTCCCATCCGTCGCGAAGGGCCGGTTGCTTCGGTCCCGCCGGTGTCTCCGGCAAAGACCAGTTCCGAATCGCTTTGCATCATCCACAACGACAATGCCGTCTGCAAGCCGCTCACCGAGCGGTTTTGTACGCCGATTTCGGCCCCTTTGGTCCGTACCAGCGGCGTGGCCGGATCGGATTCCTTCGTCACCCCCCTGGCGTCGTTGCTGTGAAATCCGTACCCGCCGTTGAGGAATATCTCCGTTTGGCCCCACGGTCCGAAGATCAATCCCAGTTTCGGGCTCAGGATCGAATCGTGGACCGTTCCCGAATCGGCGGGATTGACCCCGCTTTCGACGCCGAAACGGTAGGTGTCCCCCCGAATTCCGAGGGTGACCCGCACTTTGTCTGCCGCTTCGATCTCCTCCTGCCAGTACGCTCCCGCCGCACTCTCATCGACACGGTCCGAGGTCACGGGGCTGACGAATACGCGGTTTTGGGTGTTGGAGAGGGAGACGTTTCGGATCGCGTCGTGGCGCAGCTGCAAACCGTACGTGCGAATCGAATCGGCACCGAAAAAAGACCCTGCTTCGGTCCGTTTCGCTTCACCGCCAAGAATGGTGCGTGCGTCTTTTTGTCGGAACTGGTCTCCGTGTAGGGGGTCGTTCAGAAAATACGTGAAATTCGAATACAAATCAAGCCCGTAATCGATGACGTATGCGTTCAGGCTCGTCACGCCTCGGCTGTCGCGGCGTTCGTATTCTCCCGACAGGCTGTAACGGTGGGTTGTACCTCCGTCTGAAGTATCCAGTGAACCGTAGCGTCCGATCAGGCCGCTGTCGATCGCCCGAACGGGAACATGGTTCGTCGCGTCCCATTCTCCGCGATACCCCATGGCGGTAATTTTGTACCGCCGATTCGCCGATTCTTTCGTATAGCTCACGACACCGTTGAAACGCTCGTACCCTTCGGGATGATCCCACGGACCGTCGTTATGAAAATATTCCAGCGCGTACAGCAGCGTCCCCCCGTCCGCTTCGAACGAGTCGATATTCAACACCCTTCGGTGGCCGAAACTCCCCCCGGTGACGCTCACCAGACCCGCATCGAACCGATCGGCGTAGCGGATACGGGCGCTTCCGGTGGAGGCAAAATCTCCTTCCGACGCATAATAGGGCCCTTTTTTATACGTAATCTGCGAAATCAGCTCCGGGATCAGGAAATTGAGATCGTTGTACCCCTGCCCGTGGGCATGGGTGGGAAGATTCGTCGGCATCCCCTCGATCGTGGTGTAAAAATCGGTCCCGTGATCGAGGCTGAACCCCCGCAGAAAATACTGGTTCGCTTTGCCGTCGCCGCTGTGCTGGGTCACGATCAATCCCGGAACCGTTTCGAGCACTTCGGCAGGACGGAGCAGCGGACGTTCCTCCAGCTGCCGGGCGTTCACCGTCCCCTCTCCCGCAGAGGTGCGGGACGCAGCGGCGTCGGCAGCGGCCTCGACGGTGACGCCGGGAACAAAGATGTCGGAGATGGTTTGTTCTCCCCCTGCGTATAACGGAGAAACGGCACCCAAAACGGCAAAGATGCGGCCGGCAACCCGATGATCCACGCTCCACCCCCTCGATCGGTAATATTTTTTTTATTTTAGTATTATTATCCTCTCCCCATTAAAATAAACTGAATGATTGTTCATTGACTTTTTCCCGACACGGTGTTTGCTATAATGACGGGGAAAAAACGGACAGGAGCGGAGATGGCCAACGACGCAATCATACGGTTCAGCGTTTCGCTCCCCGAAGAGCTGCTGATCTCGCTGGACAACCAAATTATCAATCAGGGGTACGTTTCCCGTTCGGAATTTATCCGTGACCTCATCCGCGAGCAGATCGTCGAAGACCGGTGGAATAGCGGGGAAGATGCAGTCATCGGCGTATTGACGTTGATTTACGACCATCACCAGCGTGATCTTCTTCAAAAAATGACGGATTTTCAGCACGATACCGATGCGCAGGTACTGTGCAATACCCACATCCACATCGATCACCATAACTGCCTCGAAACGATTATGATCAAAGGTACGGCGCATCAGGTGGAAGAGCTGGCCGGCAAAATCAGCGGCCTCAAAGGGATCAATTTTTCAAAACTGACGAAAACCGCCACGTTCTGAGTGTCCGGCAGGGGAAAAGGATTCGACGGGAAGCGCTCGTCCAGGCGCCGCCCTCACCCCGCTTCTTCGAGACCGTCCGGTTCTTCCTGCACAAGACGCCCCACCCCGCGATCTTCGAGGGGGATGTCGCTCCGGCACGGTTTTTCTTTGTAAAGAGGCGATTTGAGGATTCCCTCTTTCGTCCTTCCCAGTTTGTAGATCGTTTCGTTGCGAAAATGTTCATCGAAAGCCGCGCTAAAGGGCATATCCCACGTGATGCACCCGATGCTCGGGCAGATCGCGGCACACTGCGGATCGTCATAGATGCCGACGCATTCGACACACTTCTCGGGCTGGACGTAATAGCGTTTTTCCCCTACCGGGTTGTGCGCATCGTCGAGAATCGCCCCCACGGGACATTGCTGTAAACAGGCATCGCAGGTGATGCAGGTATCGTTGATGATAACGGACATGATGTTACCCCTTGTCTTTTGAAGTGTGTAGAATACGCAACAGCCACGGGGGCGGATTGCCCAGCAGCAGTTCCTGGAGCTTGGCGATCGAGTCGTCGATCCGATCGTTTTCGCCGCAGCGCAGGGGATGGATTTTTTCGGCCAGCACCAGTTTCGATGCCGTCGGCCCGATCTGCGAGCAATACAGAATGTCCGCTTCCCTGACCGTACCGATTTTGTAGGCGAGTTTCTCGTGCTCGTCGGCGATCGCATCTTCGGAACTGTCGATCGTCTTGACGTATTCGGCGCTCTGGGGGGTTACGCGGTAGAGTTCAAAACTTTTCGACCACCCGAAATGCTGATTGACAAAAACGCCGTCGGAAGAGGCAAACGCGACGAGCACGGTCCCCTCCCCTTAGACCGCGACCGCTTCGTGCGCTTCGCGCGCGGCGATGGAGATCTCTTCCTTGAACGGCTGAGGCGAAACCTCGGGAGTCAGTACCCCCCGTTTTTTCGACTCGCCGATGACGTAATCGGCACTGTTGACGAAATAGTCGTTGTATTCGGCCGTGTAAGGCATATCCCAGACGATGCACCCCTCGGTGGGGCACTCGGCCGCACAGGCGGGCGTTTCGGCATGGCCGACGCACTCGATGCATTTTTCGGGTTTGACGTAGGTGTATTCCCAGTCGCTGCGCGGGGAATCGCCTTCGCTTACGATTGCGCCCACCGGGCACACCTCGATACAGGCATCGCAGTTGATGCACAAATCGTTAATCATTACCGCCATTGTAAACTCCTTGTCGGATGGTAAAGGTTAATACGCTTCTGTCGCGATTTATCCGTACTAAACCGGATACAGCTTCTCTTTGCATTTTTCATACGAGAGCGACTCGACCGGCGGGGTGAGCTTGATGTCCACCGCTTTGAGCAGCAGCGTCACCTCGCACCCTTCGCACAACTCCATCCGTTCAAACGCGTCGGTCGTGATGAGGGAATTAAGGGCCCCGCAGGGGGTCTGGACGCTTACTTCGCTGAGCACCGTCCCCTTACGGAAACGATGCAGTTGTCCTTGGAGACGGTTCTCGATCGACACGCTCTCTTCTTTGGTTCCGCGGCAGATCGCGATGGCCGCTTCCTGAACGCGGCATTCCACCTCGTCGCCGACACTGAGCCATGAAGGGGTCTGCGTTTTGAGGAGCTTGAGAAGCATGTCGGCCGCACGCACGGTGATACAGCTGAAGAATTCGTCGCTGTTGATCGCTTCAACGGTGGCATGAAACGTATTCATACGCCACCCCCTCACCACAGGTAAATGACGATTTGTTTGTCGATTTCGCTTTCGAACGCTTCGAGAATCATCCCCGCCGTCGACGTGGGACCCAGATGGCATCCGGAACAGGCCCCCAGATAACGCAGCCAGATTTCGGGGGTATCGCCGCTGACATAGTGGACCAGTTCCACCCCGCCCCCGTCGCCGGCAAGGACGGGAGAGAGCCGGGCGGAAATCACCGCCTCGACTTTTTTGCGCTGCGCGTCCTCATCCAGCCTCCGAAACGCGACATTTATGTCGGCCGCCCCGTTTTTGTTACTGACGTAGGTGAGGAGCGCATGGGCCTGCTTCTCCCCCGCATGGGCGGCGCGGATCATCCAGTGCATCGCATCTTTAGGTTCCTCGTGGCGCAGCAGTATCCCCAGTTTGAGCTGCGCCCCGCCGATTCCCCCTTCGGCCGCGTGCGTGTAGTAGTGCAACGACAGCGCTTTGTCCGCCGCTACGCCGATTCCGTTTTCGTACATTCCCCCCAGGTAAAACGAAGCAACTTCGTGCCCCGTTTCCGCCGCACGCTCGAACAGTTCCCGCGCCGTCGCGAGGTCTTTGGCGACGCCGTAGCCCTTGACGTACATCGTTCCCAGGTTGACCATCGCGTCGGTATCGGTGTGGATCAGGCTTTCCCAGATCGAGCGGGCGGTCGGGTAGTCCGCCCGTTCATAAGCTCTCAGGGCTTCTTCCATAAGCGGTAGGGATTCCATAGTTGCTTCCTTGTATCCGTTTCTCAATGCAATACGGATTGCATTTGCCGTTCTACGGTGACGAACGGAATATGCATTTCGTCCCCGATACCTATCCAAGGAGGAGCTGATGATCGCCATTCCGATCGAATCGCCCAACGCCGTATTGATGAGTAGCAAACTCTTCGGAAACGCCAAATATTTCGCGCTGTACGACCCTGCGACCGACCGTCATACCCTCATCTCCAACGAGGGGTGCGGAAACGGCATCCGGACTGCCGCTTTTTTGCTGGAACGGGGAGCCACGTCGGCGCTGTACGGCTTTTTGGGGGACGGACCTTTCCATACGATGATACGCGGCGGGATGAAAGTGTTCTGGCTGGGACGCAAGACGATGCGCCTGCAGGAGGCGATCCGCTGCGCGATCAAAGGGCAGCTCGTCGAGGTGACCCCGGAGAACGCAAGCCTCTATCTCGATCCCGGAACCGATGCGGGCGCATGCACCTGCGGATGCAGCCATGAGTGAAATCATCACCGCGGAAATGGAGGAACTGCGCCGTCTGATCGCGCAGACCGTCGCCAAACGCGATGTCCTCAAACAGGAGATGGAAACGTGGTACAGCCTGAATCGGGGAAGCCGTTTCGAATTCAGCAGCGAGCTGATCACCGTCGATTCGACTCTCTGCGAGCTCGACAGCCATTACAAACGGCTGTGGGACTACCATAACGGAACGGACGCGATACGCTGATCGCCCTCTTATCGACCCAACCATACCAATATTGGAGACCTCTGCCATGAACGAAACTCTCAGAACCGAAATCCTGCGCCACGCCCGTGCAGCGTTCGAACGTGCCTGCACGCTGCGCGAAAACGAGCGCCTCGAAGTCTATCTGCACGAAGGAAAAGTGATCACTACCGACGTTCTGGACGAAACCGAAAGCCTGGTCTACGGAACGGGACGCATTTTGTGCTACGAAGTGTGGGGACACGACTACCTCGAAGAGGAGATCGCCGCATGGATCGACCAGGCCCGATTCGAAACCGATCCCAAAGCGCTCGAACAAAGCATCCGCGAAACGCTCGCCCTCCTCGCTGCGCGCAAAGGGATTACCGACGAGGAGATCAGTTCGTACGAAGTCTTCGCCAACCTGCGGATGGAGCAGATCGAGCAGATCGAACACGCCATCATCGATTACTGGTGGGACAACCGGGAGACCGAAAACGCAAAATCCCTCGCCCTCGCACAAATCGACGCGGCACTCCGGGGCTGATCCCTCCCGCCGCACAATAGAGGGGCGCTTTTGGTTTCGTTAGGAAAATCAGGGTAGAATGCGCCCTTATGAAGCGAACCGAATCTTTTTCTCTCTACGCCTTTATCATCGCGGTACTGGTTCACCTCATCATCGTATTGCTGCTGATTCTTTTGAACCAGCTCGAACCGCCCGTCCCCCCCGAAACCAAACCCGCAGAAGAACGGTTCCGCCTATCACTCAGAGAATACCCCACCTCCCGTCCCGAAGCAATCGTCCCCAACGAGATCCCAAAAATCACCCCGGCACGGCCGATCCCCCGTGGTGAACAGCTTCTCAAACCTTCCTCCCCCGCGCCGGCGCCCAAAACGGTTTCAAGCCCCGTAGCACCTCCGCCTCCCGCGCCCCGCGCCGTCCAAGAAGCCGAAAAGCCCGAACCGAAAAAAGCGTTCGTCCCGCACACCGCCAAAACGGTTGCCACGATCGAACGCCAGCCGAAAAAAGAGCCGGGGCTCTACGACATCCTCTCGCGTCCCGATGCTTCGGCGAACCAGCCGGTCAAAAGTTCGACAAAACTCTCCGACAGCATCGAGCGCCTTTACGGCGACAAGTTCAACGAACTCTCCGAGGGGGAACAGCGCTATATCCTCGACAACCAGGAGATCATGCGCCGCATCACCCAGGGGGTGCTCGACCGCTACGGGCGCAGCCGCATCCCCGACAGCATCCGCGTCAACGACACCAACATGATCGAATTTTATCTCCACCCCGACGGTAGCATCTCCGATCTGCGCTTCCTCAAAAACAGCCGGCTCTCGATCCTCGACGACACGACGCGCGAAGTGATCGAACTCGCCTACGCCAAATACCCCCGTCCCCAGCAAAAAACGCTGATCCGCTACCGCGTCTGGTACAACCTTACCGGATATTGATCCCAAACGGTTATAATCGGTTCCCATGAAACCTTCGCGATCGATCGGCGCTTTTGTCGCGGCTTTGTCCATCCACATCGGGATCGTATCGGTTATCTGGTTCGCCCTTGCGTCCCCCTTCGACAGGGACGATCTCCCGCCCCCGAAAGAGCGGTTCGCCGTCCGTTTCGGGGAAACGGTAACGGAAGAGGAAGAATCCGCATCCTCTGCTCTGCAGGCATCTCCCCCAGCCCCTTCGGATCCAGCGCCGCCGGCCGCGCGGGTACAGCCCGCGGGAGATATTTCCGACACTACGCTTATCGCGCCCCAGAAACCCCAGCCCAGGGCGTTCAGCGAAGCCGACCGCGATTCCCTCCCCTACTCGGTGCTGCACCACTACGGCGAAGAGTTTTTTAACCTCTCCGCAGGCGAACAGCACTACATCGTCGACAATCTCCAGCGCATACGCAAGATCAACGAAATCGTCGGTACGCGGCTGTTGCGCGAGCGGCCCGACGACGTCGATCCCCACGACAGCAACGTCGTCGAATTCACCCTCCGTCCCGACGGGACGATCAGCGACCTGCACCTGGAAAAAAACCGCATCGGAACACCGCTGGACGAGCTGACGCTGCAAACGATCAACCTCGCCCATCCCAAATACCCCAAACCCGATCAACCGACCAAAGTGCGGATACGGGTCTACATCATCGTCAAATGATCAGCGGCTGTTGAGGACTGCCAACGCCCCTTTGTAGATCGGCTCGTCGATAAAACCGTATACTTCATGGACAAACCCCGTCACGCCGTGCGCCGCATGCTCGCGAAACAGTTCGACGATCTCTCTGGCCCGTTTGAGTTCCGCTTCGCCGTGGCCGAGCACTTCGTGGATCAGCTCGGCCTGGGCAGGTGAAATGCACCCTTTGGCGTCAAACCCCATCATCTTTTCGAGCTCGAGCCAGTTACGCAGGCAGTCGAGGTTCTTGTGGTTCTGGTAGACGAACGACACCGGCTTGATGCCGCACGCGCGCCCGGTGGTCAGAAAACGGGCCAGCATGTAATGGACCGTCGGATTGTCCGGATGCAGCAGGCTCTGGGAAAGCCCCAGATCGGCAAACAGATCGAGCACCCCCAGATAATACGCCGAAATCCCCGGCTCCGAGGCAATCTCCTCCAGTGCGAGCCATGCTTCTTTGGTCTCGACGGAGAGGTGCAGTTCGATCCCCTTCCCGATGAGCCCCGCCGCCCGCCGGACCTCTTGCGCAGAGCGGATTTTCGGGATGCGGATACCATCGGGCATAAAGGGGTTGAGATATTCGATCTCCTCTTCGCCCCCCTCTCCGAGCGCATTGACCCGGACGATCAGTTTTTTATCGCTTTTCGGATTCGCCGCGAGGGCGATCGCGCACAGCGCAAGGGCATAGGGTTTTTGCTCCGGCGCAACCCCGTCTTCGAGGTTCAGCATCAGGCATTCGGCGGGAACGGAGGGGATTTTCGAAAGATGCTTGGTGTTGTGGGCCGAGAGCATCATGACCGACCGGAAAGAGAGGGAGCGGTTTTGGATGCGGGGGACGGCCGAAGCGAGTGTTTGCAGGGCGGAAAGATCGTCTTTCGCAATCAGGCTATCGAGTTTTTGCAGGTCGGTTAGCGGCACGTTTGAACTCCTCTCGATGCAGGTAATAATAGAGGGTCTGGATCTCGGTATCGGTCAGGTAATACCGCGGCATCCCGATGATCCGGCTGTTGAGCTTGAGATAAAATTCCTTGAACGGGAGCTTGTTGATGGGTTTTCCGGCGAAAACTTTGGAGGCCCCTTCGTCTTTGTAGCGGGCGATGAGCTTCCCTTCGCCGTTTTCGCCGTGACAGAGGTGGCATCCCACCCCGCGCGGGTTGTGATAAAGCCCGGCCGCGTATTCCTCTTTCGTGATGAACGACTCGGCGTTCGCACCTGCCGATGCCAGAAGGAGAACAAAAATCCAGCGCACGCTTAACCTTTAACCAATGTTTAGACTTTTAGCGGTATCATACCCAAAAACAATGCTGACGGTGGTTAAATGCAGATTCTCGACGGTAAAGCGCTCGCACTCAAAATCGAACAAAAGGTCTCCGAAGGGGCGAGGGAACTCAAAGCCCGTACAGGCAGAGTCCCCGGCCTGGCGGTCATTTTGGTTGGGCATGATCCTGCCAGCCAGGCCTATGTCGGAATGAAGAAAAAAGCGTGCGACCGCGCCGGATTTTATTCGGTCACCCACGAAATGCCCGAGGACATTTCGCAGGAGGCGATCGTCAAAACCATCGAAATGATGAACGCCAATCCCAACATCGACGGGATTTTGATCCAGCTCCCCCTTCCCAAACACATCGACACGACGAAAATCCTCGAAGTGGTCGCCCCCACCAAAGACGTCGACGGGTTCCACCCCTACAATGTCGGGCGTCTGGCGACGGGACTGGACGGGTTCGTCCCCTGCACTCCGCTGGGAGTGATGGAGTTGCTCGCCGAATACGGCATCGACGTCAAGGGGAAAAACTGCTGCGTCGTCGGAGCTTCCAACATCGTCGGCAAACCGATGGCCGCACTGCTGCTTAATGCCAACGCCACCGTTGAAATCTGCCACATCTTCACCGATGACCTCAAAAAACACACCCTCGCCGCCGACATCGTCCTCGTCGGTGCGGGGGTCATCAACCTGATCAAAGCGGACATGGTCAAAGAGGGTGCGATCGTGATCGACATCGGTATCAACCGTGCCCCTGACGGGCGTCTCGTCGGCGACGTCGATTACGACGCCGTGGCCCCGAAAAGCTCCTACATTACCCCCGTCCCCGGCGGGGTCGGACCGATGACCATCGCGATGCTGCTCTCCAACACCCTCAAAGCGGCCCAAATCCACGCGGAAGAAGAGAAATAACCCTTGAAGAAAAAAATCCTCGACGCGGCGCACGGCGCCTACCGCTTTTCCAACACGTGGACGGGGACGGTCGTCATCGTCCTTTTCATCATCTTTTTCGTCGCCCAGGCGTTTCGGATCCCCAGCGGCTCGATGAAAGATTCCCTCCTCATCGGTGACCATCTTTTTGCCAAAAAATTTGCCTACGGAATCTCCACACCTCATATCCCGTTTCTCGAAATCCCGCTGATCCCCGGGACCGACGGGCACATCCTCGACGGGGACGAGCCGCAGCGCGGCGACATCGTCATCTTCCGCTATCCCAATAATACCCAGCTGCACTACGTCAAACGCTGCGTCGCGCTGCCCGGTGACGAGTTGTTCGTCATGGACAAAAACCTCTACCTCCATCCCCGTGAAGGGGATGAGTACGCACGCCAGGCGTTCAAGGGTTATGAACTCGTTGAAATCCAGGGGAAACTCTGGGTCAAAAATCCGTACGAAAAACAGCACCCCGGTATCCACCACGACGCCAAAATCGTCGACAACGGCCTCTATCCGGCCGAAATTTTCAACTTCGGCCCCGTACAGGTTCCCGAAGGGGAGTTTTTCATGATGGGGGACAACCGTGACCACTCCAACGACAGCCGTTTTTGGGGTGCCGTCCCCTACGGACTGATCGAAGGGACGCCGTGGTTCGTCTATTTCAGCATGGACAACAATTACGAAGTGCGCTGGGACCGCATCGGCAAAACCCCAAGCGACCTGGAACAGCCCGAAACGCTCAAACGGGCCGTAGACGAACGGATCCGCGAGGACGCCGACGATTATGAACTCTATTGATCTGCTGGAAATTCCTGCCGCCGTTCTTGCCCTCCTGATCGCCATCATCGGGCATGAAATCATGCACGGATGGGTCGCCTACAAATACGGCGACCGTACCGCCAAAGAGAGCGGCCGTCTCAGCATCAATCCCCTTATCCACATCGATCCTTTCGGGTCTGTCCTCGTACCGCTCATGACCTATTTTCTCCCGATGCTGCTGGGAGCATCCAGCGGCTTTTTGTTCGGATGGGCCAAGCCCGTCCCGATCCACATCCCCACCGTGATCCGAAACGGCGGCTACAATGCCGCGATGCAGGTGAGTCTGGCGGGAATCGTGTACAACTTTTTCGCAGCGACGATGGCTTCGGTCCTTCTTGTCTCGATGCCACAGCCCACCGAAGGGGATACGATCCTCTACGCCTTCGCCTATCTCTTGGTCATCAAGCTGCTGCTGATCAACGTCGTGCTGGCGGTTTTCAACCTTCTGCCGATCCCCGGATTCGACGGCGCCCACTTCGTCAGCTACCTCACCCTCAAATACCGCGTCCGAGCCGTTGCCGAATTTTTCGCCAAAGCCGAACCTTATGGAATCATTGCTATCATCATCATATTGGTTACGCCGCTCAAAATTCCGTTGGTCATCTGGCCGATCGAAATCGTTTTAAATTTGTTGCTAAAATAGGGAGTATCATGAAATTTTACGTCGCTACCGACCACGCCGGAATCGATCTGAAAAACTTTACCGTCGAAAACCTCCGTTCCAAAGGACACGAGGTGATCGATCTGGGGCCCTTCGACAAAGAACGGGTCGACTACCCCGACTATGCGGTCAAAGTATGCGAAAGCGTCCTCGGCGACGCCGGGTCGCAGGGGATCCTCATCTGCGGTTCGGGAATCGGGATGAGCATGGCCGCCAACCGTTTCCACGGTATCCGCGCCGCGCTGTGCCATGACGCCTACACCGCCACCGTCGCGCGCGGCCACAACGACGCCAACATCCTGTGTTTCGGCGAACGGATCGTGGGACAGGGTGTCGCGGAGTCGATCCTTGACGCCTGGTGTGCCGGCAAATTCGAAGGGGGCCGCCATTGCGGCCGGGTTGAAAAAATCGAGGCCATCAAAGGATAACCGATGTTTTGGGAATGGTCACTACTGACGATCGTTACGCTGGGAGCGCTGTTTTTCCTCGTAAAAATGTTTTATTTCCGCAGTATCACCGTCAAAGAGCAGCGCAGCAGCGAAATGATGAAACTCACCCTCAAAGAAGCCGAACTGCTCATCCGTAAGTACCAGATCCAGTTGCAACGCGCTCTGGGGAACGTCGACATCCTCAGCGAGGAGCTCAGCAACCTGCGAAACGAGCTCAAGACGCTTAAATCGCGCAACTCGAAACACCGGGCCGAGACCGATCGTCTCCAGAACAAGATCAAAGAACTCGAAGGGCGTATCGACGCGTTGATCTAACGGCGTGCGAACGACCGAACCATTTTTACAAAAGGAACCGCTATGACACTGACGACACAGGAAAGAGCTTTTTTGATGGCATCGATCCGCGACATCCCCGATTTTCCCAAACCCGGAATCGTTTTCAAAGACATCACGACCCTGCTGGCGAACAAAGATGCTTTTGCCCTGCTGATGCGCCACCTGAGCGAACGCTACGGCGCTTACAACCTCAGCCACGTCGCGGGGATCGACGCGCGCGGGTTCATCTTCGGCGCCGCACTCGCGCAGATGCTCGGTGTCGGTTTCGTCCCCATCCGTAAAAAAGGGAAGCTCCCCTACACGACCGTTTCGGAAAAATACTCCCTCGAATACGGCGTGGACGAGGTGGAAATCCACATCGACGCCTTTGCGGGGGTCGATAACCCCAAAGTACTTCTCATCGACGATTTGATCGCGACCGGCGGGACGGCGTACGCGGCCGCCAGCCTGATCAACAAAGTGGGAGCCGACTGTGTCGAGGCGTGTTTCATCATGGGGCTTGATTTCCTCGGTGGCCAGGCCCGCCTGGGTGAACTGGTCGAAGTCTATACCGTTATCGGAGTTGATTGATGTATATCCCCTCACCTTCCAAATTCGACCCCGTAGAAGGCCATTTCGGCATCTTTGGAGGACGTTACGTCCCCGAAACGCTGATGCCGGTTTTGCTGGAACTCGAAGAGGCGTACCGCCAGATCCGCTTCGATAAAACCTTCTGGAGCGAAGTGGACGGCTACCTCAAAGATTACGTCGGGCGGCCAAGCCCGCTTTATTACGCCGCCAACCTCTCCGAAGAGCTGGGAGCCAAAATCTACCTCAAACGCGAAGATCTCAACCATACAGGCGCCCACAAGGTCAACAACGTTATCGCGCAGGGACTGATGGCCAAACGCCTGGGCAAGAAGAAAGTGATCGCCGAAACGGGCGCGGGTCAGCACGGGGTTGCTACGGCAACGATCGCGGCACTGCTGGGGCTGGAGTGCGAAATCTTCATGGGAGCCAAAGACGTCGCGCGCCAGGAGCTCAACGTGTTCCGGATGAAACTCCTCGGAGCCAAAGTCCACGCGGTCGAGAGCGGGAGCAAAACCCTCAAAGACGCCATGAACGACGCGATCCGCCACTGGGTCACCCATGCGCGCGATACGTTCTACATTATCGGAACGGTCGCGGGGCCGCACCCCTATCCGATGATGGTACGTGATTTTCAGGCGATCATCGGCTGGGAAGCGCGTGCGCAGATTCTCGAAAAAGAGGGGCGTCTTCCCGACCACGTCATCGCCTGCATCGGCGGCGGTTCGAACGCCATCGGCACGTTCCAGCATTTCCTCGAAGACCAGGAGGTGCAGTGTATCGGCATCGAAGCCGGAGGGCTGGGGATCGAGACCGATAAACACGGGTGCTCGCTCGAAAAAGGTCGCCCCGGCGTCCTCCACGGCCAGATGAGCTATCTCCTCCAAGACGAAGACGGCCAGATCCTCGAAGCCCACTCGATCTCGGCGGGTCTGGATTATCCGGGAATCGGGCCCGAACACGCGTTTCACAAAGACAACGGCACCGTCACCTACGATCATGTCACCGATGCCGAAGCGCTCGAAGCATTCGTATGGCTCAGCCGCGCCGAGGGGATCATCCCCGCGTTTGAAACCGCCCACGCCGTCGCCTATCTCAAAAAGATGCCCGACATCCGGAACAAACTGATCATCGTCAACCTCTCCGGCCGGGGCGACAAAGACATGATCCAGGCCAAATCCCTACTGAATTTCGATGCGTAAAGAGGATTGATGGAAGCACTGTTACTCGATCTTCTCAAAGAATACGGATACGTCATCCTCTTTTTATGGAGCATCCTCGAAGGGGAAATGGGACTCATCATGGGCGGTATCATGTCCCATACGGGAGACATGTGGCTCCCGATGGCCATTTTCGTCGCGGGAGTCGGCGGCTTCGTCGGAGACCAGATCTATTTTTACATCGGCCGTTTCAACAAAGGGTATATCCATGAAAAGCTGCGCTCGCAGCGCCGCAAATTCGCCATCGCCCACCTGCTGCTCAAAAAATACGGCTGGCCGATCATTTTCGTCCAGCGCTATCTTTACGGATTGCGCACCGTGATCCCGATGTCAATCGGCCTGACCAAATACTCGTCACGCAAATTCGCTTTTATCAATCTCATCAGCGCCTGGATGTGGGCAGCGCTCACGATTATCCCCGCCTACTACTATGGCGAAGAGCTGCTGAACCTGCTGCACTGGATGAAACAGCACTGGTATATCGCGCTGCCGATGCTGCTCAGCATCGCCGGAGGTATTCTCTATTACCTTAACCGACTCGAAAAAAAACTTCTGGAGAAACGCCATGACCGTCAGACTCGCTAGTCAACCCCTCGACCTGATCGACGCCGGCCTGTGCCTGGAATTCCTGACGCAGCCGCAGCTTGAAAACCATCCGCAACGCCCCCTCCTGGAGCAGGCGGGGTTCAAAGCCGAAACCGACCAAATCTGTACCCTGCACGAACGCGGGTTGATGGTGTACGGCATTGCCGACACCTCTTCCGAAACGCTCCGTTCGGCGATGGCGGCGGCGGTTAAAGCGGCCATGGGATACAACTACGCTTCGCTCAAACTCGCCCAATACGGCAAAGAAGCGTTTTCGGCCCTGATCGAAGGGGCCGTCCTGGGAAGCTACCGTTTCGATGCGTACAAATCCGATCCCAAACCCTCCGCACTCTCCGAAATCGTTTTCTCCAACGAAAACGGCGACGGTTCGGTCCTCGATGCCGATGCACTCGAAAAAATTCTGCGCGAAACCCTCATCATCGCCGAGGCGACGAATTTCGTCCGCGACCTGGTCAACCAGACCCCTTACGACATGACCCCCCAAGCCATGGCGGTAGCCGCCGAAATGCTGGCAAAAAGCCACGGTCTTGAATGCACGATCCTCGATCCAAACGGCCTCGAAGACGAAAAAATGTTCGCGATGCTCAGCGTCGGCCGCGCATCGGTCAACCCTCCACGGCTGATCCACCTCGCCTACAAACCCAAAAACCCGAAAAAAACGATCACCCTCGTGGGCAAAGGGCTCACTTACGACAGCGGCGGTCTGAGCCTCAAAGCGGCGACGTCGATGGTGACGATGAAAATGGACAAAGCCGGAGCCTGTGCCGTCATGGGGATGATCAAAGCGATCAGTGAACTCCGTCTCGACATCGAAGTGCACGGCTTCATCGGCGCGGTCGAAAACATGATCGGCGGAAACGCTTACAAACCCGACGACGTCCTGCGCGCCAAAAACGGCAAAACGATCGAAGTGCGCAACACCGACGCCGAAGGGCGTCTGGTCCTCGCTGACGTACTGGGGTACGCACAGGCGAACGTCAAAGCCGACTACCTCTTCGATTACGCGACCCTCACGGGGGCGTGCATGGTCGCGCTCGGCCCCTATACGACCGGAGTGATGGGACACAATGAAGCGCTGAAACAGGGCTTCGTCGCAGCCGGCGCGGAAGCCGGTGAATACTGCGGCGTCCTCCCTTTCAACCGCCACCTCAAAAAACTGATCAAAAGCGACATCGCCGACGTGTGCAACGTCTCCTCCAAACCTTACGGCGGAGCGATCACGGCAGCCCTCTTCCTCGACAACTTCATCGATGAGGATATGAAAGACAAATGGGTCCACTTCGACATTGCCGGCTCGGCGTATACCGAAAGCGCATGGGACGTCCATACCTACGGCGGAACGGGTGCGGGAGTGCGAATGACGCTGGAGTGGATTCTCAAAAACTGCTGATTTTCCCCCGTTCGCGGGGCACCTCTTCCTCTCAGTCCCCACTCAACAACTATGGTTTATAATTGCATCACTGAAACACCCCTATTTTACTATCCAAGGAAACATTCATGGGACTTAGCATCGGACTCGTAGGACTCCCCAACGTCGGAAAATCGACTACTTTCAACGCGCTGACCAAAGCGCAGAACGCCGAAGCGGCGAACTATCCGTTCTGTACAATCGAGCCGAACAAAGCGACCGTCCCCGTTCCCGATGTCCGTCTGGACGAACTGGCCAAAATCGTCAATCCCGAACGGATCCAGCACTCCACCCTCGATTTCGTCGACATCGCCGGACTCGTCAAAGGGGCGAGCAAAGGTGAGGGGCTGGGGAACAAGTTCCTCTCCAACATCCGCGAAACCGAAGTGATTCTGCAGATCGTCCGCTGTTTCGACGATGAGAACATCGTCCATACCGAAGGGCGCATCGATCCGCTGCAGGACGTTGAAATCATCGAAAACGAACTGATCTTCGCCGACATCGAGGTCCTCACCAACCGGATCGAACGGCTCAAAAAACAGGCCAAAAACGATAAAGAAGCCGCCGCGATGGTGGAGTTTGCCGAAGAACTCGCCGAGTTCCTTGCCGAAGGAAACCTCGCCCGCAACTTCCCCAAAGCCGACAGCGAAATGTTCGAAAAACTCAACTCCGAAGTACGCATGCTCAGCGCCAAAGAGATCATGTACGGCGCCAATGTCGACGAAGACGGCCTGAGCGAGGACAACGACTACGTCGTACGCCTCCGCGAACACGCCGCGAAAAACGGGTGCGAAGTGATCAAACTCTGTGCCAAAATCGAAGAGGAACTTGTCGGGATGGAAGACGATGAACGTAACGAGTTTCTGCGCGACATGGGCGTCGAGGAATCGGGTCTCGAGCAGATCATCCGCAAAGGGTTCGACAAACTGGGGCTGATGAGCTACTTCACCGCTGGGGTCAAAGAGGTACGCGCCTGGACGATCCGCAAAAATACCACCGCCCCCAAAGCGGCCGCCGTCATCCACAACGACTTCGAAAAAGGGTTTATCCGCGCCGAGGTGATCGGTTATGAGGACTTCATCACCTGCGGAGGCGAAGCCAAAGCAAAAGAAGCGGGAAAAATGCGCTTGGAGGGGAAAGAGTATATCGTGCAAGACGGTGACGTCATGCACTTCCGTTTCAACGTTTAAACGCCGCCGGGTATTTCCTCTCCCGGTGTTTCCTCCTCTTAGCCCGATCCGTTTCCGAATCCTTGATTATCATTGTTAATCTGTCTATAATTCCGAACAAATTTGTATTGCGTTATAACATATACCGTTATATTTACCCTTGATTATCATTTTTTTATCTCATTTATAAGAAAAATAATGCTATTCTTCATTGTAATATAATAGTAATACACAATCAATAATATTTTTGCAATCACACGCAAAGCAAAAGGAGAGTTTTTGTCAGCCATAGCCCCCTCCTCCGTGCAAAAGCACCTGAAACCAACCGATTTTATCGTCTCGAAAACCGATACGCGCGGTAATATCATCTACGGAAACCGGATTTTCATCGATATGTCCGGCCACGCTGAACATGAACTGATCGGCGCGCCCCATTCCATTCTCCGCCATCCCGATATGCCGGCGGTGGTTTTTCAGCTTTTGTGGGAACGTATCAAAAACCGTCAGGAAATTTTTGCCTACGTCAAAAATCTCTGCAAAGACGGCTCTTATTATTGGGTATTTGCGAATGTCACGGCCACAACCGATGCGCACGGAGAAGTGAGGGATTATCATTCGGTCCGCCGGAAGCCAAGCCAAAAAGCGATGGACGTTATCCCCGATCTTTACCAAAAACTGCTGCATGCGGAACGCAACGGGGGTCAGGAGGCTTCCAAAAAACTCCTCAACACTTTATTGAACGACCAAGGAATGGACTATGACCGCTTTATCCTCTTTCTTCAGCACTAAGCAATCGGCTTTTTTTGGCGCCATATTGCTTCTGCTGGCGATTTACCTTCTGGCGACGTTGAACTATGCAGCCGCTTCATTGAGCATCCTGGCCCTTGCGGCTGGTACATTTGCGGGCAACCGTCCCTTATCCCCCGTCGATGGGGAAACAATCCTGAACCGTCTGAACGATGTACTCGAAAAAGCGGGCCGGGGGATCCTTTCCGAACGGATCACGAACATTCCGCAAAACAGCCCTTTGGCAAAAATAGCGTGGGGAACCAACGATCTTCTCGATCAGATCGAACAGCTGATGCGGGACATCCGTTCCTCATTAGACAGCGCTTCTGTGGGGATTTCCGACCGTATCGTGTTCAGTTCGGGATACAAAGGGGATTTCGAATCCCTCAGCGGCGCGCTCAATGACGCGATCAAGACCAACGCCGCCACCTACATCGGCGGGAAACGTTCCGAACTGGCGGATGAATTCGACCGCATCAGCGGCGGAATCGCGCAGGTTCTCTCAACCATCCAAAACGATATTCAAAAAAACAGCCGCTATGCCATCAACATTAAAGAGAGCATCTCCGCAACCGCTACGGAAGTCGTAGAGAGTCAATCCACCATCCACAATATCGTCGATAGTCTACAACGGCTGATCGAGCTGATTACCCATTCCAACGACGCCATCGTATCGCTGGGTACCCGGATGAAAGAGATCAATTCCATCGCCAACCTCATCAAAGACATTGCCGACCAGACCAACCTCCTGGCGCTGAACGCGGCCATCGAAGCGGCACGTGCCGGCGAACACGGACGGGGATTCGCCGTCGTCGCCGACGAAGTGCGCAAACTTGCCGAGCGGACGCAAAAAGCGACCCAGGAAATTTCGGTGATGCTTTCCGCACTCCAGCAGGAGACCGAAATTATCGAAACCGACTCCGAAACGATAGCCGATATCGCCAACGAATCCCAATCCGACGTCCATCAGTTCGAGATGCTGCTGGGCGATTTTATCGCCAAAACCAACCAATCGGCCGATATGGCCAGCTTCATCAGTGATTCGCTCTACACGTCATTGATCAAAGTGGATCATATCATTTTCAAACACACTGCTTACAGTGCGATCATTCACGAGCGCGAAGAGATAACACAAGACCTGGTATCCCACCGTGACTGCCGCCTCGGCAAATGGTATTACGGCCTCTCCGACCACACCAATCTCAGCCGCACGGAAGCTTTTAAAGCCATCGAAAAACATCATATCGCTTTGCACGACCTGATTTTGAAAGTAGCCGAATGCATACCGTCAAAAACATGCGTGGAAACAACGAACAAAGCACACATTTTGCAGCAAATGGGCGAAATGGAAAAAAACAGTACTGAATTGTTCCGGCTCCTCGAAGCAATGGTTGCGGAAGGAAACCGTTCCGTCAACCTATCGCTAGCGGATTCTTCCGTTTCAAGCATGGATAAGGTACAATAATCGCATTATTGTACAAAAAATCATAGACAGGAACCGCTTCATGCGCCTTCAGTATACGGGGCCAAAGCCCCTAATCTCGTCCCACGGGATCAATTTCGATCTCAATAAAGAAGACAAATTCGTCTATCTCAGCATCGTCGCCGAGCTCATACGCGCCCTTGACCACGAATACGAAGAAGACAAGCGCTACGTCTACATGACCTCGGGGCGCCCTTTGGATAACGATCTGATCCTCTCCATCATACAGGCCAAAAACCCTTTGCTCGAAGAAGAGGTACTCCGGCGCCGGCAGATCGTCAACGACGAAATCGACGAAGAGCTCGAGCGGGCCCGTTCAAACAAGCTGTTGTGCGAGGAAGAACGCGACGTGCTGCTCAAAAACATCGAGATGCTCCGAAGCTACCGCATCTCGCGATCGCTCAACAAAACGGTCTACTACAGCGGCATCACGTCGATCGCACAGATTGTCAAAAACGGCCACATCGACCATATCTCTTCGCCGATGTACCCCAAGTTCATGCACGTTTTTCATTCATTACAGGGGGTGCTCGGCAAGCTTCACCCCCCTATCGACAGTTCCATCGATATTTTCCAGGAAGACGGCCACCTGCAGATCCGCCTCAATATCCTCTTCAGGAAATGACGCGGGCGATCGTCTGCGCGAAACGGACGTTTTCGGACGCACTGACTTTCAGCTCGAGCATCTCTTTTTCACACAACATGACGATAGTGGAACCCATCTGGAAACATCCGAAATCCTCCCCTTTTTTCAGGTAAAGGTTCTCATACCCGTAGCGGCTCGGCTCTAAGACGGTATTGGTCTGGATACGCGGTTCAAACGACACTTCCATCTTGCCGACGTTGAGTGCCCCGACAAGAATCAGGAAAAACCGTTTCCCCGCCGAACTCAGACATTCCAGCACGACCCGTTCGTTTTCGACGAAGAGATCGACCTGTTTTTTGAGCGAAGGGATGTTCACGGGATAGAGTTTCCCGGGGATATGGACGGCACTGAGCACCTGCATGTCCAGAGGGGCGTGATAACGGTGATAATCGCGTGGAGAGAGGTAAAAATTGACAAATAACCCATCATGCACCGCTTCTTTCGCTTCGTCGGAAATAAAGCCGCCCAGTACGTCGTCGACCGAATAGCTCATCCCCTTGATCTGAAGCGCGAGGTCGTTGTGAATCGTCCCGCATTCGGTAATCAGCGAGTCACACGGGCTGATCATATCCCCCGGATCGGCCGAAAAAGGACGCATCCGCTTGAACCGGCGGGTAAAAAGGGCGTTGAGCGTCGGATAGCTTTGCGGAGCGTCGAATTCACTCATGTCCAGCCCCATCATACGGACATAGGCGGTATTGATGATTTTCTGGACTTTGGATGAGTGTTCTTTGGACGCAAGCTTTCCAAAAGCCTGCGACAATGCCGATGTGTAGTGTCGTTTCACGTTTACTCCTGCTCTTCGTCGGTTTGTATGGGGCGCTTGGCGATCTCTTCGATCAGCACCGTGGCGTAGCACCCTTTTGGAAGGGTGAAATGCAACTCGTACCACGCTTCTTGTTCTTTGTATTCCCCCTCGACCTCTTCGGGAAAAATCCATCCGTAGCGCCGGGCACCGTCGATGCCGCTTTCGATCCGGTCGTACTCTTTTTCGATTGCGCCCGCATGTCCCTCGGCACGGGTAGCCCGTTTGCCGCTTAAAAGCCCGCTCACCGAAATATCCCGTGCATTGAACCGTTCGGGTTCACCCTCTTCGACGTAGTGAAATATCCGTCCGTAAGGATAGTGCATCATTACGTCGCCGTGAATCAGCTTAAAAGGGTGTTTCTGGGATTTCATCGCCGCACATTCCTCTTTGGGAAGCGAGAGAATGGCCGGGAGTTCGTCGATCCCGAAGCCCTCAACGAGCTTGGAGATTTCGATCCGTCGGCTCAACCAGCCGTTGAAGAGATAGCTTTGGTAGGCGTTGACGTAAAACTGGGCGAGTTTTTTGTTCCGCTCCCGCAGGCTCCCTTCCAGGATCGCTTTCCCCTTTTTGTAATTCTCGCCGTCCAGACCGAAACGCTGGAATCCGAAATAATTCGGCATTCCGTATTGTTTGATCGCTTTGAGCGCTTCGGTAATTTTGGCCGCGGCGACGGGAGTCACTTTTTTGAGCCGGATGAAAAAACGGTTCCCCTTGAGATGGCCGACGCGGATTTTGTTGTTATGATAGGTTTTGGAGAGGATTTTGATCCCTTCGTGTTCGAAATTCTCCAGCATCGGTTCGTATTTTCGGGGGAGGGAAATGTACTGTTTGGTCTGCGCGTTTTTGTCCTTTAGCCCGGCATAGCCGATGTCACGCCCCTTGATTCCCAGGCGGTTGCTGAAAACATCCACCATCTGCCAGGTCGAGAGGTTTTTTTTGCGGACGTGAAGGACGAGGTGTTCCCCTTCCCCGCTAAACGGGTAGAGGGGAATCTCGTCGACGACGAAATCGCGCGGCGACTGGCGGAAATGAAATTCGATCACGCTGTGAGGGAGATAATACTGACGTTCCATGAAACTCCTAAAAATGGTGCGCTTTGCAGCGGTTGACGAATGCGCCCCTCTTTGCGCGCCCGATGATCGTCATCGGGGTGCGGGTCCTGGCCGCTATGCGGCGGATTGTTTTAGCTTCGCGGGGTGAAAAGGCGACGAGCATTTCGTACTCTTCGCCGCTGCATCCGACCCGTTTGGCAATTTTTCGCGCAAATGCGATCCCTTTCGCGTTGGCCTCGGACAGTTTCCCCAGATCGCTGAAAAGGCCGTCGGAAATATCCATCCCGCACCGCAGATACCGGCTTGCCCTGCGGACGAATTCCGATCGCAGCTTCGGCGCGACGAAACGCGACGAACGATGCACCTTTCCCCCCGCCATCAGGTAACGCAGCTGTTTCGCCGAATCCCCAAGCCGTCCGGTGTAAGCGATCAGGTCCCCCGTTTTGAGCCCCGTCCGCACCAGGGGTTTGCCCGCGGTTTCGGAGACGATCGTGACGGACAGATCGAGTTTGACGTTGCCGATCGTATCTCCGCCGACGATTTCGATCCCGTACGCACGGGCCGCATCCCGCAGCCCCGCGGAAAGTTCATCCATCGCGTGCAGGCTCATCGACTTTGGCATCGCGACCCCCAGCAGCGCGTAGCGGGGAACGGCATTCATCGCTATTGCATCCGAAATGTTCACGACCATCGCTTTGTAGCCGATCTGGTAGGGAGTGAGCCAGCGGCGGCGGAAATGGACGTTTTCAAAAAAAAGGTCTTTGCTGAAAACCTGCTTCCCGATGAGCGCACCGTCGTCACCGATGGGGCTTCGGGAGGAGCGAAACGTATCGATAAAATAGTATTCCGCGTTCACCGCTCGTCGCCGCCTTTGTCACACTGTTACGTTTTTATGGAAGCGATTATAGTCGAAAAGAGTTTACGGAACCGTTAAGCGGCAAAAGCGTCACGGATTATGTTAGAATAACCCTTAAGTTTTTGTTCTAATTATTTCTTATTATTATAAAACAAAAAGGAACCGATTATGTTGATCTCGATACGTAAGGTTTTTTCCGGTCTTCAGAACGCGCTGCTGGCGCTCGGGATCGGGGTAAGCATCCTCGCCGTACAGCTCTTTCACATTTCCCAGTACGGCGGACGCCTCGACGCACTCCGGAATCAGCATCTCCTGATCGAAAAAGTGCTCACCACGGAGCTGCACGATCCCAGCATGGCGGCGATCCTTTTGAATACCGCCGTCGCCGAACTCGCACTTTCAGTCAAACTTTCAGGTGAAGCCACCCTGCTCGATTCTTTGTTCGCTTCACCCGAAGAGCACGACGCGATCCTCCGTTCGCTCGAAGCCTCGTCAAAACGGTTCCAGGAGAGCGTCCTGACATGGTCGAACGCCAAAGAAAGCCTCCGCGAAACGCACCGTGCCGCTCTTATGGAAGTCCGCAGCGCCTATCTTGCCGATATCGATCGGATGCTCGACTACCAGATCGGGGTGACCCACAAAGCGATCGCCGCGGCCAACGTCAGCGCCGCGCTTGTCGTACTGCTCGGGCTGGCGGCATTTTTGGTCTATCGTAAACGGCTCAATCTTGTCTACGACGATATCCACCACGCATGCGCGGTCGACGTCGACGGAAGCCGCCACGAACCCAAAACGCATGAACTCGATTTTATCGTCAAACAGCTCGCGCGCCGTAACGTTCAGCAACCCTCGGCGGCACCGGCCCCCTGCCTGACCCATCCCAGCAGCGGCCTTCACAACGACCGCGGCCTTTTCAACGCTTTTAATGCCAAGCGGGCGGGGAAAGCGGGGAATTCGATTTTCCTCAGTGTTTTCGAAATCGACCAGTACCCCGTCCTGGTCTCCGAATATACGAAAGAGGACCTCAAATCGATTTACCGCAAACTCGGTGAAATGGTTTCGCTTTACGAACAGCCCCTCGACGTCGTCGCCCATACCGATGATGACCGCCTCGTGTTCGTCATGTCCCGTTCAACCAAAAAAGCGGCTCTGGACGAATGCGAACATATCGTCAAGGCGGTGCAGGAATCGAGTTTTCTCACCTCCAAAGGGGCGATCCGGATTACGGTCAGTGCCGGTTTTATGCTCAAAACGCCGATCAAACCCCTCGACGAGTCGATCAACGATGCCATAAAATTAATCGCGAAAGCCAAAGAAAACGGCGGAAATCGCGTCGCCCAACTGCGCGAATCTTCCGGCTCGTTTTAAAAAAATGTAACCTTTTCACTCATACACACTCCTATTATTCTTCATTATGTTACTTAAATAAACATTTTTTGCCTCTTTCCGCCTCCGGAGGGCTTCGCCCCCCTTTTTAATCTTGCCCAAGGAGCGGCGCGCTATAATCTCCACAGATTTTATGAACGAAGGAAGGCGTATGAGTATTCCCATTTATACTTATGATGCGGTAGTCGTCGGAGCCGGTCTGGCCGGATGTGCCGCGGCACGCGAGTTGCAAAAGAACGGCAAAAAAGTGGCCGTCATTACCAAACTCCATCCTCTGCGGAGCCACTCCGGCGCCGCTCAGGGGGGGATCAATGCAGCATTCAGCGACCAGGACAGCGTCGAACTCCACGAGTTTGACACGGTCAAAGGTTCCGACTACCTCGCCGACCAGGACGTCGTCCAGTTTATGTGTGAAAAAGCCCCCGAAACGATCCGCTGGGCGGAGCGTATGGGTGCGGCGTTCAGTCGTAACGAAGACGGTACCATCGCGCAGCGCCCTTTCGGCGGACAATCGTCGCCGCGTGCCTGTTTTGCCAAAGACCGTACCGGCCTTACCCTGCTTCAGACCATTTACGAACAGGCATACCGCGAGGGGGTCGAATTCTGGGACGAGTGGTACGTTGCCGATCTCCTTTACCGCGACGGTAAAGCGTACGGTGTCGCCGCCTACAATATCCGAAACTCCGAAAAAGCCATTTTTAACGCCAAAGCGGTTATGTTCGCAACCGGCGGATATGCCCGCGCATTCAAAATCAACTCGAACGCCCACGCCAATACCGGCGACGGCCTCTCGCTCGTCGCACGCCACGGCCTTCCCCTCGAAGACATGGAGTTCGTCCAATTCCATCCATCGGGGCTTTCGGGCAACGGCGTCCTTATCTCCGAAGCGGCCCGCGGCGAGGGAGGAAAACTTCTCAACTCGCTGGGTGAGCGTTTCATGGAGAAATATGCCCCCAACGCAATGGAACTCGCTTCGCGCGACGTCGTCGCGCGCGCCATCATCCAGGAGATTCGTGAAGGACGCGGTGTGGGACCGCGCAAAGACGCCGTTTACATCGACCTCACCCATCTGGGAAAAGAAAAAATCATGGAGCGCCTCCCAGAACTGCGGGATCTGGCGATCACTTTCCTCGGCCTTGACATGATTAAAGAGCCGATCCTGATTTCAGCCACCGCCCACTATTCGATGGGAGGTATCCCCGTCGATAAAGACGGACACGTCCGCAAAAACAACACCGAATTCGTCGAAGGGTTCTATGCGGCGGGCGAGTGCTCGTGCTCAAGCGTCCACGGTGCGAACCGCCTGGGTGCCAACTCGGTTCTCGAAGCGCTTCTCTTCGGACGTTTCGTCGGCAAAACGATGGTAGAGGAAGTCGATTCGATCAAACTTCTTCCCGCGACCGAAGCCGATGCGCAGCGTATGGTCGGCGAAATCGAATGGGCCCTCACCAACAACGGTCAGGAATCGGTAGCGGCGCTGCGCGAAGAACTGCAGCAATCGATGACTGACAACGCGGGCGTTTTCCGTACCGCACAAACGCTCAGCCGCCAGGTCGAGATCCTCAAAGATCTCCGCAAACGTTATCAAAACATCCGCATCGCGGACAAATCGAAAATCTTCAATACCGACTTGCAAGAAGCGATCGAACTGGGCCACATGCTCGATTACTCGCTGTTCATCGTCGAAAGCGCCCTGGCCCGCCAAGAGAGCCGCGGTGCCCATTACCGTGAGGATTTCCCTGCCCGCGACGACGAAAAATTCCTGAAACACACCATGGCGTGCATGGATGCGGAAGGCAATATCACCCTTGATTATATGGATGTCACTCTCGGCCGCCATGAAGTCAAAGCACGATCGTACTAAGGAGAGCGACATTATGGATACACTTAAAACGCAACAGGTGACGTTCAAGGTTTTCCGTTTCAACGAGGAGACCGATTACCTCCCCTATTACAACACCTACACCCTCGACGTTACCCACGAAGAGGTCGTGCTCGACATCCTCAACCGTATCAAATGGGAACACGACGGTTCCCTCTCGTACCGCCGAAGCTGCCGCCACGGTATCTGCGGCGTCTGTGCGATCAAAGTCAGCGGCAAAGCGGTCCTGGCCTGTAAAACCCGTCTGTTCGACATGATCGACGTGTTCGGCAACGAACTCGTCATCGAGCCGCTCAGCACGAAGCGGGCGTTCAAAGACCTCGTCGTGGACAAAAAAGACTTCTGGGACAAACACGCCCAGATCAAACCTTACCTCGAAGCACCCATCGATGAGCATCCGGTCACCGAAAACCTCGTCAGTCCCCACGATGCGGAGAAACTTCTCGAAGCCGACTACTGCATCCAGTGCGGCGCGTGCCATTATTCGTGCCCTTCGGTCGAGATTAACGAACTCTACATCGGGCCTGCGGCGTTTGCCGCAGCGTATCGTTTCGCGGCGGACGTCCGCGACGACGCGTCGGTCGAGCGCCTGCACATCGTCAACGAAGAAGCCCAGGGGGTCTGGGACTGTGTGAAATGTATGGAATGCGCCCAGGTGTGCCCCAAAGAGGTCAACCCGATCGAAAAGATTACCAAGTTGCACAACATGGTGTTCGAAGCGAACATCGCGAAAAATAACGTTGCAACCCGTCACGCGGTCGGATTCGCCCACTCGATCGAAAAACACGGTCTGCTGGACGAGGGAGAGCTTGTCCGTTATTCCGAAGGGAACATCGGCGTCCTCAAACATGTTCCGGTAGCGCTTAAAATGTTTGCCAAAGGCAAAATCGTATTGCCCTGGAATATGCCCAAAGCCGATAAACTCGACGAGATCAAAAAACTTGTCAAAAGTTCATCAACAGTAAAGTTTTAGGGAGTACACAATGGAAAAATTAAAATACGCGCTTTTTACCGGCTGTACTGCAAAAGAGAGTACGCCGGAGCAGATGATGTCGACGCTGGCGGTCGCGGAGAAACTGGGGATCGAGCTTGTCGAGCTCACCGAAGCTTCCTGCTGCGGCGCTTCGCACCTCCAGGATTATGACGATTTCCTTTCACTCGTACTCAATGCGCGCAACATCGCCTATGCCGAAAAACACGGTCTGACGATGGTTACCATCTGCAATACGTGCCAGCTCAATACCGCGATGACCAAACACCGTCTCGATCACAATGCAGAACTGAAAGCAAAAGTAAACGCCAAACTCGCCGAAGTGGGACTGGAGTACAAAGGGACTTCGCAAATCACCCATTTTCTGTACGCGATTATCGATGATTTCGGTCTTGACAAAATCAAAGAGATGGTGGTCAAACCGCTCAGCCAATTCAATATCGCGCCATTTTACGGATGTCACAACATCCGCCCTTCCGAGCTTCAGAACGAAACTCATAAAAGCCCGGAGAATCCCTACCGCCCGACATCGCTCGATGATCTGATCATCGCGTGCGGCGGCCTGAACGTCGATTACGAAGAGAAAAACAAATGCTGCGGCTTCCATGCCGAACTGCAGGCTCCGCGTACGGCTGCGGTACTCACCGGCAATGCAGTTGCCGGAGCGATGGATGCGAATGCCGACTGGATGGTAACACCGTGTCCTTTGTGTCATCTCAAACTCGACACCCAGACACACCACGCCTCTGTCGCAATCGGCCGCGACGTCTCCCTTCCGGTTCTTCATATGCAACAGATGGTCGGTCTCGCGCTCGGGTGCACCCCTGCCGAACTGGGTCTGAACCACCACGTTACCAAAGTCGATTTCGTCTAAACCTTCCGGCCGGGATTCTCCGGCCCCCTTACTCCTCCGCCAGCGGAGTGATCGAATACCCCTCTTTTTCCAGTCCCCTCAGCAATCCGTCGTCGCCCAGAAGATGCATCGTTCCGACGAGAATGAACAGGGTTTTCCCCTCTTTGGACCATTCCGTGAGCCTGGGAAGCCATGCACGATTGCGCTTTTCGAGTATCTCGCGGTACATGTTCGGCGATTGGGCTTTCATCGCGTCGACGAGTTCGCCCTCGATCCGTTTCGTTTTTCCTTCGCGCCATTCGCAGACCAGCCACTCCACGCTCTCCGAGAGGCTCCGCATTTCGTGAATCGTCTGAAGAATCAGCTCATCTTCTTCCCCCTCTCCCATCCGAACGATCAGCGCAAGCTGTTCGGCGGGGGTTTCGAGAAAACGGGTCTCTTTGCGTTCGGCCAGCGCACGCCGGGCGTAATAGGCGTCTACACCGCTTTCATCGATCCCTTCTTGTGCCAGCCGTTTTTGGGCCATCATCGTTGCCGCAGCCCAGGGGCGAAGACGCTCGTAGCGGCGGATATCTTCCCCCTGCGATGAGAGGTATTCCTGCATTGCCGCATAGGTCGAAGGCTTAAGGACTCCCGCAAGGTTCTCACGATCCGGCAGCAACATATGGCGCGCCATTTCGGTGGCAAACGGGGCACTGAGGGTTGATTGGAGGTCGGTTTCAAAAACCACCGCATCACTTCGTGCGAAAGCACGGTCGAATTCCGGGGGAAGAGGAAAATCGCCCGAACGGAGAATATGGATGGTCCCTCCGACATAGAGGGTTTGCCCCCCCTTCGTCGCTTTCCATACGCTTGACGCGCCGTAAAGGGAGAGAGAAAAAAGAAAGAGGAAGGAAACGAATGCGATCAGAGCCTTCATCGTTCCGGTCCCCTAGGATTTGGGACGAAACGCTTTGATCACGTCCTCGTTGCACTCCAGGTACGGCCCCTCGATCAGATCGATACAGTACGGAACGGCGGGAAAAACGGCGTCGAGGCATTCACGGATCGATTTGGGCTTTCCGGGAAGGTTGATAATGAGGCTACGTCCCCGTATCCCGGCGGTCTGACGCGAGAGAATCGCCGTCGGCACGTATTTGAGGCTCACCTGACGCATCAGTTCGCCGAATCCCGGCATCATTTTTTCGCAAACGTTCTCCGTCGCTTCGGGGGTGACGTCGCGCCGTGCTGGACCCGTCCCGCCGGTCGTCACGACAAGGCAGCACCCTTGCGTGTCACACAGTTCGATCATCGTCTCCTCGATCGTCTTCTGATCGTCGGGGATGCATCGGTAGACGATCTCGTGGGGGCTTTTGAGATAATCCCTCATCGTTTCCTGGATCGCAACCCCGGAAATATCCTCGTAGATTCCCGCACTCGCACGGTCAGATGCGGTAATCACGCCGATTTTAATCGTATTCATAAACACTCCTGCAAAAAATGGTTGGCTCCCCGGATCGACGTTACCGTCGCATAGGGAAGGAAAAACTCGCGGGCGCCCTCCACGTCGATAATCCGGTCTTCAAGTCCCAGGTAGACCTCGATGCGGGTCCCTTTGGCACGGATCGCCTCCATCAGTTCGGCGTCCCAGACGAAATAGAGCAGCTCTTCGAGCGCTTCGGCGCTGTGTTCTCCCTCCCCGACGCTTTGTACGGGACAGGGTTCGAAACAGCTCGCACGGAATTTTTCCAGATAGCTTTGCGGGTCTTTGAGATACCCCGCCATCTGAAGCCGCTTGAACGACTCTTTGCGGGTCTGGAAAAAAGCAGGGGAAAAGAGCTGGAGGGTATCGATCCGTTCACCCGTTTGGGCGGCGTACCGGGCCGCTTTGATGGCACCGTAACTGAACCCACCGAGGGTATATTCACCACCCCTGTCGTAGGATTCGAAAAAACGACGATCGTCGCAGAGGGAGAATCCGCTAAAGAATCTCATTCATTGCCGCCTTGGCCAGCGCTTTGGAAATCTGTTCGTACTCTTCGAGGATCGATTCGAATTTGGCAACGATTTTTTCGTTACGTTCCAAAAGGGCCGAAATTTCCTGATAGAGCCGCTCCATAAGCTTGGATTCGTCTTCGGCTCCGGGGAGGATTGAGCCGCCCATGCCGTACTCGTAAACCATCGCGTGCACCAGTTCTTCGGCGGCTTTGACGTCGTGCGACGCGTTGCTGGCGTGTTCCCCGAACCGGAGGTTCGAGGCCGCGATCCCCGCCAGGTGGACCCGCACGTGCGCTTCGATTTCGTGTTTGAGGAGCGGTTCGGCGGTCGGAGGGGTAATCGTGTCGTTGCTGAGGCTGATTTTCTCGTACGGCAGATCGAACCACGTTGCGGCGAACACTTTACCCGCCTGGTAACGGGCGTGATAGCGTCGCTGTTCGTCGCTGAGCATCGCCACTTTCTTTTTCCCGAACATCACCTTGTCTTTCACGGCCAGAAAATGTTCCATCCGAACCTGGATCTCTTTTTGGCGCAGACACAACAGTGCCGCTTCGTTCGCCAGCGCCGCCAAAGAGGCGCCGTTGAAGCCGACCGTCATCCGCGCCACTTCGGCTACCGAAAGATCGTGCGGAATGTTGCGAAGGTATTTGCCCAGAATCGCTTCGCGCTCGCCGGCGGTGGGAAGTTCGACGAAAATTCGGCGGTCGAAACGCCCCGCACGGAGCAACGCCGCATCCATGACGTCGATGTTGTTGGTCGCGGCGATGACGACGATGCCGCTGGTATCTTCGAACCCGTCCATTTCCGTCAGGAGCTGGTTCAGCGTCCCTTCGCGTTCGTCGTTACGTTCTCCGCCCCGCTTTTTGCCGACGGCGTCGATTTCGTCGATGAAAATGATCGCGGGGGCATTTTTCTTGGCGGCGCTGAAAAGTTCACTCACCCGCTTGGCTCCCATCCCGACGTAAATCTGGACGAACGACGCCCCGCTTTGGTAGAAAAACGGCACATCCGCCTCGGCGGCAACCGCTTTGGCGATCATCGTTTTTCCGACCCCCGGAGGCCCTACGAGCAAGACGCCGCGCGGCATCCGCGCCCCGAAACTGTAATACCGTTTGGGGTTACGGAGAAAATCGATGATCTCTTCGAGCTCTTCTTTGACGTCGCCGATCCCGCCGATATCGCTGAAACGGACCGTCGATTTGACCGGCTGGATCGTCGCGGGAGCACTTTCGGGCGTTTCGGCCGCAGCGGGGGCGTGCCCCGACGTCTGGACCGCGATCTCGTCTTCTTCGAAACCGAGCCGGTTCTTCCATGCCCAGTATCCGGCTCCCCCGATCAGCGCAAAGAAGAGGAAAAACCATCCCCATCCGCTTCCCCCTTTGGGTTCGATGACCAGATGGGCGGTCAATTCCGCAGGAAGCTGCGACGAGGGGATACGTACCACGCCGTCTTCCTTGGTCGAAAGATAGGTGTATCCCTCGTCAGTATAAGCTTTTTCGATCTGTTCGGTTTCGATCAGGCGGCTTGCTTCGTCCAGCGTGACCGTGTCGGCACCGTCGCGCAGCAGCGCATAGAGCAGCAACAGCAGAATGATTCCCCCCGAAACGAGGAGGATCAGCTGGTTACGGTTAAACGCGGGCCAGGTTATGTTCATCGTGCACCTCGTAATGTTCTAACGTGATCCAGTCGCCGGAGATATCTTCGGCCGATTCGATCAGTGTTTTATTAAAAAACTGGTCATACCCCGTATAAATGCCGTTTTCACCACTCTCGACGAGCACTTCGAGCGGGGCAGAAACCCGTTGGCGAAACGCACGGTTATTTTGGGCGACGAGAGCGTTCAGCTCCGCCATCCTGGCCGCCGCGACGGCTCCGTTGACCTCGGGTTTCATCGCCGCGCTCGGGGTTCCGTCACGTTTGGAATAGGTAAAAGGGTGGACGTGGGTCAGTCCCAAAAGACGAAGATTCTCCATCGCCTCTTCCCAAAGCGCATCGCTCTCTCCCGGATGCCCGACGATGAAATCGGTCCCCAGCGCGAATCCCTTTTCGCGTAGCATCGAGAAGAGTTCGATGTCACTGCGGCTGCGGTTACGGCGGTTCATCAGGCGCAACATCTCGTCGGAAGCGTGCTGAATCGCGATATGGAGATGGCGTTCAAGCCACGGTTCGTCCAGGATCTCGCGAAACGATTCGTTGATCTGGATCGGTTCGAGCGATCCCACGCGGATACGGCGCACTCCCCGGATCAGCGCCATCTTCTTCATCAGTTCGGCGATATTGCGCCCCTCTCCCTGACCGTAGCTGCCGACGTTCGTTCCCGTGAGGATGAATTCCCCGAATCCGTTGGCCGCCAGACGGGAAACCTGTTCGAGAATGCGCGCTTCATCCAGACTCCGCGCGTCTCCGCGCACATAAGGGATGATACAGTAGCTGCAGCGGAAGTTGCACCCTTCCTGGATCTTGATAAAAGCCCGCGATTTCCCGACGAACTCCTCGACGATCGCATCGTCGACGTAGTTCAGATCGCCGATTTCGTAAAAACGGCTCTGCTCGGAGAGGAGTGAATTGATCTTGGTCTTTTCCGACTGTCCGAAGACGCCGTGCACTTTGCCGGCACCGAAAAGGCTTTCCCCTTTCGTATGGGCGCCGCATCCGGTCAGAAAAAGCTTCTTGCCCTGTTTGTCCATCTGGTTGATGTAGCCGCGCACGCTGACGTCGGCCCCGTTGGTGACCGTGCAGGAGTTGACGATGACGATGTCGGCTTCGACTTCATTTTCGGTAATATCGTAATCCCGAAGGGCGCCCATCATCACCTGCGAATCGAAGAGGTTGGTGCGGCACCCGAAGGTTTTGAAAAAGACTTTCGGCTTCACGCCTCGCTCTCCGGCATGGGGGCTTTGGGCGGAATCGGCCCGGTGTAGAACGTCTGGGTCGGATAGGCGATCGTGATGTCGGGCTCGGCATTGAACGCATCGATCACGTCGGCCGTAATCGTCGAGCGCAACGTCAGCGTTGCGTAGGCGTTGGTGAGATACCAGCCGCTGATACGGATCCCGTAAGGGGCGGTCAGGGTAAAAATACGGGGCTCGACGTTGCTATTCTTGAGGCTGTAGCGATCGCGCAGCTTGTTGATCTGTTTGCGGGTGATGTCGGTGTAGCCTTTCGAATACTTGCGGGTGATCTCTTTGACGATGTGAGCCGCTTTTTTATGATTCGAATCGAACGTGATGACGATATCGATCCCGTCCCATACCGTTTTGAGCGACCCGTGCGAATAGTTCGAAATCAGCGTCGTGAAAATGTAGTTGTTCGGGATGAACACGATCCGGCCGGCACGGCGGTTCACCTCTACCGTGGTAAGGGTGACGTCCTCCATGATCGTAATCCGCTGCAGCGATACGTCCAGCACATCCCCGACGTATTCAACCCCGTCTTTGACGACGCGGATCCGGTCGCCGACGTGGATTGCCCCGCCGACCACAATCACCAGCCATCCCAAAAGGCTCATGAACCAGTCACGCATCGCAATCGCAAGACCTGCCGACGCGAATCCCAGAACCGTCGCCAGATAGCCGACGTTGTCGATGTAGCTGAACATCAGGATCAGCACGACCAGGGTGACGTTGATGAACGTGAGAATTTTGTTCGCCATATAGAGGCGTTCGTTGTCGACGATGTAACGCTTGAGGATCCGTTTGACCAGAAACGACACCACAAACAGCACCACGACGATCAAAACGATGTTGAGCAGTTTACTGATCTGTTCTTTGATCTCTTCGTTGATTTTGGCTTCGGTCGATTCGATCCGTTTTTCGTAGACTTCGGCGGTGGAAATGAGCGTTTCAAGGGCAAGTTTGAATTTCTCAACCTGCAGCATCGTCGCTTCGAGTTCCACTTCGTAATCCCCTTTGGGATCAAGCCGCATGAGGTCTTTGTAGAGCCCCACCTGCCGCTCGAGCAGGGAAATCAGTTCCTGAAGTTCCTCTTCGCGCAGCAGATAATCTTTGTACTGGCTGTTGAGGCGTTTGATGTAGGAGAGTCCCGTCACGATCTCGAAAGGGTTGGTGATCGTCGGTTGTTCCCCCGCCTCGTCGGGCTTGAGCAGCGAGACGAACGGGCTGGTCCCCTGCGCTTTGAGAAGTTCGACCTGATCGGTGAGGATTTTCTCTTTGGCCTGCAGCGCCTCGATCTCGAGTTTGCGTTCGACCGTCTGGCGGCGGTTTTGAAGCTCTTCGATCCGCCATTTGATTTGGCGGAGGTTTTTACGCGCTTCCTGATAGGCCATGTAGGAGTTGTAGCTTTTGATCCAGACGCTGCTCGCCTTGGAGAGCTCTTTTTGGATTTTGGCCACTTCGTCGCGGGCCTGCTGTACCTGTACCTCTTTGGAGATCTCCACCGAAGGCGGAGTGTCGTTTTTGTCGGAGGCGGCGAAGGCCGACATGCCGATCATCAGGGCCGCAAAGGCCAGAGGGGCCAAACGTTTCACGATCGGTTCCCCGCAAATTTGGCCAAGGTTTTCTTGACTGTCGGCGCATCGATCGCATCGGTGATTTCAACCCCGCCGATCCCTTTGGGGAGGATGAAAGTGATCGAGCTGTCGGCGCTTTTTTTGTCGAGGAAAAACGCGCCGTAAAACTTTTCGACGTCGGCGATCGGATACGACAGCGGCAGTCCGTAGCGTTCCAGGACCGCTTTGACCCGTTCCGCCTGCGCAGGCTGCATCAGCCCAGTCTCGCACGCCAGATCGTTGGCCATAACCATCCCGATTGCCACCGTCTCGCCGTGCAGATAGGTTTCGTATTTCGTTTCGTTTTCGATGACGTGCCCGAACGTGTGGCCGTAGTTGAGGGCGGCACGCAACCCCTGCTCTTTTTCATCCGCTTCGACGACGCCGGCTTTGGTTTCAACCGCTTTTTGCAGCGCGTGTACCAGGTTATCGCCCTCGCGCAGGTCATTGGTTTCGAGCCATTCGAAAAACGGCGCGTTGAAGGTGACCGCCATTTTGACGATCTCGGCGACGCCCGCCCCAAACTCGCGCGGGGGAAGGGTGGAGAGGAAAGCGGGGTCGATGTAAACCGCCTTGGGCTGATGGAACGCCCCGATCAGATTTTTGCCGAAACGGTTGTTCACCCCCGTTTTTCCGCCGACACTCGCATCAACCTGGCTCAGGAGCGTCGTAGGGACCTGGACGAAATCGATGCCTCGGTTGTAGAGGCTGGCGGCAAACCCGCCCATATCGCCGATGACGCCGCCGCCGAAGGCGACGAGAAGCGACTTGCGGTTGAGACGGTGATCGAACATCCGGTCCAGAATCGATTCGACGGTCTGGAGATTTTTGTAGTGTTCGCCGTCTGGAATCGTGATGACGTAGACTTCTTTGGCTTTGAGACGGGAGAGAAGGCGCTGCAGATGCAGCCCCGCCACTTTGGGGTTGGTGAGAACCGCGACTTTTCCGTCGTACGCGATCTCCGGCAATTCCCCGATATGGATGGGATACGAGTCGTCGACAACGCGTTTAAGGTTGATATTGATCGTCATGCACAGGCCTGTCACAAAAATAGGGGTAAATAACCTCTAGTTTACTCGAAACACCCTTAAAAACGGGTGAGTTTCTAGATCTGCGTCGGAATAAAGAGCTGGTGATAACGTCCGAGTTTGCGGTAGAGTACCTCGGGATCGGTAGAAAAACAAGCGCGCAGCGGGTTGATGAACATCTTCTCGGTAAACGGAAGAATGTGAAGGAAATTCTCCCTATCACGCAGCGTTTGGATGGGATTTTCTTCCTGCTCTACGACCTGGATCGACTTGGAGAAAATGGCCGAGAGGTTGTTGAAATGCTCGATCACTTCCCCTTTTCGCCCCTCTTCCTCGTGAGTATAATCGATCAGTTCGAGATTGAATCCAAACTGCGACGAAACGTCGAAAATCGTGGTGGAGATATTCTCGATGTACCCCTCCTCGCTGAGGACGACGACGCTTTCGCGCACCGAGGAAAACGACCGTTCGGCGAGTTTGAGCACCGGGACGTTCCCCGCATAAAGTTTTTTACGGATCGATTTGCGTCCGAACGCACGGTGCGAAACGAGGAAGAGCCCGATATGATATTTTTTGATATCATCGAGGATCATCCCCTCCTCGTTGCCGGTCGCGTAACAGATTTCAACCGTCACGTTCCCTTCCGCCGACGCCTTGATCATCCGCAGCGTGTCGATATCGCCGGGATTGATCACTTTGACAATGAGGGGCTGGCGAAGTTTTTTCTGGATAAAAATGCTGCGGCGCACCAGCGCCATGATCGAACTTTTGTGTTCGCTTTTCATGTCGATGTAGAGGTACAGGCGGCTTCCGAACGGTGCGGGAAACTGTCCCAGTTCCCGCTTGATCGCGCGGTAAATCGAGCGCAGAACCCCGGGATCCCCGACGAGGACGAGGGTGTCGTTGGGCTGGATCATCCGGTTGTCGGCGGGAAGAATCAGCTGGCGGTTACGGTAGATGGCGGCGATTTTCCAGTTTTTCTGCTCGATCGAGCCGATGTGGCGGTAGACGAACGAACTTCCGAACGGGACGAGCACCTCCATGATCTCGCCGGACCCCAGACCGATATTTTTGGCCAGAACCGGGATATTGGGGAGGTAGTCGATCAGGTTGGCGGCGATGAGTTCCTGGGTATTGACCCATTCGATGTCGTCTTCGGGACTCTTTGCATGCCACAGGTCCAGGGCAATGATGCGCAGCGAAGGTTTGTAGGTGCGGATATTTTTGATCGTCTGTTCCAGATCGCTTTGCTCTTCCATCGCCAAAACAACCTGCCAGAAATCGTTATCGAGGAGTGCGTTGATCTTGTAGGCGCTGGTGGGATCGAAACGGAAAAATTTGAACCGTTCGGGATTGTACCCTTCGAACGTGTTCTCGTAGGTCTGAACGACGTAATAGACGTTTTCGCTGGTGTAGGCGCCCATGACCCGTTCGATGAAATGGCGCCCTATTGCCCCGTCGCTGACGATCAGAATTCTCTTCATCCGATGATTACCCTTTTACTTGGTGGCGTGATTGTACCATATTTGCCCTCTTCCCCGTTTCGGCGAGCATCTTCTCCTGTCCGATGCGATAGAGGGCGAAATCGTATCTGAGAGGGTCCTCGGGGTCGAAAAGGCGGAGATTTTCGGTCAGTTCGAGCGCCGCGCGCAAATCGCACGTTCCCCGTTCCAACAACCCGAGACTGCGGGAGACGTTGAACGTATGGGTATCAAGCGGCATGATCAGTTCCGAACGCTTCACCCCGTTCCACAGACCCATATCCAGTTCGTCGCGGCGCACCATCCAGCGCAGGTACATCATCCACCGTTTCATCGCCGAGGCTTTCGAGGGGGACGAAACCGGTTTGCCGATCAAAAATTCATACCCTTGCGAACGGTAGGGGTTAAGGTCATAGAGCTTCCCGATAAGCGTCGAAAGCCCTCCGATGACCCCCTCTTTTGCGTAGCCTTGCATGAATACCGCTTCCGCACCTCCGCAGACGCGAAGCCTCCCCAGCGTTACGAACCACTGCACGATGTCCTCGCTATTCTGAAAACGGTAATATTTCCCCCGAAGTTGTTCGCGCAGCCGTTCCTCCTCCATGCCGATGTACGACGGTTCGAGCGACGCGGTAAAAGCGACGATCGCTTTGGCGCTTCCGTACGCAAACAACGCACAGGTCAGTGCATGGTGTTCGTCGGGGAAACGCCGCGCGACCATCAGCGGGTCGGGGCGCGATTCGCACAGTTCATTTTCGCAGTTTCGCGCCGCCGCCTCGCCGTCGAGTAGCGCTTTGAGCTTTCTGCGCTCCATCGCGTCACGAACCGCCGAGCAAGTAGAGCTGCTTGCGCTCGCTCGATCCGGGAATGTCGAGCTGTTTGCGGTATTTGGCGATGGTGCGGCGCACCATCGTGATGTTGAATTTTTTCTGCACCATTTCGAGCAGTTTCATGTCGCTCAGGGGCTTTTTGGGGGATTCGCTTTTGACCAGTTCGCTGACGTATTCCTTGATCGCGGCGTTGGAAACGTCTTCGTCGATGGCGGTCGTAAAAAAATCTTTCATCGCATAGATTCCGCGGTCGCAGGCGATGTATTTGTTGGCGATGGCGCGCGAAATCGTCGAGGGGTTGTGGCCGAACTCGTCGGCGAGGGTTTTGAGGGTCAGCGGTTTGATCGATCCCCCCGTGAAAAAGTCGTACTGGTACTCTACAATCATCAGCCCCACCTTGTACAGCGTCGCCTTGCGCATCTCCAGCGCGTCCACGAGGCTTTTGGCCTCTTTGATCTTCTCCTTGACGAACGCGTGGTCGATCCCGTAAGCGTTGTCGATGGCGATAGAAGGGTAATAACGGTCATTGAGTTTTACCTCGATTCCCTCCTCCGGATCGGTGTAGATCATCAGATCGGGCACGATCTGCGCCGACTCTTCGAGATATTCGATGGCGGGAGGATTTTTGAAGCCGGTGATCACTTTCATCGCTTCGCCGAACCCTTTTTCCTTACGGTAACGGCTCAGTTCGTCGAGATGGACAATCATCTCCCTGGCCAGGGAATACGCCTCGTCGCTGATCTGGGAAGATTCCAGCTGAAACAAAAACGACTCCGAAACGCTGCGTGCCCCGATCCCGACCGGTTCGACGTGGACGAATCGGGCGCGGATTTTTTCGAACTGCTCGATCGTTATGGCGTGCTCGGCGCAAAACGCCTCCGCATCCCCTTCGTAATACCCTCCCTCATCGAGGTTTTCAATCACGTGACGGCCGATCAGCTGTGACAGGGGGGTTGGGAAAAGGGGGGCGTCGATCTGCTCTTCGAGCACCTCGTAGAGGCTTTTTTGCTGGACGGTCAGCGCCTCGATCGCCTGGGACTGGGAATTTTGAACGTAGCCGTACTGGATTTTTTTCGGAATGCGGGATTCGAAATTCTCTTCGAATCCCGATTTCACTTCGATGAGGGGATTGTTTTCGACAAACGGTGCCATCGCTTCGCCCAGGTCGCTGAGGCTGGAGTGGAGAATCGGCAGCCAGTTGCGAAGCGTGTTGGAGAGCTTGTTTTTGAGCTCGACGTTTGTTTTGACCCGTAACATGCGCGGTTAGAACTTGAACGATTCACCGAGATAGTGTTGGCGCACATCGCTGTTGTGGGCGATTTCGTCGCTCGTCCCCGATGCCAGCAGCGTCCCGTTTTTGATAACGTAGGCGCGGTCGCAGACCGCAAGGGTCTCACGGACGTTATGGTCGGTGATCAAAACCCCGATCCCGAATTCGACGAGCTGCGAAATAACGCTCTGGATATCCATTACCGCGATCGGATCGACCCCCGCGAACGGTTCGTCCAGGAGCAAAAAGCGGGGTTTGTTCACCAGTGCGCGGGCGATCTCGGCGCGTCGGCGCTCTCCTCCCGAAAGGTTGATGCCGCGGCGGTTGCGGATCGGCTCGATGTTAAACATCTCCAGAAGCTCCTCGATCCGCTTTTCCTGCGTCTGCGGATCGAGTTTTCCCGCCTGCGCGGCGATAATCAGGTTCTCTTCGACCGTGAGGTCTTTGAAAATCGAGGCCTCCTGCGGCAGATACCCGATCCCCATCTTGGAGCGCTGATGGAGCGGAAGATCCGAGACGTCGGCGCCGTCGATGAACACTTTCCCCTCCGTCGCTTCGACGAGGCCGCAAATCATGTAAAACGTCGTCGTTTTCCCCGCTCCGTTGGGTCCCAGCAGACCGACAACCTCCCCCGTTCGCAGCTCCATGCTGATCCCCCGGACGATTTCGTGTTTTTTGATCGTTTTGACCAGACGTTCGACTTTCAATTCATGCACGGTACACCTCATAACATCGCGACGTTTCGCCGCATTTGGTAATTTCGACGATCACGGTTTCCAAACCGCTCCGTTTGAGCCATCCGACCAGTGTATCGTCACCCCATTCGACGAGGTGATACCCCGGTTTTTCGAGCTCTTCCATCATCCCCAGGCTCAAAAACTTTTCAAACCCGTAGTTGTACAGATCGTAATGGTACAGTTTCTCTCCATAGATCTGCTGCAGCGAAAACGTCGGCGACGTCACCGACTCCTCTACGCAAAGATGCCGGGCAAACGCCTGCGTAAGGGTCGTTTTTCCGCTGGAGAGATCGCCGCGGAGAATCACGATTCCCCCGTGCGGAAGCTGCTGCGCGATGTGCGCGCACAACTGGGGAAGCCGGTCCAGAGAATATTCGCTCATAGTTTGGACGATACGTCGGCGATCTGGGCGAGTTTTGCGGCCGCCTTTCCGCTGAAAAGCCCGTCTCGGGCGATTTCAAGCCCCTCTTGCGCGTCGCGTGCCATCCCCTCGGCGATGAGGGCGTAAGCGGCGTTGATCAGCACCATGTCACGCTGCGCATCGGTCGCGCGGTTGTTGAGAATATCGGTCAGGATTTTCGCGTTGAGTGCCGCATCGCCGCCCAGAATCGCTTCGAAAGGGGCTTTTTTGATCCCCAGCGCTTCGGGATCGATCTCGAAATAATCGATTTTTCCGCCGTGCAGGTGTGCCGCGTAGGTGATATCGCTGATGCTCACCTCGTCCATCCGCTCCCGCGAGCTCACCACGATCGCCGATTTCATCCCCAGTTCGCGGGCCGCTTCGGCCATTTTGGGGACGAATACCTCATCGAAAACCCCCAGCAGGATTTTCGAAAGCCCCACGGGATTGGTCAGGGGGCCGAGGATGTTGAAAACCGTCTTTTCAGGGATCGAACGGCGGATCGGCATGATGAATTTCATCGCCGGATGGTGATACTGGGCGAAGAGAAAGGTGAAGCCGGTCTCTTCAAGCAGTGCGGCGCTTTGCTCCAGACTCAGGTCAAGCTTGATCCCCAGCGTCTCCAGAACGTCGGCACTTCCGGATTTGGAAGTGATGGAGCGGTTGCCGTGTTTGGCGACGAACGCCCCGCACGCGGCGAGGAGGATCGAAACGGTGGAGCTGACGTTGAAACTTCCGCTCTTGTCCCCTCCGGTTCCGACGACGTCGATCAGCTTCTCTTTGAGCTCGGCGGGAACGTCCAGGGCCAGGGCGTGGCGTTTCATCACCTCAGCAGCGGTCGCGATCATTGAGGGAGAGGTCGATTCGTTCAGCGTCAGCGAGAGGAGAAACTCCCTCATCTCCCCATCGCTCAGGCGGTGTTCGAAGAGCGCTTCGAAATCGCTTTTCATCGGGTTCATGAAAGTTCCTTCACGTAGAGGTTTTGGGCCGATTTGGGCGTCGATTTGACCGTCGGCAGGGCCAGTACTTCATAACGCATCTGGCGATCGAGGTAGACGAGCGTGATGATATCGCCGACGGCGACGTTTTTGGAGGGCTTGACGGCTTTGCCGTTGATGTAGACCACCCCCTCGGCGATCATGTCCTGCGCTACGGCGCGGCGTTTGGTCAGATTGACGGCATTTAAAAATTTGTCGATTCGCAAAAGAGTGATCCGTATGCTTGTATTTGAAGCGTTTATTGTAGGCGATTCAAACTAAAAGGGAGGTAAGAGCGCAAAAATTGTTCCACTTCCTCCCCCCGGGTTCGGACGCCTATCCGATGTGCGGAAGATACAGTTCGTCGATATGTTCGGCTCCCCCTTCGACGTTTTCGAACCATTCCAAAAACGCCGCCGCATTCTCGCCGCGAAAAAGAGACCCGTGCTGGGGAGCGATCGTATCGACGTCGTACCGTCTCACCTCGCGTACCCATGCGCGGCAAAAAACGTTCGATGCCATGTAGCGACGGTGAAAGCTCTCCAGGAACGGCCGATGGCTTTCGAAATCGTCCACCCGTTTGTTCAGGTTCTGCGGCGAGAGGATCGCTGCCCCGATGTCTCCCGAAAAAACGATTTTAGAACGGCTGTCGTAGAGCGAAAAATTTCCCGGACTGTGAAGAAAATGGGCGGGGATGAACTGGATAAACCCGTCCTTGAACGGTACCCGTCCCCCGTGGTCGGGGAGCGCGATGATCCGGGACGAATCGGTAAGGCCGTAATGACTCATGAAACGGCTCCACAATCCCGAAATGACCAGTTGCGCGCTCGTCGCGACGCTCCATTCCGCGATCGCCCCCGCGACGTCGGGGTCCTGATGGGAAAAGAAAATGTATTTGATTTTTCGCGGATCGATATGGCGCGCCACCGCATCGTAGAGTTCGGTGAAAATCGCCCCGCTACCCGGATCGATCAGGACCGCGCTCTCCCCCTGGATGATCAAAAACTGGTTGACCGAAAGGGAGTTTTCCTCCTGTTCTTCGTCTTCCAGGCTGAACATGACGCATTTGTGGGCGCCGTCTTCGAACAACAGTGTTTCTTTATTCATTTTGTCTCTCCTTGAATTCCCGAATTAACTGCATCTGGCGTTTGGCGATGTAATCGATCAGCTCTTTGTGATGGCGGCCGCGAAGTTCGTAGGTAAAAACCGCTTCGTACTGATGGTAGAGTTCGCCGATCCGGTAGACTTCGGCTTCGGTATTGATGATGATCGGCTTGAGGGGCGGCGCCCCCAGCACGAAATCGAGGATAACTTTCGATCCGGTCTGGAATCCGGCGGGAAGCGACGCCAGTATCAGGCGCATCGCTTTGATCGAAATATCGGCGATCTGAATCTCCGTTTCGAACTTTCTCCCCTGGAACAGCAACGTCGCTTTGGCCTCCGAATCGGGAGGAACACGGATGTACTGGCGCCGGGTCGGGCTCGTCATACTCATGCGGCATTCACCGAGCTTGACGGTCATCCGGTCGAAATTAAACCGGAGCAGATCGGTCGACACGATGAACATCGGAAAAATATCCGATACCAGTACGACCCGGCGTTCGAACTGCATCGCCTTGAGCTGCATGAACGTCGTTTTGATCCAGACGTAATGTTCGTCAAGTTCGTCGATGATCCCGTCGTTGGTGATGCTAAGCCCTTTGTAGAGATTGTGGACCTTGATTTTCGCGTTGTTCCGTTTGGCCATTTCGAACAGACCGTGCAAAATCCGTTTGTCTTTTTGAATCGATTCTTTTTCCACGGCGCCGGGGTCGAAGAGCCTGAGCAGGTTAAGTTCGCTCACGTCGTTGAGGGAAAGGATGTAATACTCTTCTTTATCGGGGATCGTCTGCATGTTGAGGACGAAATGGTGGCTGTTTCCCTCGGCATCGGCGATTTTGACGTTAAAGAGTTTGCCCGGATGGTTTTTGGCTTCTTTGAGCCAGTCGATCTTGTCGTGGTTGTACAAAAAACCGCTGTGTTCGAGCAACAGATCCCCGAAATTGAGGAAACGCTGGCCGAACTCCTCGACGCTGGCCGCACCGAAGAATTCCAGACAGGGCTGGTTGGCCATCACGACCGTTTCGCGGTGCAGCAGCAGGATCAGGTTGTGCTGGTAGTTGAAAATGTTTTGCAGGTAGTTATTGAAAAGGCGCTGATGCATCTGAAGACGCAGTTCACGCGCACACCGGACCAAAACGTCGACGAGGTTCTGAACCGTGATGGGTTTGACGACGTAATCGAAAGCCCCCAGCCGTATCGCTTCGTGCAGCAATGCTTTGTCGTCGTGCGCCGACGTAAAGATGATTTTCACCGACGGATCGATCGCGGTGATGTTTTTGGCCAGTTTGAGCCCTTCGAGAAGCGGCGTTTTGATATCGGCGACAACGATGGCGGGATGGTACTGTTCGTAGAGCTCCATCCCCTCCGTCGCATCGCACGTCGCGTACACGGTGTCGAAAATGTTTTTGAACAACGCACCGGCCTGCGCGTTGAGCGCGGGGTTCTCCTCGACGTAGAGCAGAGGGTAGTGGTGCAGCGCTTTGCGGAGTTTTTTCAATACGTCCGGATCTACCATCGCTCCCTCTTGCCCCTCGTCGATCTCATAAGAGGGTAGAATAGCAGATTTTCGCTTCTAACTCGCAAAACCGCTTTTGAACGTGTCCTTCGCGACGACGATCTGTTTTTGCTTCTCCTTGCGCGCCGTATCTTTTTCGACGAAGATCTTTTGGCGGCTCACGGGGTCCATCTCGGTGTAATACATCACCGCCGAATAGGTCCCCGGCGTCGGGGTGAACACCTGCGCCTGTTCGGGATTCATCTTGAGTTCCTGCGTCGTGAAGCGCTTGAGGTCGTGCATGTCTTTTTCGGTGCATCCCGGATGCGCGGCGATCAGGTAATAAGTGAGAAACTGGTTTTTCCCCTCTTCGCGGTTGAGACGGTCGTAGAGTTTTTTGAAATCCACAAGGGTCTGCTTGCCCGGCTTGTTCATCAGGTGCAGCACGTGGGGCGAGGTGTGTTCGGGGGCGACTTTCATCTGCCCGGAGATGTGGTGGCGCACCATCTCCTTGAGGTACTCGTATCCCTGCCGTTTGTCTTCGTTGATGAGATCGTAGCGGACCCCGGAGGCGACGAACGCCTTTTTGATCCCGCGCACTTCCCGCAAGCGCCGCAGGAGGTTGATGACGCGGGTGTGGTCGACTTTCATCTTCTTGCACAGGTGGGTGTCGTCGACGCAGCGCTGATGGTCACAGGTGCCGTGTTTGAGTTTCTTGCTGCACTCGTAGCCGTACATGTTGGCCGTCGGCCCCCCGACGTCGCTGATGATCCCTTTGAAATCCTTATATTCGGTGAACTGCTTCGCCTCAGAGAGGATCGACTCCTCACTGCGGGTGCGGATCGTTCTGCCCTGATGGACGCCGATGGCGCAGAAGTTGCATTCCCCCCAGCACCCCTGATGGGTCATGATTGAAAACTTGATCGTCTCAAGGCACTTTACCGCACCATTTGGGCGGTGATAGGGGTGGAGTTCGCGGGTGAAGGGCAATGCCGAAACGGCGTCCATCTCCCCCTCGTCGAGGTAATCGGCCGGAGGGTTCTGGATCGCGAAGCGCCCGTCGACCTCCTGGCACAGCCCTTTGGCGGAGATGGGGTCGTTGTTGTCGTAAAAGATGTCGAAAAGATCGATATAACGCTCTTTGTTATCCAGGCACTCCTGATGCGAGGGGAGGCTCAGATACCCCTCGCGCGGTTCCTTGGCGATGTAGCACAACCCCCGGATGTCATGGGGCGATTCGCCCCGCTCGAGCCGTTTGGGAAGCTCGATGATCGCCCCCTCCCCCATCCCGTAGATCAGGTAATCGGCCTTGGCGTCAAACAGCACCGGTTTGCGCAGTTTGTTGGACCAGTAATCATAATGGGTCACGCGGCGCAGGCTCGCTTCGATCCCCCCCAGCACGATGGGAGCAGTGTTTTTGAAATGTTTTCGGATCAGGTTGGTGTAGACCAGCGTCGCGCGGTCGGGGCGGGCGTTGTTCACGCCGCCGGGGGTGTAGTCGTCGCTTTTGCGGAATTTTTTGGTGGCGGTGTAGTTGGCCACCATCGAATCGACGCTCCCGCCGCTGACCCCCCAAAAAAGGCGCGGCTCTCCCAGCCGCATGATGTCATCGGTCGCAACGTCGGGCTGTCCGATGATCCCGACTTTGTACCCCTCCCGCTCCAGTATCCGTCCCACGACGGCGACGCCGATGAAGGGAGAGTCGATGTAGGCATCGCCAGAGACGAGGATCACGTCACAGCGTTCCCAGCCTCGTGCCTCCATTTCGGCACGGGTCGAGGGAAGGTATCGGAGGGTTTCGGGGGTTATTTTCATGATGCGATTGTACGGCGCGTACTCTTACAAAGAGGTTCAAGCTACGTTATAATCTTCAAATGGAAAACAATCTGAACCAAGAGATCGTCGAGCATCTCATGCATCCCCGCAACTACGGCCCGCTCGAAAACGCAAGCGGTGTGGGCGTCGGCCACAGTGAAAAAACGGGCGAGTTCGTCATCCTTTATCTCGACTGCGAAGAAGAAAGGATCCGAAATATCGGTTACGCGACCAACGGCTGCCACGACACGGTGGTGCTGGGATCGATGTTTACCGAAATGGTTAAAGGAGAAACCCTCTCCTACGCCGCTTCCGCCGCCGAAAAACTGCGTGAAAAGGTCGCTCTGGGGCCCGTAAAACAGCAGGCGTGCGCCCACATGGTCCTCACCGCGTTCGATGCGGCCAAGATCCATCGGCAACACAAACGTGAAGGCTCGGACGAAGAGCTACATGCGATCGAGATCGGGATGGAATGCGAGGTGGAATCGTGATCGACGCGGCGCTTTTCCGGCACAAACATCAGCTCTGGCTGCGATTGGCTTTTTTATCCTTCGCCGCATCCGAACCGCAGATCAAAAGCCGTCTTTACGAATTTTCCCAAATCGAATTCCGCCATCTCAAATGGCTCTCGCAGCACCTCTACGATGCCCGAATCCCTTACGATTACGGGCGCGACAAAACGTTCGGTATCGAGTTTCAAACCCTCTCCGAAGGGCTCTCCGGTGCCGTAGCCGCGATCGAAACCGCCAATGCCCTTTACGACGCTTCAGAACTGGGCGAGCGGATGCGCCGCGACGAGCGGTACATCCTCGGCGTTCTGGACGCCTACCGACCCCCTTGCATTGATACCGCCAGCGCTTTCGACCGCCGCCGCGTCTGGAGCGACGCTCCGCTTGACACGGCGCAAACCGACGCCCTGAGCCTCTTTTTATTCGAAGAACTTTACAAGGAATACGAACTCATTCTGATCTACCTGTATCGGCTCGTTCGGGCCACGAGTGCCACGCAAAGTTCTTCGTTCACCGATCTGATCGACGAATCCCATTTTCATCTGCGCTCGTTCGGCGAAATGATGGCCAAGATGGGGATTTTGGCACTCCCGCGCGAACTCCATCCCCGCACCTACGTCATCACGGACATGGAGAAATTTCTTCGCAACGGGATCGTCGAAGAAGAAAATGCCAAAGAGGAGTGCCGCCGCCTCTCCGAAACGATCACCGATGAAAAGCTCTCGGCGTTTTTCGAATTCATCAATTTCCAGGAAAGTTACCACATCGAGATCATGAAAAAACTGTTGGAGGAGAGATTATGGAACAATTGAATACGACCGGAATGGATCTGGTACTGATGGTCGCGATGATCGCGATCATGGGATTCGTCCTCACGCGCAAAAAAAAATAACCGGAAACTTTACAGATAAGTCCCGGCAAGCTCTTTGAGGCGGTCGTAAATCCGTTCAAAATCGGTCGAATAGACACGGGTGTGGGCGATGGAGGTGATGAAATTCGTATCCCTCTCCCAGCGCGGAACGAGGTGCAGATGAATGTGTTCGGCGATCCCCGCACCTCCGGCCTTCCCCAGATTCATCCCGATATTGACGCCGTGGGCGCCGAACCCCTCTTTGAGCATTCGAACCCCTTTTTGGGCCAATGCCGTGATGTGGAGCCATGCCTGCGGGTCGAGTGCTTCGAGTGCGTCGGTATGACGGTGCGGAATGATCATAAAATGCCCCGGAGTATAGGGATAGCGGTTCATGACCACAAAACAGTGTTCGTCGCGGTGCAATACGTGCAGCGGTTCGTCATCGTCGGGGTGCGTGCTGATATGGCAGAAAACACATCCATCGATCTTTTCGCCCGAAACGTACTCGGTCCGCCATGGCGCGTAGAGGATATTTTCCATTAGCTTCTCCAATCTGCCTCGAAGGAGGCAAGCTTTAGTGCCATAGCGGCCAGCGCAGATAACAGGGATTTTATCCCTTTATCGTTCTAAATAAAGTTCGGGGCGTCGTTGGCAAAAAGGATGATGTCTCCCGAACGCGTCACTTCCCCGAGGGTTTTGACCATCTGCGATTTGTCGGCCAGCATGATTTTCTGCGGTACCTGAAGTTCTTTATCAAACTGCGCGGCATTGAGCTGGCCGGTGATGATGGCGATATCGAACACGTCGTTGATCGCGCGGATCAGCTGCGCGTTCAACTCTGCGGTACTTTCGACCAGTCCCGGGGTGACGATCACTTTACGCCCCGGATGAAGCGAACAGAGCCGGATCCCCTCGAGCATCCCGTCGATGTTGCCGTTGTACCCGTCATCAAGGATGATTTTTCCCCCCGCGTCGATCCGCTCAAGACGGTGCTCGACGCTTTTGAGGCCGTTGACGGCCCGGACGATCTCCTCGCTGCTCATTCCCATTTCCTGCGCGATCAGGATCGCCGCGTTAATGTTGATCGTCTGGAATCCCCCCAGCACCGAAGTATGGAAACGGACCGTTTCGCCGCCGAGTTCCATCTCAAAACCGGTCCCCTCCAGCGTTGCGTCGAGGTTTTGGATGTCGTCCCCGAAAAACGTCACTTTGTCGTGCGGTTCGTCGGTAACCGACGTGTGGACGAACGCCCGTTTGAGACGGTCGGAGTGGATGATCTCAAGTTTGGTCCGCTTGATCCGATCAAGGGTTTTGAAATACTCCAGGTGCTGCGGTCCCACTTTTCCGACGACCACGATCTGGGGGTGGAGCAGCTGCGCGATGGCGTAGATGTCCCCCACTTCGCGCGCCCCCGCTTCGCATACGTATACCTGGGCATCCGACGGAAGCGACTCGTTGACGTCGCGGATAATCCCGCCGAGGGTGTTCACGCTGCGCGGCGTGGCGTAGACGTTGAACTTGGTTCCCAGTACCTGCGCAATGAAATTTTTCATCGATGTTTTCCCGTAACTTCCCGTCACACAGACGATGGTGAGATCCCGCATCGACGCGATTTTCTGCTTGGCCTGTTTTTTATAGGCGAGAAAAAGGAACTTTTCAACCCCTGTAGAGAGCAGGTACGCCGCCGCAAGAGGCATCAGGACGCTGTAGGTTTCACCCCACCCCTTGAGCGCGATCATCAGGTTCAAAAACAGCGTCAATGACCCCAGCAGGATCAAAAACCGCTTGACGCGCCAGGTCAGAACCAGTTTCTTGTCAAGTTTGCGGTGCCAGAGGATCAGTGCGGGGAGGACGATCAGGAAGAAAATCGCACTGAAATAGGCCGGTACCGTGTAATACAGCACAAACGGCACCAGAAAATAGACGACGTGCCACCAGCTCTTGTGGTGGCGGAAAATGACCCGCTCGATTTTGTAGTCGTACCACTGGAGATTGGTAATCAGATACCATCCCAGCGCCATAACGAAGAAAAAATTGGTGACGAAGTCCAGAAGGTGTAACGTATCCATTGTGCGTCAATGCTCCAGTGTTTTCAAAAATGTCGTTTCGATCTCTTTGGAGACCGTCGCGCTCTGTTCGAGGAAAAAGTAGTGATCCCCGTCATACTCCACGACTTTCGAGTGCGGAATCAGCGCGGCGATCCGATGGGCCGTCCATAGCGGCGTCGCCGTATCCTGGCGTCCGAAGCAGAGGAGCGCCCTGCCGCCGAAAGCACGGAAAGCGTCGGTGAAATCTTCGTTGACGACCCGTTTGAACGTTTCGTACATCGGTTCGGAGAGCCCCTGCGCGTCGGGTGCGACAAAGAAACGGCGAAGTTTCGCTAGTCCGGTAAATTTGAGCAGTTTGAAAAGGGCGATCTTCGCCCGCACTTTAAAAGGCTTGGGGACCGGGATTCCGGCCGACGCGACGAGCACGAGCAGATCGGGATTCAGCAGGGTCGCCACTTTCCCGCCGAAAGAGTGACCGACGATGATCGTTTTGGTAACGTTGATCTGCGAAATGAACGATTCGAGGATGTTGGCGTAATCTTCGGTATCCAGAGGCATATTACAGGTGCTGTTTCCGAATCCCGGCATGTCGATGTAAACGTGCCGGAACTGGCGCAAATGGCTGCCGAAGGCGTGCTTCATCAGATTTTTGTGCGATCCCCACCCGTGCAGAAAGATAATATCGTAGTGGGAAGACGGGTTGAGGATCTCGTAACTGATCGAAAAAGTGTGATTTTTATACTGGACCGACTTGAGCGCCACTTATTTCCCTTTGGCCTGAGAAATCGAGTGGATGTAATCGTATTTGACCCGGATCGCGCGTTTGTCCGGGAGGGATCCGAGGAGTTTTTGCACCGCACCCTGGAAATCGTCGAACAGGTAGTTGGCCATCGATCCGGGGATCGGGTTGATCTCGTTGAGATACACTTCCCCCTCGATCTCGAAGAAATCGCAGCGTATCAGCGCCCCTTCGAACAAAGGAAGATAAATGGCGGCAAATGCTTCGCGCAGATGTGAAACGAGTTTTTCGTGGACGTCCGCTTCGGCTACCGTGCCGCTGCGGGAAAAATCGAGGTATTTTTTCTCGAAATCGAGGAAATCGGCTTTTTGGGGCTCTTCGACGATCGAATAAGTGATCTCGCCGCGAGCGGCAAAACCGGCGAGGTTGTACTCTTTGACCCCCGCGATGAACGGTTCGACCAAAACGGTATCGTCAAACTCGAACGCAACGTCAAGGGCATAATCGAGCTCGCCCGCTTCGCGTACGACGCTCACCCCGATGGAACTTCCAAGCCGTGCGGGTTTGACGATGAAAGGATACGGAGTCGAAACGGTGCGCGTCCCCTCTTTGCGAAGAATTTCGTATGGGAGTGTCTTCACCCCCAACGACGCCGCCAGCCACTTGGTGTACACTTTGTCGAAACTGAGCATCGAAGCCTCTTTGCGGGGGCCGATGAAAGGGATCGCATAGAAATCGAGCATCGCCGCGAGAGTGCCGTCTTCGCCGTCTCCGCCGTGGATCAGGTTGAGTACCGGCATATCGTGTTTGGTCGATCCGAACAAGGAGCGCTGCTCAAAGCCGCCGTTGGTCATGGTCAGTTTGGGCATCTTGCGGTGTTCGCCGCGCGAAAACGTGACCGCTTTCATTTTGGAAGGTTCGATCAGATAAAACGTATGGTCCTGATCGCAAAAAATGAACCGCAGATCGAACGCCCCGAGTTTCTCTTTGACCGTAATGGCGCTGACGATGCTGATTTCATGCTCATAACTGGCTCCGCCGAAAAGGATGGCTAATTTCAATGGATATTCCTTTAGTGTTAAAGTTTTTGAAGCTGTTTCAACGCCTCTTTGACCAGCGTCGCGGTATCGTTCGCAACCGATCCGCTCAGTGCTTTGGCGATCTGTTCTTTTTTGAAGCCCAAAGACTCCAGTGCCATCGTCGCCTCGCTCACCGCGGTATTCCCCGTCGTTGTGTTGCCCAGCAGCACGGCGTCGAAACCGGCCAGTTCCACCATAATCCGTCCCGCACTTTTGGGACCGATACCGGGAACTTTTTTGAGCGCGTTGATATCTTTGGATGAAATAATACCCGCAAACTGCTCCGGCGTAAAGGTCGAACAGATTGCAAGGGAAGCTTTCGGACCGATTCCGTTGATTTTGAGCATCCCCTCAAAAAGGATTTTTTCGCTTTTTTGGGCAAATCCGTACAGTTGCTGGGCATCTTCGCGGATGATGTGGCTGATGTGCAGCCGTGCCCGGTCATGGTTGATCGAGCTGAACGTATGAAGCGATATAAAAATCTCGTAAATCACGCTGTTGACGTTCAAGTGTACCAGCGAGGGCTCCTTGTGTTCAATAATTCCTTCCAATCCGACAATCATTCGGGCATCACCTTAATACTGAATTCTCCGTCCGCATCCTGGTAAAGTCCCAGGACGTTCTCGTCGTCTTCGTCGTGCGGGACGTAGTTGACGTTCATCTGCGGATTGATGAGTTTGAAAATAATCTCGTTGTGGTTGTGCCACCCGTCGTGATTGATGATCCGGGCGTCAAAAATCTCGTTTTGAAGCGCGATGTGTTTTTGCGCCAGCCAGTCGTACTGGTCCTCTTTGGTCGTGAGCTCTTCGCGCAACGCATCGATTTTCTCTTTGAAATGGACGAACTCCTGGTATTTCTGGACAAACGCCGTCGGGAGCTTCACCCCATTGCTGCGGTAATGGGCCAGCTTGCGCTTGAGGTCCTCCATCGATGCGGCGTTTTCCTGCCACACCTGCTCATACCCCGCCAGCTCTTTTTTTACTTCCTGAATGGAGCGTTTGACCTGCTCCATCTTCTCGTAACGTTCCGAGAGGTTTTCGACCGATTCGTTGATGAGCGGATCGATGACGAACTGGTTCTCTCCGCCGACGAGTTTTTTGACCTCGATTTTACGCGAAGCGGTCATTTTTACATGGGAACCGAGCATTTCGATCGTGATCTCTTTGGCTTTGATTTTTCCGCCGATCGCCTGCGTGATGAAGACTTCGTCGGCTTCAACCGTACCGTGTTCGAGGCGGGTGATACGGACCGTTTTGCCATAAGCGGTCCCTTTGTGGATGTTGATGTTCAACTCTTCGGCACGGATCACCGCGCTTTGGTGCACCTGCCCTTCCACGTCGGCCTTGTTGGCGGTGACTTTGGCGTTGGCACCGACGCTTCCGTCGATGTGGATGACGTTGACCGTTACCTCCATCCCCTGCCCGATCGCATCCTTGAGCGAGTCTTTCTCTTTCACGCTGAGAGAGACGTCGGCGTCGAGTTCGGTATTGATCGAACCGGTCGTTTTAAAGCTGATTTCGGTCACTTCGACTTCGGTCTTGATGTCGTACATCCCCCCTTCGAACGTGACGTATCCGCCTGTTATCGCACGGTATTCGATGCTGTTGGGGGTATCGACGACCGCAATGTGTTCGCCGACCGTAAACGTCGGCTCGTTTTTGACCGTCGGCTCGGGTGGGGTGAGGAACTCACCCCGGCAATTCCGGCCGTTCTCGCCGATTTTTGGTTTGATGTACTCGATCAGCAGTTCATCGGCCACGGCACTGATGACGTATCCGCGTTTGGCGTAATCGATCCGCCCGTGTTCATCCTGGTTTTTCCGTTTGGCTTCGTAGTGGAGGACGAGGGCGTCGTTGATCGTCGGAACGGGCTCGTACGCCTGCGCGATCAGATACCGTTCGGCTTTGTCGAAAGTATACGTCCCCTGTACCCGGATTCTGGCCATCAGTTCTTTGAGATTTTCGGCCATCATCGAATCAAAAACGTTAATCATCAGATGGGCCCGCAACATTTTTTTCCGTACCGCCTGCAGGAAATCCTGGCGGAATCCGTCGTAATACCGGGCGACGCTTCCGGGTTTGATCGTCAGGTAAACTTTGCACAGTGTCGGATTCCCGCCGATCGTCATATCGATCGACTCCAGAGGCCCTTTTTCGGCGGACTGGAAAATCTCGATCTCATGGACCTGTTTGAGTTCGAACCCCGGATCGAGAAAAAGTTCTTCGGCGATGTCGCGCACCTCATCGTCGCTCATCTCGGTCCACCCCTCGTGTTCCTTGGCGTCCTTGCGGCTGAACGTCTGGGTTTCGAGGAGGTTGAAATCGAGCGTCTGTACGGGACATTGGGCGTTTGCGGCCGTCTGGAGAAGTTCCTTGGCGACGTTCGACGTCCGCACGATAATCGGCTTGAGCTGTGTCTCGGAAGGCTGCTCGCCCCCCTCTTTGCTGAACAATGCCATTGCACCGCCTTTTCTAATGTGGCCCTATTTTAATCACATATCGGTTAAAATTTTGTAAAAGTTAAAAAAGGCGCTCCGCAACCCGATGTTCAAATCGATTTTTTCCAATTCGTTCGGCATCCTTATTTCCCGCGTGACCGGGCTCGTGCGCGACATCATGATGACCTCTGCGCTGGGGGCCAGCGTCTGGAGCGACGTCTTTTTGATGGCGTTCAAATTCCCCAATCTCTTCCGCCGCATCTTCGCGGAGGGCTCTTTCACGCAGAGTTTTATGCCCTCCTACATCGCCTCGAACCAGAAAAGCGTCTTTGCGGTGGCGATTTTCATCCGGTTCATGGCCTTCATCGTCGCGTTGTCGTTTCTCGTCACCCTCTTTCCCGGATTTTTTACCAAACTTCTCGCATGGGACTGGGGGAAAGAGCTGATCGCCCAGACGGCGCCGCTGACCGCGATCAATTTCTGGTATCTCGACCTCATCTTCATCGTCACCTTTCTGGGAGCCCTTCTCCAGCATAAGGAGCATTTTTTCACGACCGCCTTTTCGACCGTCTGGCTTAACATCGCGATGATCGTCGCCCTGATCCTCTTTACCAATTCCGACCCCGCCACGATCGTCTACGCCCTGAGTTTCTCGATCCTCGCGGGAGGGCTGTTGCAGGTGGCGACCCACCTCTACGCGATACGCAAACAGGGGCTGATGAAAATTCTGGTCGGGGGATGGAAATACCGCCGGACCAAAGACGTCAAAGCCGAGGAGAAAAAGTTCAGTTCCCTCTTTTTCCCCTCGGTAGTGGGGAATTCCACCGCCCAAATCGCGTCGTTCATCGACACGAGTCTCGCGTCGTTCCTCGCCGCGGGGTCGGTATCGTACCTGTTTTACGCCAACCGGATATTCCAGCTCCCCTTTGCAATCATTGCGCTGGCGATCACAACGGCCCTTTTCCCCAAAATCGCCAAGGCGATCAAGAACGACAACCACCCCCTCGCCTATGAGAATCTCCACAAATCGTTCTGGCTGCTCAGTGCCCTGCTGGGACTCTCGGTGCTGGGGGGAATGCTGCTCGCCGAACCGATCATCTGGCTGTTGTTCGAACGGGGGGCGTTCGACATCGAAGACACCCGCAACACCGCCGACGTCCTGATGATGTACATGGTGGGGCTGATCCCCTTCGGGCTGGCCAAACTCTTTTCGATGTACCTCTACGCCATGCACAAGCATCTGATGGCCGCCAAAATCGCCGTCATCTCGCTGGTGATCAACGTCATATTCTCGGTCATCCTGATGCAGTCGATGGGTGCGGCGGGACTCGCGCTGGCCGGAAGCATCGGCGGGGCGGCACAAATGCTCCTCACCATCCGCGAAGTGGGCTGGGTGATCTTTTTCGATCTCCTCAAAAGCCGGTACAGCCTCTATTTCCTTGTGGGAACGGCCGCTTTCGGGGTGGCATTCTACGCCTTAAACGACTTTTTGATACACTTGATCCGATAAAACGACAGGATTTTCATGACTATCTACGACAGCGTTCAGAAAACAAAACTTCCGTTCCAACCCCAGCAGGAGGGAAAAGTATCCCTCTACGTCTGCGGCCCCACCGTCTACGACGACGCCCACCTGGGACATGCGAAAAGCGCCCTCGTCTTCGACCTGCTGCGCCGCGTCCTCGAAGCAGAGGGGTACGACGTGACCTTTGCGCGCAACATCACCGACATCGACGACAAAATCATCAATAAAGCACTCGAATCGGGGCTTTCCACCGCCGAAATCGCCGAGCGGTATACCCGGGCGTATCACCGCGACATGGCCGCAATCGGGGTGAAGGCTCCTACGCTGGAACCCAAAGCGACCGAATCGATCGGCGCGATGTGCGCGATGATCCAAAAACTGCTCGACACCGGCCACGCCTACCGGATCGGCAACGGCGACATCTATTTCGACACCCGAAGCGATCGGGGCTACCTCTCCCTCTCCAACCGCCAAAGCAGCGAAAACGTGAGCCGCGTCGAAAAAGTGAGCGAAAAACGCCACGAAGCCGATTTCGCCCTCTGGAAAGCGGTGACCGACGGCGGAATCGCGTTCGATTCCCCCTTCGGACCCGGACGCCCGGGATGGCATCTGGAATGTTCGGCGATGATCGAATCCTACCTCGCCCGCGAGGGGACCCCCTATGCGATCGACATCCACGGCGGCGGTGCGGATCTGCTCTTCCCCCACCATGAAAACGAAGCCGCGCAGACGCGCTGCGCGACCAACCGCGAACTGGCCCGCTACTGGATGCACAACGGATTCGTAACGATCGGCGGGGAAAAAATGTCCAAAAGCCTCGGAAACAGCTTTTTCCTCAAAGACGCGCTGAGAGCCTATAACGGCGAAGTGATCCGTTTTTACCTCCTCAGTACCCACTACCGCGGCGATTTCAACTTCAACGAAGAGGACCTCATCGCTTCCAAAAAGCGGCTTGACCGCCTTTACCGCCTCAAAAAGCGCCTCTTCGGTATCAGCGGCGCGGCATCGAACCCCGAATTCAAAACCGCCCTTCTCGAAGCGCTGGGGGACGATCTGAACGTTTCCAAAGCCTACGCCCTCATCGACGAACTGATCGCCGCGGCAAACGAAAAACTCGATGCCGATCCCAAAGACAAAGCCTACCGGCAAAACCTTCTGGGTTCGCTCGCGGTAATCGAAGAGGTGATGGGATTCGGGGCTCAAAATCCGTTCGAATACTTCCAGTTCGGTCTCGATGAAGCGACCAAAGCGAAAATCGACGCACTGATCGGGCAGCGAAGCGAAGCGAAAAAAGCGAAAGATTTCGCTGTTTCCGACGCAATCCGCGACGAGCTGACCGCGATGGGGGTAATGATTATGGATACCGCTTCGGGAACCTTCTGGGAGATGCAGGGGTGAAGTTCAACGAAATCTACAAACGGTACTGGCCCTACATCAAAGGGTACAAATTCCAGTATACGATGGTCCTCATCGGTATTTTGCTCACCGTCACGGCGACGGCGGGGACGGCACACATTATGCAGCCGCTGATGGACAACATGTTCATCAAAAAAGAGCCATACATGCTCTATTTCATCCCCGCCCTGCTGGTCGGGATCTACGTCATCAAATCGATCGGCCGCTACCTGCAGTCGGTCTACAATACCCACATCGGGCTACACATCGTTTCACGCCTCCGCGAAGACCTTCTGGACAAAATGGTGCGGATGGACATGCAGTTTCTCTACACCAACCGCAGCGGGGAACTGATCTCGCGGATTACCAACGACATCTCGCGAATCCAGTACTTCGTTTCGACGATGATGCCCGAACTGATCCGCGAAAGTCTCACCGTCGTCGCGCTCGTCGTCTATGTCGTCTATCTCAACGCGACCCTGGCCTTCTGGGCGCTGTTCGTCATGCCCCTCATCATCGTCCCGTTGCTGAAAATCACAAAGCGGCTCAAACGTCTCTCCCACCGTTCGCAGGAGAAAAACGCCGACGTCATCACCCGGTTGACCGAAGTGTTCAACAACAGCGAGATTATCAAGGCCAACGCGACCGAAGAGTACGAGATGGGGCGTTTCCGCGACGAAAACGACCGTTTTTTCAAACTGAACATGAAAGCGGTCTATACCGGCGAACTCGTCTCCCCGCTGATGGAGATGATCGCCGCGACCGGTCTGGCATGCGTCATCTTCGTAGGGGGTCAGCAGGTCTATTCGGGAGCGATGAGCGTCGGGGAATTTACCGCCTTCCTCACGGCGGTAGGGCTCGTATTCCAGCCGCTTCGCCGGGTCAGCGCGATCTACAGCCGCATCCAGGACGCTCAGGCGGCAAGCGAGCGGGTGTTTGCGGTTTTCGACCTCGAAAACGCGATCCAAGACGGAGATACCCGGCTGAACGAACCGATCCGCGATATCCGTTTTGAGAACGTAACGCTGCGTTTCGGGGAAAAGACGGCTTTGAGGGGGTTGAACCTCGACATCCGCGCGGGGCAGAACATTGCCCTTGTGGGACAAAGCGGCGGGGGAAAAAGTTCGCTTGTCAACCTGCTCCTGCGCTTTTACGACCCGAACGAAGGGGCCCTCTACGTCAACGGCCGGAACCTATGCGAGTACACACAGCATTCGCTGCGTTCGCAGATCGCGTCGGTGTCGCAGAGGGTCTATATTTTCCAGGACACCCTGGCCGCCAACGTCGCCTACGGCAGCGAAATCGACGAAGCACGGGTGAAAGAGGCTCTCAGCATGGCCGACGCCCTCGAATTTGCCGAATCGCTCCCGCAAGGGATCCACACGATGATGATGGAATTCGGATCCAACCTCTCGGGCGGCCAGCGCCAGCGAATCGCGATCGCGCGGGCGATCTACAAACACGCCTCTTTGCTGATCCTCGACGAAGCGACGAGCGCCCTCGACAACGAAAGCGAAAAGCGGATCCAAAAAGCGCTCGAGAGCTATACGAAAGACAAAATCACCATCACGATCGCCCACCGTCTGAGCACCGTCGAAGACGCCGATGCGATCCTCTATTTTGAAGAGGGGCGGATCATTGCCCGCGGTACCCACGAAGAGCTTCTGAAAAGTTCGGAAAACTACCGCCGGCTTGCGGGAAAAATGGAAGAATAAACACGGGTTAACACGAGTTTGTGTATAATCCCGATAACTTTAACTCGGCGGAGACGGTATGTTTGATTACGAATCTTTAAAACCCTGGCTTTTTAAACTTCAACCCGAAAGCGCCCACACGCTTGCGGCCGTCGTCCTCCGCGGCGCCAGCTTCTGTCCCCCTCTTTTCAACGGATGGACCGCCAAACATTTCATCACCCACCCCTCTTTGAAACAGGAACTTTTCGGCCGTACGTTTCTCAATCCCGTCGGACTTGCCGCGGGATTCGACAAAAACGCGACGATGTTCCACGGCGTTCAGGCGATGGGATTCGGTTTCACCGAAATCGGAACCCTTACCCCCAAACCCCAGGAGGGGAACCCCCGCCCGCGGCTGTGGCGCCACATCGAAGAAGAATCGCTTCAAAACGCGATGGGATTCAACAACGACGGCCTCTTCCGCATCAGCCACCGTCTCAAGAACATCTACCCTTTCAGCACCCCCATCGGGGTCAATATCGGCAAAAACAAAATCACTCCCGAAGAGAATGCCCTGCGCGACTATACGACCCTGATCAAGGCGCTCCATCCGTATGCCGATTACATGGTCATCAATATCTCCTCGCCCAACACTCCGGGTCTTCGCGACCTCCAGAACGAAGAGTTCATCACCCGCCTCTTCGCCGAAGCCAAAGCACTGACGTCCAAACCGATTCTCCTCAAAATCGCTCCGGACATGAGCGAAGATCAGGCGGTGGCGCTGTGTGCCCATGCCGTGGAGAGCGGAGCGGACGGGATTATCGCGACCAATACGACGATCGATTATTCCCTCGTCAGCGAACCCGAAGAGATCGGCGGACTCAGCGGTGAAGTGCTGCGCGAGCGCAGTTTTTACATTTTCGACGCGATCGCGCGCGAGCTCTTCGGCAAAACGACCCTGATCAGCGTCGGCGGCATCAGCACCCCCGAGGAGGCGTACCGCCGTATCCGTGCCGGGGCATCGCTCGTACAGCTCTACAGCGCCCTCGTTTTCAAAGGACCCGAAGTGGTCGAAGAGATCAACAGCGGCCTGATCGATCTGATCGCATCCGACGGCTACACCTCGATCGCCGAAGCGATCGGTGCGGACCGGCGATGAGATTTCTCGTCGCCACACTTTTCACGATAGGAACCCTAATGGCATCATCCCTTCCCCGCTACGAAACGCGGACGCTTCCCAACGGACTGCAGGTCGTCGCAATCCCCATGGAAAACGGCACCAACGTCATTTCAACCGATATTTTCTACAAGGTGGGAAGCCGTAACGAAGTGATGGGCAAAACCGGGATCGCCCACATGCTTGAGCACATGAACTTCAAATCGACGAAAAACCTCAAAGCGGGGGAGTTCGACGAAGAGGTCAAAAGCATCGGGGGACTCAACAACGCTTCGACCGGATTCGATTTCACCCATTATTACATCAAGTCAAGCTCCGAGAACCTCCCCAAATCGCTCTCACTGTTTGCCGAACTGATGCAAAACCTCAACCTCAAAGACGACGAGTTCCAGCCCGAGCGGAACGTCGTCGCCGAAGAGCGGCGCTGGCGCACCGACAACAACCCCATGGGGTACCTCTATTTCCGGCTGTTCAACACCGCGTACGTATACCACCCCTACCACTGGACGCCGATCGGCTTTATGAACGACATCCAGACGTGGACGCTTGAGGACATCCGAAGCTTCCACGAAACCTATTATCAGCCTGCCAACGCCATCCTCGTCGTCACCGGCGACATCGAACCCGCCAGAGTCTTTGCGGAAGCCGAGAAACATTTCGGTTCGATCACCAATGCCCGCACCGTCCCGTCGGTCAAAACGGTCGAACCTGCCCAGGACGGGGCCCGCCGCGTCGAAGTGCACAAAGAGAGCGAAGTCGAAATGCTCGCCCTCTCCTTTCCGATCCCCGATTTCCGCCATGCCGACCAACCCAAGCTTTCTGCCTTAAGCGAACTGTTGAGTTCGGGGAAAAGCTCGCGTCTCAACCGTATCCTCGTCGACGAAAAACGGCTGGTCAACCAGATCTACGCCTACAACATGGAAACGATCGATCCGGGCGTTTTTCTTTTCCTCGCCGTCTGCAACAACGGCGTCAAAGCCGAGAGCGTCGAAAAAGAGATCTGGGAGATCATCCGAAAACTCCAGAACGAGCCCGTCGCCAAAGCCGAACTCGACAAGATCAAAATCAACACCAAAGCCGACTTCATCTATTCGCTGGAGAGTTCGACGTCGGTCGCCGATCTCTTCGGAAGCTACCTCGCACGGGGCGATCTTTCCCCGCTGGAGCGCTACGAAGCGACGATCGAATCGCTCCGGCCTTCCGACATCCAGTCGGTCGCCAAAACCTATCTTATACCTGAAAAATCGACCACACTTATTTTGAGAAAAGGGCAGAAATGAACATCGTAACCGGAAGCACCACCGCACTGATCACCCCGTTCAAAAACGGGAAACTCGACGAACAGAAATACGCCGAGCTGATCCGGAGACAAATCGATAACGGGATCGACGCCGTCTGCCCGGTCGGAACGACGGGAGAGAGCGCGATGCTCTCTTACGACGAAGACCGCCGCTGCATGGAGATCGCCGTCGAAGTGTGCCGGGGAACCGGTGCGAAAGTGCTCGCCGGGGCGGGGAGCAACTCGACCGCCGAAGCCGTCGAAGCGGCAAAAATGGCACGCGAGTGCGGTGTAGACGCTTTCTTCTCCGTTGCCCCCTATTACGTCAAACCTTCGCAGGAAGGGCTCTACCAACACTACAAAACCATCGCCGAAGCGGTCAGCGATCTGCCCATGATGCTCTACAATGTTCCCGGACGCACCGTGGTCGATATCAGCGCCGACACCGTAATCCGGCTGTTCGACGACGTCCCCAACATCTACGGGATCAAAGAGGCGACGGGGAGCATCGAACGGAGCATCGAGCTCCTCTCCCGCCGCCCCGATCTGAAAGTTTTCAGCGGGGACGATGCGATCGATTACGCCATCCTTTCGTGCGGCGGAGCCGGGATCACGTCGGTCACCTCCAACCTGCTGCCCGACCTGAAAGCGCAACTCGTTTCCAAAGCCCTCTCGGGTGATCTTGCGGGGGCCAAAACCCTCAATGACGCCCTTTATCCGATCAATAAAGCCCTCTTTTTGGAATCCAATCCGATCATGATCAAGGCGGCGATGTACGTCGCGGGGCTGATCGATACGCTCGAATACCGTCTCCCCCTCGTCGCACCGAGTAAAGAGAACCTCAAACGCCTCGAAGAGGTGATGAAAAACTACACCATTAAAGGAGCCTAATTTGTCATTCCAAGGAAAAACCCTACTCATCAGCGGCGGAACCCGCGGTATCGGTAAAGCGATCGTCTATGCTTTCGCAAAGGAAGGATGCAACGTAGCGTTCACCTACAATTCGAACGGCTCAATCGCCCAGGAGATCGCCGACGACGTCGAAAAAACCTACGGCGTCAAATGCCGCGGCTACGCCCTCAACATCCTCGAACCCGATGAGTACAAACAGGTTTTTGAACAATTCGACGCCGATTTTGAGCGTCTCGACTTTTTCATCTCCAACGCGATCATCTCCGGCCGCGCCGTCGTCGGAGGCTTCGGGCCGTTCATGCGTCTCAAACCCAAAGGGCTCAACAACATCTATACCGCGACCGTCAACGCCTTCGTTGTCGGAGCGCAGGAAGCGGCCAAACGGATGGAAAAAACGGGCGGCGGCTCGATCATCTCGATGAGCTCGACCGGAAACCTGGTCTACACCCCCAACTACGCCGGACACGGAACCAATAAAGCCGCCGTTGAGGCGATGGTGCGCTACGCGGCCGCCGAACTGGGCGAAAAAGGGATACGCGTCAACGCCGTCAGCGGCGGTCCGATCGACACCGACGCGTTGCGCGCTTTCCCCAACTACGAAGAGGTGAAGGCCGAAGTGGTCGCCCGTTCGCCGCTTTCGCGCATGGGCGAACCCGAAGACCTCACCGGAGCGTGTCTCTTCCTCTGCGGACCGGGCGCTTCGTGGGTAACCGGACAGACCATCGTCGTTGACGGCGGGACCACTTTCCAGTGATCAATCTCCCCAACATTCTGGCGTTCATCCGCCTCCTCATCGCTCCGGTGATGTTCTGGATCATCCTCAACCCACAGGTGTTTACCGACGCGGGCTGGCATGTCAGCTGGAGCTATTACGCCGCGGCGCTGCTGTTCGTCATCGCCAGCGCTACCGATTTTTTCGACGGCTACATCGCACGTGAACTCGATCAGATCACGATTACGGGGCAGATCCTCGATCCCCTCGCCGACAAGATGCTCACCCTTGCCGCTTTTCTGGGACTCATGATGAGCGGTGCCGCATCGGCGTGGGCAATCTACATCATCATCGTCCGCGAACTTTTCATCACGGGGCTGCGTACCCTTTCTCTCTCCGAGGGAATCGACGTGAGCGCCTCCTTAGCCGGGAAAGTCAAAACCGTAGCGCAGATGATCGCCATCGGCTTTTTGCTGATGCACTGGCCTTTTGCCGACGTTCTCCTCTGGATAGCGGTCGCCCTCACCGTCTATTCCGGGATTGAATACCTCGTCGGTTTCGCCAAAGCCTACAAAGGGAAAATGTAATCCATGTCGTGGATCGTCGCCCTACTCGTCCTTTCGGCCCTCATTTTTTTCCACGAACTGGGCCACTACGTCGCGGCGCGCTATTTCGGCGTCTACGTCGAGGTATTCAGCATCGGATTCGGGAAAAAAGTCGCTTCGTTCACGTGGCTGGGGACCCGTTGGCAACTCTCGGCGATCCCGCTGGGCGGATACGTCAAGATGAAAGGCCAGGACGATACCGATCCCACGGCACTGAGTAGCGACGACGACAGTTACAATACCAAAAAACCCTGGCAGCGGATCGTGATCCTCCTCGCCGGTCCGTTGGCCAATTTCGCCCTAGCCTGGGCGTTTTATTATGCGATCGCTCTGGGAGGGCCGCAAGCACTCTCCCCGGTCGTCGGCAAAGTCGTCGCCGACTCTCCCGCCCAAACGGCGGGCATCCGGCAGGGGGACCGCATTCTTGCGATCAACGGCGATCCGATCGCGACGTGGAACGAACTTTCCGACATCATCAAAGCTTCTTCCGCCCCGCTGAGCCTTCAGGTCGAACGGGGAAATTCGGTCTATTTCCTCAGCGTCACCCCCCGTATCGCGGAGAGCAAAAACCTTTTCAAAGAGACGATCCGCCAGCCGATGGTAGGAATAGCCCCCTCCGGCGAAGTGCATACGCTGCGGCTTTCCGCTGTCGAATCGCTCGCTTACGCCACCCAAGAGACCTATGCCGCATCGCTGCTGATTTTCCAGAGCGTCCAAAAACTCATCACCGGTGTCGTCCCCGCGCAGGAGATCGGAGGGGTGGTCAGCATCGTTTCGATCACGGCCGACGCGACGGCGTACGGATGGATGAGCCTGTGCTTTTTCGCCGCACTCATTTCGGTCAACCTGGGGGTGCTCAATCTCCTCCCGATCCCGGCGCTTGACGGGGGGCACATCATGTTCAATCTCTACGAAATGGTTCTCCGTAAAGCCCCGAGCGAAGAGGCCGTTTACCGCCTCACCCTCGGGGGATGGGTCTTATTGCTGGGGCTGATGGGGCTGGGGCTCTATAACGACATTACAAGGATGATGCAATGACCTCTCTGGAATACAAACTTCATTTCGACCGGATCATCGAGCGGATCGAAAAAGCCCGCCTGCGGGTCAACGATCACCACATCGTCAAAATCGTCGCCGCGAGCAAATACGTCGACGCAAACGCCATTCGCGACCTTTACGCGATCGGGCAGAGGGCATTCGGCGAAAACCGCGTGCAGGACCTGCTTGTCAAAGCCGAAGCGCTCGATGACCTGCCGATCGAGTGGCATTTCATCGGCACGTTGCAGAAAAACAAAATCAACCATCTCCTTTCCCTGAATCCCTACCTGATCCATTCGATCGATTCGCTCGAACTGGCCCGTGCCCTCGACGAACGGCTTGAACGGGAAGGGAAAACGATGCGGGCGCTGGTACAGGTCAATTCGGCGCGCGAAGAGAGCAAATCGGGCTTTGCTCCCGAAGAGTTCCCGGAACGGTACGCCCAGATTGCCCAGGAATGCCCCCGTTTGAAACTCCAGGGGATCATGACGATCGGGGCGCACGTCGACGATCCCGCCCTGGTCCGTAAAAGCTTTGAAACGACCCGTTCCCTTTTTGACCGTCTCAGCGGCGCATCGGTCTGTTCGATGGGGATGAGCGGCGACTTCGAACTCGCGATAGAATGCGGTTCCAACATGGTTCGATTGGGATCAATTCTCTTCCCCCGATAACATTTTTTTATCCTCTCTCCCGCAATCGGGAAGGGTTGTGCTATAATCATCTGCTTAGGGCAAACGCCAAAACGAGTAAGGGTCACGGATGGACAGAATAAGAACCAGGGCAATGTTGATCGCGATGGGTCTGGTTCTCGTCATCATCGCCATGTTTACCGTTGCCATCGTGCAGGACAAACAAGATGTCCTCGAAGAAAAAACCCTCGCCCACCGTCAGCTTCTCAAAAATTCGTTTGATCTGGCCATGGCCGATACGTATGCCGGGCTCAATACCCTCGCCTACAAACTCGCCGCCGACCGCAACGTCGTCGACGCCTTCGCCGGACGCGACCGGGAAGCCCTCTACCGTTACAGTCTCCCTTATTTTCAGGAAGCGAAAAAACACGGGGACGCCGATCTGACCGGTTTTATCGGCGCCGACGGAATCCACTTTTTACGGGTTCAGGACCCAAAAAAATACGGCGACAACATCGTCCACAAACGTCCCATCCTCGCCCGTGCCATCGAATCCAAAAAACCGATCATGTCGCTGGATGTCACGATCTACGACGTTGCCGTCGTGGCCATCATCCCCGTATTCAAAGACGAACGCTTTATCGGTATCGTCCAGACCGTCGCAAAAATCAACCGGGTGCAGAAGCGGCTCGATGTCAATTCCGGTGTCAAAAGCGCCATCGTTTTCGATACCGCGCGGCTCAAGCAGGTCCTCCCCGATTCGGACGCAATCGACTACCGCGGCTATTCGCTGGTCTCGTCGAACGATCCTCTCTTCGAGCACCTCCCCGAGCATTTTACCTTCACCAAAAGCGACCAGTACCACATCAACGATGCCGATTACGTCATCGCTTCGCGCCCGCTGAAAAATTACGAAAACGAAACCATCGCGATGATGACGTGCGCCTTCGACATCACCCAAGACGTCCAGTATTACCGCGAAGAGTTCCGCAATCTCCTCATTGCCAGCGCATTGCTGCTGATCGGCATGGGGATTGCCCTGCACTACGGGTTTTCAGCCCTGATCCGACGGATCAACCGCGACGCTGAAATCACCAAAGCGCTCAACCATCAGCTCGAACAGCAGCTCTACGTCGATCACCTCACCTCGCTGCCGAACCGTCAGGCCCTCCTGCGCGACATCTACGATCACCGTTTTTACGCCCTGATGCTCCTCAATATCGACAACTTCAAGGAGATCAACGATTTTTACGGTCACGCGATGGGGGACAAAACGCTTCTGCGTCTGGCCGATTCGATCGTCGACGTCATCCGCCATTTTCCGATGAAACTCTACAAAATGCCCTCGGACGAATTTGCACTGGTAGTGACCGAACCGCTTAGCCGCGCGAAGCTCGAACAGGCGCGCAGTACGATTGTCGACCGCCTCGAAGAGAAAAACTACGATCTCGACGGCGCAACGATCTACATATCCCTCACCGTCGGCATGGATATTGCCGAAAGTACCCGCAATACCAACCGGGTGGCGCTGCTGGTCAATGCCGACATGGCACTCAAATCGGCCAAAAAACGGCACCTCAGCTACCTCCTCTACGACGAGACGATGCAGATCAAAAAAGAGTACGAGCAAAACATCCTGTGGAACAAAAAAGTCAAAGAAGCGATCGAAGACCGCCGCTTTACCCTCCACTTCCAGCCCGTCGTCGATTATAAGGGGGGGAACGTCATCGAGTACGAAGCGCTGATCCGGATGATCGATCACGACGGCTCGGTCATCTCGCCGGCCTATTTCCTCTCGGCCGCCAAAAAATCGCGTCTTTACCCTCTCATTTCGCGCTTCGTCATCGACGAAGTCTTCAAAATGCTCGAAACGACGTCGTACAATTATGCGATTAATCTCTCCGTCGACGACATCATCGATCCGCATACACGCGAATACCTGATGAAAAAACTGAGCTATTCGATCCATTCGGATCGGCTGATTTTCGAACTGCTCGAGAGCGAGGGGATCGAGAATTACCAGGAAGTTTCGGCTTTCATCACCGAGGCCAAGCGGTTCGGATGCAAAATCGCGATCGACGATTTCGGAACGGGGTATTCGAATTTCGCCCACATCATCAAACTCGATGTCGACATTCTCAAAATCGACGGCAGCCTGATCCGCAACGTCGACACCGACCCCAATGCCCAGACAATCCTCCACGCGGTTGCGGAGTTTTCCAAACATCTCGGGTTCAAAACCGTCGCCGAATTCGTCCACAACGAAACGGTCTACGACAAATGCCGGGAACTGGGCGTCGATTATCTCCAGGGCTATTACATCGCCCCTCCCCACCCCCTAGCGTAAGAGGCTGATCCGGAATCCTTTGCGTTCCCCCTCGCACAAAGCGATCTCACCGCCGTGCGATTCGGCGATATTTTTCGAGAGGACAAGCCCCAGGCCGTTTCCTTTGAGCTTGGTGCTGCGGAACGCTTCGAACAGCCATTTTTTGTTTTCGATCGGAATCCCGCTGTCGTATATCTCGAAGAGGTGAAACGCCCCCTCTTCGGAGTGGATAATTTCAACGTTCCCCTCTTCTTCCTCGTTCAGCTCGATCGCGTCGATCGCGTTGAAGACGAAATTGCTAAACAGCATCACCAGCAGATCCAGGTCTCCTTGTAACTCGAAATCGTCGTGCGGGAAGGAAAACGTGATCTTTTTGCCGTAGCTGTAATAGCCGATGGCGTTTTCGAGCGATTCGCGGATCTGAAGCCACCGTAAAGGGGTTTTTTGCGCGCTGACCCCTTTGGAAAACATCAACGTCGCCTTGATGATCCGCTCGATACGGTAGAGCGATTTTTGGATCTCCTCGACGATGGGACGGTTCTCCTCCTTGACCCGTTTGAGCAGCGTCGAGGTGAGCAGCGCGATCGAGCCGATAGGGTTGCGTATCTCGTGCGAGAGATGCGCCGCCATCTGTCCCATCGTCGCGAGGTTTTCTTTCCGTTTTTGTTCGGTGATGTCGGTCGCACTCAGCAGCCGCTTGTCGTTATGGAGCGCCGATTTGATCAGGTAGGAGCGTTCATGAAACGTGATCTCATAATCCTCTTCATCCAGACGGAGAATGCCGAAAAGGTCTTCGAGTGCATTGGCCTGCGAATTTTGGAGAAAAATCCGTCCGTCGGGGTCGACGATCCAGATCGCGTTGGGCAAAAACTCGATCACCTGTTCGATTGTACTCTGAAGATGCTCATACGAGCGGCGCAACGCGACATATTCCTCTTCGACGCGGTAGGTCTGGTCGATCAGCGCCTTGAGTTCGTCGGCCGAAATGATCTCCGCCATCTCCTAAAAATCTCCCAGCTGCATAAGAACGCGGTAAAGCCCGTAAGCGTCCCGCGTTCCCGCCAGCTCGCGGATCGAGTGCATCCCCAGCTGGGGGATTCCCACGTCGATCGTCTCGACTCCCAGACGGGCCGAGCTGATCGGCCCGATCGTCGATCCGCACCCCAGGTCGCTGCGGGTGACGAACGTCTGAAGGGGAACGTGCAGCGCCCGTGCGCATTGAACGAAGCGCCCCTGCGTCCGGGAATTGGTCGCATAACGCTGGTTCGAATTGATCTTGACCACGACCCCGCCATTCAGGCGCGGTGCGTGTTCGCTCTCGTGTTTGGCGGAGAAATTGGGGTGCTGGGCATGGGCGTTGTCGCACGAGATCATCAGGCTGCGACGCATCAGGAGAGGATATTGTTCTCCGCCGATCCGGCGCAACACCTCTTCGGCAAACGTCCCCGCCGCACCGACATGGGTTTCGCTCCCGACCTCTTCGTGATCCATGCACACCAGCATCATCGGATAGGTCGAATCGAGTAACGCGTGAAGCCCCACAAAACAGCTCATCAGGTTATCCAGCCTCGCGGAAGCGATAAAATCGTCATTGACGCCGACGAACGATCCTCTTTGGAGGTCGTACAAGCTCAATTCATGGGCCAAAAGGCTCAGATGTGCCGTATTTTCAGCAATCTGGGAGAGGATGAAGGTTTCAAAATCAACCTCCCCGGTCGCGATGACCGGAACGATATCGGTTTGGGCGTTGATCGAACGGTTCGAGTTGGCCTCTTTGTCGAGATGGATCGCCAGCGAGGGGATCATGGCAACGGGGCGGGAAATGTTGATCAGGGCCTCTTTGCGTACTTCCCCCTCCAGGTAAACGATCCGTCCGGCAATCCCGAGGTCGCGATCGAACCACGGGTTGAGCAGAATCCCCCCGTAAGGTTCGACCCCCAGTTGTTTGACGCCCGCCGACTCGGTAAGGGGATTGGGTTTGAGACGCAGATGGGGAGAGTCGGTATGCGCTCCCACGATCATGTACCCTTTTTCGGCACAGGGAGGATAGGTAAAGGCGATAATCGACGAGTCGTTGCGGGTAACGTAGTAGTCCTGCCCTTCGATGAGCGTCCACTCCTCATCTTCTTCAAGGCGGTGAAATCCGCGACACTCCAGTGTTTTTGCCATCCATTCGACCGCATGAAACGGCGTCGGGGAAGCGTCGATAAAGCTTAAAAGTTCTTCGTTGAATTCTCTCATCCGGTATCCTGGAAAATATTTTGGGTTCAGACCGCCATCAGCGCCTGCGCGAGGGGTTCGGCGGGTTTCTCGCTCTGGACGCTCGAGGCGCGTTTGCACAGGTCCAGCTGCGCCACGGTGCCGATACTGCCGTTTTCGTTCAGGGCAAGGCTGCTCGATTTTATCCGTCCCAGCGGCTGATCCTCTTCATCACGCATCACGAACGGAGAGTATACCTGCCCGAGGTAAATGGCACCCACACCGGTTTCGGCGATCCCCATCAACCGTTCGCCGTTTTCGTCGACCATCCATAGCCGCAGTTGCTTCATGATCGGATCGGCATCGTCGATCCAGCAGTTGTTGTCCAGATCATACTGTGCCAGATCGGCAAAGCCGTTGCCGCTTTTCGTGCCGAAAAGTTCGCTGCCGTCTTCGATCCGGCCGCTTCCGTCACGGTCAAGTGCCAGAAAAAAGCTCCCCTCTCCCAGTCGCGCGATTTCATCCTCGATTCCGTCGCTGTCGATATCGAAACGAAACGTTGAGCTCGAGAGCGCGGGGAATTCCCCGCCGACGTGGATGACGAGGGGATCGATAAAGTCTTCTTTGGTGATCTGACGGGTCTGGACGAAGGAATGGGAGAGCGAAAGATTCAGGTCCAGCGCGATCTCGCCGCGATCGGTTTTGACGCATCCTTTCATCGATACTTCGAGCTTTTCGGAAAGGCTCGTCGTTTCGGTGTAGGTGAGCCGTTCCCTAACGTTTCGGAAAGGGGCGAGATCGAACGCTTCGCTCGTTTCGTCCGCGCAAAACCGTTCCCGTTTGCAGGTACGGCCCTGCAACAGGTCGAGCAGACGAAGCAGAAGCGTAAAATGGAACTGTTCGATCAGTTCCTGCTCGCTTTTGACACGTTGTACCGCTTCTGCCGAAGGGGCATCCGATTCCAGCAGCGCTTCGAAACTGCTTTGGACTTCGCGCTTTGATTCGTGTTTGGACTCCATCGCGATGGAACTGCTTTCGACTTTCACGGTTCACCTCCGGTGCGTAATGACCGTGACAAGCAAAATACATTCCTATCGGGCACTTCCATTCGGAACAATCCACGTACATCTATACGATATCGACATCTTCCAACGCGCTCAATTCTTCCATGACCTTCTCATCGGCCCGTATCGCCGAATCGATGACAACGTCGATAAGTTTGGAGACGATCGTGAGTTTAATCGGACGGCGGCCGGGGTGACGGCGGACGAGGGTGTAGAGTTTCTGGAGGCTCTCCAGATCGTCGCTGAGGCGGATGCGCAGGTTCAGCGGCTCGGGGGGCGGGAGGTTTTCGACAATCTTGGTCTCGACCTTTTTCGCCTCTTTTTTCGCTTCGGACAGGGTCATGATCTTGGTGACGCTGATGCGGGTGAACATCTCGGTATGGGTCACCTTGACCTTGAACGCAATCGGCTCGTCCAGGTCCATCGCCTCGAGCTGTTCGAGTTTGTCGGAGAAAAGCATCATCTCGATGTTGCCGTGGAAATCCATCAGGTTCACCAGGCCGAACTGTGACCCTTTTTTCGACATCTTTTTGGTGATCTCCTCGACCTTGCCGATGAAGATCGCGCTGGAGCCGTCGGCGATGTTTTCGATCTCGCTGGAGAGGGTGTAGTTGATCGCGTCGATCTGCTCGCGGTAGTTGTCGAGCGGATGCCCAGAGACGTAGAACCCGAGCGTCTCTTTTTCGAAATCGAGGATCCCTTTGAGGTCGTATTCATCGTAGTTTTTGAGTTCCAGATCGACGGTGGTGACCTCCTCGTCATCCCCGAAGAGGCTGAACTGCGACTCTTTTTTCAGCGACGACCCTTTTTTGGCCGTCTCGACGAGGATCTCGACCTGCTCGAGCAGCGCGCGGCGGGAGTAGCCGAAGCGATCGAGCCCCCCGGCCTTGATGATACACTCGATCACCTTCTTGTTGACCTTCTGAGGTTCGATCCGGTTGATGAAGTCCTTGATGTCTTTGAACTCCCCCTCAGCTCTCGCTTCAAGGATCGATTCGACGGCCGCTTCGCCGACCCCCTTGATCGCCCCCAGACCGAAGAGTATCTGATCCGCCCCGTCTTTGGTGATCGCCGAGAATTCCAGCTGCGAGTCGTTGATGTCGGGGGCGCCGAGGGAGATTTTCATCCGCTTGGCTTCGTCAATGTATTTGACGACCTTGTCGGTGTTGTCTTTCTCCGAGGTGAGGAGTGCGGCCATGAACTCCTGCGGATAGTAGGTCTTGAGCCACGCCGTCTGGAACGTGACCATCGCATACGCCGCGGAGTGCGATTTGTTGAACCCGTACCCGGCGAATTTTTCGATCAGGTCGAAGAGCTCGGAAGCCTTTTGGTAGTCGAGTCCCTGCTTGGCCGCCCCCTCGCTAAACTCCTTGTTGTACTTTTGCATCTCCTCGATCTTCTTTTTCCCCATCGCACGACGCACGATGTCCGCGCCGCCGAGTGAAAAGCCCCCGATCGTCTGAACGATCTGCATAACCTGCTCCTGGTAGACGATGACCCCGTAGGTGGGTTTGAGGATCGGCTCCATCGCGGGGAAAGTGTAGGTGATCGCCTGGCGCCCGTGCTTCCGCTCGATGAAGTCATCGAGCATCCCCGATTCCATCGGTCCGGGACGATACAGCGCCAGTACCGCGATCAGGTCCTCGAAGGAGCTTGGCTTGAGCCGTTTGTTAAGGTCCTGCATACCGCTGGACTCGATCTGGAACATCCCGATCGTCTCCCCGCTCTGGATCGTCTCGTAGACCTTGGGGTCGTTTTCGTCGATCTCGTGCCAGTTGATCGCTCTGCCGTAGCGGTTTTGGATCAGTTTGATCGCGTTGTCGATGACGTCAAGCGTTTTGAGTCCGAGAAAGTCGAACTTGATCAGGTCGACGTCTTCGAGAAAGTTGAGCGAATACTGGGTGACAAACGTCTCCTCGCCAGAGGGTTTGTAGATGGGGGTTTTCTTCCAGAGCGGTTCGTTGGAGATGACGACCCCCGCGGCGTGCATCCCGGCGTTACGCTTCAATCCTTCGAGCTTTTTCGAAAACTCCCAGACGCGCGCCGCCTGAGTATCGCTTTCGATGAGCTCCTTGATCTTTGGCTCTTTCTGGAACGCTCCGGGTTTGAATTCTCCCCCTTTGGTCTTGCCATTCAGGGTGATCCCCAGCTCCTCGGGGATCAGTTTGGCCATCATGTCGGCCTGCGAGAGAGGCATATCCAGGACGCGGGCAACGTCGCGGATCACCCCTTTGGCCAGGAGCGAACCGAACGTGATGATCTGCGCCACCTGTTCGCGCCCGTATTTGCGAACGACGTAGTCGATGATCTCCCCCCGGCGCGCCTGCATGAAGTCCATATCGATATCGGGCATCGATACCCGCTCGGGGTTGAGAAAACGCTCGAAGAGGAGGTCGTATTTCATCGGGTCGATGTCGGTGATTTCCAGCGCGTACGCCACAAGGCTCCCCGCCGCCGATCCCCGTCCGGGTCCGACCGCGATCCCCATCTTTTTGGCTTCGCGGACAAAGTCCCAGACGATGAGCATGTAGCCGGGAAATTTCATCTGGTTGATGACGTCCATTTCGAATTCGAGACGGTCGCGGTACTCCTGATGACGTTCGGTGGGGACGTGCTTGAGCCGTTGTTCCAGACCCAGACGGCAGCAATGGATGAAGTACTCCGCGTCGTTCTTGTCGGCGGCGGAGCGCCGTTTTTTCGGCTCGACGCTCTCATCGTCGGGCTCGTTGTCGATGTTGAGCCCCTCCGCCTCGGCGTACTCGCGGGTAAATTTGAAGTTCGGCGGGGTCGGGTTTCCGAGTTTAAGTTCCAGCTGGCATTTGTCGACGATCTCCTGGGTGTGGTACAGCGCTTCGGGGATGTCGGCAAAAAGCATGGCCATCTGTTCGGGGGATTTGATGTAGAACTCGTGGACCGAGTGGCGCAGACGGTTTGGATCATCGTAAAGTTTATTCATCCCGATACACATGAACGCCTCGTGATACTGGGCATCGTCGGGGAAGGTATAGTGGGTGTCGTTGGTCGCGACGAGTTTGATCCCCGTCTCCCGCGAGAGGCGGATCACCGGCTCGTCGATGAAGAGCTGGTCGCTGATCCCGTGGCGCATGATCTCCATGTAGAAATCGTCACCGAAAATCTCACGGTACTCCAGCGCGACCCGTTTGGCCTCCTCGTACCCCCCTGCCCCGTTTTTGACGTTCCGTTCGCTGTTGGTGTTGAGATGCCAGTTCACTTCCCCCTGCAGGCACGCCGAGGTGCAGATGAGCCCTTCGGAATGTTCTCGCAGAAGCTGCTTGTTGATCCGGGGAAAATAGTAGAATCCGTCGATGTAGGCTTTCGAGGAGAGGTACATCAGGTTTTTGTAGCCCGTCTCGTTTTTGGCGAAGAGGCAGAGGTGGAAACGCTGTTTAACGCTTTTGTCGGAGAGGTCGTCGCTGTTGTGGATGTAGGCTTCCATCCCGATGATCGGCTTTAGCCCCGCGCCGCGCATTTGGTGGTAAAAATCGATCGCGCCGAACATGTTGCCGTGGTCGGTCATCGCGACGGCGTTCATCCCCAGTTCCTTCACCCGACTCGCCAGCGCCGAAATTTTATTCGCACCATCCAGCAAAGAGTACTCGGTATGCAGGTGCAGGTGGGTAAAGGGTGGGATGCTCATCAAAAAAACCTTCCAGTCAAATCTAAAAGGATTATAGACGAACGGCTATTAAGAACTTATTTAAGGGGTGACATTTACTCCCATACGGCTGCACCCCTGCGCTTCTCCCCCGCGGCACGCCCGGGCGTAGAGGCTCGAAGCCCTGTAGGGGTTCTGGGCCACACCCATCCCTTTTTCAACCAGCATTCCCAGCTGCAGACACCCTTGCGCGTTTCCCCCCGTGCAGGAGCGCTCAAACGCCTCTGCCGCCGTGACGTAATCGTGGTATTCCAGCGCCGTTATCCCTTCTCCCAAGCCGTCGGCGAAACACGATACGGCCATCACGGCCAAAACGAACGGTACAAATGATTGTTTCATGGTTTTATCTCCTTTTCTCATCATGCGAACGGGACTGCCCCGCACCACTCAACCCTTCCCGGTTTTCAAGGCATACCGATGGCCCTCGCCTCTGGTTCCCCTCGTTCATCGCGCTCCTTGGTCAGGATTGACGCGGACCGAGCAGGTCATCCCCGCAGCGAGGGTGAACCCTGCGGGAACGTGATCGATGGCGATCCGCACCGGAATCCGCTGCGCCAGCCGTACCCACGTAAAGGTGGGGTTGACGTTCGCCAGCAGCCGCTCTCCGGTGGCGTTGTCACGGTCGGTGATCCCCCGCGCGATGCTCTCGACATGTCCGCGAAGGAAGACGTTCGTCCCCAGCGGGTTCATCACCGCCTCGTCACCGACGCGGATTTTCGAGAGCTTGTGCTCCTCGAAGTAGCCGTACACCCAAAAGGTGCCGCTGTTGATGAGGCTTAGGCGGTTTTCCCCGGCCCTGACGTAGTCCCCCCGGCGCAGCAGGAGATTCGACACCCACCCCTCGCTCGGAGCGCGGACATAGGAGCGCTCCAGATCGAGGCGTGCCGACTCGACACGGGCGTGCGCCTCCTCGACGTCGGCACGGGCGATGGCCGCCTCGTACGCCGCATCCTCGGCGCTTTCGCGCGAGACCACCTCGTCCCCCGCCGCCGCGCGGCGGGAGGCCTGATGCGTTTTCATCGCCATCACCGCTTTTTTCGCCGCCAGCGTCGCCTGTGCTTCGCTGAGGGCATGGCGGAACCGCTCGGAGTCGATCTCGAAGAGCACCTCCCCTGCTTTGACGTGCTGGTTGTCGCGCACCGCGACGCGGCTCACCAGCCCGCTGACGTCGGGGGCAACCATCGTCACGTCGGCTCGCACCCTTCCATCGCGCGTCCAGGGAGAATTCATGTAGGACTCCCACAGCATCAGCCCCAGAAAAAGGGCCAGCGACACGACCGCAAACGTGATCGCGAAACGGAAAAATTTGCTCAACCTTGTATTTTTATTCATAACAGATTCCTTAACGGTAAATGGCGATACAGGGGATCGCGAACAAACAGACGAACACCGCCGTCCGAAACAGCCCGGGGTGCCAGACGTGGCGGTAGACCCCCGTATCGGCGAAAACGCGGTCAATGAGTATCTGAAACAGCGCCGTGACGAAAAATACGGGGAGCAGCGTGGGCATCTGAATCCCGAACAGCGTAATATCCAGCGGCATCATTGCTCCTTGAGGATGGGTAGGGCTTCTTGTTCCGACACCAAAAGCCGGATCAGGGAGAGCTCATCGCGCAGCCTCCGGACCCTTTCGGAAGCCGTTTCGCTTTGCAGCGCTTCGTGCAGCTCGTGCAGCGCTACGTCCAGACGCCGCGTGAGGACCGCGTATTCAGCTTCCGACGCAGCCGAAAAATAGGCGCGGAGCGCTTCGAGCGCCCTGCGCGCCGAATCGTCCGGCACCCTCCCCCGTTCGAGTTGTCTTCGGATGGCGATCACCCCGCGGCCGATTTCGAGGGTCGAGAGGAGCCATTCGAACACCCGTGCACCGGAGCGCTCATTCAGCCGTCCGTGGGTCGAAAACTGCTGCACCATGTCTCTGGCCGTACTCTCGAGCGTCGTGCGCTGGACGTTCAGCTCCCCGTCGCACAGCAAAACGATCTGGCGGCGCAGCGCCGAGGCGATCCGCCGCTGCGTCCAGGCAAGCGACCAGAAGTTGATCAGATAATACGCCAGCCCCGCCAGAACGATCCCGATCAGGTTGGCCAGGGCGTTCTCGAGAAAAAAGGTCGCCGTCATTTTGTAATAGGGATCCAGGGCGGTCTGGTACATGAACATAAAAATAAATCCGAGCGAAAAACCGCCCCATTTTGGGCGCGTCGTCCACCATGCCAACAGCGCCAGCAGGGGAAAAAGGATCAGGCACAGGCTGAACAGATCCGAAGCGAACCGCGGGATCAGGTAAAAATCGTACAGCGCCGCAAACGCGATCGCCGCGATCCCCCCCTTGAAAAAGTTGATGACCGTATCAAGGGGATTGGGGAGCGTCGCGATCAGCAGCGTGATGACGACCGAGAGCATGATGCTCTGGGGTGCCAGCGCCCATCCGCTCAAAATCCACAGTGCCATTCCGGCCAGCAGCACCGACGCCCCGCGGAGTGCGGCAAGGGCGACGAGGAGCGGATCGGTGTGGCTCTTGAAACGGACCGTCCGGCTCAGCTCCTGCGATGCATCCCCGAACCGGCGGTGACGCAGCAGCGAGAGGTAGGTAACGCAATAGTGGTGCAGTTCGTTCAGCAGCCGACGCAGCAGGTGCGAGGCCGCATCGAACCGTTCCAGTTCCCCGGCGTCCATCGTGCTGCGCTGTGTTTCGATCCGCTCCTCCTGCGAAGCCCTGAGCGCTTCGAGAGCCGATATCGCTTCAAAGAGGTCCTCGCTCTCCAGAGCCATTTGCGGCAACTCCGCCAGTGCGGCGGCAACGGGCGCGTAGACCCTCCCTATCCCCTCCGAAAGCCGTCCCTGGCCGCTGTGGCGCGAAAGGAGGGTCCGGAGCGAATGGTACGTCGTCGAGAGGTTCATGTAGGACATATTGAGATGCTGGTAGAGCTGGCGCATCCTGCGGTCGTTTTTCCCCTCGAACGCGGTGTTGACCTGCGTCGCGTTGAGCCCCACGACCCCGCTGGCAAAACGCCCCGTGGCGGCTTCTCCGCACAGCAGCGCATCGGGGTTTGAGAGGCTTTTAAGGACGCCGCCGAACCGCTCCCGCTCTGCGGCAAGGAGCGAATCGGAGAGGTGGCGGGGGAAAATCAGGTCGCTGATGAGCGTCGCGCACAAGATCCCCACCAGCACCTCCGAAAACCGCGACGTCGCAATCTCGAACACCTGCAGCGGCATCTCGATGACCGGAAGCGCGACGATGCACACCGTGTATCCGGCGAGGACGAACCCGTACGACTGGAAATTGCGGTATTTGAGCCCCGCGGCGGTCGTGATCGCGATCCACAGGGCAAAGAGGGCGATGAACCACCCCCTCTCCTGCGCGAACATCCCCATCAGCGCGAGCGATACGGCCACCCCCGCCACCGTCCCCAGGATCCGGTAATAGCTTTTCGAAAACACCGGCCCGCTCTGGGGCTGCATCACGATAAACGACGTGAAGATCGCCGTCCGGGGATCGGGGAGGTTCAGGATCATCGAGACCGACAGCGCCAGCAGTCCCGCGAGGGCCGCCTTGACCATGTAGATCAGGACGGGGGCGTCCTGCACGCGCCACTCGGCGAATGCGCGCCCAAAAAGGCGGTAGGAAGCCGAGGTTCGGGCCAACACTCTCATGCCCTACTCCTTCCCCTCGCGGTAGCCGCCGCCCAGGGAGCGTACCAGTGCGATCTGCAAGGATGCTTTGACGTTTGCAAGTTCCAGCGCCCCCAGTTCCCCCTCCAGCACCTCGCATTTGCGCTCCAGTACGGGGAGTTTGTCGCTGAGTCCCAGAAGATGCTGTTTGCGCGCGCTTTTTTCATTCATCCCGCGTGAAACGAGCTCCTCGTGATGAAAGCGAATCTGCTCCTCCAGCCACGCCGACTGCTTGAGCAGCCCCACCACCTCGTTCGCGGCGCGGATCACCGCGTCGTTGTACTCGTAGACCGACGCGTTGTAGTCGCTCGCGGCATTCTGAAGGTTCGCCTCCCGCTCCCCCCCGTCAAACAGCGGCAAGGAAAGGGCAATCCCAATCCCGGGGGTGGCCGAGGCATATTCGAACAGACTCGAGCGCTCGAACGACGTAAACCCCAGATTTGCAGATAGGACGATGTTGGGATAAAACTGCGCCCTGGCGTGCTCGATTCCGTATCCCTTGGAGAGGAGCGTGTATTTGGCGATCGCGATGTCGGGGCGGCGCGAGAGGAGGTTCAGGACGATCTCTTTGGGGAGCGGCGCGCGGAAATGCTCCGAAACGGCGGGAGGTTTGAGCTGCGAAACGCGCGAGGGGAGGAACCCGGCGAGGACGCAGAGGCTTTTTTTCCGCCCCTCTATCAGGCCCCCCTGCGCCGCGAGGCGCTGATGGATGCGGGTCAGTTTTTGTTCGCTTTCGCGCACCTCCGTTCCGGTGCACAGCCCCAGGGCGTACCGGCGGCGGACTATGGAGAGTTCCTCTGTCGCCGTCTGCTCCAGCGCACGCAGCACGCCGGCCTTCTCCTCGTCGTAGTGCCACGCCAGATAGGTCTCGCAGATCGCCCCCGCAAGTGCCAGCTTCGAGGCGGCGAGATACGCTTTCTGCGCGTACGCGCCGTGTTTGGCCGCATTGATCCGCGACTCCCGGGCATTCCAGAAATCAAAATCGTACCGCAGCCCCAGCGAAGGGTGATAGAGGGTATTCGTGCTTCCCCCCAGCGGGGCGGGGAAAATATGGTTTTCGCTGAACCGTTCCCTCAAAACCCCGGCGTCGGCCGAAACGCCCGGCAGATTGCGCGACTCTACGGAGCGGATGATACTTTCGGCCTGCGCGTAGCGGGCCTGGATGCTTTTGAGGCTCGGGGCGTGCTCTTGCGCTTCGGCCATGATCGCGTTCAGCTGCGGATCGCCGAACCCCTTCCACCACTCTTTGTTCAGGGTTTGTTTGTCAAAATCGCTCAGCTCGCGTTCGAGAGCGGCATTGACCTCGGCGAGCGAAAGCGGCGTGGCCGTATCGGTTTTGGGGACGCACCCGCCGAGGAGCACGAGGGCCGCTACCAGCCCTAAAAGAGGTAGGGGGTTCATGATTTCGGGCTTTGAAGATTCTCGTAGATGGTTTGAAGAACGCGGGAAAGCTCCTCTTTCTGGAAGGGGGTAATCCCGCAGAACGCTTTTTCGATCATCGCGTCGCCCAGAGCGACGAGGTCCTCATAGAGTTCGCGCCCTTTGGGGGTGATCCGCACGAGATAAGCGCGGCGGTCGTTCTCTTTGGGCTCACGGACGATCAGCCCTTTGAGTTCGAGCTTGTCGAGCATCAGCGTCATGTTCGACTGCTCGAAATAGGTGTCCTGCGCCAGCTCTTTTTGAGTCAGACCGTCTTTTTCGCACAGCCGGATCAGGATGACCCGCTGGGCATAGGTGAGGCCGTAGGGCTTGAGCCCTTTTTCGAGTTCGTTTTTGAGAATATTGCGTGTTTTGGCGATCAAAAACGCGACCGAATTGTCCGATTCGAAACTCATCGTATCCCTCCTCCGTAAAAATTGGCGGAAGTGTAGAGCGATACGCCTTAAATACTTATTATAATAACTATTATATTTATAATCTTATTTTGTACGGTCGATTTTGTTATCTATGTGTAAAAAACAGTTGAATCAATCTGCCTCGACAGAGGCAAGCGTTTGCCTGCACTTCGTTAGGCTTTCCGCTTTCGCTACATGTGCCATAGCGGCCAGCGTAGCGGTCGGTGCTTTGCTCCGGCCGCGTTTCTAATTCACAACAGCGTGACGGGAAGATAAAACTCCAGATCAAACTCCCCTGAGGGATCGAGAAAATGGTTTTTGTGGTAGACCGCATAGGCGGGAAGCGTTTTGGTCTCGAATCCGCTCTCGGGGAGCCACACGTGGTAGACGTAGCGCATGAAATGCAGAACGTCCCCGTATTGCCCCCGGATCCGGAAGACGGCGCACAGCGACGCGGGGATTTCGAAAAAAGCGACCGACCCGTGGGAGGGGTATTTTCCCGCCTCTACCTCAACCGCGGCGATGTAGGCGCACTCTTCCAGAGGGGTAATCGTCGGATTGTCGTGGTGAAACCCGATCTGGCGGGCACTCTCGGATAGGCCGCTCTCAAAGCTCCAGGCCCTCAGGCGGTTCCAGCTGTTCTTAATCGAGATGTTGTAGCCCCGGTGGCGTATGTAGGCGGCGTAGATCGGGGGGGCCTTCACGATGCGGGGGATCGTCCCGGAAAAATCGCGCTCCTGCGCGCCGTAGGGAGAGGCCGCAAGGATTTTTTCGGAATACGTCAGATACGCACCGCTTTTCCACACCTTCGGCGTCGTGCGGAACCGCTCCCGAAACGCTTTGATGAACGAGGTCTGCGAACTGTAACCGCACATCCGGGCGATCTCGGAGACGGTCGCGTACTTGTTGGTCAGCAGGAGGCTGGCCGCCTTCTGGAGGCGGATCGATTTGATCGTCTCGTAGAGGTTTTCCCCCGTCTCCTCCTTGAATATCCGCTGCAGGTGGTGGACGCTCAAACTCTCTCGGCGCGCCAGTTCGGCGGCGTTGAGATCGGTATCGATGTGCAGATAGATGTAGGAGAGGACGGCGTTGACAATCTCTGAATGAAGATATTTTGTTTCCCGCTTCATGCAACAATATTAGCACAATTAAATAAAAATAATTATTATTTTGGATAATTTTTTTGATACTTTGGATAAAGAATAAAAAACGCGATTCCTCTACAATGGCGGAAAAAAAAAGGATCATCCATGAAACGCTCGTTCATCCGGGAAATTCTCGAAGTTATCGGAAGCGATACGGTATCGTTTGCCGGGGGGCTCCCCGATGAGAGCCTCTTTCCGCTCGATGCGATGCAAAAGGCCGCGGCCGATGTGTTCGCCTCCCCCGCATCCTTGCAGTATTCTCTCAGCGCGGGTATCCTGCCGCTTCGCGAAAAGCTGGCTTCGTATTACACTGCCATGGGATTGGAAACCAAACCCGAAGAGATTTTGATCACGACGGGGGCGCAGCAGGCGCTCGACCTGATCAGCCGCGTCTATTTCCGCTTCGGCACCGTTGTCGAAGAACCCGCCTACCTCGGCGCGCTCAACGCCTTCAGCGCCAACGGGTGCTCGCTCAGCCCCGTAGCGTTGAAAGAACAAGGACTCGACATCGACGCTTTTGAACGACGCTTCGCCATCACCAAGCGGGCCTATGTCATGTGCGATTTCCAGAACCCTACAGGGACCAGCTATTCGCTCTCACAGCGCGAAGAACTGGCGCGGATTGCCATCCGCCATGATGGGATCATCGTTGAAGACGGTGCGTACATGGAACTGTTTTTTGAAGAGCGCCTCGCTCCGATGGCACTGTACGCACCCCATCACACCCTCCATGTCGGATCGTTCTCGAAAACGCTGGCTCCGGGATTGCGTCTAGGGTGGATCCGCGGCGACGCGGCGCTCCTTGCGCCGATACTGGCCCTCAAAGAGCGCTCCGACCTGCACACCTCGACGCTCTCACAGCTGCTGGCGGAGCGTTTCTGGGAAAGCGGGCGCTTCGGCAGACATCTCCGCACCGTCCGCGCAACCTACAAAGCCAAATGCGACACCATGGCTTCTGAGCTGCAAACGCAGCTCGGCGATTTTCGCTTCACGAAGCCTAAAGGGGGGATGTTCATCTACGGCAGTTTCCCCGAGTGGGTCGATGCGAAGGAACTCGCGATGGAGTGCCTGAAACAAGGAGCCGTGTTCGTCCCCGGCGGAGAGTTCTATCCCGGCGCTCCCGTCAGTCCGGAGGCACGGTTCAATTTTTCAGGGACTACCCCGGAGCAGATGCGTCGGGGAATAAAAATCATCGCCGACACCTATGAAAAATACAAACATCAAAAGGAAAAACGGTATGCATGAGATCAAATTCCCGTTTCTGGAGCACATCGGCGGCAAGCTGATCCGCTACGAGCCGGGGAGCGCCGAGGTCGAGCTTTCCACCATGCCTTGCCATCTGCAGCACCTCGGGTTCATCCACGGCGGGGTCATCTCGACGCTGATGGACAACACGGGGTGGTACGCCGCCGTCTCCAACCTCCCCGAGGGCTTCACTTCGGTCACGATGGAGATCAAGATCAACTACCTCAAGCCCGCCGCGGGAAGCCATCTGCGCGCGCTTGCAAAGGTGATCCGTCAGGGAAAAAAGACGTCGTTCGTCACCATCGAACTTCACGACGGAGAGAACCTCGTCGCGTTCGCGACGGGGACGTATGCGGTGTTGGAAGAGAAAAAAAACTAGCGCGGTTTTGAAAGCAGTTTGTTCAGTCCGTCCGCAAACGCTCTCACCGTTTTTTCCCCGATGGCACTGGGCCCTCCGGTGATCTCCCCCGCGTTGCGGAGTTCCTCCATCAGGTTGCGCATCGCCAGCAGGTGTTTGACGTTGTTCTCATCGTAGATCGTGCCGCGCGGGTCGAGGGCGACGGCCCCTTTGGTCACGATCCGGTCGGCCAGAGGGATGTCTGCGGTGATGACGAGATCGTTGCATTCGCACAGTTCGGCGATCCGGTGATCGGCCTCGTCCGGTCCCTGCGCGACCACCTCCATAGAGACATGATGTGCATCGGGGATACCGATCCGTTTGTTAGCGATAAAAACGGTGGTGATCTGACGCTTCAGCACTGCACGCAGGAGAATCTCTTTAAGAGCGTTCGGAAACGCATCGGCGTCGACGAGGATTTTCATAATCCGTTAGTGTCCCCGGCGGCTTTCGCCGTGATGGGTGCGGGATTCGCGTTTCTGGGGTTCTCTGTGTCCGCCTTGCGGCTTATCCCCACGGGGTTTGGAGCGAGGGGCGTTGCCACGTCCTCCCCCGCCGCCGCGTCCTTGCTGGATCGGCTCGGCTTTGATCGATGGATCGGGTTCGAACCCTTCGATGATGGTGCGGTCGAGTTTGCGGTTGATCAGTTTTTCGATCCCCTTGAGGTAATCGTATTCATCGACGCACACGAGCGATACCGCTTCTCCGGCGTTCCCCGCCCGTCCGGTACGGCCGATCCGGTGGACGTAGTCTTCGGCGATGTTGGGAAGTTCGAGGTTGACGACGTGGGGGAGCTGGTCGATGTCCAGACCCCGTGCGGCGATATCGGTCGCAACGAGGATTTTCACCGCGCCGCTTTTGAAATCGGCCAGCGCCTTGGTACGGGCACCCTGGCTTTTGTTGCCGTGGATCGCGGCGGCGGTGATCCCGATTTTTTGGAGATACTCGGAGAGCTTGTTCGCCTGGTGCTTGGTGCGGGTGAAAACGAGGACCTGTTCCCATCGGTTGTCGGCGATCAGTTTCCCCAGCAGCGCGCTTTTGCGCTTGCAGTCGACGAGGATGACGCTTTGGCGGACCAGTTCGCTCGAGGTGTTGCGGCGCGCCACTTCGACGACCGCCGGATTGCGGAGAATCGATTCACACAACTTTTTGATCTCATCGGAATAGGTCGCTGAAAAGAGGAGATTCTGTTTTTTGGCCGGCAGGATCGCGATGACACGGCGGATATCCTTGATAAATCCCATGTCGAGCATCCGGTCGGCTTCGTCGAGAACGAACATCTCGACATGACGCAGATCGACCGTCCCCTGCGAAACGTGATCGAGCAGCCGTCCGGGGGTGGCGACGAGGATATCGACACCGTTACGAAGCGTGGTGATCTGGGGTTGTATCCCGACACCGCCGAAAATAACGGCACTTTTGAACGGGAGGTATTTACCGTAGGTTTTGACGCTCTCGCCGACCTGTGCGGCGAGTTCGCGCGTCGGAGTGAGGATCAGGACCCGGACGCGGCGCGGCCCCTTGAGCGGATTGCGAGAGAGGAGTTCGAGCATCGGCAGGGTAAAACCCGCCGTTTTGCCGGTCCCCGTCTGGGCTCCGGCGAGCATGTCCCGGCCCTCCAGAATGTAGGGGATCGCCTGGGCCTGTACGGGCGTCGGGGTAGTGTATCCTTCTTCCAAGACCGCTTTGAGAATCGGTGCGGAGAGATTGAGTTCGGTAAATGACATTGAGGTTTGGTTTCCTTTAGGTGTTTGAAAGCGGAGAACGAGTGCAGAGATCAGAGAGCTTTACGGATTTTCCGTTTATTAAAACGTATTATACCCGATTTGTGAGCTATTCGCTCACACACCGGACGTGGGCTTCTTCGCTTTTGGGGACGGTGGCGACCGAACCGAGTTTGAAACCGACGACATACGCTTCCTGCGCGTTGAGCGTGTCGGATGTCCAGTAATAACGGTGCATCATCGGACCGAAAAATTTCATGTCGACCGTTGGGCGGAACCGGGCATAATCGACGATTCCGTAAAGTTCGTCAAGGGTCGGAAGACGCCAGCTACGGTTATGCAGGGAAAGGTTTGAACACATCTCTTCGGCTTTGTCGAACGTATACTTGACCCGCTTGTCGGTCGCGTCGAACGCATGCCACAGCAAAGCGTTGTCACGATCCAGCGTCCCTTCGGGCGTCAGAGCGTAATCGCGTTTTCGAACGGTTTTCGGGGCATCGGTACAGGCGGCGGCGATCCGTTTCGTAGGCGGAGAGAGGGTGATGTTGCGCTCTTTGGGATAAAAAGCGTATCCCACCGTCGCGATGATCCCGCCGTCCCCTTCGCTGCCGCTGCCGATGATCGTCTCATCCGAGGGCCCCTGGTTTGCCGACCAGTAGCTGAAGTTTTCGCCCAAAGGGGCCCCCGAGGGCAGTGCGAAAAGTTCGCCGATCTCCATCGCTCTCCAGCCCGGTCCGAGTTCCCGGCAGTATTTGACCGCCTCTTCCTGCGTCAGGGTTTCGGTCGGAGAAAAACGGTTTTCAGCCTGGGCGCACAGGGCAATGCCGAGTACCCAGCCGACATTAACAATCCGCACAGTAACCCGCCAGCAGACCGTTGCGCAATTTCTCGCACGCCTCGCGCCCGACCAGTTTTTTGACGATGGCCAAACCGAAGCAAATCGCCGTCCCAGGGCCGCGCGACGTCATGACGTTCCCGCTCGTGACCACATCGCTGCGGGCGGTAAATCCCCCCGTTTTGATCTCTTCTTCGATGCCGGGGTAACAGGTATAGCCCTCTTTGAGCACTCCTGCCGCTTCGAGGGCGAACGGTGCGGCGCAGATCGCCCCGATCCCTTTTTCTTTCGCGTCCATCGCTTTGAGCAGCGCCTGCACCTGTTCATCGGCCGCGAGGGCTTTCGTACCGCCCCATCCTCCGGGGAGTACGATCATGTCGAGGTCGTCCGCATGAATCCCTTTGATACTCTGATCGGCCTGAACGTGAATGCCGTGGGCCCCTTTCACGTTCGTCCTTTCATCCAGGGAACCCAAAACGACTTCGATCCCCGCGCGCCGCATCACGTCGACAACGCTAATGGCTTCGATCTCTTCGAACCCTTCGGCAAGGGGAACTAATACTTTGGGCATGGGAGGTCCTTTGTCGGCTGGAGTGGCTGATCTCTTCAGATAATAGTAGTGAATGATACAAAAAGAAAGTTACGGGGTCAAGCCCCGCTGTGAAGAAGGAAAAAAGGGAAGTTATTTCACTTTTTCGAGGTATTCGCCCTCGACGGTGTTGACTTTGATGATATCGCCTTCCAAAACGTGGTAAGGGACCTGAACGACCGCACCCGTTTCGAGGGTGGCCGGTTTTTTGGAGGCGCTGGAGGTATCTCCTTTGAAGTTCGGCGGAGTTTCGACGATTTTGAGTTCCATGATTTCAGGGGCGTCGACGCTGATCGCTTCGTTGTTGTGGAAAACCATCTGGACGTTCGTACCGTCTTTGATCCACTTCATCGCCTCTTCGCACTGATCGTAAGTCAGACCGAGCTGTTCGTAGCTTTCGTTATCCATGAACTGAAGCATTTCGCCGTCGTCGTAGAGGAACTGCATCGTTTTGTGCGCCATGTTCGGCACTTCGAATTTATCACCGGCGTGAACCGTTTTTTCGATCACTTTGCCGTTTTTGAAGTTTTTGACTTTCATACGGACGAACGCCGCCCCTTTACCCGGTTTGACGTGTTGAAATTCGACGACTTTGAACGGGTTGCCGTCGATTTCCAGACGCACGCCCTTTTTGATATCACCCATGCCGATTGTTGCCATTTTCTGATTCCTTGCGATTCTTTTGTGGGCGAATTTTACCCGAAACGGCGACGAATTTCAAACAAAGTGTAACTTATGGTACACTATTCATCCGCTTGAGCGGTTTGTTCCGCCCGGATTTTAGTTTGATCCAATACGCAAACGTGTATAATAATACTTATACATTTGATTATTAACACAAATAGTTACAAGGATGACCTTTATGTCAGTACTATCCCGTATCCTGTCCGCATCGCTGCTGCTTACCTCCTGCCACCTGCAGGCGGCGGGGCTGAGCCTGGGCGAAGCGCTCGATATTCTGCACAAACAAAACCTCGAAATCAAAACGGCCGATCTCGATGCCAAAACCGCCGAGACCGACGTCGACATCGCCCGCGGCTACCACTTCGGTTCACTCGACCTGACCCAGACGTTCAGCCGTTCCAACGACCCCAGCAACGTTTTCGGCTTCAAACTCAGCTCCCGCGAAGCGACGTTCGGGGATTTCAGCGCCGACGAGTTCGTCGCCAACCAGATGGCCGGTGCGCCCGATCTGTACACCAAGCCTCCCAAGCACCTGAACTATCCGGGTTACCATAACTATTTCCAGACCAAACTCACCTACATGCTTCCGGTCTATACCGGAGGAAAACTCAGCGCGTACGGCGACATCGCCGAAAAAATGGAAAAAATCAAAAAACTCGACGCCGAGCAGGTGAAAACCGAAAAGAGCTACGAGCTGCGCAAAAGCTATTACGACATGGCACTGCTGCAAAACAGCATCGACCACATGAGCATCATCCGCGACAACATCGCAACCCTCGAGCGGACGACCCAGATGATGATCACCGAAGGGTACGCCAAAAAAGTGGACCTTCTCGAAGTGCAGGCGAAAAAAGCGAACGTCGAACGGAGCTTGAGCGAAATGGAAGCAAACAAAAAACTGCTGTACCATTACATCAGTTTTCTCCTCAACCGCGACGTGAATGAAATCGAACTTCCCCGCAGCGACTATCCCGCTTCCGCCGTCGGCGAAGACGACGTACTCGCCAACAACATCGACCTCCAGAAAGCGTCCAAAGGGCTCGAAGTGCGCGAAAGCATGGTCGATCTGGCGTATGCTCCTTTCCTGCCCCAGATCGGTGCTTTTGCCGAAACCGCCACCGCGGACGACACGTTCGGCGGAGATTTTGGAGACCACAAAGGCTATACCTTCGGAGCGCGTCTGACGTGGAATCTCTTTAACGGAGGCGTCGACGGCGCTTCGCTGGAAAAAGCCCGGATCGAACGGCTGAAAACGAAAACGCAGGTCGAACTGGCCCGTAAGGGAATCGCCCTGCAATACGACAAGATCCGCACCGAAATCGAAAGCCTCAACGCGCAGGTCAAGAGCCTTGAAAAAGAGCTCGAACTCGCCAGCCAGATTTACCGCAATTACGAAGGGCGTTATCACGAGCACCTCGCGTCGATGAGCGACGTCATCGTCAAACAGTCCCAGCAGATTGAAAAGATATTGAACCTTCAAATGGTCAAAAACCAGCGCAACGAACGTATCTTCGCCCTCGAAAAACTTAGCAACGGAGTCAAATAATGAAATTTCTCATCACCACCATCGCCCTCGCCTCTTCCCTCGCCGCCGCGGGACTGAACCTTTCGGGAAGCGTCATCAGCGACAACCAGAAAATGATCACGAGCCGTAACATGGGCTTCGTGACGAGCGTGAACGTCTCCGAAGGCTCCCGCGTTTCCAAAGGACAGCTCCTCTATACGATCGATTCACGCGAGATCGATTCGGCCAAAACACAGGTCGAGCTGGGGATCGCCCAGGCGGAACTTTCGCTCCAAATGTATCAGAACCAATACGCCAACCTCGAGTTGAATCTCGAACGTAACAAACGCCTTTTGCAGCAAGACATGGTGAGTAAATACGAGGTCGAAAACCTCGAACTTTCCAAGAAAAACCTCCAGAACATGATCGCGATCGCCGAGCGCCAGGTCAATCAGGCCAAAGCACGCCTCAAAGAGGTCAACAACCAGTACAACTACCTCCGCATCACCGCTCCCAACAGCGGGGTCGTCATCTCCAAAAACATCAAAGTGGGAGAAATGGCGATGCCCGGGATGCCCGCCATCGTTCTGGCCGATCTGAACTCGCTCAAAATCGAGGTTGAAGTCGCCGAAAACAACCTCAAGCTCGTTCCCGTGGGCAAACGGGTCAAAGTATCAATCCCCTCGGTCGGGTACACCGGTATCGGAAAGGTCAGCGCGATCATCCCAAGCTCCAATCCGATGACCCACACGTTCCGCATCAAGGTATCGTTTTCGGCCAAACAAACCGTCTACCCGGGTATGTACGCTACCGTCGAGATCCAGTAAGGGGTAGCCATGCAACCGAACGCCTACCAGCCCAAAGACATTGCCGGTAAACTCGCCAAAGGGTTCATCCGCAATCCCCTGACCCCCATTCTGGGAATTTTTCTCCTCGTCATCGGCTACATCGCCCTGATGCTTATGCCGCGCGAAGAGAATCCCCAGATGGTCGTCAGCGGTTCTACCGTCATCATCGCCCTCCCCGGAGCCACCGCCAGCGAAGTCGAAAACGTCATCGTCAAGCCGCTCGAACGCAAGCTCAAAGAGGTCAAGGGGATCGAGCACATCCACGGGATGGCGATGGACAATGTCGCGGTGATCAACGCGGCCTTCTACATCGGCGAGGAAAAAGAGGACTCGAACCTCAAAATCTACGACAAGATCATGCAAAACATGAGCATCCTCCCCAAAGGGGCGATGCAGCCGATCATCAAGCCGCTGGATATCGACGTCGACATCCCCGTCCTTTCGGTCGCCTTCTACGCGAACGACCCGAAAATGGACCCGACCGTCCTTTACGATCACGTCAAAGCGATCCAGCATCACATCAACGGCCTCCCCAACGTCGCGGTCACCGACATCAAAGGGGCCAAAAAACACCAGTTCAACGTCCTGGTAGACATGAACCGCCTCGCCGGCTACAACCTCTCGCTGGGGCAGATCGTCCAGGCAACGCAGTCACTGGCCTACAACGTCCCCGAGATCAAAGGGAAAACCCAGAGCAACGAAATCGTGATGATCGGGGTCCGCAACGCGATCGAAAACATCGACGACGTTGGCAACATCATCGTCGCCCAATACGGCGGTTCGGCCATCTACCTGCGCGACGTGGCCACCGTGACCGCCGGAAGCGATATCCAGAACTTTAAATCGGCACTCGTCACCGTGCGCGGCGAAGAGGGGAAATTTTCGCCGCTCAAAGACCAGGTCACCCTCACCGTCTCGAAGCTTCAGGGGACCAACGCGGTCGTGATCGCCGATTCGGTCAAAGAGGAACTCGAAAAATACAAAGAACAGATGAAAAAAGAGGGGATCAGCTACGTCATCACCCGCAACGACGGCGAACGGGCCAACGAAGCGGTCAACGAGCTGGTCTTTCACCTGATCCTCTCGATCGTCATCATCGCCATCCTCCTCATCTTCGTCCTGGGATGGCGCGAATCGCTGATCGTCACCTTCACCGTCCCGGCGATCCTCGCGATCACCCTTTTCATCGCCTACATCACGGGGCAGACGGTCAACCGGATCACCCTCTTTGCGTTTTTGCTCTCGCTGGGGCTGCTGGTGGATGCGGCGATCATCGTCATCGAAAACATCCATCGCCATTTCCACTCCGCGCACGCCGCCGATCAGGACGCCGACGAGCTGATGATCGAGGCCACCGACGAGATCGGCGCACCGACGAACATCGCGACGCTGGCGATTATCCTCACGATGGTACCGATGGCGTTTGTCGGGCAGATGATGGGGCAGTTCATGAAACCGATCCCCGCCAACGTCCCCGTTGCGCTGATCGCTTCGCTGTTTGTCGCCTATATTTTCACCCCGTACCTTGCCGTGCGGCTTCTTAAAAAACCCGACCACCACGCAGAGGCTCACTGATGTATAAAAAATTTGAAAATTATCTGCTCTCCATCCTCAACGACCCCGCCAAAAAGAAAAAGGTGCTGTGGGGAACGCTCGGGGCGTTCGTCTTTTCGGTCGCGCTGATCCCCACCGAACTTGTTCTGGCCAAAATGCTGCCGGGGAAAAACAACGACACCTACAGCGTCTACGTCGACCTCCCCGGAGGCAGTTCGATCGAACAGACCCGCCAAGTAAGCGAATGCGTGGTGGGGGTATTGCAAAACGAGCCCGAGGCGCTGGATGCCGAAGTGTTCCTCGGAACCGGTTCGCCGCTCGATTTCGCGGGACTCATCAAGGGATCGCACTTTAAAAACAGCGAGAACGTCTCCGAAATCGTCGTCAACCTGACCAAAAAACACGACCGCGACGAACCCTCTTACATGATGGTGCAACGGCTTCGTCCGGTGATCGTCAAACAGTGTGAAAACCTCTATCCGGGGACCAGCATCAAATTCATCGAACCTCCCGCGGGTCCTCCGACCATGGCCGCAGTTGTCGCCGAAATCTACGGAAACGATGCGCAGGGGATCCGCCACCTCGCCGAACGGGTCAAAGGAGTCTTCAAACAAACCGAAGGGCTCGTCGACATCGACATCATGCAAGACGAGATCTACGACAAGTTCGAAGTGCGGGTTAACACCGACAAGATCAGCCTTTCGGGACTTGACGTCAAACACGTCAACGACGTGTTGTACCTCGCGTTCGAAGGGATGGGGGTCGCGGTCAAGAATTCCCAGAAAGCGACCGACCAGATCCCGATTTTCCTGACGTTGACACCCGAGGGAAAAAAGTTTGCCTCACGCGACAAAACGGCGATCGAATACAAACTCGCGGGGCTCAAACTGATGAACCAGATGGGGATGATGGTCCCCATCACCGAAGTGGTGGAAATCGTCCCGGTCAAATCCAACCCGATGATCATGTCCAAAAACCTCCACCAGATGACGAACGTCCTGGCCGAAACCGACATGGTGTCGCAGGTCTATCCCCTGATGGATGCGCGCAACATGATCCTCGAAACGTTTGACGACGAATACGAGATCCGCAAAATCGGGCTGTTCAACCTCGAACTGACCGACAAAAAAACGGGGAAAATCTACGAACTGCTCTGGGACGGAGAGATGGAGGTCACCCTCGATACCTTCGTCGATCTGGGCGGAGCCTTTATCGCGGCGCTGGTACTCATCTTTTTGCTGATGGTGGTCTATTACAAAAGCTTCGTCCTCAGCGGAATCGTGCTGCTGGGAAGTTTTCTCTCGATCATCGGTGTTATCGTCGGGCACGGGATCGTCGATCTCTTCACCGCCGACACTTTCTTCCTGACGGCCACGTCGCTGATCGGTTTCATCGCCCTGATCGGGATCAGTTCACGCAACTCGCTCCTGCTGATCGACTTTACCAAATCGCTCATGGTCGACAAAGGGATGCACAAAAAAGAGGCGATCGCCTACGCGACGGCGACCCGCGCCAAGCCGATTTTCCTCACCGCGGCGGCGATCATTCTCGCATCGACGCTACTCGCCAGCGATGCGGTCTTCGGGGGGCTTGGCGTTTCGCTTATTTTTGGTACAATAGCGGCAGTCATCGCATCCTTGGTCGTCGTACCCGTTTTGATCGACAATTCCGATCTTGAACGCCATTTCGATTTCAAGGAGCGCAAAGCAGTTTCGATTATGGAGCCTTGATTGTCTACCTTTTCACCGGTCGTCAAACTTACCGATAACGTCATGAACACGCTGCTCGAAGTGGCGAACGAACAAGGCATATCGGCCGACGGTTTCGACTTCGACCTCCTCTCTTACACGACCTATTATCAGGGGACGGTGGACGAAGAGTGGCAGTTGCTGAAAGGCAAAGACCTCCTGACCGAAACAACCGAGGTAGAGATCCGTTCGAGTACCTTTTTGCTCCGGCAGGAGTATCAGGTACGCATCCGCGAAGTCAAACCCCATCCGTTTCTCAATCTCCGCTTCAGCCTTGCCAGCGACAAATACAAAAGCAAAGTCGTCGCCATCATCGACCCCAAATCGGTCATTCCGCTCAAAAAAGGGGTCCAGGACTGGATCAAGGAAGCGATTCGGAACCGCCAGCTCCGCCACGGATTCCTGATCGGACTGTACGAACAGAATCTGGACAAAGAGGTCAACCGCCTCCTCCTGAAGCTCCAGAAAGAAGGGGGGCTAAGCGCCCCTTACCGTCTCCCTGTCGGAGAGTTTTATCCTCCCGTTACGCCGGTGGATGACAAGGTGATTCTCCACTACAAAAATCTCCGCAAAAACAACAGCATGATCGAGGGGGTTCACCCCGGAGACCTCCTGCTCGAATACATCCTTCCCAAAAACGGGTTGGACGGCAGAGGATGCGACGGGCAGCACATCGCCATGCCCGAACCGCTCGTACGCCATGCGGGCCTCATCCTGATCGACGACGATACGATCGTTGCCGAACAAGACGAAGGGAGTATCCGCTTTTTTGCCCGGGTATCGGGATACCTCCAGCGCAAACAAGGGGTTTTCAGCATCTCCCAGGAGCTTCAGATCGAAGCGGCTTCCATGCGTAAAACCGGTTCGATTGAAGCGGGAACCGACAAAGAGATTTCACTGAGCATCAAAAAGAAAGAGGCGACCGAAGATTCCGTCGGCACGGGAGTCAACATCGACGTCCAGAAACTCAAAGTGAGCGGTACTGTCGGGGCGAATGCGAAAATCCAGGCGTGCGAACTTCACATCGGTGCCCAGACGCACAAAAAATCGGAGATTCAGGCGACCGAAACGGCCAACATCCATCTGCACCGGGGAAATCTCAAGGCCAAAGAAGCGGTTATCGAGATTCTCGAAATCGGAAAAGTCGAAGCCGACATCGTCCGCGTCAAAAAAATGGTGGGGGGAGAGATCGTCGGCCGCGTCGTCGAAGTCGAGACCCTCTATTCGAACGCGAAAATCACCGCTCTCGAATCGATTACGGTCGAGACGATCGAGGGGGACGGCAACAACCTGATCATCAACCCGCAGGCGATCGAAACCTACCACGACAAAACCGAATCCCTCGAGCTCGAGATCCGCACGAAAACCTCCCGTCTACAGCAGCAAAGCAAAGAGTTCATCGCCAAAGAGGTCGCCTTTAAAGAGAAAAGTTCCCGGATCAAAGTGTTCCAGCAACGGATCAAAGACGCCGTCCAAAGCGGTACCGCGCCCATGCGCGCCGATATCATCCGGCTTCAGCAGTACCGGATGGAAGCCGATAACCTCAAGCAGGAAGAAGAACGGCTCAACGACGAAAACGAACGGCTCAACGCCCTGCGCGCGGAGCTCGATAAACTCTACGAGGCGGACCTGCATGCGACCATCACCCACCACGGAGTCTACGACGGCCATACACGGGTAAGTTTCATCGATTCCAAAACTTCCGAGGAATACGCCCTAACCCCGCAGGGCAAAGCGACGCACATCCGTTTGCGGCTCGAAGGGGACGAAAAGCAACTCTTCATTGAATCCTAAAACGGTTCATCTCGTTTCAAAAGCGGCTCGTAGTTTTATCTTTTTGGGGTAAAACTCTTGCATGAAATTATCCGATCTCGTTTTGACCGCCCCGTATCTGGATCTCGGTCCGATTTTTTACCATGAGACAACCCCTTCCCCGCTCAAAAACGCGAGGCTCCTCAGCTATAATCCCGATTCGGCGCGCCTGCTGGGGCTCTCGCCCGATACCCTGGAAGCGGCAGAACTCGTATCGCTCCTCAACGGCCGGTTACTCCCCAAGGGCGGCCGATATTACGCAATGTGTTACGCCGGGCACCAGTTCGGCCACTACGTTCCGCGACTGGGCGACGGCCGCGCGATCAACCTGGGTAAAACCGGGGGATGGAACCTTCAGCTCAAAGGTTCGGGGCAAACCCTCTATTCCCGTCAGGGGGACGGAAGGGCCGTTTTGCGCTCTTCCATCCGGGAATACCTCATGAGCGAAGCAATGGCGGGTCTGGGGATTCCCACGTCCCGCGCCCTGGCCATAATCACCTCTGATGAGCCGGTAGCCAGGGAGCGGTGGGAGACAGGGGCCATCGTGATGAGAATGGCCCCTTCGTGGATACGGTTCGGGAGCTTCGAGTATTTTTTTCACTCGAACCGCCATGCCGAGCTTGAAAAACTTGCCGATTTTTTGCTGAACGAATCGTTCCCCGAACTCGCACACGGCCCGGAGCCCTACGTTGCGATGTTCGGCGAAATCGTCCGACGCACCGCCGAACTGATCGCACGGTGGCAATCGGTCGGATTCAACCACGGCGTCATGAATACCGACAACATGTCGGCGGCGGGGATCACGATCGATTACGGCCCCTTCGCGTTTATGGATACGTTCGAAAGCGGCTACGTCTGCAATCATACCGATACCTACGGGCGATACAGCTACGACAGCCAGCCCGGAATCGGCTTGTGGAATCTCCAGCGCCTCGCCCTCGCCCTCTCTCCCCTGATACCGCAGGCGAAACTCGAAGAACAGCTGCAGCGCTACGCCGGATGGTTCAGCGCCAAGTTAACGGAGCTCCTGCGTGCCAAGCTGGGGCTCGAAGAACCCCGTGAAGACGATCCCGAGCTCTTCAGGTCTCTGTTTCGCGTACTCGAGAGCGGTCGGGTTGACATGACCCCGTTTTTCCGTACCCTCAGCCGTTTTGACGGGGAGCGCGAGGCGTTACTTGCCCTCAGCCTCACTCCAGAGGTGCTGGAAGAGTGGCTCGATGTCTACGAGGCCAGACTCGCCGACAACCGCAAAACGACGGCGCAACGGCATCAGGAGATGCTCCGCACCAATCCTAAATACGTTCTGAAAAACCACATCCTCCAAGAAGCGATCGACCAAGCCCGCAAAGAAGATTTTTCGCTCGTCGACGACCTGCTGGTCCTCGCGCGCGACCCGTATGGCGAACACCCCCGCTTCGAACGTTACGCGCACCCTACCCCCCATCCCCTGACAAACCTCAAACTGAGCTGTTCGTCGTAATCGTCCTTCACGACTGGTTATTTTCTCATCAGGCGGGTTTTGCTTTGCGCGAAAACCCGCGACCCCACCGATGCGACGCATCCAACACAACCGTTTTGACCGTAACCGCAGTGTAATAATCACAAAACTGTCTAATAATTAATCAATACGGCGGCTTATTCATCCTGATTGCCTTTTATACTGTCGCAGCAAAATAACGAGGAGTTTTGATGCACCGCGACCACCTCATCGGCTACATGTCCGATGTCCAGAATTTTGAAAAAAATATGAGTTCCCTTTCCGACAAATGGGACCTGCTGACCCTGCTGGGAAGCATGTCCAACATCGGAATGGACACCAGCGAAACGCGCAAAGCGTTCGAAGACCTGCTTGACGAGCCGCTGGTCCGATTGATCCAGGAGACGTTTAACAAGAGCCTTGACGAGCTCTCGTCCAAAGCGCAGTCGGCGATCGACATCCTGATCCGCAACCTGTTTGAGCGAACCGCCGATATCGGTTTTCTCTGTACCGACGACGATATCCGCCATTACCTGCAGTTCCTGAAAATGGCCGAGCTTTCGATCTCCGATGAACTGCGCCAGCTGAAAATGGAGAAAAAAGAGGCCCTTACGCAGCGTTTCGCCGAATACGTCGCCAAATACAGCGTCTACGAGAACATCATCCTGCTCGATACCAAAGGGCGCGTGCTGGTGCAGCTGGATCACGACAACCCCATCGGCGCGACCAAAGACCCCCTGCTGCACGAATCGCTGCAGACCCATCAGGGATACGTCGAGACCTTCCGCCCCAGCGACCTGACCCATAACCGCCCTTCGCTGATCTATTCGTACCGCGTCAGCGATCCCGACACCGACGAAGCGCTGGGGGTCTTGTGCCTCGTTTTCCGGTTCGAGGACGAACTGCGGAGCATTTTTCATAAACTGACGCGCGAAAACCCCTACATCGCCCTGGAGCTGCTCGATCAAAACGGCAGCGTCATCGCATCGTCCTCACCCTATCACGTTCCCGTCGGATCACACCTCGAAGCGCAGAATTCGCCGACCCACCAGACCTATTACGCGGGGTTCGAATACCTTTACAAAGCGGTCTTGACGACCGGATACCAGGGATACACGGGACCCGGCTGGATCGGCCACGCGATGGTCCCGATGCACCTTGCGTTCCGTTCGTCGTCGCACTCGTCCCTCTCGAACGACCCGATGTTCGAAAAGGTCGCCAATACGACCGAATACTTCCCGCAGGAGCTCAAAGAGATCCTCGACAAAGCCAAAAAGATCCAGACCGAACTCGACATTACCGTGTGGAACGGCAACGTCCAGATCGCCAATGCGTCGAACAAGGAGAACCCGTTTACCAAAGCGCTGCTGGGCGAAATCTCCAAAACAGGCGAGGAGACCAAAAAAGTATTCGAGCAAACCGTCACCAACCTTAACACCGCGATGCTGGAGCGCTATCTCGAAGACCTCCGGTTCCAGTCCTCCCTGGCAATCGACATTATGGACCGCAACCTTTACGAACGGGCCAACGACTGCCGCTGGTGGGCGCTGACGACGACGTTCCGCGAATCTTTGGCACAACGCGACCTCTCGTCCGAAGAGCGTTCGAAAATGGGATCGATCCTAGAGTACATCAACTCCCTCTACACGGTCTACGCGACGATGTTCGTGTACGACCGCGACGGAACGATCCAGGCCGTTTCCAACGGCGCGCACGAACATTACGTCGGGAGAAAAGTGGGGCACTCGTGGGCATCCGACGCCCTGCGCCTGCAGACGACGCAGGAGTATATCGTCTCGGATTTCGAACCGAGTCCGTTTTACGACAACGACCACACTTACGTCTACAACGCCTGCATCCGCGATTTTAACGGCGAGAGTATCGGAGGCATCGGAATCGTTTTCGATTCGAGACCGCAATTTCAGGCCATGCTCGACGACATCCTTCCCAAAAACGAAGAAGGGGAAATCAAAGAGGGAATGTTCGCCCTCTTCGTCGATCGGCGCGGGCGCGTCCTTTCCTCCACCGACGCATCGATCGAGGTGGGAAGCACGATCGCACTGGGTGAATCGCTGCTCAACCTTCCCTGCGGCCGAAGCCATGCCCAGATGATCGCCTATAACGGGTTGTATTATGCGGTAGGCGCGACGTGTTCGAGCGGTTACCGCGAATACAAACACACCGACGGATACCGCAACGACGTCATCGCCGTCTTGTTCCGCCCGATCGGCGAATGCGCCCTCGCCTACGAAGAAACGCCGCAGCGCCGCGTTTACGTCTATCCCAAACCCAGCGGGCTGGAGGAGACGTGCGAAATTTCGACGTTCTTTATCGGGAACACCCTCTTTGCGGTCGAGTCCAAAGAGGTGGTCTGCTCGCTCATGCACCAGGAACTGACCCCGATCCTCCACGCGAGCGAATACAACCTCGGCGTGATCGGTTTCGATAAACGGATGGTCAGCGTCATTTCGCTCGCCAAATTGATGGGAATGGAGAAAAAATACGACAAGGAACACGATACGATCATCGTCGTCAAAGCCGATATCGACGGCCAGCTCCTCCATCTGGGGCTCGCCGTCGATGCGATTTTCAGCAGCCCCGAAATACCGCTGCGATCGATCAGCCATTACAGCAACGTCCTCAAAAACGAAAACTCGCTGACCAAAGCGGTCATCATCCCCGACCGCGCCGAGGATTTCGGCAACGAGATGATCTCGATCATCGACGTTCCCAAAATCTACGCTCAGCTCGTACAGCCCTACTCCCGTCCGCTCAGCCGCGTAATGGCCTGATCAGTGCCGCACCTCGCGGCCGATCTTCTCTTCGACCGATGCGATTTTCCCCTTCAGCCGTCCGAGCTCCCCCTTGCGGATATCGAGCTTGATCGTCGAATAAACCCTCTCGCACTCCTCGAGCCGTTCGTACGCCTTTTCGACGATTCCCAGCGCCTCTTTGACGCTCGCGCACTCGACGATCGTCCCCATCGGCGTGAGCTGATACGCCAGCCCGGAGCGGTCGATCATATCGATAATCCTGGCCACCTGATGGGACACCGAAGCACCTTTGCGGCATTCGTCGCTCGTGGGAAACATCGCGAATTCGAGTAATACGCTCATAGATCATCCTTTAACGTGTTTTCGCTGTAGCTCAGGCGCAGCCCCTCCTCGCTCATGACAAACCCGTGAACGGCGATTTTCCCCTCATGCACGAGGCGGTGATGCTTGGCACACAGCGGGATCAGGTTGTAGCGATGGTTAACGCCAAAATGCCCCACCCCGCCGCCGTCGTCGGCGTTCGCCTGCGGAATGATATGGTGTACCTCGTCAACCGCCTCGTCGCACAATGCGCATTTGGTGAGGTAGAGCTTCGTATTGTAGCGGCTCTTTTTCTCCCGTTTGAGCATCGAGGCCTCGTGGGTCTTGTCGGTGATCCGGCCGCGGATTTCGTACGCTTTTTTCAGGAAAGTCTCGTCCATATGAAGCGATTTGGCGAACTCCAGACCGTACAGCGTCGAACCGCTCCCGCTTTTGAGCTTGCGGTCATAGACGAGACGGTCGGCCGCTTCATCGTAATAGACCCCCAGGTGCAGCAGTACGATCCCCTTGGCCTTCTGGATCTCGTTCAAGCTTGAGAGCTGGTGCAGATGCGTTGCGAAGATGAAGAGGCTCCCGATCTCGCGGAGTTTGAGGATCGCGCTGGCGACGATGGCCAGCGCCGATTCGGTTTCGGTGCCGTGGCTGATCTCATCGCCGAGGATCAGGGTATTGGGGGTCGCACGGTTGAAGATGTTGCGCAACTCCAGCATCTCCACCGCAAACGTCGAGAGCCCTTTGTAGAGGTTGTCTTTGGAGACGATACGGGTGAGGAGCTTGTCGACGGGAGCGAACCGCAGCTGCGCACACGGGACGAAGAACCCCGCCTGCGCCATCACGACGGCCAGGCCGATGCTTTTCATCAGCGAAGACTTCCCGCTGGAGTTGATCCCATAGAGCAACACCCCTTTGACGTCCTCGCCTCCGCTGGCCTCGATGGTCGTGTGCTCATCGAAATACTGGCTCCCCGCTTTGCCCAAAAAGAGGTCGTTGGGGACGAATATCCCGTTCTCCTCGCGCGATTCGATCAGAGGATGACGCAGCCCCACCGCCTCGATGAAGGCCTCTTTGCCATCGGTGACGATTTCGGGGCGGACGTAGCGGTACTGCGCGGCACATTTCGCACTGCTGAGAGCAACGTCCAGCACCGCCAAAAACCCGATCAGATGCTCTATCGCGTGCGAAAAACGCCGCTCGATCTGCTCCAGCTGTTCGGTGTAGCGCTCGCGTACCTGTGCGAGCATCCGCGATTTGGCTCCCGCGTTCTCGATCGAGAGTTCGTCCAGCAGCGCCGAAGAGAGCTTCACCGACGTTTTGAGCTTGCGAACCTGAAAATCGCGGAAAAAGTAGTGTTCCCCTTCCAGCGTGAAAAAACTGTTATAGAGCTGCTCCTCCACACTCACGTAGCGGTTGCGCGTCATCAGCAGATGATACCCCTCGCTCTCGAGCCATCCGACGGAAGCATACGGCCCCCCTTCTCCTTCGAAAAAAGTACCGATGTGCTCGATGATGCCGTGCAGTTTTGCCTCGTTGGCACGCTGCAGCGCTTCGAGGGCATCGATGGCGGGATCGATCCCTTCGTTGAAGAGGTTCTCGTCAACCTGATCGCGCCGAAACTTCGCACACGTTTCGATGGCAAAGACACGGCGCAGTTCGATGCCGCACTGTACGCACTCCTGAGCGCTTGATTTGTCATACGCGATGCCTAGTTTTTTCGCCTCGTCGAACAACGCCTCCGCCGCAGTGAGCGACGCATGAAAATAGGCCAGCTCGTAGGGATGGAGTTTTCCCAGCTTCAGCCGCCGCAGTATCCGCTCAAGATCGTACACCTCTTTGAGCTTTGTCTCCAGCGGCGCGATATGGCGCTGCATTTTTTCGATCAGGTCGTAGCGTTCTTCAAGGAGCTTCGGATCGCAGATCGGATTGAGTAACCGCTCGCGCAGCAGCCGTTTTCCCATCGCCGTAGAGGTCTTGTCGATCAGTTTGAGCAGCGTCATCTCGTCCGCGTCACGCGAAATGATCCCCAGCTGTTCGGCCGCGTTGTTCCCCAGATACATGTAGCGCGACGTTCCCAGAAAGGTCGGACGGTTCATCTTTTCGATGATCGCGTGATCGTGATCGATAATCACGTTGATCAGCACCCCCAGCGATTCGGAGGCGTACGGGAAACGCTCCAGGTCCAGATACTCGATGGGGCTGAGCAGGGAGCGGATCTGGTAGATACGTCCGAAGAGCTCGTTCTGGTAATCGACCCGAAGCCGTTTGTCATTGAGGCTCGCGCGGTGATGCGCATTGATCTCCAGATAGCGTGACACCTCCTCGGCGTCGATCGCATCGTCGCAATACGTCACGACGACTTCGGAGGTCTGGTAGCTTTGCAGGAGGGTAAACACTTCGTCCAAGGCATATGTTTTGTCTTCGCGGGTGCCGTGTATCTCGTTGATGAGGGTTTTTCCCGTCCCGACGTCGATCGCGGCGTACCCGACCGAATAGACGCCGTGGTTTTGATCGATCAGGAGCGAGGCGATGTAGTTTTCGCTCGCTTCGGCGATGTAATCGAAGTTCGTACCCGGAGAGATGATGTTGGAGATATAGCGGCGGATATGCGGCGGTTCGCCCTGCTGGCGCACAAGGACGATCGTGTATTTTTTCGACTGCACCAGCCGCGCAAGATAGCGTTCGATCGAGACCGTAGGCACCCCCGCCAGCAGCGGGTTCTGGATGCTGTTTTCGAGGATCGTCTTGTTTTTGCGGGTGAGCTGGATGTTGAGGAACTCGGCGACCTCTTTGGCCTTGCCGATCTTCATCTCCTCGTTGTTGACCTCGTAGACTTCAAAAAACGATCCCACTTCGATAATGACGAGGGTATCGGGACCGTATTTGGCTTCACACGCCGCCTGAAGGTCGAAATAGATTTCGGAGAGGAGCTTTTTTTTATCGTTTAGTATCGCCCCGATCTCTTCCGTACTCATTCAAACTCCACACGATTTTAAAAGTATTTTATTATAACTCAGAGGGACTAAAACGAGGCTATGAGCGGAAAAAGAATCGAAAAATCGCTGAGGAAAAGGCTCTCCCCCGGGAGGGGAAGATCAGATGCGTGCGTAGCTGACGCTGATGCAGGCGTTGAGCGCTGCGAGCTCTTTGAGGGTTTTGTCGCTGACGGCCGAATCGACGATGATGACGGCGAGCGCTTCGCCGCTTTTGTTGCGCCCGAGGCGGAAGTCGGCGATGTTGACGTTGTGGGCGCCCAGCAGGGTCCCAACTTGGCCAATGACGCCGGGGACGTCGGTGTTTTTGAAGAGGATCAGATTCCCCGTCGGTTCGACGTCGACGCCGAAGCCGTTGATGTCGACGATACGCTGTACGTCGTCGCCGAACATCGTCGCGCTGATCTCGATGACGTCTTTGTCCGTCGTCAGTTTCACCGTGACGAGATTTTTATAGACGGTGCTCGCCGGAAGCGATTCGGACTCGACTTTGATCCCGCGCTCTTTGGCAACGAAATCGGCGTTGACATAGTTGATCGTCTCCCCTGACATATCTGCCAGCGCACCGACCGTTGCAAAGGTCGCCAGTGATGAACCGTATTCGGCGATCTCGCCGCGGCCGCTCACCTTGATCGATACGATGGGGGCTTTGTTGATCTGGGCGCTGAGGAACCCGATTTTTTGTACCATTTCGAGGAACGGTTTGACGAACGGAGGGATCTTCGTCTCATCAATCGGGAGGTTCAGGGCGTGGGGATACGCGATCCCTTTGGCCGCTTCGATCGCCTGCTGTGCCGCTTCGACCGCAATGTTGTACTGGGATTCGAATGTATTAGCCCCCAGGTGCGGAGAGACGGTGACGTTATCCAGGTCGAGCAATTTATGGTCGGTTGCCGGTTCTTTGTTGAACACGTCGATACCCGCGAAACGGATTTTGCCCGATTTGAGGCCGTCATAGAGGGCGTCTTCGTCGTAGAGCCCGCCGCGCGCGCAGTTGATGAGGACGACGCCGTCTTTCATTTTGGCGATTTCATCCGCACCGATCATGCCGACCGTCTCTTTATTTTTGGGGGTATGGATCGTGATGATGTCGCAGGCAAGGATATCCTCGAAATTGGTCGTGTATTTGACGCCGACATCGGTCGCTTTGGAAGGATGGATGTAAGGGTCGTACGCGATGACGTCCATCTCGAACGCTTTGGAGCGGATACCCACGCGGCTTCCGATGTTACCGAAACCGATAATCCCCAGTTTTTTCCCTTTGAGCTCGTAACCGTACCATTTTTCCCGTTTCCAGACGCGCTGGTTTTTGAGGTGGTCGTGGGAATACGGGAACATCCGCATGCATGAGAGCATGTGGGTCATCGTCAGCTCGACCGCCGCGATCGTGTTGGCCGTCGGGACGTTCATGACGATGATCCCCTCTTTCGAACATCCGGGGATATCGACGTTGTCGACACCGACACCGGCACGTACGACCGCTTTGAGTTTGCCTTTGACGGCATTGATAAATTTGTCGTCTACGTCGGTAGAACTGCGGGTAATGGCCACATCCGCATCTTTGATGACGTCCAGAAGGGCCGTTTTATCCATATCGGCGGCGAAAACCATCTCGATCTGGTCGTCGCGGCGCAGAATGTTCAGCCCCTCTTCATGGATATGGTCACATACGACAATTTTATATTTTTCCATTACTTTTCCTCTGTATAAGGCGACAGCGTCGCCGTGATTTGGTAGGTTTTTAGTTTTGTTACAAGAGATGCGAGTGTTTTCTCATCGTTCGAATCGACCAGGAGGGTCATCGCGTCACCCTCTTTTTGCAGAAAATACGGAAGCGCTTTGTTGTAAAGCTCCTGTTTCACGCAAAAAAGTTCGTACGAGTCTTTCAGCGGCACCGTCATCCGGTACGCCGGCACTTCGGGATGCTCACCCGCATCGAGAACCATGTGGACCTCGTTGACGGGATAGTGGTAGTCTTTTTCTTCGCTTCGGGAGAAACGCTCCAGCCAGCTCTCTTCTTCGGCAGAAGCGGCGGAAGAGGAGGTCTCTTCGCCGCCCCCCGAAAAACGTTCCGAAAGGGGAACGGAGGGATTGATCTGGATCATGAAAATGACGATGAACGCGGCTACCGCTGCTGCTATGAGAGGAAACAGCCAGTAGGCAACCCGTCGCATCGGTCTTATTTCAGTTGGTCTTTGATCAGGTCGCCCAGGCTGTTCGACTCATCGTCGTTGATTTCGTTGAGCATTTCCTGATCTTTGATCCGCTCGAGCTTTTTGACCGAGAGGCGGATACGGTCACGTTTGGCGTCGATCACGAGAATGGCCGCTTCGATCGTCTGACCGATCTGAAGTTCTTCGGCGACGAGGGGGTAAAGGTCTTCGTTACGGATCAGGGCGTCGACTCCCCCTTCGAGCGATACGAAGACGCCGAAATCTTTGACGTCGCGTACGGTCGCTTTGACGACGTCGTTCATTTTATGGTTTGCCGCGAACTGATCGATCGGGCTCTCTTCGAGCGATTTGCGGTTCAATGAGATTTTTTCGTCTTCGGCGTTGATTTTCGCGATTTTCACCTCGATTTCGTCACCCACTTTGAGCGTCTCTTTGCATTTGACGTTTTTGTCCCATGAGAGATCCTGGTTGTGCAGGAGCCCTTCGACGCCGCCCACTTTGACGAATGCGCCGAAATCGGTCAGAGAAGTGACCGTCCCTTTGACGACGTCGCCCTCTTTGCATTTTTTCATGAACTCTTCGAACGGTTTGGGCTGAAGGCGTTTGTACGAAACGCGCAGTTTATGCGTTTTCGAATTGATTTCGATCACTTCGACGTCGATTTCCTGTCCGACAGTGAGGTAATCTTTGGGGTGCTTGATGTTTTTGTCCCACGTGATTTCGGAGATGTGCAAGAACCCTTCGATATCGTTCCCAAGATCGACGAATACGCCGTAAGGCTCGATGTTGCTGACGGTAACGGTGATGGTATCACCCTCGTCCAGAGCCTCTTCGACCTCTTTCCACGGATCGGGCTGAACCGCTTTGATCGAGAGTGAAAGATGGCGTTTGTCTTTATCGTACGCGATCGCTTTAACCGTTACTTCATCCCCCTCTTTGTAGAGTTTGGAAGGGTTGACCGGCCCTTTGTAGCTGATTTCGTTGTAGTGAACGAGACCGTCGATCCCGCCGACGTCTACGAACATACCGTAGCTGGTGATCTTTTTGACGGTCCCCTGGATGATTTTCCCCTCTTCCATCAGGGCGTCGATCACCTCTTTTTTCCGCTTGCGCTCGTCGTTGAAGAGCTTGCGGCGCGAAACGACGATCGAAGCTTCGGCCGGATCGATTTTGACGACCTGGGCCTTAACCGTTTTGCCGATCACGTTGTCGCTCTCTTTGAACGCCGCGAGCGAACGGGGGAGGAAGAAGTGGACGTCGTCCGCTTCGAGGAGGTATCCCCCTTTGTTTTTCTTGGTCACGACCGCATCGACGATGACCGATTCGAAATCGTCTTTGTGCGCATTGATAAACGCAAGCGTTTTCTCCTGCTCCAGCACTTTTTTATACGAGATTTTCGGACGCTCGTTGTAGTGTCCCGTAATCATTACCGTAATTTTGTCGCCGACGTTGAAAAGAAGTTTGCCGCTCGCATCGCGGATCTCGTCGAGTGAAATGATCCCTTCGAGTTTTTCGCCGACGCCTACCAACGCGCGGTTGTCACCCTCCTGGATTTCTACGATTTCACCTTCGGTGATGCGAGTAGACTCTTGCTCTTTGAAAGACGCCTCTAACATCTCGGCAAAATTTTCTTCTTCGAACGCTTCGTTATCGAAAGCCATACCTAATCCCTTGTAACTAAAAATTGGCTGATTATAGCGCAAAAATGCTTGGATTCGGTTTTATTTGCATGAAATATCGCGTAAACGGAAAAATCAAAGGGGGTGAAAAGGAGGAGGCAAGGAGAGGCGGACGGGAAGAAAATTTCTTCTTCCCTCCGGATTAGAACCGCATCATTCCCTGCAGGAGGAATTTGTTGGAGTTGGTGTGGAATTCCGCTTCGCTCTGGGGGCGGCGTTCATCGCCGAACCCGTGCGCAAGGGTTGCTTTAAGGTCAAAATTGCCGTAATTCATGGCATACCCTACCCCGACGGCATTGAGCGTGCGGATATTATCGTCACTGTTAAACGTCGTATCGTTTTTCCACACTTTGGCATGGTCCAAAAAGATGCTGGTGCTATGGCTGATCTGCCGCAGCGACGGGAGAGCGTAGATCAAATCGAGGCTGATCGCATACCCCTGGTCGCCGCTGAGTTCGCTGTCTTCGTAAGCCCGAACGCCGTTGGTTCCGCCTACCGAGAGATCTTCGGAAGAATCGAGGTTGTTACCGAAGCTTTTTTGGGCTTTGCAAGTGCTCTGGAGGGTCATTCCGTCCCTGAGGTACTGGCTGTGCAATGCGTTCAGGGCCAGTTTGGTGTAGTTGCCTCCCGAATTGAGCCCCGCATCGTTGGTGATGGCCGTACCGTTTTTAAGTCCCAGATGGCCGATCGTGTATCCCGCCGAAGCATACAGGCTTCCGGGAAGGCCGGCGAGCGAGGTATTACGTTTATCGCTTGCCTTGAGCGTCAGGGCGTCGAGCTGTTTTTTCGCTTCGTCGAGGGCTCCGGGAGTTCCGCTGCTGTCTTTCATCTCTTTATGATCGTACGACGCTTCGAGGGTTTGCGTGTGGGCGCGGGTCTTGATTGTCGGGTAACTGACGTAGGCGCTGTAACTGTCGGTCCGTCCGTACGCGTCGTAGTTCTCGATCTCATCGAGGGTATAGTCGGTCAGGCTGAAGCTCACCCCGCCTTTGAGTCCCGAATATCCCAGCGGGCGATCGTACCCCAGGCGGATGTTTTTGAGATCGGCGGTGTTGGAGACGAGCCCGGTTATACTCAGGGTATCGCCGATTCCGGTGAGGCTGTTGATGTAACCACCCGCACTCAGACGGTTCTCTCCGGTGTAGCGGCTTCCGTAATTATCGACTATGGCATAGCCGTTGTATTTGGGCGTCGGGGAGACGGTGATGCGAAAGTCGCTGGTTCCGACTGCCTCTCCCGGGTAAACTTCGGCGTTGGTCACCTGCGCACCCGAGAGATCGTTGATGAGAAGCATCTGGCGCTCAAGGCTCATCGTGGAGACGATCTGACCTTGCTTGAGATGGTCCATGAATCCCTGTACTTCGGCGGTATCGACCAGAGAGCTGTTTTTCATGTCGAACGATCCGTACGTCCCTTCGATGATCGCAATCTCGACGATGCCGTTCTCCATGCTTTGCGCGGGGATGTAGGCACGGGCGACGAAATAGCCCCGGTCTCGGTAGTATTTGGTGATGATCGAAGCGACTTCTTTGAGAGCGTTGATCCCCAGTTCTTTCCCCTCGTAGGGTTTGACCAGTTCAGCCAGAACGTCCGATCCGAAAACGGTGTTTCCGCTGAATTTGAACGATTTTACAAAGACTTTTACCGTGTCTTTGGCTTCAAGCGGCGCTTTGTATTCCCCCGCTCCGACACTTGGTAGCGCTTTGGGTGTCTCAGGAAGCTTCGGCTGTTCCACTTGGCGGAGGATGTCTCCTGTCGTGGGTGCGGCAGCCATCAAAGAGACCGATGCCAGCAGGGAAAGGGTAATGGTTCGTTTCATCATCGCAGATCCTTATCTTTTCTCATTTTCATTGTTCGGCTCAACGTTCATTCCGTTGTTCCCGCTTCCGCTCACAGCGTTGTCCGCAACGACGTAAAACTCCTGGCTGACCCCTTTGGGAAGGTTCAGTCCCCCGTTTACCAATTCGACCAGGCTGTCGTTGGCCAGCGGTACGCGGATATCGCCGGTTCCCTGTACCGTAGCGGCCGTCTGAAGCTGTTCCATCGTTACCGTCTGAACCGGAGTCGTCCCCTCGCTTGTCCCGACCAAACCGAAAGAGTTTCCGATACCCGAACCGTTTTGCGGAATGATCGTTTTAAGCAATGCGGTGTTTTGCGCCTGTGTCTGTACCGAAATCGGCTGTGGCATCGTTGCGGGAGATTGCACGACCGGCACGGCAGGGGCAACGGTCGAATTTACGATTGTCGTAACAACGTTTTTAGCCTGTTTTTCCGATGCAGAATTTGTAGTCGTTTCCTGCACCGGAGCCGGAGTAGGAGTCGAAGCTCCTCCGGCAACATTCAGTTCGCTGAGAATGGTGCTCATTTCGCGGTTATCGAGCGACGTCAGATAGTTAAATGTTGCGCTTCCCCCGGTCGCAAGGTTCCCTGCTTCAAGGATGATTCCGATACCGCGGTCGCCCGTAGCGGTATCCCCTTTGGACTGTGTCGCCGCAGTTGACAGCATATTGGCTACCGTTCCGCCGAAAAACGGGGAACCGTAACCGACGTTGGCACGACTGTCGGTCGTATAATAAATAATTTTGGACTGATTGCCGCCGGAAGCAATCGCATAAGCATCGCCGGCCTGGCTTGTCGCACTGACAACCGTAGCCGAATCGCCGGCCGAGACTTTCTGATCTATTTTTTGGATCGTGGTATAACTTCCGCCCATATCGACAGTATTGTCAGGGTCAAAACTGCGGATGAACGTAACGTCTTCCAAGGCCGTTGCTCCGACGTTCGTCAATTTAACCTCATTGTTAAAATACTTATTATCTTTTCCAAGAGTAATCGTTTGTTCAGTTTTGAGATTTCCGCCTAATGTCGTCGTCACAACGGCTTCCATCACACCGCTTGAATCCAAAGGAGACAAAACGATCGTTCCGGAATTGCCCGACGATACGAAATTTGTTGCCGTGGTAGGTGTCCCGCCGATTTCGTACTGTGCCGAAAACGCTTCATACGGTGAACCGGGTAAAAAATAGTCGATGCGAAGATCGCTCCCCGTTCCGAAACCGTCAGCATCCCCCGTCATCCCTACGCCTGCACCGCTTTGACGCCCGAAGAACAGGCTGGGTTTGCTTGTCGTTCCGAATTTTCCTCCCGATGCCAGGTTGATCCCGATTTCAATGTATTTTCCACCGAGAAAAACATCTCCGTTGACAACGGCATAACGGGTCCCGGCCAGGTCACTTCCCTTGCGCCATTGGATCGACGGAGAGGTAACCGTCTTGCCTCCCGCGACGCTGTAGGCACTGCTGCCTCCATCACTGCTTCCCTGCCCGTAGAGAAAAATAATTCCGCCGGCCGAAGTACCCGTATGGGTGATATTTTCGTTGACATTGATGTTGTTGTATGCCGAAAGGGTCAACGTATTGTTTGATGACCATGTAATGGCCGAATTAACATTGATATTTCCATCCGTACCGCTTTCTCCGCTTGTTGTATCCAAGCGAGTGCCATCTGTCGTATCGGTCGTAATTTTGACATTACCGCCGGCCAAGCCTGTTTCAATGGCCGATGCAAGTGTTGAATCGATCGTTATGTTGACCGGATCGATCAACCATTCTCCGGCTTTCACCGTTGTCCCGTCGGCAATAGTAAACTCTTTCCCGGACGTTTCGACGAATCCCCCTTCGGCTTTGATCGTCCCGCCGATATCCGCCGTCCCGCCGTGAGCGAAAAGAACGACCTTGCCCGTCACGTCTTCGAGTGTCTGCGCTTCGATGATCCCGGTATTGTTCACCATTCCGTCCAGGATGGTGTTGAGCGCCTGGGTGGTCAGGTAGACTTGACCTCCGTCGGCTTTGATAAGCCCTTTATTCTCTACCAGGGCATCCATCGTTCCCTGATCGATGGTCAGCTTTACGAGAGAGTTGCCGTTGAGATTGAGGCTGATCTTTTCGCCTGACGCCATCTGTACGTTCCCCATCGTCGCAACGATGGTCCCTTCATTGGCTACGGTTTTACCCATCATTGCCACGTAACCGCCGTTGCCAGCTGTAATCGTTCCCATGTTGAGGACCGAATTCTGGCTGTTACCTTCGAAGACATAGTTGCCTGATTGGAAGTTCGCATCGGTAATATTGAGCGTAGAGGCTACGATCCCCCCCACATTGATTTGTGCGCCGTTGGCGAATAAAATCCCGTTAGGGTTGATGAGGAATACCTGTCCGTTCGCGTTCATTGCCCCTTCGATAAGAGAACGGTTGGTCCCGATGACACGGTTGAGCGTAACCGAGGCGGCGGAAGGCTGTACGAAGTTGACCGTTTCACTCTTGCCGATGCTGAAATCCTGCCAGTTGATCGAGGCCTTGTTGGTAGACTGGCTGATGGTGGTAACGCTGCCGTTTTGGCTGATGGTTGCGCTGCCTGTCGTTACGGTGCCTCCGCTTGGTGCGGCGTACGCGATGCTCGATCCTGCAAGCAATGCCGACACGACAAGCGATATTTTTCCACCTTTGAGAATACGAAAACGCGAACTTTAATCCGGATTGCCCTTCATCATTGAATCCTCTTGTATGATTATTCGGGTGTATTACCCTGTGGTGGAATTATCCGACGATAGAGTTGCAAATGTGTTGCAGTTTTGTTGTACGGACGTTGCAGCGGTACGTGTATCGACACTCAGACAACAAAGTACGGATACGTTTCTCGTGAAGGAAAAAGAGGGGAACGGAAATCTATCGGCGAAGATGCTCGATCGCTTCGACAACTTCGTCGATGATCCAATCAGGTGTCGAAGCTCCCGCGCTGATCCCGCAGAACTCTTTTCCGCTGAACCAGCCGGGCTCGAGATCGTCTTTGCTCTCGATATGATAACTGTCAGGGCAGAATTCTTTGGAAATGGCGTAGAGCTGTTTGGTGTTCGAAGAGTTTTTGCCGCCGATGATCACCATCACGTCGGCTTTTTGGGCCAATGCGCGTACGGCATCCTGGTTGTCGAACGTCGCGTTGCAGATCGTGTTGAATACCCGCACCTCCTTGTGCGTTTCCATCAGCTTTCCGACGATTTGTCGGTAATCTTCGATCTTGCGGGTCGTCTGTGCGACGGTGGCCACTTTTTCGCGCAGTTTAAGCGCATCGATCTCCTCGGGAGCGTTGATGACGAATACGTTGCCCACACCATAGCTTTTGACCCCTTTGATCTCGGGGTGGGCTTCGTCTCCGAAAATGACGATATCGTACCCCTGAGTACTCATCTCCTCGACGATTTGCTGGGGCTTGGTAACGTAAGGACACGTCGCATCGACGACGTTCACGTTGCGGCGGTTCAGGAGGGCAAGTTCTTCTTTGGGAATACCGTGGGTTCGAATGACGGCAGTATCTCCGGCTTTGAAGGTATCGAGATTTTCGCTCAACGCGACGTTAAAATCGTTTTTGAGTCGCGCGATCTCGTTGGCATTATGAATAAGCGGGCCATAGGTGGAAGAGTTGCGGTTTTCTTCGGCAATTTTGATCGCCCGTTTCACACCGAAACAGAATCCGTAACTTTCGGCCAGCTCGATTTTCATCGTTCTACCTTCGCAAAAGTGCCGAGGAGCTCAAAGAAGTTAGGGAAGGAGGTATTGATGCATTCGACGTCTTCGACCTCCATCCCGCATCTCAGCCCCGCAATCAGGAAACTCATGGCGATCCGATGGTCGCCGTAACTGTTCACGGTGGCGGATTTGAGCTCTCCGCCGATCACCGCATAGCCGTCGGGATACTCTTCGGTTTCGATGCCGCAGAGGTTCAGGTTATCAACCACCGTTTTAATCCGGTCGGACTCTTTGACCCGAAGTTCTTCGGCATTTTTGACGACGCTTTTCCCTTCCGCGCACGCCATGGCCACAGAAAGAGCCGGGAGCTCGTCGATGAGCCACGCAATGTTTTCCTCGACGGTAACGGTTTTAAGAGGGGCGTACTCGACGCGAATGTTGCCGATCGGCTCGTACCGCTCGTCGGTGAGGGTATAGGTGATCTTGGCCCCCATTTTTTCCAATACTTTAAACGCTTCGATACGGGTCGGGTTGAGGGTGACCCCTTCGATCAGGGCCGATGCCCCGGGGACGATCGCCGCCGCTACGGCGAAGAAAAAAGCGCTGGAAGGATCGGCAGGCACACGGATATCCAGCGGCGAAAGCGGTTTTTCCAAAGGCCATATTTTGGTCTCAAGGCCGTTTACCTCGATGCGTGCCCCCATCCCCCGCAACATCCGTTCGGTGTGGTCACGGCTCAGTTCCGGCTCACGGAATGTGCAGACACCGTCTGAACGGAGCGCTGCGAGCATCATGGCGCTTTTGACCTGCGCCGATGCGACCGGAGATGTATAATCGAACGATTTGAGCGACGCGCCCCGGATCGAAAGGGGAGCCAGGTCACCGTTGTTGCGTCCGTCGAGCTTCGCACCGATGGAGCGCAGCGGCTGGGTCACCCGTTTCATCGGGCGGCGTTTGAGATACTCGTCACCGGTGAGGACAAAATGCCCCTCCGCCGAAGAGAGGAGGCCGCAAAACAGCCGCATCCCCGTCCCGGAGTTCCCGCAGTCAAGGATTTCGCTCGTCTCTTTTATCCCGTTGGAGCGGATCGTGATGGTTTCTCCCTCATCCAGGATATCCGCCCCCAGATGACCGACGATTTTGAGGGTATTGAGGGTGTCCTCGGCACGGAGAAAATTGCGGACCTTACTCTCCCCTTCGGCCAGAACGGCGAACATGGCGCATCGGTGCGAAATCGATTTGTCGGGCGCGATCGCGTTGCTCTTGAACGCGAAGGAGTGGACCGGATGGACTTTCGCTTTCGTCATCGCAAGCTTACCCCGAGTTCGTTTTTCAAACCGTCCAGCACCCATTCCATCGCGGCGGTGATATCTTCCTCTTCCAGCGTCTTTTCCTCCGACTGCAGAACAAACCGCAGCGTCAGGCTCATCTGGTCACCCAGCGCTTCGGAGACGTAGCGGTCGACGGGATAGAACCGACGGACCTGAGGGGAGACGTGTTTTTCAATGACATTTTTGATCGTTTCGTACGCCGTCTCTTTCGAAACGACGATGCTCAAATCGCGATACGACGCCTGGTACTTCGAGTACGGCTGCGCCTGGATCAAGCCGTATGGGAGAAGATCGGTTTTGAGCTCGCACATAAACGTCTGCGGAAGGTCGAACGCTTCCTCCACACTGGGGTGAACGCGGAAAAGTTCCCCCGCCTCGACCCCGGCGATCATCACTTTCGCACAAACGTAAGGGTGTGCGAGGGAATGGGAGGGAACGTGCGAAACGAGTTCAAACGAACCCGCCACGTCCGATATCATCTGGACGAACGACGCGAAATCGATGGAGGCGGGCTTGCCGGCATTGGCAACTTTTTCACCCTGCACCGCACCCGAAACGATAAACCCTAGACGCTTGGATTCTTTACGATCCGCATCGAACACCATCCCCGCTTCGAACAGGGCAATTTTTTTCTGATTCACTTTGACGTTCGCCGATGCGGAGTTCAAAAGCCCCATCAGAAGGGTCGGCCGAAGCGTATCGAAATTGGCGGTAATCGGGTTGATCAGTTCTTTGGACTCGTCGGTGCAGACGAACCCGTATTTTTCAAGCTGTGTGCGTTCGTTAAAAACGAAATGGACCGATTCGTAAAACCCGCTCTGCGCGGCGCGATGGCGATACATCCGCGTTTTGCGGTATTCGTTCAGGTCATCGCCCGCACGGTTCGCTTCGGCGAAATAAAGCGGCTTGGAGGGGATGTTGTCGATGCCGACGATGCGGACGATCTCTTCGACGATGTCTTGCTTGTTCACGATGTCGTGGCGAAACTGCGGAATCGAAATCGCAAACGTCGATCCTTTGGGCTTGCCGATCTCCATCCCCAGGTTTTTGAAAATCTGGGTAATCGTCGTTTTATCGACGCGCATCCCGATGAACGAGGCGATCTCTTCTTCGCTCATGCTGACGATGCGCGGCTCGTACGAAGAGAGCAGCTCGATATTCCCGCCGTACACCTGGGACGACGAAAATTTTTCGAACAGACGCATCGCATACGCGATCCCCATGTCGATTTTGGGTTCGCTGCCCCGGGATGTACGGTAATAGTGCGCGCAGCTGGGGACTTTCTTCTCCCCCATCTTTTTGGAGATGATATCGGGAGCGATATAGCTGGCTTCGATGATTGCCAGCCCCTCTTTGGCACTGAAGCGGGCCTCTTTCTCCTGCGAAACGCCGATCACCGAGACTTTTTCCTTGCCATAAAGCGCCGTGTAGCCGTTTTCGTCCGTATCAAGGGTGATGATTCCCTTCGTATCGTGGTCGCCGAATTTTTCAAACGGGTACGCTCTGAGGATTACCCCCGTGCTGTGGGTCGAATAGAGCAACACCGCTTCAACCGGAGTCGAATATTCCCCCTCGATCAGTGCCAGACGCAACACGATCATGAAAGGGACATCGAACTCTTTGACCTCGACGGCCCCGAAAAGCAAGTCGGCATCAAACGTTTCGTTGTGATGGAGCTGCAAAATGCGGCCGATTCCCAGGCGTTCCTGACTCTCGTTTTTGGCGCATTCGCGCAACGGGCGGTTCAAAGCGGCGCGCAGATCGCGGGCGATACCCCGGATGCTCAGACAGTCGCCTCGGTTGGCGGTCAACTCGATTTCGATCAGATCGTCGTTGAAAAGCGGGTACTCGTTGAGATTTTTCCCCAGAACCAGTTCCCCGATACTGCCATCAAGGATCATAATCCCCTCGCCGGTCGAAGGGAGGCCGATCTCTTTACTCGAACAGATCATTCCGTCCGAAGGGACGCCGCGAAGTTTGGCTGCTTTGATTTTCAGTCCGCCGGGAAGTTCGGAACCGACCGTCGCGAGCGCGATATGGATTCCCGCACGAACGTTCGAGGCACCGCAGACGATCTGCCGGACGCCCGAGCCGATGTTGACCTGGCAAACGCTCAGTTTGTCGGCATCGGGATGGCGTTCGCACTGTTCGACGTATCCGATAACGACGCCGTCAGGGACGCGGATCGTTTCGTGGCGGTCGACTTCCAGCCCGATGGCATTGAACGTTTTGAGGAGGTGTTCGGTACTGATACCCCCAAGATCAATCCATTCGTTTAACCAATTCTTCGTAACGATCATCTAAACTGCTCCAATAGTCTCGTATCTCCTTCAAAAAGGGACCGCAAATCGCCGATCCGGTGGATCAGCATCGCGAACCGCTCGACCCCGAGGCCGAAGGCGTATCCGCTGACGTTTTCGTAACCGACCGCCTTAAAGACATTCGGGTCAACGATACCGCATCCGAGGACTTCAAGCCATCCTGTTTTCGAACAGACGCGGCACCCTTCCCCGCCGCAGAAAATACAGCTGATATCCACTTCGGCGGAAGGCTCGGTGAACGGAAAAAAGCTCGGACGGAAACGGACCTCGACGTCTCCGAACATCGTTTTGAGAAAGTCTTCGAGGATGAATTTGAGGTTCGCAAACGACACTTTCCCCGCCTCCTCGACGACCAGCCCTTCGACCTGGTGGAACATCGGTGTGTGGGTCAAATCGTAGTCGCGGCGGAAAACGGCGCCCGGGGCAATCATCCGGATGGGCGGTTTTTGCGAGAGCATCGTCCGAATCTGTACCGGAGAGGTATGGGTACGCAGCAGCATCGAATCCTTGAAGTAAAACGTATCCTGCATGTCGCGCGCGGGGTGGTATTTGGGAAGATTCAGGGCTTCGAAATTGTGGAAGTCGTCTTCCACCATCGGCCCGGTCTGCACCGAAAAATTCATCGCCAGAAAATATTCAACGATCCGGTCCATCGTTTCCATGACGGGATGGAGCGAACCGCGCTCGCTGGAAGGTGAATAGAGGCTGACGTCGACCGCTTCGGCTTTCATCGTCGCCTCGAGGTGTTCCATCGCCAAAAAGAGTTTGCGGTCCAGCAGCAGCGCATTCAACGCTTCCTTATGGACGTTCAGTTCTTTGGCAAAAGAGCCTTTTTCCGCATCGTCAAGGTCTTTCATTCGGGCGAACTCGGCGTTCATTACCCCTTTTTTACCGAAAACGGCAATCCGAATCTCTTCGATTTTGTCAATCGTATCGGCCGATTTTATCGCGTCGTACCACTCTTGCAAAGCAGTGTCTCCATCCTAATTAAATTCCATAAACGGTTCATCGTATCCGTTTTCGCAAAAACGGACAATATTTTGGGATATTCTATTCTAAACTCTTTTATAAACAGCTTCAGGGGGGGATTCATCTCGCGAACTTGTGCTACAATGGGACGAAAAAAAGAGGTTATGCCATGTGTATTTTTTGCAAAATCGTCGCGAAAGAGATCCCCTCCAACGCGGTCGCCGAAAACGAAGAATTTTACGCCTTCCACGATATCAATCCCAAAGCGCCCGTCCATGTCCTGGTGATCCCCAAAGCCCATTACGACAGTTTCAAAGAGATCCCCGGCGACGTTATGGGAAGAATGGGGACGTTTATGCAAGAAACGGCCAAAACCCTCGGAATCGACGAAAGCGGTTACCGTATTATCAGCAATATCGGTGAGGACGGCGGACAGGAGGTCAAACACCTCCATTTCCATCTCCTCGGCGGCGCCAAGCTCAAATGGGGCCATTTCGCCGACGCCGACCCCAAAGATTTTATCTGACCCTCACTCGGGGTAGACCATTTTTTTGGTCACCCCTCCATCTACGACGAAATTCTGTCCCGTAATAAACCCCGATTGCTGATTTCCCAAAAACCAGGCCATTTCGGCAATGTCTTCCGCACGTCCGACCCGCCCGGAGGGATGAAAATCGTGATCGATCTGGCGAAGAGAACCCGGGTGGGCATGTTCGATCCAGCCCGGGCTGATCGCATTCACCCGAACCGGGGAGAGACTCATGGCGAGCGCATGGGTGAGACTGAGCAATCCCCCCTTGCTCGCGCTGTAGGCTTCGGTAAACGGTTCGCTCATCAATGCCCGCGTGGAAGCGATGTTGACGATCGATCCTTTTTTCAGGGTCAGTTTATCGGCCAATAGACGGGAGAGCAAAAACGGGGCGCTCAGATTGACCGCGAGGACACGGTTCCATTCGGCCAACGGAAGTATCCTTGGATCGCCCTGCGCACTGTAGGCGGCGTTGTTTACGAGTAAATCAAGCGATACGATTCCTTCGGCAGCTTTTTCGACCGCTTCGGGATCGGCCAGATCGCAGACGATCGGCACGAATCCCTCGGCCGAAGCGGCGGAGGCAAGGCTTTCGGCGTTGAAGTCAAGCCCCAGCACTTCCCAGCCGCGCTGGACGAACAACCGTGCGATAACACGCCCGATCCCCTGTGCGGCACCGGTGACCAATGCGGTTTGCGTCCGTTCCACGACCGCCCTTTTCTTAGGCGTTGCACCCTTGCAGGGCACCGAAATCGACGGTGCTTCCGCCGCCGCTGATCATTTTTTCATGTTCTCGGACCGTTTTGCCGTTGTGGACGATCGTGTAGGTGATCGCCACGCTGTCGCGAATCGTATTGATGGTCGAGCAATAGGTCTCAAGGCTCGCCATTACCCAGCGGGCCGCCATCGTATCGTCCGCATCCGAATCGAAGCGGTACTCCAGATGCAGCGTGTTGAACTTTCGGGGTGCGCTCTCGTTGCGGACGACTTCGCCGCTAACGGCCAGGTTTTTCACCGTATACCCCTGTTTTTGGGGGAGCATGACGACATCGGTGGCACTGCAGGCGATAATCCCGCTCAGAAAATATTCGATCGGGGAAATCTGCGGGCAGTCGATGATAAAACTCCCTTTTTCGGTCTGCGCTTCGAAACGCATCGCATCCTGGTGGGAAACGGTAATCTTCATGAATCAATCTCCTTTTTACACGTCTGGAAGGGAATCGTACCCCTTCGCCTTGAGGTATTCGTCGAAAAACATGATTTGCTCGAGAGTACGCACTTCGGCGGTTCCTCCCTGCGAGGTGCGGGCATTCATCGAATGTTCGATCGAAAGGTAACCGCAGACGTCCTCTTTGATCCGCTCATCGATCGCGTAGAGTTCCGCGTAGGGGATGTCGCTCAAATCGCATCCCAGTTGTTCGGCGCGCGCGACGGCCCGTCCGGTGATGTGATGCGCTTCGCGAAACGGTACCCCGCAGTGTTCGACGAGGTAGTCGGCCAGATCGGTCGCCGAAAGATGCCCGAGTTTGCAGGCACGAGCCATATTTTCAGGCTTGACCGTCATCGTTCTGAGCGCCTCGCGAAGGATCTCAAGCGAAATTTCGATCGTTTCGACGCTGTCGAAAACCCCCTCTTTGTCTTCCTGGGTATCTTTGTTGTAGGCGAGCGGAAGCCCTTTCATGACCGTCAAAAGCCCCATCAGGTTCCCATAGACCCGCCCCGTCTTGCCGCGCAGCAGTTCGGGAACGTCGGGATTTTTCTTCTGCGGCATGATCGAGCTTCCGGTCGAATACTCATCGGAAAGTTCAACGAAACGGAATTCGTAACTCGACCAGAGAATGATCTCTTCGGCCAGACGTGAAACGTGCATCATCAGCGTCGAAATGTTGAAAAGGATTTCAAGGGCGAAATCGCGGTCACTGACGGTGTCGAGGCAGTTGATGCTGACCGAATGAAATCCTAGGCTCTGCGCGGTCATTTCGCGGTTGATGTTGTGCGGCGTTCCGGCAAGTGCGGCACATCCGATCGGAGAGATATTATTGCGTTCCGCCGAACTTTCGAAACGTTCACAGTCGCGTTTGAACATCGAAACGTACGCCAGAAGATGGAACGCGAAATTGATCGGCTGGGCGTGCTGAAGATGGGTCATCCCCGGCAGAAGGGTCGACGTGTGATTCCGTGCGATGTCGACGAGGACTCCCATCACTTCTTTAATCTGTTCGACGATCTCGCCGTTTTTTCTCAGGACGTAACGGCGGAAATCAAGCGCAACCTGGTCGTTACGGCTGCGGGCGGTGTGAAGCTTTTTACCCGCTTCTCCGATAATCTCGGTCAACCGCTTCTCTATCGCCATATGAAGATCTTCGTCGGCGATTTTCCATTCGAAAACGCCCGATTCGATCTCTTCGAGCACCTGAGCCATCCCTTTTTCGATCGAGGCAAGCTCTTCCGGGCTCAGAATTCCCTGATGGGCGAGCATCTGCGCGTGTGCGACGGAACCTTCAATGTCTTCGCGGTACAGCTTGCGGTCGAACATGATCGAGGCGTTGAACTGTTCGAGAAGCTTTGACGCATCCTGTGCGAAGCGTCCGGACCACATTTTTTTCATAGTATCTCCGAATCGTAATAAATGGGAATATTTTAGCGCAGTTTGGTTTAGACGAAAGTTTGAAAGAAGGTCCGCCCCGAAAGGGGGTTAGTTACAGGCGGGGACGTTACCGCTGTCGGCGGCGTATTCGACGAGAAAATCCTCGATGTGCTTGGCATTTTTCGTAAAAGCCCGGCTTCCGAAATATTCCCATGACGCCTGCGCTTTTTTTGAACCCAGATGGACGTCGGCAAGTTTTTGCCCTTTGTTCGCCATCAACTTCTCCCAGGCGCGCTGTTTTTTGGAAGCCGCGAGTTCCTGGCCGCCGCCGTGGCATTCTTTGCACGATTCGATATAGATCTTCTGACCCTTGTAGGTCGCTGCGCTGAGGAGGGTAGAACCGGCTAAAAGCGTAAGGGCTACGGTAGCGTATAATGTGCGCATCGGAATCGCTCTTCCTGTTAAAAAAAATTTAAATTAATCTTACATTACTAAATCTAATAGAATGCTTAATCATTTTTCAGGCCGAAAAGGCGCTAAAAATCGCCCTTTTTGCCTCAGGGCCGGTACTTCTTTTCCAGAAGTTCGTCCAGATCCCAGATCCCCATCGATTTGAGCCGCTCGACAACCGCGGGGGTACATTCCACGTCGCCGGGCCATTCGCGCTCATACCCGTCGGCGGCGGTTTTCGTCGTTCCGTCCAGCGCCACGACCGTATTTCCACGGTACAGGTCGCGCTGTGCGTCGAGGTTGTTGCTCACCCTCCAGATCAGCATGTACGGGTTGTAGAGGTCGTTTTTGGCTTCGTCGACGAAAATGACGATCCGCAGATAACGTTCCAGCGTCTCCAGCGAAGCGAAACGGTCCCGGATCGAACGCTCCCCTTTGCGGACGCTGACGACCGTAACCGGATTGGCCGTATGGCGCATGTACTGCGCGACGTTGACCGTTTCGGGAATCAGCGCGGCAATTTTTTCGAGCAATGCGGCGGTTTCGATCGACTCGGGCTGTTGGGGTGCCAGCGATGCGGTAAAATCGATCCCGAGTTTCCCGCCGACAAGCGCTTCGGGGCTGGAGTGATCCAGCGCGTCGGTGATCCCTTCGGAGAGGAAGAGACATTTGGGCTGGAAACGGTTGAGCGCGTACGTCGCCAGCGCTTCATAATTGGTGAGTTTCGGGGCGTCTTCGGGAAAAAAGAGGGCGTGTTTGACGAAACTCATCTGCCCCGATCCCCAGAAAATGTGCATAAACTGCTTCGCGTGCCCCTTGTAGAGAGTCTTCATCTTGGCGAGAATCAGGTTGTGGAACACCCCGTTTTCCGGCATGTGGTAATCGATCAGATCGGCCGCGTTCGTTTTGAGCAGCGGCAGGAAAATCCGTTCCGTCGCCCATCCCATGTATTTGTCCTCAAGCGGCGGTTTCCCCACGACGGTGGCGAGGTAATAAGGCTCCTTGCGGTGCGTGATCGCGCTTACTTCCAAAACGGGATAATACTCCTGCAACGTATAATAGCCGGTATGATCCCCGAAAGGCCCTTCAAGTTCCATTTTTTCGGGATCCACCCATCCCTCGATCACAAAATCGACATCCTCTGGGATGTAAAGGGGAGTGGTAATCGATTGGACCAGTTTCGGCGCTTCTTTTTTGATGAGTCCATACAGCAGCAGCTCGTTAACCCCGTAAGGGAGCGGTGCCGTCGCACACCAGGTGTAAAGGGGATCTCCCCCGATCGCGACGGAGACGGGCATTTTTTTGCCCGCCCGCTGGTACTGGTCGAAAAAATGGGACGAATCTTTGTGGATCTGCCAGTGCATCCCCAGCCGGTGCTTGTCGTAAACCTGCAGACGGTACATTCCCAGGTTCACGACATCGCCGTCGAGGCTTTGGGTATAGACCTGCCCCATTGTGATGAACGGCCCTCCGTCTTCTTCCCAGGTCGTGAGAACGGGGATGTCGTGCAACGAAGCCTCTTCCCCCTCCTTGACAATCTCCTGGCAGCTTCCCCGCTTGGGGAGTTTTTTCGGGAAAATATCTTTCATCGAGAACAGATCGCCGAGCATTCCGATTTTTTCCTTGAAACTCTGCGGCGGCTTCATGTGAAGCAGTTTTTCGATCTCTTCGGCCACCCCTTCGACCTCGCGCCCGAACAGCAGTTCGGTCCGGCGGAACGATCCGAACAGGTTCATAACCACGGGGGCATCGAAGCGTTTGCCCCTTTTACGGTCGATCGGATGGGTAAAAAGGAGTGCTTTCCCCCCGTCTTCTTTTTTGACTTCGGCATAGGCCAGATGGGGGATTTCCAGATAGATGTCCAAAGGCTCGCTGATGATACGGAGTTCACCCTGCGACTGGAGCAGATCGATCGTCTTTTGAAGGGTCATTGCGCGGCCCCGTTTGCCATCGCTTCGGCACGTTGCAGCAACTCCATCGCACCCTGCGAAATGAGGCGCTTCGCCATCGCTTCGCCCACGCCGGCGGTCCGGTCGCGCTCAACCACGATTTCGTCTCCCATCGTTTCGCTCGCGTCGGGCATTCCCAGGGTTGAACGGACCACCACGCTGCCGTCCTCACGCACCCGTGCGCTTACCCCGATGGGAACCTGGCACCCCCCCTGAAGGGTATCGACGAACCCGCGTTCGATCGACGTTTCGATGCGGCTGTTTTCATCGTCGAGAAAGCGGGCGATTTCGAGCACCCACGGCTCGTTGACGGTTTCGATTCCCAAGGCCCCCTGCCCCATTGCCGGAAGCATCTCATCCAGCGAAATCGGGTAGAAGTACGTCACGGAATCGCGGAGTCCCAGACGGTTGATCCCCGCGGCCGCGAGGATAATCGCGTCGAATTCCCCTTCTTTGAGTTTGCGGATGCGGGTGTCGACATTTCCGCGAAGGTCTTTGATCACGAGGTCGGGGCGCTGAAGCGCGAGCTGCATCCGGCGGCGCAGCGAAGAGGTACCGACAACGGCCCCTTGCGGCAACGAAGCGATATCGGGATATTTTTCACTGAGCATCGCGTCCCGGACATCTTCGCGCGTCGTAATGGCCGAAAGCAGCAGCCCTTCGGGCATCACCGTCGGAACGTCTTTGAGCGAATGGACCGCCATCTGCGCTTCCCCGCGGAGCATCGATTCTTCGATCTCTTTGAGAAACAGCCCTTTGCCGCCGATTTTGGCGAGCGGAACGTCGAGGATCTTGTCACCGGAAGTGATGATGATCTTCAGTTCCACCGATACCTCGGGAAAATTGGTCTCGATGAGTGATTTGATGTGGTTGGACTGCCACAGGGCCAGTTTGCTTCCGCGGGTTGCGATGGTCAGTTTTTTCATCGATTATTTAACCTTTACGTCTTTGTATTTCATTTTTTTGGGGTCTTTTTCACCGTTGAAAAAGACCGTCGGGGTTCCCGAAACGATCATGTCGTCGGCCACCTTTCGGTCGAATTCGAATTGTTTGAGGACGGAAGGGCGGCGTATGTCGGCCGGACTCACTTTCGCGCCGGTCGCTTTGTTAAACGCATCGAGAATCTTCTGTTCGTTCTTCTCGTTGGCGTCGATATCGACCGTATAGAGCTTCATCACCGCATTTGACATCCCCTCTTCTTCCGCCGCGATCGCGGCTTTCGTCAGGGTCACCGCGGCGGGGTGAAGCCCGGCGAGGGGGAGGTGGTAGTAATAGACGGCAAACGTTTTGGGATACTTGGCCATGTATGAAATCGCTTCGGGAACGTAGCGGCGGCAGAAGGGGCACAACGGATCGGAGAAAATGGCCACTTTGTGGGTCGCGTTGGCATCCCCGCTGATGCGGTTGGCTTTCGTGTAATACGAAGCGTTGAAATCGGGGGTGATCGTATCGTTGTAGCGAACCCCGGTTTTGAGGTTGACCAGTTCGGGGGCGATCACGTCGCCGCTGACGAAGTAGATGCCGTTTTGGTTGATCCGGCGTTTTTCATTCCCCTGTTTGACGTCCGCACCGATACTGACGAAATAGGCCTGCCATCCGCTCATGGACGGAACGGGCTTTTTACCGTTGATCTCGATGTTGAGATTGCTGATGGCGGGATTGTTTCCGATCCCTTTTTTCAAAAACGAGACCACTTCGGAGTCGCTCGCCGCGAAGAGGCTAGCGGAGAGAAGGAGTATCGTCGATAATTTCGGCATCAATGACATATTCATCCTTTTGTGTTGGGGTTGGCGATCCGTATTTTCGCCCAAAACGGTTAACCAGAAACGAACCGGCCACGAAAAGCTGCAGCGCTATCCCGACCAAATCGCTCAAAAAGCCCGGAACGATCAGTAAAAACGCCCCGACAAGTCCCATCAGGTTCCGGTTGGCAAATCCCTGAACGTCGATTCGGCGGGTTTGCAGCGCGTAAAGGTTTTCCGCGAGGGCATGGCGGAAGTTGAGGAGAATGAAAACTCCCAGAAAAGCGCTTCCGACGATTTCGAGAAACGTCGCGATCCCCCCGATTCGCGAGGCGATCTCCACGGTGACGATCACCTCGGCGAAGAGGTAGATCAGAAAATAGATCATCCCCGCAGTTCCTCAAGCGTTTCAATCACTTTGTCGGCATCGACGGTGACCATCTGGCGGGTAGCGCGGATCATGATCTGCACCGAGCCGTTGTCGAGTTCTTTTCCTACGATAACCGTAAAAGGGAATCCGATCAGCTCGGCATCGGACATCTTGAATCCGAAACGTTCCTTACGGTCGTCAAGAATCGTTTCGATCCCCCTGGCCTGAAGTTCGCCGTACAGTTTTTCGGCATAGGAGAGGTGGGTCTCTTCTTTGACGTTCGACACCATGACGTTGACGAGATAAGGAGCCGTCGCGGGGGTCCAGATGCACCCGCGTTCGTCGTGGTGCTGTTCGATCACGGCGGCGACGAGACGGCTGACCCCCATCCCGTACGTACCCATGATAAAAGGCTGGGAACGGCCGTTTTCGTCCAGGAATTCGGCCTTCAGCGGCGCGGAGTAAACGGTCCCCAGTTTGAAGATATGCCCGACTTCGATCCCTTTGGTATGGAGGAGCTTCCCTCCGCAGTGGGGGCATCCGTCCCCTTCCTGAACGCTCGCCAGATCGGCAAAATGGGCTTCGCCCATCACGCTCAGATCAACGCCTACGAAGTGGTAGTCCTCTTCGTTCGCACCGCAGATCATGGACGTCGCATTACGGGTATCGCTGTCCATGACGATACGGATTTTATCCTGATCGAGCGGCCCGATGAATCCGGGTACAAGACCGATCGAACGGAGTTCTTCCTCGCCCGCGTCGACGAGATCGATCGCCCCGACGCTGTTGCGTGCCTTGACTTCCTGAAGTTCGTCGCAACCCCGGAGGAAGAAACAGACCAGTTCGCTCCCTTCGGTATAGACGGCCCGCTGGACCACCGCTTTGAGCGTGTAATAGGAGTCGACCTTGAAAAAGGCGGACAGGTCGTCGATCGATTTGACGCCCGGCGTTTTAAACCGCATGAAATCGGCCTCCGGCGCTTCGGGAACCGTCGAACGGGGAGCACGGCGCGCCGCTTCAACGTTCGCGCCGTATTCGCAGGTATCGCAGACCGCAAGGGTATCTTCCCCGCTCTGGGCCAGAACCATCAGCTCTTTCGATCCGGTCCCGCCGATCGCTCCGCTGTCGGCCTCGACGATGCGAAACGTCAGCCCAAGACGTTCCAAAACCCGTTTGTACGCCGCTTCCATGGCATCGAACTCACGATCGAGGTCCTCGGTCGTCGCATGGAAGCTGTAACCGTCTTTCATGACGAATTCGCGGGCGCGCATCAAACCGAACCGGGGGCGGGCCTCGTCGCGGAATTTCGTTTTGATCTGGTAAACGTTCAGCGGAAGCTGTTTGTAACTCGTGACGCGGTTACGAACGATGTTGACCATCATCTCCTCATGCGTCGGTCCCAGAACGAAAAGATTCTCTTTCCGGTCGCGGAAACGGAGGAGTTCTTTACCGAATTTTTCGATGCGACCGCTCTCTTCCCACAGCTCGGCGGGAGTAACGAAACTGAGATCGACTTCCAACGCGCCGCACGCGGACATCTCTTCGTTGATGATGTTTTCGATCTTACGCAACACCCGCTTGCCCAGCGGCAGAAAGTTGTACAGACCGCTCGCGACCTGCGCTATAAAACCGGCGCGGGAGAGATAGATGTGGCTCGGGAGCTGGGCGTCTTTGGGAGACTCTTTGGTAGTGGGGATATAGGCTTTGCTAAAACGCATCATTTTCCTTTCGTATGATAGGTACAGGCTTTTTGGGAGAGGTCGGATCCGTCCTCGCTGTCGAGTAAAAAATTCATCGCTTCGATCAGCGCATCCACTTTGAGAGGATCCGATCCGTCGCGCATCCGTTCGGCGAAGGGGTGCAAAAACCGCTTCAGCGTCTGGATGGCCGCTTTGCGGACGGCATATTCGTATTCTTCGGGGATATAGCCGTTACGGATAACGCGGAACGCCTCCTCATCGGCCGCTTCTTCGGCACGAAGATAAAGGGTCTTGATCAGCGGTTCGATCGAGAGGGTTTTAAGCCATTCGAAAAACTGCACGACATGCCGGCGGACGATCACATAGGAGACTTTCGCCTCGTCTTCGCGCAGGGCAATGTTTTCGCTCACGATCTCCTGCAAATCATCGACGTAATAAAGCGATATTCCCCACTTCGCCCCATCGCAATCGATATCGCGCGGGACGGCCATGTCGAACCAGTACCGCTTATACGGCGTCTGGGAAATCATCTCCTCGGTGATGATGGGATGGATCGACCCTGTCGACGTAAAGAGCAGCTCGTAATCGTTGATGGCGTAAGCAATCTCTTCGAACGACCGGACCCGGGCGTCGCATTCGCGCGCGATCTCTTCGGCTTTCTCGAAGGTGCGGTTCATCATCGTCACCTCCGCACCCTGAGCGCTCAGGTGCTTGCAGGTGATGACCGACATCTCCCCTGAGCCGATGACAAGGGCTTTTTTCCCCTCAAGGCTACCGACACTTTCTTTGGCTTTGGATACCGCCACGCTCGCCACCGAAACCGGTTTGGAGGAGATATTGGTTGCGTTTCGGACCTCTGCGGCGCATTTGAACGCAAATCCCATTGCCCGCGAAATTTTCTGAGCCGAATAGCCGTTTTCCTGCGAAAGGCGGAACGCGTCTTTGAGCTGCCCCGCGATCTGAGTCTCACCCACAACCATCGAATCGAGCGAACTGGCAACGCTGAAAAGGTGGTGGATGCACCCTTCGTCATCGAAAATATCGCCCCGCTCGTGCAACTCTTCGTGTCCGATCCCCGAACGCTTCGAAAGAAGAGCGAAAATCGCTTCTGTCGCCGCTTCGGTATCGTTGCAGCTGCAAAAAATTTCGACCCGGTTGCAGGTGGAGAGGAGCATCGACTCGCCGATGGCGCTACAGCGTCTCAGCGCCGCCAGGGCTTCGAGCTGTTCGGATTCGTTTACAAATGCCAGCTTTTCGCGGATGGCAAGCGTCGAGTTGCGGTGTGAAAAGCTGACGATGAGATAGTGCATCAGTTACTTCTTTTCAAAACGGATTCGATGATGGCGTGGAGAGGAAGATCATTCCCTACCGCCGCAGTCGCTTCGTCGCAAAGGGAGCGCGCGAAGGCGTATGAACGCTCGATCACCCCGTGTTCATCCATTCGCGAACGGATCCACCTTTTCTCCGCCTCGTCGATCGGACGGGCATGGGAATTCCGGAGCCTTTCACGACCCGGAACGTCTAGCGCATCGTACAGATCAATGTAGGGAAGCGTCGTTTTCCCCTCTACAAAATCGTTCAATGAGGGCTTACCGAGCGTCGCTTCGTCGGCAGTGATATCGAGGATGTCATCGACGATCTGAAACGCCAGACCGAGATTTTTTCCGTACGTTGCGTACGACTGTGCATCCTTGCCTGCCAGAAGAGCGGCCGAAAAGGCGGCGGCTTCGATCAACGTCGCCGTTTTGAGATAGAGCATTTTAAGATACAGTTCCCGATCGGTATTGAACGTTTCGGCCATCTCGACATCCATCATCTCCCCGATCGAGAGACGGGTGACCGATTCGGCAACGGCACGGGAAATGGCGGGGTCAAAAGCCGTAAGAGAGCTGAACGCTTTGGAGTAGAGGATATCGCCGAGCATAATGGCGACTTTGCTGCCGTGGGTCGCATTCACCGAAGGGACGCCGCGCCGGAGCATCGCTTCGTCGATTACGTCGTCGTGCAGGAGGCTGGCCGCATGGATCAGTTCGACGATGGCCCCTAGAAGAGGCGCTTCAGGGGCTTCGGGGGCGATCGTGAGGATCAGCCGCGCGCGGAGCCGTTTTCCCCCCGAAAGCTTTGCAAAAAGCTCTGCCGCTTTGGGATAATCGACCTCTTCGACGAGTTTGGCAATGAGTGTTTCTACCTTTTCTTGCATCCTCTTTATCACTTCTCCGTTAAATACTCGAGCATGATCCGCTGCTCTTTGTCGAACAACAGCAGGTCAAGCTGCGCGGTTTTCGCCCCTTCGTCGAATTTTTTGAATACGACGACAATGTAGGGAACGTCTTTTTCGCTCTTTTTCGCCGGAAGCAGCCGCTTTCGAAAACTTTGGTTAGTATGTGACGCGTACAAAACATGCTGTCCCACAAACCGATCAAAATTTTCGTGCACGACGAGCCCTTTATCAGCATACAGCGTCCATCGAAAAGAGAGAAGACGTTCGAGCCCTTCGCTTTTTACCAGCACCTTCACGGTACGGTCCTTCGGCAAAACAAAGCTTTTCGATTCCCTCCACGGAGCCGCCTGAAGCATCGCCGCCGTCATCGCTAAAACGAAAAAAAGCTTTTTCATCCGACATCCTGACCGTTTCGGACCCAACTTGATCCAAACATTAGGATCGCGATTATACCACCACAATTCTTAGTTGATGCGATAGAGAATCGTTCGCTCAAAAATCAAAACTGGGTATCGAGGATTTCGTTTTTGTATTTGAGGGCTTCCACTTTGGCCTTGATCAGGCGGTTCTCTTCCATCAGGGCATCGTGTTCATGCGTCAGGGTCGAAATTTCACGGCTTTTGAAATAGATCTGCGTATTGATGAAAATTTTCGGAAAAACGACGATCAAAACCAGAAAAACCCCGACAAAAACGTTGCGTAAAAAGACCGGCCCCATCGACTCATCAGGGGCGATAATCTCTCTCGTTTCTTCCAGGATATCGTGTTTGTCGTTCATCGTCGAATCTCGAATACGCGAAGTTTCGCACTCCGGCTGCGCGGGTTGGAACGCAATTCGTCCTCCTGCGCACTCAGCGGCTTTTTGGTGAGGGTCTTGCCGATCGCATGGTTGTTGCCGCAGGTACAGCGCATCGCTTCGGCTGGGCAGATACAGTTTTTCGACCATTTCGCGAAGCGGTTTTTGACGATTCTGTCTTCGAGGGAATGAAATGTTATGATCGCCACCCTCATCTGCTTGACGTCCGATTGTTCAACCGCATCCAGCAGCCTCTCGAGTTCCCCGAGTTCGTCGTTTACCTCGATCCGGATCGCCTGCATCACCAGCGTGGAGGGGTGTATTTTTTTCCCCTTGGGCATCAGATGGAAAATGGCACCGGAAAGTTCTTTGGCCGAATAGAAAGGTCGACGCTGTACGATCGTTTCGGCAACGCGGCGGGCATTGGTCACTTCGCCGTATTCGCGCAGGATCGTCTCCAATTCGCTTTGCCCATAGGTATTGACCACGTCCGCCGCACTCAGCGCCGCATCGGGATTCATCCGCATGTCGAGGGTGTCGCTTTCGTACGAGAAGCCCCGCTCGCGCCGGTCAAGCTGAAGAGACGACACCCCGATGTCGGCCAGTATGCCGCAGATCGCATCCCCTTTTTCGGCGATGGCCTCACGTGCAACGTCGGAAAAACGCCCCTGTCGGATTTCGACCCGTTTGCCGAACGGTTCAAGTCTGCGCGAAGAAAACGCAATCGCCTCCGGGTCCTGGTCGATCCCGATCAGCGAAACGTCAGGATAGTGTTCGAGCAGCATCGACGAATGCCCGGCGTACCCCATCGTGCAGTCGATGACGATCCCGTCGGTACACGGCGAAAACGCTTCGATCACTTCGCGGTACAAAACGGGAATATGGGGGGCTTCCTGCACTGGGGTTCCTTGCATGTTTTTATCGCCCTATACTATCCTAAGCTCACTAACATAACGTTTAAAATCGCGCATCACCCGTGTCAGCGTCTTCTCTTTTCTCCATATCAGACGAAATTCCCTCTCGAACCGATGACCGATGATCCGGGCCTCGAACATCTTTTTCGAATCCAGCTCTTCGGCAACGCTGAGTCTGGGAAGGCACGAGAGGGCTTCTTTGTCGTGCATCAGGTAGCGCTTGATCGCTTCGTTGTGCTGGAATTCCATATCGATTTGCAGTTCCTTGTCGACCGGGGCAATCTGCGAAAGGAAGATTTCGCGCGTCCCCGAACCCCGCTCGCGCAGGATCCAGCGTCTGGCAACCAGTTCGTCGATGAAATACTCCCGCTCCGCTAACGACGGATCGCTTCCGATGACGACGAGTTCGTCGCTCATGAGCCGCAGGGATTCCATGTCGTTTTCGTCGAATTTGCCTTCGACGAATCCCAGATCGCACCCCCCGTTGCGGACCATTTCGATCACCTCGGTACTGTTGGCGGTTTTGAGCGATACCTTGACCGTCTCATTCCCGGAACGGTAATCCCCGATCCATTCGGGCAAAAGATAGTTGCTGATCGTTACGCTGGCGGCGAGGTAGAGATGTCCGCCCATCGAATCGGCCTGAAAGGTTTCGAACAATCGGTGCGATTTGTCGACGATTCGGGCCGCATGTTCGTAAAAATAACGTCCCCTTTCATTGAGAACCAGCCGTTTGCCGATCCTCTCGAACAGCTCTTCGCCGCAATCTTTCTCCAGCTCCCGTACCGCCATCGAAACGGCCGAAGGACTCATGGAGAGGGTTTCGGCGACGTCGATAACGCGGGACGAGGCGGCCAGGGCCGTAAAAATTTCAAGTTGACGCAGCGTAAACATCTTTTCACCCCTCATTTGTGCACTATTATATGCTAAAATCCTTTTCATGGACAAACAAAACGTAAAACGTCAGCTCGCCGCATTCGCCCTGTCGATGTTCCGGAAAGATTTTTTCGGAATCTATCACGGTTCGCTCTCGGCCAAACTCGATACCAATCTTTTCACGATCAATACGAAAAACGCCATTTTCGATTCGATCGGCGAAAACAGCCTCATCGATCTTTTTTACAATAAAGATTACCGTTGGAAGGAGGCAAGCATCGACGCCTCGATCCACCACGGGATTTACCGTCAGATATCGGACGCCAAATTCATCACCTTTACGATGCCCCCCTTTACGACCGCCTTTTCGTTGAACCACAGCATCATCATCCCCAACGACTATTTCGGCTTCAAGGAATTTGGCAAAATCGCCATCTACGACCCGAAAAAATTCGACGACTGGTACGAACGGGCGGTGAGTGAAATCCCTCAGTATTTCCAGCAGAACAACACCTCGATCATGGTCATCCGCGGATACGGCGTTTACGCTTTCAGCCGCGACATCCACTCGATGGTGCGCCAGCTCTCGATCCTCGAACGCAGCTGCCGGATCCTGATGCTCGATCACTCCCAGGCACGTTTAGACATCGACTGAAATCGCCGCGACCGCACTCTCGATCGCATCGAATACCCGCACCAGTTCATCAGGGGTTATCACGTAGGGCGTCATCACGTACACGACGCTCCCCAGCGGACGGATAAGCACCCCTTTTTCCATGCACCGCCGGTGGATTTCGAGTCCGATCCGCGCTTTGGGATCGAACCCGTCAAGCTCGATGGCGGCGATCATCCCGCACTGGCGTGTCTCCTTGACCTTTTCATAACGTTCAAACCGTTTAAGTTCCCGTTCGATCACCCCGATGAGGCGGCGGTTCGATTCAATAACACATTCCGATTCGAACAGGTCCAAAGTCGCGTTGGCAGCGGCGCAGGCAAGAGCGTTTCCGGTATAACTGTGTGAGTGGAGAAACGATTTTGCAGGGTTGTAATCACAGTAAAACGCACCGTACACTTCTTCGGTCGTTAGAACCACAGAAAGAGGAAGATACCCCCCGGTAAGCCCCTTGGATAAAGCCATAAAATCAGGTGAAATCCCGGCTTGTTCGCAGGCAAACAACGTCCCCGTACGACCGAATCCGACCGCGATTTCATCGGCGATAAAATGGATGCCGTATTCTTCGCACAACCGCTTGGCTTCGCTGAGAAAACGGGGATGGTACATTCTCATTCCTCCCGCGCACTGCACTAGCGGTTCCACGATCAGCGCCGATATCTCTTTGCCCCGTTCCCTCAAAAGTCTTCCGAATGTTTCCGAGGCTTCGAGCGCCGCTTCAAGGCTCTGATCCCGGGGCGAAGGGGTAACCAGTGAACGGATCAAAAGTGGCTCATAAGTCTCTTTGTAAAGCGAAACGTCCCCAACCGCGAGGGCTCCGAGCGTTTCGCCGTGATAACTCTCCGACAAAGAGACGAAAAGAGGGCGTTCCTCCCCACGGTTACGATGAAAATGGTAGCTCATCTTGAGCGCCACTTCGATGGCGCTCGAACCGTTGTCGGCATAAAAACAGCGCGTTAGCCCCTCGGGTGAAAGGGCGACGAGCCGTTCGGAGAGGCGCACGACCCCCTCGTGGGTAAATCCTGCAAGAATGACGTGTTCGAGGGTTTCGAGCTGTTCTTTGATTTTGCCGTTGATGTAGGGGTTCGAATGACCGAAAAGATTGACCCACCAGCTGCTGATCGCATCGATGAAGCGATGCCCTTCAAAATCTTCGAGCCAGACCCCTTCACCGCGTGAAATCGGCGTCATCGGAAGAGTCTCGTGATCCTTCATCTGTGTGCACGGATGCCACACAACGTTCAAATCGCGCCGCGCCATCTCCGAATTGTTCATGAAAACCTCCCTTTTTTGGGTTATAATGTGATAACACGCGTTAGCCAAGGGTTCTTTTCATCCAAGTTTAATGCTAAACGCAATAAAATATCTGAATTCTACAACAGGACGCTTTAATGATCACATGGATGCAGCGCCATCGCAAATACCTGGTCGTAACGATCTGGATCTCCACGATCGCTTTTATCGGTGCGGGATTCGTCGGATGGGGACAATACAGCTACGGGGACAAAGCGGGTGCCGTCGCCAAAGTGGGCGATATTTCGATCACCGCCGAAGAGCTCCAGAAAAGCTACACTTCTCTTTTCAACCAGTACAATCAGATGTTTCAGGGAAAAATGGATGAAAAAATGGCCCAGCAACTGGGCTTGCAGCGCCAGGCCCTCCGCCAGCTGGTCAATCAGGCTCTCGTACTGAACCTCGCCCAAAGTTACGGAATGGTCGTCAGCGACAAGGAACTCGCCGAGGTGATCCAGTCTCAGCCGATGTTTTTCAAGGGGGGAGCTTTCGACAAAACCGTTTACGAAAAAGCGCTTGCCGATAACCGCCTCACGAAAAAAGAGTACGAAGAGTCGTTGCGCAAAGAGCTGCTGATCCAAAAAACCCTCTACATGCTCGCTTCCAACGCCCGTCCTTTCGAAACCCGTGCACTGGGCAGCGCGCTGGGTGTTTCCGACAAAATCACCTACAAGCTCCTGACACCCGCGATGATCGACGTTTCCGCCGACGAAGCGGGACTCAAGGCGTTCTGGGAAAAACACAAAAAAGAATTTAAAACCGAACCCGGCTATGAAATCTCCTTCGTTCGCCAGGCACCGGTTGCCGAACTTCCTTCGGAACGCGAAATTGCCGAATATTACGAAGCCAACCGCCTGACGCTCAAAGACGCGTCGGGAAAAATCCTCCCTCCGGCCGACGCCCGTGAGGCCGTCGTTGCCGCTTTGCAGGAAAAAGCAACTGAAAAAGAAGCGCTTCGCCTCTACGTCGATTACAAAAAAGGGCAGCTCCAAAACATCCCGGTCGAAAAAGCCGCTTTCAGCGCTTCCGCGTCACCGTTCGATCCCGCGCTGACCAAAGAGATCGCCGCGCTGAATCCGAACAAGCCCTATCTCAAACCCCGCAAAGCGGGAAGCGATTTCGTTGTCATCAAACTCGATAAATCGATCCCCTCACGGACCAAAACGTACGAAGAGGCGAAAAACGAAGCTAACGTTCTGTATACCACTCAGCTCAAAACGCAAAAACTCGAAGAGCTGGCTAAAAACAGCTATCGCTCGTTCACGGGTACGACCACCGACTTCATCAGCCGCACCGAAACTCCCGAACTGGCCGGTTTAACTCCTACGGAAACGTCCGAATTCCTTTCCAAACTCTTCACCTCCAAACAAAAACAGGGTTTTATCGCTTTGGAAAGCGGAAATGTTATAATCTATAACGTTTTGGAACAAAAGTTGCTTCAAACAAAAGCAATTGCGAACGAAGCAGCCGTTGCGAAGCTGAAGGGCAATGTATTGGATCAGGGACTGATCAAAGTCCTTGAAAACAAATACCCTGTTGAAATCTATGTGGAAGGGATCTGATTTGAAACGAACCGTTTTAGCCATCGATATCGGCTCGACAAAAGTTTGCGCCATCATCGCCGAAATCGACGATGACAACAGTGCGCAGATCATCGGAGCCGGAATCTCAAAAGCGCAGGGGCTTCGCAAAGGGAGCATTACCAACATCGAGCTCGCCAGCAAATCGATCAAAAGCGCCCTGAACGACGCGAAACGCGTTGCGGGTACGGAACTGCGCAGCGCCGTGGTATCGATTTCGGGAGCGTATACCAAAAGCCTCAATTCCAGCGGTATCGTCAATATCCCGAATAAAGAGATCACCCTCAAAGAGATCAACCGCGTCATGCATACCTCGCTTTACAACGCGAATATCCCTAATGAATTCGAAGTGCTCCACGCCCTCCCCTACAATTTCAAAGTGGACGATCAGGATTTCATCGAAGACCCGCTGGGGATGAACGCCGCGCGCCTCGAGGTCGAGACCCACATCATCACTACCCAGAAAAGCAATCTCAACAACCTCCGCAAAGCGGTCAAAGCCGCCGGTGTCGAAGTTGAAAGCGTCGTATTGAGCGGATACGCCTCGGCAATCGCCGTCCTCAACCAAGACGAAAAAGAACTGGGAGCGGCCGTCGTCGATATGGGTGGAAACACCAGCAACATCGTGATCCACTCCGGGCACGCCATCCGCTACAACGATTTTCTCGGAGTCGGTTCTAACCATATAACGAACGATCTCTCCATGGCGCTGCATACGCCGCTTCAGACCGCCGACAACGTCAAAATCAACTACGGTTCCCTCTACGCACCGAGCAACGACCTGATCGAGCTCCCCGTCATCGGAGACGAAAACGCAACCCACGAAGTCTCACTCGAAGTAGTGCATAACGTCATCTACGCCCGGGTGGAAGAGACGCTGATGATTATCGCCCAGTCGCTTGAAAAAAGCGGCCTTAGAGAACACATGGGAGCGGGAGTCGTCCTGACCGGCGGATTTACCAAAATCGAAGGGCTGCGCGAACTGGCGGTCGCAATTTTCGACAACATGCCAGTGCGCCTCGCAAAACCAAGCGACATGGGAGGTCTTTTCGATACGCTCAGAGATCCTTCCTATTCAGGGGCGGTCGGATTGGTCAAATACATGGCCGGCGGCTATACCCCCTATGAAATCGACGTGAACAAACACATGCGTCACGCGAGCGAAGAACCGGCAACCCAGCCGCAGGTTCAATTCCACGAAGAGGTACCGGAATTCGACATTCCAAACGCCGCCCCTACTCCTCCCCAGCCCGAACCGGTCAAGGAAGAGAAGAAGGCGGATGTGTCGAAGATGGTCAACATCGGGTCGAATAAGCCGGTACAGGACGACCAGCCTAACCCGATCACCAAATTCTGGAATTGGGCAACTCAACTTTTTTAATTACGTCAAGGAGCAAGCATGGAACCATTTTCAATTGAAGAATCAACCTCTCTAACGGGGGCCCGTATCGTAGCGGTCGGCGTCGGCGGCGGCGGCGGCAACATGATCGGCTATATGCTCAAAGAGCAGATCCCCGGCATCGAGCTGATTATGGCCAACACCGATGCACAGGTACTTGAGCAGGGAAGCGCGGCGAGCAAAATCCAGCTCGGGGCCAAACTGACCAAAGGACTCGGCGCGGGGATGAAACCCGAAGTGGGCAAAGAGTCGGCACTGGAAAGCTACGAAGATATCGCCCGTGCACTCGAAGGGGCCGATATCGTTTTCGTTGCGGCAGGCCTGGGGGGAGGCACCGGAACCGGTGCGGCTCCGATCATCGCCAAAATTGCCAAAGAGGTAGGCGCCCTGACGATTTCGGTCGTTACCAAGCCGTTCTCGTTCGAAGGGAAAAAACGTCTTAAACTTGCCGAAGAAGGGCTGGAAGAACTCAAAAAAGAGTCCGATTCGATCGTCGTCATCCCTAACGACAAACTCCTCTCGATCATCGATCCCAAACTGGGGATCAAAGAGAGTTTTAAAATCGTTGACAGCGTCCTGGCCCGCGCGGTAAGCGGAACTTCGGGCGTCATCCTCGCCAGCGGGGACAACGACATCAACCTCGACTTCGCCGACCTTCAGACGGTCATGAGCCATCGCGGCCTCGCGCTGATGGGTGTAGGCGAATACAAAGGGGAGAACGCGGCGTACGAAGCGATCAAAAACGCGATCGAATCTCCTCTTCTGGATAATATGTCGATTACCGGTGCGCTTGGAGTGCTCGTCCACTTCAGCATGCATCCCGAGTTCCCGTTCATGGAACTCTCGGCGGCGATGGACGTCGTCCACAACAGCGTTGACGACGGTGCCGACGTTATTTTCGGAACAACCACCGATGCCAATCTACCGCAAGATTACATCCGCATCACTCTTGTTGCCACAGGCTTCGAGAAAAAAGCGACGATGGGGATCAACAACTGCGAATTCGAGAACAAAGAAGCGGTCGCCGCAGCCGCTACCGCAGCCGTTGCCAAACCGCGCGTCGTTGCCCGCCCCGCAATGGTAGCCAACGGCGATTACAGTGAAGATTTCCTTGACGTTCCGACGTTTATGCGTCAGCAAAGAGACTAATCCGCCCTTTTTCCATGCTCTCTTTTGACAAACTCATGAAGGCCAAAACGCTCCTTGGCCTTCACGACAAAGCCACTCTTTCTGAAATCAAAGCCCGTTACAAAAACATGATGCACCGGTGGCATCCCGACAAACACCCCGAAGATCCGGAGGGCGCACACGCCATGAGTGCGCAAATCAACGAAGCCTACGCCACCTTATTGGAATACTGTTCGGCCTACGAATACAACTTCGACGAAGCGTTTTTAAAAGAACAAACCCTCACTCCCCAGGAATGGTGGACCAAAAAATTCGGCGGACGCTGATCCGGCACCGTTTTCCTCATTCATTCCACAATAATACTTTTGTTTTATTTTTGTTTATTATTGTTTCATTATAATGGCATAAAAATCTCAACGGGAGAAAACCATTATGGATATTTTTCATGAAGCCAAAAAACGTTTTCAAAGCGTTCATGCCATCCTGAGCTATCCCGAAATCTATGCACAGGACTATTTTACACAGTTGAGCGCCGCGACCAAAGAGGCCTATGCGGTAATGGAAGCGGGGTTGTGCACCAATGCGGCGATCGACAGCAACTGCATCGACCATCGCAATTTCATCCGTTCGGTCATGGAAACGTTAAAGCGGCTCGAAGGGGGTCTGGAAAAGACGGACAGGCACGAAGCGACATTGGCTGAATACACGGTACGGGTGAATTCGATACTCGAGAGAATTTCGACGGTTTTGGCTTCGCGTACGGGTTCGAGGGTATGGTACGGCCTACCGCTCTAAAAGCGGTAGGCACACGTTTAGTGAAAAGCGATCGGCCCTTCGGAACGGGCATGGATGAATTGCTGAACGACAGGGTTGGAGGAATTTTGAAACGACGTTTTGTCGCCCGCTTCCACTATAACCCCCTCAAACAGCATCGCGTAACGATCGCCCGCTTTGAAACTCTCGTTAACATCATGGCTGATCAGGATCGACGTCATGCCGATCTCATCGCGCAGACGACAGATCATCTGGGTAATGAAATCGCTGGTAACCGGGTCAAGTCCGGAAGTAGGTTCATCGTACAAAATGACCTCCGGTTCAAGTGCCAGCGTACGCGCAAGTCCGACCCGTTTGCGCATCCCGCCGCTGAGTTCTTCGGGATAAAGCGGTTTGACGATGTCGGGTTTGAGCCCGACCATCGATAATTTTTCATCGATTTTGTATTCCAGCTCTTTTGGGGTCAGTTTTTGGTGCTCGATCATCGGGAATGCAACGTTATCGCGGATGTTCATACTGTCGAACAACGCGCCGTTTTGAAACAGGAATCCCACCTTTGTCCGAATGTCGCGCAACGTCGCTTCATCCGCGTTGTCGACCCGTATTCCCCCCACCGTAATCGAACCGCCATCAGGCTTGAGCAAGCCGACGATGTGTTTGATGATCGTCGATTTTCCGCCTCCGGATACGCCGAAAATGACCGTCGTTTTCCCTTTTTCGATCTCGAGATCGACACCGCGCAGAATCTGGCGCGAACCGAAGCTTTTGGTCACGTTTTCAAACCGGATCATCGTTTTACCGCCATCAGATACGCACGGCGCACAAACAGTACGCTCAGGGTAATCAAGAGAATTTTGAAATCAATCTCGCTTGCTTTGTGAAGCGCTTCGAACCCTTCGTCGATCCCGCTTTCCCCAAGCGCCTGGTAGGCCAGGATTTTCGGAGTGTACACCGCGCTGAAAAGAAGCAGCGTCGCGACCGAACCCAATGCGCTCAGAATCGCGATTTTGTCGATTTGCATCACCTTGTAACGGGAAACTTCATACAGAACGATAACGGCCGCCATCACGTATCCCCAGTAGCTGAAGCGGCGAAACACCTCTCCCATGATTTTCCCCTCTTCGAAACGGGACAGAAGCGGTACGCTCAAGAAAAGTTCGGAGTGGAAAACAACCGCCGCGACGAAAACGCCCAGAACCAGAACGGCGCCGGCCGTCATCCCGACCAGTAGCAGATAGAGTGCGTCGACCGCTGCTTTTTTATTCATGTACCGCCTTTAAAACGAACCCCCGGTCGAATCCCGCGAGATCGGTATAAAATTCCAATGATTGTACCGCAAATGGCGTAAGATATTCCTGCACTTTCGTACGTTGGTCGTATCCCATTTCACAAACAAAACAACCGATTCGACGCGCATATACTTCACCGATGAGGCGCCGGATGATCTCATCCCCGATCTCCCCTCCGAAAAGGGCGTTTTGGGGTTCAAACGAGAGGTTGCTCTCCAGCGGGGCATCCAGTGCGATATAGGGGGGATTGGATACCAGCAGATCAATCGTCTCGTCCACGCAGGAGAGAAGATCCCCCTCCCGCAGCTCGATCCGCTCGCTGAGGCCGAACGCTTCGATGTTACGTCGCGCTACCGCCAGTGCCGCCGGAGAGATATCCACGGCAATGAAACGGGCGTTGGGCAGGTGCAGGGCCAGCATGATCGAAATGATCCCGCTACCCACTCCTACTTCCGCAACACTGATCGATTCGCGCGGGTCTACACGTTTGAGGACCTCATCGATCAGGTGCTCCGTTTCGGGGCGGGGAATCAACGCCCCTTCGTCGACGTAGAACTCCCGACTGTAAAAGCTGACACGCCGGGTAAGGTATTCAAGGGGAACGTTACGGGAACGTTTTTCGATCCATTCACACAGTTTCGGGTCACTGTCGTCTATCAGGTCGTCTTGATGGGTTATGAAATAAAGCTGATCTTTTCCCAGATACGCCATCAGAAGCAATTCGGCTTCACGGCGGGGAGATTCGACGACTCCCGACAGTTTTTGCGTCAGTGCTTCGTGCAGACTGCTTAGTCGTTGGGACACGGATCACCGTACCCTTCCTCCGCATCGATACGGATCTCGTAACCCAGCGCCCGCAGCCGTTCGACGACCGGCGGGTGAGTCGTGTGGAAAAAGCGGTAGAGCGGATGGGATAGCGGGAAGCTTTTGTTTTCGCTCACCAGTTTTTTGAGCGCGTCGGCCAGATGCCCGGCCCCTCCGAGCTCGGCACCGCTTCGGTCGGCTTCATACTCGTTATGACGACTCATGAGACCAAAGAGCGGCATGATGAAAAAGCTCACCATCGGGAGCATCAGAAGAAACAGCATCATGACAACGTGCGGGCTTTGGGCTACGCCGAGTTCAAGATACAGCGTTTGGGGGAGATTGCCGAAAAAGGCGAACATTCCAAACAGCATCGCACCCACCATCGCGATATTTTTGTACAGATCGCCGTGGGCGAAATGTCCCAGTTCATGCCCCAGCACCGCGATCAGTTCGGCAGGAGTAAGTTTCTGGATGAGGGTATCGAACAAAATCACCCGTTTGGCTTTCCCGAGCCCTCCGAAATAAGCGTTGAGCCGCGCATCGCGCTTGCTCGCGTCGCTGACGAATACGCCGCTTGAGACAAAACCGGTTTTTTGCATCAGCTCTTCGATCTTCGATTTGAGTTCGGGGTCTTCGAGCGGTGTCACTTTATCGAAAAACAGGGCACGGACCGTGGGGAAAAACATATTGATCGCCACGACGACGGTCATGATGAACGCGAAGCTCCATAACCACCATTCCTCGCTCGAAGCGATGATCGAAGCGACGCCCCACACGACGAGGCTTCCGAACAGAACACTCAAGAAGGTTGTGATCAACGTATCTTTGACGTATTGAGCCGTGCTCGAACGGTTGAAGCCGAAACGCGCGTCGATTTTAAACTTGGCATACCATCCCAGAGGAAGCGTCACAAAAGCGTTAATAAGCACCAGGCCCATCACGGCGCCGATCGTTTGGGTCAATCCGCCCTCTTCCATCAATGCGCCATCAAGCCATGCGATCATTCCTCCCATCCATGCGAGGAATAGAAAATATTCCACCATCCCTTCGATGATCGAAAGCCTCTCTTTGGCGATCGCATACGCTGCGGCATCGCGATAATCGGCTTCGCCCATCAACACCGCACCCTTGCATTTGAGGCGGTTGACGTAACCGATCTGCATCACGCTGACGTATGTCCGGATGAAAATATAAAATGTGTACACGCCTATGATCGTGGCTATCATTCACTGTCCCGTTTTTTTGAAAGGGATTTTACCATTATTTGACCGGAACTTTACCGATCGTATCTTCGACGGGAATCGAATCGTTTGCATCGCCGTAATAGTATTTGGCACCGACAAACACCGCTCCGATGAGTAATCCGATCACGATAACGGTCCAGACGATCCGTTTTTTCTCCCCTTTGAGCGTATCGTAGTCCTCAATCGAGCTGAGAGTAGGTTCATTGTCTTTCATGGGTGGTTCCTTTTTATGCAGATAATGCGATAATATTAGCCATCTTACCCTACATCGAGTTAACGAATCTCCCCTACTCTGACGGTTTAAGTTTGTTTATTGGTTCTTTTTATCGTCACGATGAACGCATTTTCAGCGTATAGTTGAGCGGAACCGTAATCCGCACGGGTTTGGGAGGTTTTGGAAAATATTCGGCTGTTTTGCGTATCAGCGCGATCGCGTCCTCATCGAGTATCGGAAATCCCGACCCGTCCACAATCCTGATGTCATCGACCTCGCCGTCATGTTTTAAACGAAACGAAATTCTGACGCTCCCTTCCTGTCTCAGGCGTACGGCCTGCGAGGGATATTTGCGGTATTTCACCAACAATTCCCGAATCGTCGAAAGATGGTCGTCCAAATATTCCTTTTCCGCATCGATTACAGGGACGGCCGGAACGGGTTTCGGAGCGGCTATGGATTCGGGTTGTGCCGTCTGCACCGCGCGGACAGGTTCGGAAGGGACGGCAACCGTTTTCGATACGACCGGTTCGGGATCCTCTTTATCGATCGTCGGGGTTTCGGGTAGCGGATCGGGCCTCTTTTCGGTCAGCGGTTTGGCTTCAGGGGATTTCGGCACGGCCGTTTGCACGACCGGCGCAGTTCGCCCGGGGGACACGGCAGGAGTCAGCGCCAGTTCCAGAACAATCTCTTCTTCGGTCTCCTCCACGGGAAGGGAAGCAACCGCAACGGCAATGATCAGCGCATGCAGTAATACCGAAAATATGAACGAGCCGCGCGTTTTCATGCGTCTCTCTTCGTCACGATCGAGATTTTTTCGATTCCTTGAAGTTTCAAGCGGTCGAGAATAAAGATGAAATCGTTGAAAAACGCTTTTTTATCCCCCAATACACTCACGCTTGCGTCGCTTTTCAATGTCGAAATCGCCTGCATCAGTTCAACACGCTGCATCGCTTTGCCGTTCCAGAACATCTCGCCGCTTTCATTGACCGCGATTTCGATTTTTTGTGCAGAAGTCTCTTTCGCACTGGCGGCTTTGGGAAGATCAAGCTTGATCGCTCCCGACGCGACGAACGTCGAAATGGTCAATACGATTGCCAGCAAAACAAGGACGACGTCGATAAGGGGAACGACGTTGATCCCCTCTACCCGTTTAAGCGCGCGCATCTTCCCATGCCCCCATCAGCAGATCCATCTTCCGAAGGCACGCACTGTAGATCATCATCGACGGGATCGCGACGAGCAGTCCCAGCGCGGTTGCTTTAAGTGCCAACGACAGACCGATAACCACCGCCGAGGGTTCCATCCCACCGCTCTGGCCGATCTCGTAAAACACCACCATGATCCCCGCAACCGTACCGAGCAGGCCTACATAGGGGGCATTCGACCCGATTACCGAGATGGCCGTGAGGTTTTTCGACAGCTCCGCCTCCGCCTTGTTTTTCGTTTCGTAACTGCTGACATCCACCGAACGATAATAGAAATAACGCTCTATTCCATAGGCGAAAGCGATCACGCTCATAATTCCCAAAATTCCCAAGGTCGCATAATCGACCGCCAGTTTCAATTCTTCCATTTTTGTCTCCTGTTTGTTATGATGTATTAAGTGTCCGCCCAGGTACGGAGCAGATTGTGGTAAATGCTCGTCAGCTTGACCGTATCCTCATCGTCGCCCAGCCGTTCGCGAAACGCGATAATGCTCATGTCCAGATCAAAAAGCAACCGGCGTCTGTCCGTTTCACGGATCATGCTCTCCAACCAGGTAAAACACGAGATACGCGCGCCGCGCGTTACCGGTTCGACGCGATGGACGCTCGATGAAGGATACAGAACCATATCTCCGGCGGGAAGTTTCACGATTTGCGATCCGAACGTGTCTTCAATCACCAGTTCCCCCCCGTCGTATTCTTCCGGATCGGAAAAAAAGAGGGTGAACGACAGATCGCTGCGTACCCTTTTCCCCCCACCGCGCATCGTACGGACCGCATTGTCGACATGGTTTCCGAAGGTGTTGAACTCACCCGTATAACAGTTGAATAACGGCGGAAAAATCTTTTTGGGGAGTGCCGCGGTGAAAAACAGCGCGTTGTTGCTCAGCGCGTCCAATACGATTTTCTGCAATGCGACCGCCGCTTCGGAATCTTCGGGAAGCTGAAGATTGTTTTTTGCCTTTGCCGCCTGCGTGCCGCTGGTGACGTTGCCGTCCACCCACGTCGACGACGTCAGAATACGGCGGCATTCCGCCACCTGTTCGGGAGTGAGTACGTTGGGTATGTGGAGTAACATGGTGTTTTCCTTTGCCTGAGTTTTGGTACGGTCCCACGCACCGCATGGAGCCGTATCAAAACTCCCCTGGGGGAGTTTTCGATTAAAAGAATTTGTAATCGAGCGTCACCTGCGCCGTCCGTCCCGTCCCGGGTATGGCGAATCCGCCGTTGATGTAGGCCGATTCGTAATAGGTGGTGTCGAAAAGGTTTTTGACGTTGAGCTGCACCGCGTAGTTTTTCTGGGTATAGCCGACCATCGCGTCGTAACGGACGTAATGCGGCGCTACGTTCGGGTTGAACGACGTAGCACCGGCGTTGGGATAGCTGTAGACCGCACGGTCCCCTTTGCCCTCAATTCCGCCGCCGACTTTCCATCCGCCGCCGAGTTTGTACGTCGTCCAGAGGTTGAACGTATAGTCGGTCGAATTGGGCGGTTTATGTCCGACGACGATGTCCGATTTACCGGGTGCGACCTCATCGACTTCGGGATCCATCAGCGCGACGCCGGCGAAAACGTCCCAGTTGTCGGTAATCCGGCCGGCCGCTTCGAGTTCGATGCCGTCGGTATGACGCTCTTTGGAGAGAATCGGGTTGGACGAAGCGCTCATGACGTCGGTATTGCGTTCCCACTCTTTGATGGTCCGATAAACTGCGGTACGCAGCGACAGGTCCCCATCAAAAAATTCCCATTTTGCCCCCAGCTCGTACGTGACGCTCCGTTCCGGATCGTATCGGTTCGAAAACGAATACAGATCCCCGGTCGTATTGAACGAATTGTTCCATGCTACGTAATAGTGCTGACGGGTATCGGGCTGATACGACAGCCCGGCACGGTAACTCATCTCGTTGTAACGGAGATCTCCGTTTTGCGTCAGCGACGCGCCGGTGTAATAATCCATCTTCAGCCAGTCCTTGCGAAATCCCGCCATCACTTTCCAGTTGGGAACGAATTCGACGACGTCCTGGGCGTAGAGGGCCCAGGTATGCCCTTTGTATCCGCCGTTGATGTTGCGCTCTTTGTTGCCGTAAACCGCCTTGTAGGCTTCGGGAATCGACGAACCCGATTCCAGGGAGTTGGGCAACTGCGCCACCCAGGATCCCGTAGCGCTGGTACGGGAGTAAATAATCCCGTTGCTCGCCACATACCGCCCCGTCGCGGTATCGGGCAATCCGTTGGCCGGACCGTTGGCATCGCTGATGTTCGGATAATACGACGAAAGCCCGTCATGTCCCCAGCGTACCTGTTCCTCGCGCAGGAATTCGGTCCCTACAAGCGCTTCGTGCTTCATCCCCAGCGCTTCGAATCTGGTTGTGAAATCGTTCTGCCACGTATCGGTTTTCTCCTTGGCCCCGTTTCCTTTTGAACTCCGGTTCACCGATCCCGTCGCCGAATCGTACCCGCCCGGGGCGATAGCCCAGTTGTCCCGCAGATAATCGGCATGACGGATCACCGAACGCAGTTGCGTGTCCGACGAAAATTTATGGGTATAACTGGCGGTCGTGATGTTGACACGGTTATCCTCGAAATCGTCCGTAAATCCGTAAAATGTTTCCTTACCTACATCCGCAGGGCGCTTTGTAGCACTGTCGAAAGGGACACCGTAATCGGGAGTGATGTGGGTGTTGAGATAAAAATGGGAGAGGCTGAACTCGTTGTCGGTCCCCAATCCGAAAGTGATCGTAGGGGCGATGCCGTACGATTCGTTATAGACGTCGTTTCGGGTACTCCCGGCATCCATCCCCATCACGTTAAGGCGAAGCGCCGTCGTATCGTCGAGCATGACGTTGATGTCGGCCGATGCCCGTTTGTACTCGTCCGTACCGAGCGTCATCGAGAGCTTGCCGAAATTTTCGGCTTCGGCGTCTTTACTCACCTGGTTGATGACGCCGCCGGCCTGCCCGCGGCCGAACAGCATGGCCGCGCCGCCGCGCAGAACGTCGACCTGCTCGAGATTGAACGTATCGCGGTTGTATTGCGCAACGTCGCGGATACCGTCGAGGTAAAGGTCCCCGAAAGTGTAAAAACCGCGCAGATTCATGTTATCCCCGATCCGTCCCCCTTCGGCGGCGTTGAAGGTGAGGCCCGACACGTTGCTGAGCGCCTCTTTGAGGGTAAATTCGGATTTGTCGTGCAGCAGCTCTTTCGTCACGACGGTAATCGCCTGGGGAACGTCGTGCGCGAGTTGTCCGGTTTTGGCGGTTTTGGAAATACCCGGCTGATATCGCGGCAGTTCGATCTCGACGGTATCTTGGATGTCTATCGCCTTGATCGTTGCGTTCGAATCGGCGGAATCCGCCAACACGGAACTTGCTCCGATGCTCAAAAGCATCGCACCTATCGGAAGCATCTGAGAATTGAGAAAACGGTTGTGGTAGGCCATAAGCACTCCTTGAAAGTTGAAGTGGCTGGCTACCGGCTCGGGAGAGCATTTGCTGGCTAGTTTCTAGAAAAGCAATTGATAATTGATTTCAATTTATGGAACTATAGCGGGATTGAAAGATTATGTCAATAGTGATAAGCATTATTAAATAAATAAGATGCCGGAGTTTATTCCGGCTTAAGAATCATGAAGATTACCAACGCCCCTCGAGCGTCACAAGGAGATAGGGACGGGTATTTTCCCGATAGGTCTGGGTTTCGACAAGGGTCCCCGACGTATAGCGGCGGGTCGTGGTCGTGATCGTTTCACCGGTGAGATTTTTGAGATTGATCCCGGCTTTGAACGTCGAATCGATCCGCTTTTTGGCGTACAGGTCGAACGTTCCGTACCCCTTTTGCGATTCGGCGATGCCGTTTTCGTCGGTCGGATCGTCGTAGCCGCTGACGTAGCGGTAGGCGGCGCCGTAGGTCAGGCGGTAGGCGCTGAGCGTATGGTCGACACCGACGTTATAGAGATAATCATTGGTCGCTTTGATGGGACGTTTAAAGCCGTTGACGCTCAGAGAGGAGTTTTGGACCGTCGCATTGGCGAAAATCCCCAAGCCGGTCACATACGAAGCAAGCGATTTTTTCAGCTCGGCCTCCACACTCCATAATCTCCCCTCGCCCGCGTTGTAGGGCCGTTCGATGTAACGTCCCCCCTCATAGGTGGTCAGTTTTTCGATCTTGTCGTCGATGACGCGGTAAAATCCGCCCACGCTCACTATCCCCTTGTCGGCGAAATAGTGTTCCAGACGCACTTCGTAACTGAGTGCTTTTTCTTCTCTCAGAGCCGAATTCCCGCTCACGTCCGGACGGGTAAGATCGTTGAGTTCCAGCGAACTGTCGACGGTATCGGTCAGTTCGTCCAGGCGTGGCAGCCTGACCGTTTTCGAAACGCTTGCCCGGAAGTTATCATCGGGGCTGAGGCGATAAAGCAGGTGCAGCGAAGGGGCGAAATAATCGATGTTCGACGACCCTGCGAAATCGCGTGAAACGCTCTCGTAGCGGATTCCCGGAGTCACCAGGAAATTCTCGCCGATCCCCACTTCGTCCTGGATGTAGAGCGCACCTTTCTCCTGACGCAGGGTCTGTCGTACGTTGGAGGTCTCCACTCCGCCGCTGAGAACCCTCACGCTTTCGTCCTGCAGGATCCGCTTGACCTCGACTCCCGTTTTCACGAAATGCTCCGCACTGATGCGCGAGTAGCTCCCTTCGGCTCCGAACACGCGGAACAGGGAATCGTCGTACTGAAGCTTCGTTCCCGAACGGTTCTCCCCTTCCGAATCGTTTTGATGGAATTTGAGTTTCCAGTCAACGAGCTCCGTTCCCGACACATGATGTTCTCCCGAAATTTTCGTCCAGAGCATCATCGCGTCGCTTTCGTCGCGGTTGTAAAGAGTCGTGCTTAACGTCCCGTTCGTATACGTCCGTTCATCCGCCGTGGCACGGTTTGCATTCAGCCCCATCGACGCGTCGAAGGCGTATTTGTTTTTTGTATCCGCCGCGTACATCAGCTTGCCGTTGAGGCTCAACGCACGGTAACGCCCCTGCGAATCGCGCAGTTTTTCGGTGAGGTTGATCGTGTCGTCGATCCGGGTCGAAGCGTCGTCTTTGTGCGTATTGTCGGCGTACGTGGCGTTAAACAGGTACGAATACCGCCCCGATTTGCCTTCTCTTTGGGCAAAAACCGATCCCAGCGGCCGACCGTTGTATGCCCCTCCGCTCAGTTTGGCGATCGTTTTTCCCTCCGATGACGGTTTTTTCAGGACGATGTTGACGATTCCCCCCATCGCTTCGGCGGTGTATTCGGCCGATCCGTTGGTCATCACCTCGATCCGTTCGATCATTTCGGGCGAAATCTGTTCCAGCGGGTTCCCACGCTTCGTCGACGAAACCTCTTCGCCGTCGATCAGCACTTTCGTATATCCCTTGCCCGGCGTCCCTTTTTTCCCTTTGCCCTGGGCAACCGTGACGCCGGGGGTTCGTTTGAGTACTTCAAGGGCATTGAGGTCGCCGTACTGGCTGAGCTCTTCGCCTTTGATAATCCGTTTGGCGATCGAGTGTTCTTTGCGTTCTTCGAGGACGGTATATTCTTCTTCGACTTCGATTTTGTCAAGCTGGATGATCTCCTGCGCACAGACGGCGGAGAGGGATAAAGCGGTGAAAAACAGGGGACGCAGCACAAAAATTCCTTCGGCGGACGGCGCCAAGGGCGCCGCTTATTTGGTGAGGATCAGTTTGTTGCCTTTGGTAATGCGAAGTATGTAGACATCGTTACCGTGGACGATCCTGATCGAACTGTCGTTTTTAAACAGCTCTTTGGACTCAATAACGGTGCCATTATACTCTTTTGACGATGAGCTTTCGGTTACCATCCTCTCTCCTAGCAAGCGCGTCCGCGCCGCAACAGCCGGTGCGACGGGGGGAGGACGGTATCGGTTTTGGGTTCACACGGAAGTTTCATAGGGTCAGTTCCTTTCATTGGATCAACGAGCGCATACGCCGCTGCAAAAACGGTTCGTTTCATCCGCGTTGCGGATCCCTTCGACCATCTGGCGGATCTGGCACTCGCTGCATCCGCTCAACCCTTTGACGCACAGAAAAGGGATATCCGATTTTTTCGCTTCCCGCTTGAAATGGTTCATCGAGTTATGCTTGAGAAAATCGGTCAGCATGATGATCATATCGGTGTTGTGCGGAAGCGTCTTGTGGGACGTCGAATTGCGGCGGCTGTCCCAGTGACGCGTTTCGGTCGCACCCAGCGATTGCAACAGCGACTGCAGGCGCGTGACTTTGTCTCCTCCGATAATGAGAACGGACATTGGCACTCCTTTATTGATAATAGATATCAAATATTACGAAGTTATCCCTTAAAATAAAATAATATTGATAACAAATATCATATTATTCTTTTTCGACTATTTGCGTTATGATACAGACAAAGCGTTCGATGAAGGAGTAACGATGCGTCAATACGAAACCTACCGATGTAATGTCTGCGGCAACGAAGTCGAAATCCAGAAAGTGGGAGGCGGGACATTGGTCTGCTGCGGTGAAGAGATGGAAATGACCACCGAAAACCTCACGGCGGTGAACCTGATGAAAGCGTTCGGAGGCGAAAGCATGGCCCGGAACAAATACGAACTCTTCGCCGACATCGCCCGCGATGAGGGGTGGCATGCGGTCGAGCGCCATTTCCGCGAAGCGGCGTTTAACGAGATGTACCATGCCCGCGCGCAGTACAAAGCGTATCACAAACTGATTTACGGACAAGAGGTCGATGCGACCCCCGAAAATCTCGAGACGGCGATGCACGGCGAGAATTACGAACACACGGTCATGTATCCCTCTTTTGCCGAGATCGCAACGGCCGAGGGGCATAAGGACCTGGCACGCCTCTTTACCGCCATCGGAAAAGTCGAGGTGGAACACGAGCGCGAATACGCCGCCCTCAAAGAGGCCCTGATCGCGGACGGCTTTTTCTCAAGCCCCGACGAGGAAATCTGGGTTTGCGAGGTGTGCGGACACGTCCACCGGGGGAAAAAGCCCCCCGTCGCCTGTCCGCTGTGCAAAGTAGGACGTGAATATTTCAAACGCGAGCACCTGCACTAAAGCCCCTCCTCCGGGGGGACAAGGAGAACCCCGTGAAAGAACTCTGCAAACTCGGCAAATCCGATCTTAAGTCGGATTTTAAAAAGATCGTCAAGATTGTCAAAAACCCGAAATATATCTGTACTAAATGCGCGCGTGCGGCAAAAGAGAAAAAATATCTGTGTGAACCGGAGAAAATGGAAACGTAGGAATCGAGGATGCGCCCACACGGACTTTAGAGTGTGAAAAAAAAGAAAGAGTGGGCACGAGCGGAATTATACAGGATAAAACTTATCAATCGGATAAGTTTTATCGCTAATCGTTACGATTATTCGGAAAACCTTTCGTAACCGAACCGGGTCATCGGGGTATCCTCGCGGTTCCCCCACTCTTTCATCGACGCGTCATAAAGACGGATGTTTTTGTATCCCAATACTCCACTGAGAATAAAATAGTTAAACGACGTTTCAAGCCCTCCGGTACAATACACCAGCACCTCTTTGTTCTTGTCGAGTCCGTATCCCTCTTTGAAGACGCTGTCGAGCATGCTCTTCGATTTGAGGACGTACTCTTTGTCCACCGAATAGTTCCACGGATAGCTCATTGCTCCTTTGATGTGGCCGTCACGTTTGACCGTCGGGGTCGGGGTAACCCCCAGGTACATGTCGCCGGGTCGGGCATCGATCATGGGAATCTTTCCGAGATGGCTTTTGACATACCCTACATCGGCGATTTTGGCCGGATCGAGCTTGGCCTTGTACGCGGTAGGCTTGATAAGCGGTTCATCTTGAGCAAGGGGAAAAGAGGCGTTTGTCCAAGCTTTGAGTCCGCCGTCGAGCAATGCGACGTTTTTCACCCCGTGATAATTGAGAGCCCAGTAGATATAGCTCGTTTTCAGCAAGTCTTTGGGATCGTTGATGGGGGCATAGAGGACAACGTCGCTTCGGGCGTCAATCCCCAGACGGGAGATTTCCGCTTCGATCTGGGCCACCGGGCGTACCGAGAGGAAAGTGCCGTTGTCAAACCGCCATTTGGCGATTGTCGTATGCATCGCACCCGGTATGTGCCCGAACGCATACGCATCTCCTTCCGATACTTCGACGATCCGAAGATTGGCGTCCTTTTGGTGTTCATGGAGCCATTGCGGGGTGACGACGGGTTCGATCGCCATCAACGAGACGACTGCCGCCGCTAGAGCCGTGAGGATTTTCATGCGTTTCCTTTAAATTATTTCGTCAATCTTAGGGCGTTTTGACTTAAAGGATAATTTTTTTCCATTGTTAATTTTCCGTTTACGGCGTTTACTTCTTTGTTAGCGAAAAACGGTGTATGATGGCAATATGAAATACCCGGTATTGCTGAACCTTCTTCTGTTGTCGCAGATCGGCCACGCCGATGAGCCCTACGCGTTGCTGTCCCAAGAAAAACAGGAAATGCTGCGTTTAGAGCGCGAAGCGTACGAAGCCGAACACGAAAAACTGCGGACCGACTGGATCGCGCCGCTCAACCTGAACGGTGCGTACGATTACGACCGCAGCGCGCAGGGGGGATTTTTCAGTACGACCGAAAACGTCTCGGGATCGATCGCACAGGATATCTTCCGTTCGGGGGGAATTACCTACCGGATCGCTTACGCCGACGCCAAAAAAGAGCGCGAATCGCTCTCGCGCCAAAAAGAGATCGCAGAGCTCAACCGGCAGCTTTTTGTTTCCCTGCTCGAATACCGCAAAGCCCTTTTTCAGAAAGAGCAAACCCTTCTTAAACTCAGGAACAAAGAGATCGAAGTAATCATCAAACGCCATCTCTTCGATGCGGGAAAAGCCGATATCACCGAACTGAACAACGCGTTGATGGCGCAAAGTGCCGAACTCAAATCGCTCGCCGGTTTGGAATATTCGATCGCCGAACAGCGTTACGAAATCGCCAAGATCAGCAATCTCTCCCCCGATTCCTTTGAACTTCCGCGATTCGAACGGATCGACAAACAAGCTTACGTCGAAGAGCAGCTGGACCTGCGCTACGCCCGTGCCAACACCCAGACACAACGCTATGCGTACGAAGTGACCGCTTCTGATTACCTCCCCTCGATCGCACTCAACGCCGCGTTGGGATACCGCCGTTACGATCCCCGGGATCGGGCGGGCGAGTATGACGGGCACTACTACAATACGGGTGTATCGGTTACGCTGCCGCTGGCCTACAACGCTTCCTCGACCGTCCAGGAAGCCAGAGCCCTCTATCTCAAGGAAGCGGCTTCGGTCGCCGACAAACGGCGGGCCCTGGACGGAACCTACGCCCAGGCGGTCGAAAAAATCAGAAGTTTTGAAGAGACGATCGCCCTCATCCGGCGCAATTTATCGCTCTACGACGATCTCATCGGCGCGATACGCTCGGGGGTCGAAGCCGGAACCAAAACCGGCTACGATCTTCAGACGCTCCAAAATTCCCGATCGATCGAGGAATACGATATCCGCGTCTACGAAATCAACATCCAAATCGAATTGGCCAAACTCCATTTCGCACTCAATCCCGCCAAGGAACTGCCATGACTTCCGATCCGATCCGACAGACTCTGGGGCTCGATACGCCCCCGGAGCGAAAACACAAAAAACGGATTGCCTGGATTGCCGCTGCGGCGGTATTGGCCGTCGGATCGGGGATATGGTACCAAAGCGCCAAAGAGACACCCGCCGAGTACCTTACCGCACCCGTCGAGACCAAAACGCTCACCACGAGCGTTTCGGCGACGGGGAACCTCGAACCCACCAATACCGTCGAAGTGGGCATCGAAGTCTCCGGGACGATCGAAGCGGTGAACGTCGACTATAACGACCGTGTCGAAAAGGGGGAAGTGATGGCACGGCTCGATACGACGAAGCTCCTCGCTCAGGCCGTCGGTTCCAAAGCTTCTCTCGAACGATTCCGTGCCAACATTGCCGAAGCCGAAGCCGCATACCAAAATGCCCGCAGCGAATTGGAGCGGGTAATGAAAATGGCGGCGGCAACCCGGGGAAACTACCCTTCCGCCCAGGAAATCGACGATGCCCGCACCGCGGTCGAAAAAGCCCGCGCGCAGGTGGCCGCGGCAAAGGCCCAGGCCGATCAGGCCCGTGCGCAGCTTCAAACCGACGAAGAGAACATCCGAAAAGCGACCGTCGTCTCTCCGGTCAGGGGTATCGTCCTCGAACGCAAAGTCGAACCGGGCCAAACGGTCGTCGCGTCGATGCAGACTCCCGTTCTCTTTACGATGGCCGAAGACCTCAGCGTGATGAAAGCGATCGTCAGCGTTGACGAAGCCGATATCGGGGAGGTCAAAGAGAATCAAAAAGTCGAATTCACCGTCGATGCGTATCCCAACCGTCTTTTTGCGGGAGTCATCACGCAGCTGCGGCTGAACTCCCAGATCGTCAACGGCGTCGTCACCTACGACGCCGTCGTCACCATCGACAACAAAGAGCTGCTGTTGCGCCCGGGAATGACCGTCTCGGCCCGGATCGTGACGGGAACCTATCCAGCGCAGCTTACCATCCCCAACGCCGCGTTGCGCTTTACCCCCGATTCGGAAAAGGGCGACGGAACCAAAAAAGCCAAAACCCTCTCTTCGGATAACGTACGATACGTCTGGACGCTTCATGAGGGGACACCCCGGAAAACCGCCGTACGGATCGTCCGGACGGACGGTTCGTCGACCGCAATCACTTCAACATCGCTTAAAAAAGGGGATGCCGTCATCGTCGGCACCCGGGAAAAACACTGATGGCACCCTCCTCCCAATCGGTCATCGAGTTGCGGCGCGCGGTGAAATCCTATGGCGAGGGGGAAGCTGCGGCCTACGCCCTACGAGGAGTTGACCTCCGGATCGATCGGGGAGAATTCGTCGCCATTATGGGGCCCAGCGGTTCGGGCAAATCAACCGCCATGAACATCATCGGATGTCTCGACACCCCTACCGAGGGACAATACCTTTTCGAAGGGGTCGACGTGGGGGCACTGACGCGTGATCAGAGGGCGTTGCTGCGGCGCAACTACATCGGATTCATTTTTCAGGGGTTCAACCTGCTGGGAAAAACCTCTGCGGTCGAAAACGTCGAGCTCCCCCTCCTCTATCGCGGATTTGCCGCGGAAACGCGCCGTGAAAAAGCCCTCGAAGCGCTCCGGAGCGTCGGCCTTGAACACGTCGCCCACCATACCCCCGCCGAACTCTCCGGAGGTCAACAGCAGCGTGTCGCCATCGCCAGGGCCATCGTCACCGATCCGCACATCCTGCTGGCCGACGAACCCACCGGAAACCTCGATTCGGCCAAAAGCATCGAAGTGATGGAACTCCTCGCCTCGTTCAACCGCGAACGGGGAATCACGATCATCATGGTAACCCACGAAAGCGACATGGCCGCATACGCCTCGCGCACCGTACGCTTCCGCGACGGGCTTATCGACGGAGCGACCGCATGATCTGGAACGCTTTTTTACTCGCTCTACGTGAAATCCGCCGCAGCGCCATGCGCTCGATCCTCACCACCCTGGGGATCGTCATCGGGGTGGCATCCGTCATCGCGATGGTGATGCTGGGCGACGCTACGACCGCCTACGTCACGAACAGCATTTCCAAACTGGGAACGAACATGCTCGTCGTCATCCCGGGGCAGGAACGCCGCGGGCCTCCCAGCAGCGATCTGACGGCCAAGCGTTTCACCCACAACGACGTCGAAGCCCTCAAACACGAAATCGACCGTATCCGCGGCGCCGCCCCGGTGGGATCGATTTCGATGCATGCGGTGTACGGCAACCAGAATTACTCCACGACGGTCGAGGGGAGCGACAACGACTATTTCACGATCAAAGACTGGGTTTTCGCCTCGGGACGCCCCTTTTCGGACGCGGAACTCCAGGGGGGTAAAGCGGTCTGCGTCATCGGCGAGACGGTTCGGCGGGAGCTCTTCGGCAACCAGCCCCCTCTGGGCGAATCGATCCGGCTGGAAAGTTTTTCGTGCGAAGTGATCGGCGTTCTCGACCCCAAAGGGGCCGCAATGTTCGGGATGGACCAAGACGACATCGTCGTCGTGCCGATCCGGATGTTTCAGCGCCGCATCAGCGGCAACCAGGACATTTCACGCATCATGATCTCCGCCGAATCGGCATCGGCCATCGAAGCGGTCAAAAGCTCGGTTACCCTTCTGCTGCAGGAGCGGCGCCGTATCCAACGGGGGGAAGAGGACGACTTCAACGTGCGCGACATGCGCGAAATGGTCCAGACCCTCTCTTCGACGACGCAGATGCTGACAATCCTTCTGGGAGCGGTAGCGGCAATCAGCCTCCTCGTGGGAGGGATCGGGATTATGAACATCATGCTCGTCTCCGTCACCGAGAGGACCCGCGAAATCGGGATACGCCTCGCCATCGGGGCATTGGAGCGCGAAGTACTGCTGCAGTTTCTCGTCGAAGCGATCGTCCTCTCTTCACTGGGCGGTATCATCGGGGTCGTGCTCGGCGTCGGCGCGGGGGTTGCAATCAGCCTCTTTTTCGACCTGCCGCTGATTTTCAACACCTTCATCATCCTCGTCGCTTTTTTGTTTTCGGCGCTTGTGGGGATTTTGTTCGGATATTTCCCCGCGCGCAAAGCGGCGCGCCTCAATCCGATCGACGCTTTACGTCACGAATGAATCGGACGATATTATATTATCCATACAAAGGAGCGTATTATGAAAATCGGTTCCGAACACCCCTCGGCGAACCCCTACGTCCAAAAAGGGATTTCGTCGGATGAAACCAAGCGCGAAGAGTTTAAAGAAAAGGTCAAAAGCGGTGAGATCAGCGGTAAAAAACTGACCGAGGCGTATTTGGTCGAATACACCCAAAAAGCGCAAAAAAACAGTGCAGACAACTTCAGCGCGCAAAGCGGCGTGTTCGATTTGAACAAAGTGCGCGATCTGCTGGAAACGATCGATTTCGAAACGATCGGGTATGATGGCAAGCCGATTGCCGACATGACACCCGAAGAAGCGGCCGCACTGGTCTCCGAAGACGGATTTTTCGGCATCAAGCAAACCTCTGAACGGGTAGCCGATTTCGTTATATCGGGAGCGGGAGAGGACCTTGAACGGCTAAAAGCCGGACGCGAAGGAGTGATCCGCGGTTTCGAGGAAGCCGAGGCGATGTGGGGAGGGAAACTGCCCGATATCTCCTACCAAACGCAGGAGCGAACCCTCGCCCTCATCGACGAGAGAATCGCCGCACTGGGCGGCAATCTTCTCGACACGAGTATCTGACCCCCGTTACTGGGGAGTCCGGCAATACGGACAGCTTTTTGCGGCGGCAGGGATTTCCATGCCGCATTCTCGGCACGTTTTGCTGGTCGGTGCAGCCTGTTCCGCAGCGGGTTCGGCCGCTTTGAGCCGGTTGTACGCTTTGACCATCATAAACATCACAAATCCCAGAATCGTGAACGAAATCACGTCGTTGAGAAACACCCCCACTTTGATCGCCGGAGCTCCCGCCGCATCGAGCGCGGCGAGCGAAGCGTATTCCTTCCCGTCAAGCGCGATGAAAAGGGACGAAAAATCGACCCCGCCCATCAGTAGCCCGACGGGCGGCATGATGACGTTGGCGACCAGCGATTTGACGACGGTTGCAAACGCAGCTCCGAAGATGAATCCGACCGCCATATCGACAACATTCCCCGTAATGAGAAACTTTTTGAATTCTTCTAGCATTTACGTCTCCTTGAAAAATGGGATCAATCCGCGCAAACGTCCCTCAGGCGTTCGCGGATCGACAGGAACTCATCCAGATGGGCAAAAAAGATATCGATCAGCCGGGGATCGAAATGTCTCCCTCTTTCTTCGTTGAAAAGGGCGAAAATCTTTTCGTCCGTCCACGCTTTTTTGTAAACGCGGTCGCTTCCAAGGGCATCAAAGACATCCGCCAGGGCGGTGATGCGACCGTAAATATGGATCTGCTCTCCTTTTAAACCTCTGGGATAGCCGGTGCCGTCCCATTTTTCGTGATGCTCGTAAGCGACGATCGCGGCGGTCTGCAAAAGGGGACGCTGCGAGTGCTTGAGCATATCATATCCCAATTCCGCATGCGTATCCATGATACGGCGTTCTTCTTCGTCGAATCGTCCGGGTTTGTTCAAGATCGCGTCGGGAATGGCCACTTTTCCGATATCGTGCATCGGGGATGCCTGCTTGAGCATTTCGGCTTCTTCTTCATCCAGTCCGTAATAGAGAGCCAGCAGCTTCGAATATTCCGCAACGCGGCGGACATGGTTTCCCGTCTCCTTGGAGCGGCTTTCCCCGATCGAGCCCATCGTAAAGACGACTTCGCGCTGGGTATCTTCGATCTCTTTGTTCAGCGCGGTGATCTCGCCAAGCGCACTGTCCATCCCCCGGATCATCGTATTGAAAGCATCGGAGAGCTGTCCGATCTCATCGTCGCGGTCAACGCTGACTTGTTGCGTGTAATCGCGGGTGCGGGTGATCTGCTTTGCGGTTGCGGAGAGGGCGATGACGGGACGGATAAGCCCCTTGGCGATAAAGTACGCCGCGATCGCGATAAAGACGGCCCCCAGAACCAACAGCAACAAAAACCACCGTTCGTACTTGTACAGCAGCCGATAGGCAAACGCTTTTTCCTCTTCAAGCACGACCGTGAGTTCAGGGTTGCTACTCAGTTTACGGGCCACCTGAAGCGACTCGCCGAACACGGAGGGGCGTAGGTCGACTTTTCCGTTTTGATGGCGGAGATAGTAATGACGCTGCGGAGTATTCGAAAAAAAGCGGCTGAAATTTTCCATCCGGTAATCCACCCTCAGCCACCCGATTTGTTCTCCCGTAAACGCCGACGTGATGGGTACGGAATAAAAGAGAGGCGCTCCGGCGCTTTTTCCGATCATCGCGAAATCGCTCGATGCGATCACGCGGTTCTTCAGATCGACGGCGTAAAAATCCCCTTGGAGCTTCATATCGTTCTTTTTCGCCAGAAGGGTGTTGCCGATACGGCGGTCGAGGTCAAGCGTGTACATGTCGTTCATCAAATCGGATTTGGCGATAAAGGCCATATCTTTTTGCAAAGTTGCAAGATGCTGATCGATCCGTTCAACCGTCAAACGCAGCTGGGTATTCATTTCCGCCGTCACCGCGTTGTACTGTTCCTCCCGAAAAGAGTTCCCGAGCAAAAACATCGTAGCGATGTAGGGGACAAGGCTGACGCCGAGAAAAAAGAGGATCGTTTTGATTTTAAAACTCATACACGGCCTTTACTTTGGCATCCACCATCGATCCGGGCAGATAACCGATCGCGCCTTCGACATTCTCGACAAACGCTTTGACCGATTCGAAAGAAGGCTGCGTCAGGGGAGGAGTGACCCCCTGGAAATGCTGCTTGACCCAATAGGCGTTCAGACGGTTGCGATCCATCCCGAGCACTCTCGACTCGAAAGCGCCGCGCACCTCGTCGTGCCCCAGTACGTTGACGGGGATCGTTTTTTGTTCGCCGAGACTTCGGCGCTTCTGCAAGAATACGTCGCGGATCTGCGAAACGCTCAGCGTACCGATAGAGGATTTTTTCGAAACGACCACCACGTATTCCGCCCCGTTCAACATGCAAACCAGGCAAGCCGCGACCACGATCCCTTTCATCAGAACAACACCGCAAACGAAAATAAAAACCGGTTTTCATCGTTTTGGGAGTGCCACTGGTACTCCCCTTTGAGCGAAACCGGATAGATCGGACGATAGCTGTATCCGACAATCCCGATATGGTCACGGTAATCGTCGTGGCGCCGGTCGTAATACTCGTATCGGGCGACTGCGGCGTGTTGCGGCGTGAACCGGTAAAGCCCCTGAAAATACCCCGCATAGGTGTCATCGTCTCCGCCGATACGGTATGCGGTGCGTGCCGCGATCGCTTCGACGGTAACGACGCACTCTTCGTTTTCGTATTTCAGATTCCCCTGGAGGAATCGGGTCCGCTCGCCGCTCGCCGCTGCAATGTATTCCCCGACGCTTCCGCCCCCGTTCCATTCCCAGGAAAACTCTTTTTCCAAGGCCAGACCGTAAAAATGGGTATTGGGGATATTGATGTATTCTTCGTCCATGTCATGGGTGCTCTGACCGAAGAGATGGTAATTGAGGTTTTCAACCCCCGGAACGTATCCGTTAATATCCATCCCCGTCAAAAATTTCGGAAACAGCAGTTTGCTGTAGAGGGGGTTGGACGTCGTGTCGCGCAAAACGTTGATCGGTTCGCGGTTCCAGTATCCGATGGGGGTGATCTGTTTTCCGAAACGGACGTTAAAAGCGTCGTTTACCCATACGTCACCGTAGAGGCGTTCGATGTGAAACTTGCGATCACCGCTCTCGCTGCCGTCGGTAAAATCTTTTTGGTAAAAGCCTACTGCTTCGAGTTCCGCAAGATATGAAAACGCGGGGGTAAGATCCCCGTACGCCATCACCGCGACATCATCCAGCGTAAAGCGGTCGCGGCTCGCGCTCGATTCGAATTCGGTGGAAAAATAGCCGCCGACATTGAGCGAATCGCTGAGACTGACACCCCGTCCGGGTTCATAAGACTCCCCGTACAGCGACACCGCAACCATCGGAATGCACCATAACCACCAAGGATATCTACGCACTTGCCTACCTGCTTTCACCGTTTTTTTCCTGTTTGCAAGCCCCGGGGATCAATGCTTGTGTTTATGTTTGTGTTTGTAATGTCCCTTGTGCAGGCCGTGATCGCGATGTCCGCGATCGTCGTCCGCCGCAATCGCCGACGATCCTACCCGCACCTGGGCGGAGGGTTGTACCGACGATTTGCCGCTTCCCGCCGCCGCACCGACCGCACCGCCGATCCCGCCGCCGATGACCGCACCGTCTTTACCGCCGACCGCAGAGCCTACGGCCGATCCCGCAGCGGCTCCGATCGCGCTCCCGAGTACGGCCGAACCGTCGATCTGGGCAGCATTGGCCTGAATGCCCAGCAGCAGGGCCGTGATCCCGAAAATGGCGGTTATACGGTTTTTTTTCATACTGTAATCCTTATATTGCGTAATTTTACGAAAATTTTACACTAAAAAGAGACAATATCCCTACGATGCGAAAAGTTATTTTTTATTATTAAAACAACATTCAAACCGTTTGCTTAATGAAACTTTCAAGCAACACTGAATTATAATGACCGCTTAGCAATCCATAAGGATAATTAATGCAAAACCCTTTTCCTGCCGATCGGGTTCACGTTCACGACATACTCAAGCACATGCCCGATGGGATGTTTACGCTCGATACCAACCTCATCATCCGGTATGCCAATCCCGCATTTTGCAAACTGCTCGGATTCGAGGCCGAAGAACTGGTCGGTTCATCCGTCACGGAACATCTGGAAAATCTCGACATCCTCAGCAGCTGCATTGACAGTATCAACGCACACGGGCATTGCAGCGATCAGGAAACGATCTTTAAACGCAAAGACGGCTCTACCGTCCATATTTCGAAAAACGTCCAGGCTTTGTACGACGATCACGGAACAATCCGCACCATCGTGGTCAGCATCCGGGACCTGACGCATCTGCATGAACTCAACAAAGAACTTTCCGATTCAAAAGCCGAATTGCAGCGGTACACCGAAGATTTGAAAGGGATCGTGGAAAATCGGACCCGCGAACTCACCTACCGTCTTTTTTACGACTCCCTCACCCGTCTCCCCAATCGAACCAAACTGATACACGACACCGAAAATCTCGAACAACCCTACGCGATCGTCGTTTTGAACATCGACCGTTTCGGTGAAATCAACAGTTTCTACGGCCACGAGATCGGTGACGAACTCCTCGAAAGCGTAGCCGAACTGCTCGGCGAGCTCTCCAAGCAGATGAACGGCAGCGTCCTTTACAAACTCCCCGTGGACGAATACGCGCTCCTTATCACGGCCCCTCCCTCACGCGAAGAGATCGAAGCGTTCGCCGGTTATGTGGTCGAGCAGATTGCCCAAAGCAACTTTCACATCCAAGATCACGGCATGAATCTCAACGCAACGGTGGGGATAGCGTGTTCGAACGATTTGACCGACACGCGCCAAAGCGTACTGCTGCGTGCGGGGATGGCGCTCAAGCTGGCCAAAAAAAGACGACGCAATTACATCGTCTACGACCCGTCCTTGCACATCAAAAAAGATTACGAAAAAAATATCCGCTGGATCAAACGGCTGCGCGAAGCGATCGAAGAAGACCGTATCGTCCCCTACTATCAACCCATCGTCAACGCCCGAACGCTCGAAATCGAAAAATACGAAGCACTGGTACGGATCGTGGAGGAAGACGGCTCGGTCGTCACGCCGTATCATTTTCTGGACATTTCGAAAAAAGTCAAACTTTATTACCACGTCACACGGATCATGATCGACAAGGTATTCGAAGCGCTCCGGCAAAATCCGGGAAAAATCTGTTCGATCAACCTCTCCATCGAAGACATCCACAACCCGTCAATGTATTCCTACATCATCGACAAAGTGCGTAACTGTACCAATGCTCCGCAGCTGATTTTCGAAATTCTCGAATCCGAGGGGATCGAAAACTACGACGTTGTGAACGCCTTTATCACCGAAGTCAAAAAATACGGGGTCAAAATCGCCCTTGACGATTTCGGAGCGGGGTATTCGAATTTTGCCTACATCAGCCGGCTCGACATCGACTACGTCAAAATCGACGGTTCGATCATCCGCGACGTGGATACAAACCGTACCTCGAAGATCATCCTCGATACCATCCTCGATTTCGCGTCCAAACTCGGCGTCGAAACCGTGGCCGAATTCGTCAGTTCCGAACCGATCTGCCGCTACCTTCAGACGCTGCCCATCGATGCGATGCAGGGGTATTATTTCGCAGAGCCCGCCCCATCCATGGAGGGTTAGCTCAAAGGGGCTTTGGTAATGCGGGAGAGCGGGACGTTCACGTTGAACAGCTTCGAGCGGATCCCCTGAACCCCGAAGCTTTCCAGACGCGCGGTGTGCATCGCAAGATACGCCGTCGCGGAAGAGGCATCTTCAAACAGGTAAATTCCCCCCGCTTCGCCGGTCTCGCGGTTTTCGGTCCACATCTTCCAGATCAGCCCTTTTTCCTGAGCAATCGATTCGGCCAGCCCCGCAAATGCCTGAGCCATCTCTTCGCCGTATGGCCCCGAATAGGGAAAATCGATCTGCAATAATACGTTCATGGTTTCATCCTTTTTTTTTAATGGTAGGGAATAAATGCGTATCCATTGTTTTGAAGTTGGATAACACGGGTTATGGAGTTGCGCACGGTGCCGATATGTTCAGGCAAATCACTTTTTTCGATGCCAAACCGCTCCATTGCGATTTCACAAGCTTCGATTTTGACATTATACTGCCGACTGAGTTTTTTGAGACGTTCGGAAATCCCTTTTTTTACCTCGTCATCCCCCACATCCTCGGTAATAACGGGTGTACATCCCGAATGGACGGTCAGGACGAACTCATAAGGACGGTGTGCCGCCCGGAGTTCTTTTGCACTCTCTTCAATCAAAAACATTCGTGAGGCAATGTATTTCATATCTTTGTTGGCGCAGTCAAACACCGCTTTCGTCGTTTGATCCGCCTCAAGGGAAAGCGTAAAGAGCACCAAGGCCGAAACCATACGTTTCATTATCCATCCTTATCACGATAATTTCCGGACAGTATATATGGTTCTCCCTTAAACCCCTACAAGAGAGGTTAAGCTATAATTCGCCCCATGAACAGCGAGCACCCCCTTTTCACGATCGATCCCACCCCCACCCTTCCGACCCGTCGGTGCCGCCTTCTGGCCCGTGTGATGGGATACGCGCTCAGTTACGGCAACTATCTTGTCGCCGCGGCGGTCTGGGTGCAAAGCGACGCTTTCATCGCCGCGGGATCGCTTCTGCTGGGGTTCATCGTTTTCGGGATCGTCCGGAGCAAGCTGCGCGCCGATTCGATCCCCCCGGCACAGCGGGAGATGTCGTACAGCGACTACGCGATCGCGTCGTGGTATCTCTCGCGCCGTACCTGTTTTAGTCTTCCGAAGGAATAGTCTCCATGGCATTAGTCGATCTACTCGGTGTCTCGAAACACTATGAGGCCCAGAAAATCTTAGAGAACGTCCACTTCCACATCGACGAAGGGGAGCGCATCGTCATCGTCGGCAAAAACGGCAGCGGGAAATCAACCCTGATGAAAATCGTCGCGGGCGTCCTCGATGCCGATGAGGGAGAGCGGATCACGCGTCAGGGGATCGATATCAAGATGCTCTCGCAGATCCCGGTTTTCGATCCGGACCATACGGTACGCGAAGCGATCGAAGCGGGGCTGGGAGAGCTCAGAACGGCCAAAATCCGTTTCGACGAAATCTCCGTCGTGCTGGCCGAACGCTTCGACGATGCCGGATTGCTCGAAGAGCAGTCGCGCCTGACCAATTTCCTCGACCACCACAATGCATGGAATCTCGACGACAAGATCGAGAGGGTAATGCAGCACTTCATGCTCAAAGAGTACGAAACCAAAAGAGTCAACCTCCTCAGCGGGGGGGAACAGCGGCGTGTCGCGCTGGCTTCGCTACTGCTCCAAAAACCCGACATCCTCCTCCTCGACGAACCCACCAACCACCTCGACGTCTATATGGTCGAGTTTCTCGAAGAGCTGATCCTCAAAGAGCGTTTTACCCTCCTCTTCATCTCCCACGACCGTTATTTCATCGATCAGGTCGCGACCAAAACGATCGAAGTCGAAGAGTGTGTCCTGCGGGAATTCAACGGCGGCTACAGCAACTACCTGGAGCAGAAACAAGAACTGCTGCGCACCATGGCACAGCAGCACGAAAACCTCCTCAAACTCCTCAAAGCCGAAAATGAATGGCTCCGCCGCGGGGTCAAGGCGCGCCTCAAACGAAACGAAGGGCGTAAACAACGGGTACTGGAGCTGCGCGAGCAGGCCAAGCATAATCCTTCCAAAATCCGCAAAATGAAACTCGAACTCGAGCGTGAAGCCAAACACTTCAACCGCGATGAGGGGATCAACCGGCAAAAAATGCTCTTCGAGATCGAACATCTGGGATTGAAACTGGGCGAAAAAACGCTGATCCGCGATTTCTCGGCCCGGATTCTGCGGCAAGACGTCATTGCCGTCGTCGGTCCGAACGGCAGCGGCAAATCGACGCTGCTCAAAGCGTTGCTAGGAAGACTTAAACCCACCTCCGGAGTCATCAAGCAAGGGGAGTTTTCGATCGGCTATTTCGACCAGCACCGCGAGATGCTCGACGACTCCAAAAACCTGATCGAAACATTTTGCCCCAACGGGGGAGACCGGGTACAGGCGCAGGGACAGGATTTTCACGTTTACGGCTACCTGAAAAACTTCCTCTTCCCCCGCGAATTTCTCGACAAAAAAATCGGGGTTCTCAGCGGCGGAGAGAAAAACCGCGTCGCGCTCGCTCTGCTCTTTACGAAAAAAGTGGACTGCCTCATCCTTGATGAACCGACCAACGATCTTGATATCCCGACGATCAACATCCTCGAGGAGAAGCTCCAAAACTTCCCCGGAGCGGTCATCCTCGTCAGCCACGACCGCTATTTTGTCGACAAAATCGCCAAGAAACTCTTTATCTTCAAAGGAGACGGCACCGTCGAGGAGAGTTACAAGCCCTACAGCGAATACCTCGAAGACGAAAAAGAACTTCGGGAAATCGACGCGATGGAGGCGGAATTTTCCAAGCCCGAGACGACACCGGCCAAAGCCGCCGCCGAAAAGCCCAAAGTTCTCAAACTCAGCTACAACGAACAAAAAGCGCTCGAACGGCTCCCCGCCCTGATCGAGGCGCTGGAGGCGAAAATTGACGAGCTGGGTGCCGCACTGGCCGATCCGAAACAGTACGAAAAAATCGGGATCACGGTACTGGCCGCGGAGCTTGAAAAAGTCAAAGCCGAATACGAAACGAAAGTGGATGAGCTGCTGAGTATCGAAGAAAAAATCGAGGAGATCGAAGCGCTCAAAAGCCTCTAGCGCTTCGACGGTTCAAAAAGGGGTCAACGCCCCCCTTTTCCTTTCATCATGCCGCCTCCCATGCCTCCGCCGGAGCCTTGCATCATCCCTTTGCCTTTTTGCATTCCCTGAGCCCCCTGGCCTTGCCCCTGCATCATTCCCTGCCCCTGGCCGTATCCCATTCCTTTGCCCTGGCTACCCATCTGCTGGGAGGTTTTCCCCGGAGCGTTTCCGAATTTTTCTTTCTGTTCGGCGGTCATGCTCTGCTGACGGTTCATAAGTTCGTTATGGAGCTGTTCGCGTTCTTGCTGGTTATGCAGGTGCCCACGTTGTCCGAGCAGTTCGTCGGTACTCATGTTTTTGAAACGGCTCTGGTTTTCATTCTGAACCTGTGCCTGCACGGGCGTTTCGGCCCATCCTGTGCTGCACAACAAAAGAGACGCCGTGACGATCGATGCCAATGTTTTCATGGAAAACTCCTTTTGGGTATATCGTCCCATTGTAATAGAGTTTTGTTAAATTATTGTTAAGAAAATTAATCTGCTTCGACGTCGATGACGAATTTGTCCTCCATGAACGCTTTGGCCTCTTTTTCGCCCATCGTCGCCGACTGCAGCAGAAAATTTTGAACCTGTCCCATGGTATGGCCGTTTTTGTTTTCACCCCGCAGAACGATCTCGTCGGCTTCGCCCCGGAGCATCGCGACCATCGCCCGGATCAGCTCTTTTTCGACCATTCCCGAAGCAACGGCCAGATCGGCTTCGAACCGTTTGGCGATGGTACGGTTGATCGCTTCGGAGGCTTTGGCTTTGTCCCCCATATCGGACGCTTTGAGACCGAACTCTTTGAGAAACGCCGCCTGTTCGGCAGGGCTGAGAAGAGTCATGAAACTTTTGACCGATTCGTAGGTGACGTCCGATACCGCACGGTTTTCGACGCTCAGTGAAAAATTTTCCAGGATCATCGAGTCGGGTTTACCCGAGACGACGTCGCGTGCTTCCATCGAAAATTCGATCGGCATGATCGCGTTGTCGATCGCGAAACGTTCGATTTCGATCTCTTTGATCAGTGCGGAATTCCCTTCGATTTCCCCTTCGATGGAGATGTTCATCGTGCTGAGTTTCTCAAGGGTGCTTTGCTGAAAAGCGTTGCTGACGTTTTCGGCCACCATCTGCGCCAGTATCGGTTTGGGCAGAGCGATCTCTTCGATTTCAATATCGACCGAGGCATCGACGTTTCCTCCCTCGGAAAACGATTTCAGCGCTTCGAACTCTTCAACGTCCCCGATACGGAGTTTCTTGATCGAGAGCTGTTCCTGCCCCAACATCGAGAGACGGATCTCTTCGATTTCGCAATCGGTCCAGATCACCCCGCTGCATTCGAGCGAGCCGTACCGCATCTCGCCGCCGACGAGCAAAAGGTTCTGCTGGTATTCGCCGATCGCTTTTTCGAGTTCGGCTTTGACCCGTTCGTTTTTGTAATGGGACAATACCCCGACTGCGGCGACGAGGATCGCGGCGGCTACCGAAAGATGGATTTTGTATTTTTTGTAAAACGGCTCTTCCGCGGTTGACGCGGAGGGTTCGTTCGCAACTTGGGTTTCTTCGGCCGGCAATGGTTCGTTCACAAATATCCTTGACTATAAATTACGCTTAATGGCGTCGCGCGAGTTCGGAAAAATCGATCTCTTCCGGGCGTTTTTCGGCTTTTTGCCGGTCCTGCTCGTAACTGCCGGTCGTAAAGACGACTTCGGCACCCTTGTTGAGCGTGCACCCTTTGATACCGGGTTCGCAGGGGACGTTCAGCAGTTTGCAAAACCCTTTGGCGTCATGCTGGCATGTCCATCCCATCCCCTCATCCCCCTATTTTTCGTAATCGACCACTTTGGAGAGAAGGGTCACTTCTTTGATTACCCCGACTACTTCCTGATGGGCCGGATGGGGAGCGTACGCGTCCAATCCCGCCTGATCCTCAAACGTCGACACCAGTACCATGTCAAACGAACGCTCGCTGCGACTGATGTCGATCCCCACCTCCATGCTTTTAAGGGTTGCGATTTTCGCGGGGAGTGCTTCGAGCATCGTTTTGACCCGGGCCATATTGGCCTCTTTGTTCTCTTCTTTAAACTGAAACATTACGATGTGTACCAACATATTCTACTACCTCTCTATCAAATCTTTCAAACTCTGGCGGGGCGATTTTCCTTCCAATATCGCGTATACTTCACCCGCAATGGGGAGGTAAATACCCCGTGCGCGGGCGATTTCGTGCAATGCGTAGGCCGTACCGATCCCTTCGCTGACCTCTCCGATCGCGGCGCAGACCGCCTCCTTGCTTTTCCCCTCGGCCAATCCCAGACCGACTCGGTAATTACGCGACATCGATGAACTGGCGGTGAGAAACAGATCTCCCGCCCCGCTAAGTCCGAGGAAACTCTCTTCCCGGGCGCCGTAGGCACGCCCGAACCGTTCCATCTCGACCAGTCCGCGCGCGATCAGGCTCGCCGCGGCATTGTGTCCCAGCCCGAGCCCTTCGCAGATTCCCGCCGCTATCGCGATCACGTTTTTGTACGCACCGGCGACTTCGGCGCCGATCACGTCATCGCTGGTGTAGGTGCGGATAAACCCCGGAAAAAGGGAGGCGAATTCGTCCGCCGTCTGCGACGAGCTCGAATTGACCACCAGTGCGGTGGGCAGCTTACGCAACACTTCCGAGGCAAACGAGGGGCCTGAGAGAAACGCCAGATTCTCCTGGGGGACGTATTCGGCATAAATTTCGTTGAGAAAACGTCCGCTGGAGGCTTCGATCCCTTTGGCCGCAACGAGGACTTTTTGTCCCGAATAAACAAAATGTTCCCGCAACCACTGCGCCACCTGCTGCGCCGGGACGGTAATGATCAGGTAGGGGCATTCGAGTACTTCGGATAGAGGACGGAAATTACTCATTTCGCGGGGAGTGCGCGACGTGATGATCACGTCGTTTTTTTCGCTCATCGCAAAACTGAGGGCTTCCCCCCATTTCCCTGCTCCGATCACCCCCACGTTCGTCATCTCTTCTCTCCCATCGCGTCGCTCAATGCCGCAATTTTATCTTCATATCCGGCGACAATCAAGAGGTCGTGCGGATCGATGTGATGATTGTGCCCTTTGGAGGTGAAACTGAACGTCGCGGAAAGCTCCCGATCGACAATCGCCAGCACCAGCACGTCGTATTCTCCCGCCCAGTCGATGTCGTAAAGATGCTTCCCGACCAGGAACGATCCTTCGGGCACCGCCAGCTGAACGATCTTGAGCGCGCTGTTTTCGTAAAGGATGTCGTGCAGCACTTCGCGCACCGTCGGTTTTTCCAGCATTTCGTCAATGATCCCGGCGGTTATCTGCTGGGTAGCGAGGACTTTGTTCGCTCCCGCACTTTTGAGTTTGGCGGCGCTTTCGTTGTCCTGCGCCAGCGCGATGATGGTCAATTCTTCGAAAACGGACCGGAGCGAAATGGTCAGAAAGACGTTTTCGGCATCGTTGTCCAGTGCGCAGAACACGATCAGGCTTCCGGGAGCAAAACGCTCTTCGATGCTCCGCCAATCCTCGCTTAAATCGAAGATTTCGGTTTCAAACCCCCTGGCTTCGGCAGAGGCTTTTTCGGTTTCGTTCATGACATAGACGGCGAACGAAGGGTAATCGGGAGCGATCTGCATCGCGATCTCTTTGGCGTATTCGTTGAATCCGAAAACGATCGCACCTTGTTTTCTCATCGGTTCCCCTTCTGGTAGAGTGCCGTTTTGAATTCGTCGATCAGCATCCGGCTTCCGATGACGATTGCAACGTCCCCGCGACGGATCGGAGTATCGATCGACGGGTTGAAAACGAAGTGTTTTTCCGCCGCCGCATAAACGCCCAGCACGATCAGGCGCGTATGGAACAGTTTCTGCCGCGACGTTTCGAAAAAACGCTCTGCGCCGACCCAATCCAGGGCGATCTCTTCGATCACGACCCCGTTGTTTTCGGTCCGCAGCGCATGAATCACTTCGAACGCGACGGGGCTTCCGCTCATCTCCTTGCTCACCAGACCGATCAGCTCTTGCGTATAGACGATCTCGTTGATCCCGGCAAGGGCGAGCTTCCGGCGGTTTTCGCGCTGTACGAGGATCGACAGAAGCGCTACGCTGAGCGAAAGCTCTCGTATCGTCAGTGCCGTGTAGACGTTGAGGACGTCGCTGGGATGCAATAAAATGGCCGCGATCACCTGGCGGTCGAAATCGACTCGCAGCATTCGGTAGGAGTGCAGACTTGCGGGGTCGTAGGCCAGGGCGAGAAATCCCTCTTTCAGCGCGGTGGCGATTTTATCCGGATCGCTGTCGAGGATGAGAACCTTTGAGCCTTTTTTCATAAAATTGCGCGCAATCTGAACGGCCAGGGGTGTATAGCCGCAGATCAGATAGAAACGGCCGATTTTCGAGACGTCCTCGATCAGTTTTTCCTCTTTGATTACATCGAGTTTTTCGGTAAACGCCGAAACGACGATCGATGTCGCAAACGAGATCACCGCGATACCCGCGACGATGATCGCCATCGCGACCGTACGCCCCTCGTCGGTTACGGGAACCATATCGCCGTAACCGACGGTGAAAATGGTAACGACCGACCAGTAGATGGCATCAAAAAGGGTATTGATCGGCGAATCGGGATTGTTCGCTTCCATCACGTAAATCAGGACGGACGATACGACGATGATGACCGTTGCGAACAGACTCAGGGTGAAAATTTCAAATTTTTTGGAGGAGAGGATCGATACGAACTGGGTCAGGCTCTTCGTATAGCGGAACAGTTTGAACACCCGAAACAGGATAAAAATCCGCAACATCCGCAACTCGTGGAAAAACGGCATGATCGCAAGCAGATCGATCAGCGCGGAGGGGGAAACGACGTATTCGGCTTTTTTCGCCGCGATTGCCCGGACCGCCTCGACCCAGCGAAACGGGCGCTGCAAAAAAAGATCGTGCTCGTAACGTTCCATGATCACTTTCGAACCGTCGCTGTAGACCCACATCCGAAGAAGGTATTCGCACAGAAAAATGATCGAAATGACGTAATTGTTGAAAAAAAGCATCTGCGGGCTGACGTCGTGTTTGACATGGCGGATGAGGATATAGACGCTGATCCCGATCAGCCCGATCATCAGGTAATCGAAAAACTTTTTGTAGGGGTAGGCGGGGTTTTCGAGAAGGTTGTAAAAAAACTTTTTGGCGCGGCGGTAACGGATCGAGCCGTGAAGATAAAACGCGATCCCGACCAGCGCCCGGCCTATCATCGGCTGAAGCCCGCTACTGTGCCAGTTTGGCTTGGAGGATTTCGTTGAGAGTCTGCGGGTTGGCCGAACCTTTGGAAGCTTTCATCGCCTGCCCGACGAAAAATCCGAACAGTTTGTCTTTCCCCGACTTATACTCGGCGACCTTGTCGGCGTTGGCACTGAGGATCTCGTCGATGAGGGCTTCGAGGGCGCCCGTGTCGCTGACCTGCTTGAGCCCCAGTTTTTCGATCGCCGCGTCGACGTCGCCGCCCTTGTTTTCAAACAAATAGTCAAGAATCTCTTTGGCCGCCTTGCCGCTGATGACGCTCTCCTCGATCCGTTTGACGAGGGTTCCCAGCGTCACGGCGCTGATCGGTGAAGTCGACGGGGTCATACCGCCGCTCAAGCGCCCCGGAAGTTCTACGGTAAGCCACGTGACGGCATTTTTTGCCGTGATCCCCTGCTCCAGCATCGCTTCGAAATAATGGGCGGTTTCAAGATCCGCCGTGATGACCGCGGCATCGTATTCGCGAAGACCGAATGCGCTCACGAAACGCTCTTTTTTCGCATCCGGCAGTTCGGGAATGTCGCGAATCTGCGCGTACATCGTATCGTCAACAACGACCTTGAGAAGGTCGGGTTCGGGGAAATAGCGGTAATCGGCCGCTTCTTCCTTGCCGCGCATTGATCGCGTCTCCTGCTTCACCTGATCGAAAAGGCGCGTCTCCTGGACGATCTCCTCTTCGTAGGTGCCGTCTTCCCACGCCTCGATCTGGCGGGCCACCTCGATCTCGATCGCGCGCTGGATGAAGCGGAAGCTGTTGATGTTCTTGATCTCGACGCGGGTGTAAAGTTTTTCGTCCCCTTTGGGGCGGATCGAGACGTTGACGTCGACGCGGAACGACCCTTCCTGCATGTTCGCATCACTGATATCGATGTAGCGGACAATGGAGTGGAGCTTTTTGAGGTACAAAATCGCCTCTTCGGCCGAGCGCATGTCAGGCTCCGAGACGATCTCGAGCAACGGGGTCCCCGCGCGGTTCAGATCGACCTTGGAGATGGAACCCTCATGGATGTTTTTCCCCGCATCGGCTTCGATGTGGGCGCGGTTGATCCGGATCGTTTTGGAACTGCCGTCTTCGAAATCGATCACGAGACGGCCGTGTTCGACGATCGGTGTGTAAAGCTGCGTGATCTGGTACGCGCTGGGGCTGTCGGGATAGAAATAGCTCTTGCGGTCGAAGAAGCTCGTGCGGTTGATCGTCGCATCGACGGCGGTTCCGAACATCCCCGCTTTTTTCAGCGCCTCTTTGTTCAGCACCGGCAGCGCTCCGGGGAGTGCCAGACAGGTGGGGCAGGTATTGGTGTTTTGTTCGTGGTTGAAGCTGGTGGGGCAGGAGCAGAAGAGTTTGGACTGGGTGTTGAGCTGGACGTGGACTTCCAAACCGATAATGGTTTCAAACATACAAAAAATCCTTATGGAACAAAATATCTAATCGATGCAAATCCGTATGCGCCCGTGGCGGCAACGGCATGTATCTGCTCTTCTGAGGTGATCCCGCCGAGCGCGAAAATAGGTATCTCTATTTTATCCACTATTTCTTTTAAATCCTCTAAACCCTTGGGTTCCCCCTTCCCAGGAGAGGGGAAAATCGGACTGTAAGTGATCGCGTCGGCACCGAGGTTTTGCGCATTAAGCGCTTCGGCGTGGGTGTGGGTGCTGATGATGACGTAGAGCCCCTTTTTTTTGGCCTCGCCGATCGCATCGAACTGCGATGACGTCAGATGCACCCCGTCGGCTTTCAGCTCATACGCCAAAGCGTAATCGCCGTGCAGCAAAACATGTGCGATTCCATAGCTTCGAGATACCGCTACAAAGGTTTGGGCAAGATCGCGGTAATGAGATGTCTGTTTGTCTCGAAAAAGGGCAAAATCGGGGAGTTTCTTGGAAAATGCGGTTTCAAGGGAGCGTCGGAGAGCGTCGGGGAGAGCTCCGTACGCCGAAGGATCGGTGATCAGGTACTGTTTCACTCTTCCTCTGCGGATTCGGATTCCTTCGATCGTAGGCGCTCACGGATCTCTTCGAGCAATGCCGTCTGCTTGAGTACCGCGTCATGGCGGTCACGCTGCATCCCCATCACTTCGAGGATCAGGATCAAGAACAGGGCCAGAAAAAGGAAAATAAAGGAGAACATCAGGGCGGGAACCACCCCGAGGAAAACGAAAGACTGGAACGTCACCCAGACACCCACAATGACGAATGCCCAGGAGACGCCGCCCAGGAAGCTCAACAGTGCGTCAAACGTACTTCGCTTCATGGAGGGTTCTTAGTGTTCGTCGTGAAGAAGAACCGCACCGCCGAGGTAAACGTAGGTGAGCATCATGAAAATGAACGCTTGCAGGAACGCCATGAACGTCAGCAACGCGAACGGGATCATCGGCAGGAGCCACGGAGCCAGCATCAGGATAACCATGAGGAACATGTCGTCCCCTTTGACGTTACCGAACAACCGGAAGCTGAGTGAGATGATGCGGGAGATGTGCGAAACGATCTCGATCGGGAACATCAACCACGCCAGCCACCATACGGGACCCATGAAATGTTTGAAGTAGCTGATCAGCCCGTTGCGGCGGATCCCTTCGAAGTTATAGTAAACGAATACGACCAATGCCAAAGCAAGGGTGAAATCCAAAAACGCACTCGGCGCTTCAAAACCCGGGATTACCCCGATGATGTTCGCGATACCGACAAAAAGACCGATCGTCGCAACAAGAGGGAGGTAACGGCGAGCTTCCGCTTTACCCATAACGTCGGCACCCATGGCCAGAACGCCGCTCAGATAAGCTTCCATAACGTTTTGAGCGCCTGATGGTACCAGACGGAGATTCGATGTCGCCATTTTCGCGATCACGAGGACAATCGCCGCGGTCAGCAGCATGTGCGTGAGGAAAATGAAGCTATGGTCGTGGCTGATAAGGCCGAAGAAGGTAAACAACTCACCCATACGTAGTGTTCCTTTGCTGTAGAAAATTAGCGGGATTTTACCGCTTTTGAAATTAAATTCCTATAAACTGAGGTGGAGCAGTTCGCGCCGCGCGGCCAAAATATCATCATCGATCGCCTTTTTAAGCGCATCGAGGTTCTCGAATTTTCGGTTTTTGCGCAAAAATTTGACAAAACTGACCGACGCGCGAGAGCATTCGGAGATCTTTTCCCCCAGGATGTGGCTCTCTACCGCGTAGCTGCCGTCCGTCGTGACACGGTGCCCGACGAAAACGACGCTGGGATGGAAATGTTCTTCGTCGTCGATCCGCGTCAGCGCGGCGTAGACCCCCTCGTAGGGGAGAAGATACCCGGGACATTCGAGGTTGATCGTGGGGACGAGGTCGGTTTTGCCGATCCCCTGCCCCCGCACGACCGTCCCTTTGATCTGGTAGTTGTGCCCCAAAAAGCGGTTGGCCCCTTCGATATCCCCGATCTGGATCTTGGCGCGGATTTTATGGGAGTGGACCGAATCGCCTTCGATGCAGACCTGCTCGACCACCTTGACTTCGCCGCCGAACAGTTGCCCCAGATCAGCATGGGAATAGCGGCGGTTTTTGCCGAAATGAAAATCGTACCCCACGACGATTTTGCGCAGTCGCGGGAACCGTTCGCGGAGCATGTCGACGAACGCTTGCCCCTCCAGATGACGGATGTCCTCCAGCGAATAATAAACGATGGGATAATGGGTATAGCGTTCCCGCTCGGAGGCGGGGGTGAGGTTGGCGTATCCCGTTTCGATCACGACGATCGCGCCGTTTTCTCCCAGCTCGTTGAAAAGGTGCTGATGCCCGACGTGCATCCCGTCAAACCCGCCGACGGCGATCGCATCAACCTTTGATAAAGCCATAGCATATCTCCTGATTTCCCTCTTTGCCGCTGATGTGGGCGACCTCTTTGGCGATGAGTTTCCATCCTTTGAGGGTACACATGTCCTCGAAACGGATCTGCGCTTTTGCAATCGCCCTGTCGTCTTTGACCACCCCGTTTTTGTCCCGTTTGGCCTCGCGCCCCACCTCGAACTGCGGTTTGAACAAGACGACGATGTAACGCCCCGCCAGCGTGTCGATCGCATCGATGATGTGCTCGATCGCGATAAATGCGACGTCGCAGGTAACGATGTCAAAAGGTGTTTCTGCGGTGAAGTGGCGGATGTCGGTATTCTCATGCACCCGCACCCGGGGATCGCCCCGCAGGGAGGCATGGAGCTGATCGCGTCCCACGTCGACGCACGTCACCCCCTCGACCCCCTCTTCGAGAAGCACCTGTGTAAACCCTCCCGTCGAAGAGCCGATATCCAGCGCCCTCAGCCCCCTGAGATCCCACCCCGTATAGGGGAGGAACCCTTTGAGCTTGATCGCCGCGCGGCTGACGTAGAGATGCGTGTCGCTGATGCTCACATCCATCCCCTCGTCCACTTCGAACGACACTTTGTCGACGATTTTGCCGTCCACGCTCACCGCGTGTTCCTTGATAAGCTGCTGCGCTTTGTTTCGGCTCTCGACGAGGCCCCGTTCTACCAAACAACTGTCTAATCTCATTCGTTCTGTCCTTATCTGTCGGCAAATTATACCGCAACGGTTGAGAATGGCTCCGAAATCCGCTACCATTCCACAAATATTTCAGGGGGGCCGAGTGCAAAAAATTCATGTCGCGGTGATCGGGGGCGGATACGGCGGTATCCGCGCCGTCGAACACCTCTGCAAACGTCCTGAAATCGACGTCACCCTGATCGATCAGAACGCCTACCATTACATGCAGGCCGAAGTCTACGACTTCATCGCCAACAAAGTCGACATGTCCCGCGTCATGATCGACCTCCCCTCGCTGATGAAAAGCTTCGGAAACGTCGAATTTGTCTGCGAAGAGGTGCTAAACGTCGACGCCGAAGGACACAGGATACGCACCGCCACCCGCGAAATAGGTTACGACTACCTCATCATCGCCACCGGAAGCCGCACCTATTTCCCCTCTTTCATTCCGGGTCTGCGCGAACACACCCACGGCGTCAAAAGCATCCCCGGCGCCCTCGATTTCAAACAGCAGTTCGAACGCTCCCTGCTTGAGCGGATCGAAGCGCAGCGGCAGGGGTGCGACGTCAAGCCTTTCAACATCGTCATCGGCGGCGCGGGGCTTTCGGGAGTCGAAATCGCCGCGGAGATGGCGGCGTATGCGAACCACTTCTACCGCAACGGCAATTTCGGCTGCCGCGGGGTGGACGTCTACCTCATCGACGCGTACGAGAGCATCCTTTATGGCATGGACCCGTTTTTGATCCGCAGTGCGCACGAGCGGCTCGAGAAGCTGGGGGTGCACGTCTGGCACAACAACCGCATCGGCGAAGTGCGCAAAAAACAGATCGTACTGGATAACGGAAAAATCCTCGATTTCGAGTTCATGATCTTCACCGGGGGGGTCTGCGCCGGAACGCTCACCGAGCGTCTGGGCTTCGCGGTCAACGCCAAAGGGCATCTCCTCGTCGCCCCCGATCTCTCGATCGACAATCATCCCGAAATCTTCGCCATCGGCGACGTCGCCCACCTCGCCGACGCGGAGGGGAAACTCTATCCCCCCACCGCACAGCTGGCCGAACGGAGCGGCGAACACGCCGTCGCAATGATCCGCGCCGACCTCGATCACAAACCCCGCTCGCCTTTCCGTTATCAAAGCGGCGGCGTCATGATCGCGCTGGGAGGCGAATACGGCGCGGGAATCCTCCCCGGGGGAATCCGGGTCAAGGGATACCTCGCCTATTTAATCAAAAAGGCTATATTTCACCTCTACACCGCTCCCCTGCGGCGCCGGAGCCTCATCGGGAAGAGACGATAAGGCTCTAAACTCACTCTCGGTGAGGAGCTTAACCCCCAGCTCCACCGCTTTGTCGTATTTGCTCCCCGCATCTTCGCCGTAGACGACGTAATCGGTCTTTTTCGAGACCGACGAAGCCACCTTTGCCCCCAGTTCTTCCAGCATCGCCTTGATATGGTCGCGCGGAACGCTCATCGTTCCGGTGATGACAACGCTTTTGCCTTTGAACGGGTTATCGTGCGCTTCGACTTTCACGGGAGCGACGGGGTTTAGAATCGATCTGAGCCTTTCAATCTTCTCGCCGTTGACCCGCCCGAATTCGAGGATCGATTCGACCATCTCGACGCCGAACCCCTCAAGGGCCAGGATCTCGTCGCGCGTGGCGGTATCGAACGCCGTTCCGAACGCGCCGCACAGCGTTTTGGAGGCCACTTCGCCGATATGCTCGATCCCCAGCGCGTTGATAAAACGCCAGCACTCGCATCCTTTGGCTGCATTGATCGCCTCCAGGAGGTTACGGCTCTTTTTCTCTTTGAATCCCTCTAAGGATAGGAGCTGATCCATCGTGAGATCGAAAAGATCGCTCACCTCGTGCACCATCCCCGCGCTATGAAGCGCTTCGACGATCTTGTCCCCCAGCCCGTCGATGTTGAGGCACTGCTTGGAGGCGAAATAGATGATCGAGTTGACGACCCGCGCTTCGCACCCCATGTTCTGGCATTTGATCAGCGCCCCCTCATCAAGAAGCTCGGAGCCGCAAACGGGACAATGCGTCGGGCGATGGATGACCTGCTCGCTTCCGTCGCGCTCGCTTGCAATCACCTTGACGATCTTGGGGATGACGTCGCCGCTGCGCAGGATGATCACCCGATCCCCGATGCGGATGTCCTTGCGCTCAATCTCGTCGAAATTGTGCAGGGTCGACCTCTCGACCGTGACCCCCTCGATGTCCACCGGTTCGACGATCGCGACGGGGGTGACAACGCCGCTGCGCCCCACCTGCAAGATGACGTCACGCAGCGTCGTGAGCTTTTCGATGGCGGGAAATTTGTACGCCGCCGCCCAGCGGGGGTTTTTGACCGTATAGCCCAGCTCGTCCTGCACGGCAATCGAATCGACCTTGATCACCATCCCGTCCAGCAGCATCGCGAAATTGTCCCGCTCAACGCGCATCTCATGGTAAAACGTCTCGATCTGCTCCGCACTTTCGCATAGGTGTGTCATATGGGGGTTGCGGAACCCCAGAGCATAGACCCACTCCATCCGCTCGGAGAGGTTTTTGATCTCCAGCGTATTGGCTCCGATCCCGTAGGGCATGAACACCAGACGCCGCGACGCCGTGATGCGGGTATCGAGCTGCCGCAGGCTCCCCGCCGCCGCATTGCGCGGGTTGGCGAACAGCGATTCGCCGCTGCGCATCCGCTCCTCGTTGATCTTCTCGAAATCCTCTTTGAAAATGACTACTTCTCCCCGTATCTCGATCCGTCCCGCATAGGGGATGGTGAGGGGGATACTCTGGATCGTTTTGGCGTTTTGGGTGACGTCCTCCCCCTCTACCCCATCACCGCGCGTAATCGCCTGCACGAGCTTCCCGTCCTCATAGATCAGGTTGAGACTCGCCCCGTCGAATTTCGGCTCGCAGTAGAAGCGGACATCCCCGTACCCTTTCGTGATGCGGTTCACCCACGTTTCCAGCTCGTCACGGTTAAACAAATCTTCGAGGCTCCACATACGGCTCAGATGCTGCGCCTTCTCGAACTTATCCTGCGGCACATCCCCTACCCGCTGTGTCGGTGAATCGGGGATGATCTGCTCGGGGTGCTCATGCTCGTAAGCCACGACCTTGTGGTAGAGGATATCGTACTCCTCATCCGTCGTGATGGGGTCGTCGAGGACGTAATAGTGGTAGGAATATTTTTTCAGCAGTTCTACGGCGTTTTGGTATTCGGTGTGGGTCATGAGTTAGGCTACTTGAAGCTTTTTGATTTTTTGAATGGACTCTTTTTCCTGCACATAGGCTTGATAAAGATCAAAATTATCCTGCAGCGTCATCCAAAACTGCGGAGTCGTTCCGAAATATTCGGAGAGCTTGAGCGCCATCACCGCGCTGATTCCCCGTTTTTGGTTATACAGCTCGCTCAGGGTTTTGATCCCTACTCCCAGATCATCCGCCATCCGTGCCTGTGTCAGGCCGAGCGGTTCGGCGAATTCGAGTTTGAGGATGATACCCGGATGGGTGGAAGGTCGGATTTCTTTCATCGTTTTTCCTTTAGTGGTAGTCTGTGATATGGACATCGTACGCATCTTTGCCGTCGAAGCGGAATACGACCCGAAACTGGTTGTTGATGCGGATGCTCATGAATCCCGACAGGCTCCCCTTCAACTCTTCGAGATGATTGGCCGGGGGGATACACAAATCCTGTTTTTCTTGTGCGGCATCGAGCATGTCGAGTTTGATTTTGGCACGCATCGCGAGATTGGCAGGGAACTTTTTGCTGGGTTTTTGCCAGAACAACTTTTCCGTCTCTTTGCACTTGAACGATTTTATCATGTGGATATATTATCGCAATACGATAATATTGTCAACGACATATTTATCTGTCCTTTTCTTTTTAGTAAAGAAAAGAACGAAAAGAAAAGCGCCCCCGCAACAGGTCGCTTAACCGGCCGCTCCACCCTTCGGCGAGCGGCCTGGCTCTGGGTGTGTTTTGGGGGCAAATACAATTTCATGGAATGATTTTCGCGGAACGCGAAAATAGATAGCAATCGGTCTTTCGAGCATCCTTGAAAGCCGCGCGCGAAGGCTCTGCCGAAAGTCGCGCGAGCGATTTGCTCGAAAGACGAGGTTTTTTGGGTTACTTTTTTTGCCGGAACAAAAAAAGTGACAAGGGTTTAATCAGGCGAGCCTCTGCATTCCCAACGAGGACGTTGGGAACGAGGGAAGTGGGCTTGGTGCATAGAGATTTGTTAGCTTTATGAACCTATTGCAGCTTTACATACTGGGCACAACCTATGTCTAGAAGTAGCTCGATTTGTTCGTATTTTTTTACGTTGTGAATCCCAGCAACCCGTACAATAAAGACCATCATCATTTTCGAATAAATAGCATCCCCATTTTGTTCCAATAGGTTTTTCATCTTTATCCGGAAGTGTCAACTTAAGTACTCTATTTTCTTCTTGAAGAATTACAATTTTTTCTTTAAGTCCAGCGACTTCTAGTTTAATATCGGCTAGTTCATTTGATAAATCAGCTAACAAGTTTTTAAATTCAGCTTCTTCTATATTTTTTGAAATTTCACGAAGCCTTTTTAATAATTCTATTGAAGTGCTGACAGATGAAATAATGTCCATACTTTTTTACCTTTGAACCAATATTAGAATCACTCAATACCTATAATCGTACCACTTTCGCCCCAAATCCCCCCATATGCGCCGGCGCATCCGCAAAACTCTTGACGCTCGGGTGAGCTTTCAAAAACTCCTTGACCGCATAGGCCAATTTCCCCGTCCCGATCCCGTGATAGATCAGCACCTCGTCAAATCCCTGCAACAGCGCGTCGGAGAGAAACTTGTCCATCTTCTCGCACGCTTCCTCGCCCCGAAGCCCGTGAAGGTCGAGCTTGAGGCCGCTTTTTTGCTCGATCTGCGAGGTGACGGTGACTTTGGGCTTTTTGGGGAGGTTGCCGCTGGGTTTGAGGTCGTGCAGTTTCACCCGCAGCCGCATCCCCTCCACCTCGATCATCGCATCCTTAGCCCCGACGCTGACGATCGTGCCGCGCTGGTTGCGGTATTTGACCGTCTGCCCTACTTCGTAGGTCACTTTTTCAGGCTCCGCGATTTTGGGAACTTCGACTTTGGGCAGTTTGGCCTGCGCACGGTTGAGCTGACGGTGGATGGCGGCCTGATCGTGTTCTTTGGCGGCCGCTTTGGCTTCGCGGATCGCGGCGTCGTACTCGGTGCGGAGGCGGTTTTTCTCTCGCTCCAGCTCGGTGCGGAGGGCCTCGCGCGCCTCTTTGAGTTCCCGCTGCTCGGTGCGGATCGATTCGAGCCGTTCGTCTGCTTCGCGGTTTTTCTGCTTGAGCGAGCGTTCCAGCTCGCTGCCCCGCTCGATCAGGATGCTCAGCTTTTCGTGGTTTTCGCCGTAGAGGGCACGGGCGCGGGAAATGATGGCGGGGTTGATCCCGTAGCGGGCGGCCGTCTCGAAGGCGTAGCTTTTGCCGATGACGCCGTGGAGGAACTCATACGTCGGGACGCGCCGCTCCTCGTCGTACAACGCGGCGAGGAGCTCGACGTCGTCGCGGTCGGCCATCAGGGCGGCGAGGCGTTTGTGGTGGGTCGTCACCACGATCTTCTGCCCCCGCTTGATCAGCTCGTCAAGGACGATGGCAAAGAGCGCCGCCGCCTCGTCGCTGTCGGTCCCCAGCTCGATCTCGTCCACCCCGATCAGGGCGCTTTTGTGCTCGAAGAGGTGGGCGAACTGCACCATCCGCCCGGCGAAGGTGGAGATGTCGTTGCCGACGTTCTGGGGATCGTCGATGACCGCTTCGAGGCGCTTGAAGCTCCCGATACGCGATTTGTGGGGGTTGAGCTTCATCGGGATCAGGTATTTGGCCATCGCCGCGGCGCTTAGGATCGATTTGAGGAGCATCGTTTTCCCCCCGGCGTTGACCCCGGTGATGAGGAGGAGGTTCCCCTTGAACGAAATGCTGACCGGTTTGGGGTTGTGGAGTGCGGGGTGGGCGAATTCCTCGAGGACGATCGCGTCGTCGCCGGAGGGTTTTAAGATCGCGTAATCGTGGGCGCGGGCGAAGAGGACGCGCGCCTGGTAGTGATCATACCGGTCGAACTCGCGGTCGATGAAAGCGATGAAAGGGACGAACCCCGCGAGCTTGGCGGAGAAGCGCTTGGCGTATTCGTAGAGCTTGGCGTCGCGCTCCTGCAGGACGTAGCGCAGCTGCTCCTTGCTTTTGAGCACCGCATCGGGGGCGACGTAGAAATATCCCGCCCCGGTCCGCCCGACGACGGAGCCTTTGAGGACGTGGTTGAAACCGCCGCGCACGAGGAGGCACTCCTCGTCTCCGACGTAGTGGATCTGGGTGTCGACGAGGTAGGAAGAAAGTTTCTGCGTATGCAGCAGCCGCTTGATCGCGTCGTTGATCTCGGTTTTGATCCCCTTGATCCGCTGCGCGATCCGGTAAAGCTCCTCGTCGCGGCTTTCGATGAATTTCCCCTCGACGTCGAAATAGTCGTCGATCTCCTCGAATCCTTCGGGAATTTGAATCGTCCCCATCCACTCCCCGATCAGGCCGCTGTAGCCCTGATTGCGCAAAAAGCGGAAATAGCGGACGATCTTGAGCACTTCGAAAATCTCCTCGAACCGCAGTACCCCCTGTTTTTTGAGGTGGTTGAGGATCGTCTCGAACGGAACGCTTTTGGGCGGGGCCTTGAACTCCAGCGCATCGAGCGCTTCAATGTAGCGGTGGTGGCGTTCCTGGTCCCCCGGCATCGCGATGTTCTGGGAGCGGGAGAAGAAGTGCTCGAGTGCCCCGATGTGGGGGAGAAGATCGAGTTTTCCGAAGAGTTCGGAAAGGCTGTGGGAGAGGCGGCTCATTCGCACTCGCGGGCGTTAAAGATCCGCTGATAGTGGGGTGTCCCCTTGAGACCGATAAAGCTCTGGGTCCCGACGCTGTAGTCGAAGGTCGACGCGTTCACCTCTACCCCGTCGCAGACGAGCGTCTGGCCGCTGCGGTATTTGAGTTCCACTGCGATGATCCGGTCGCGTTCACGGTCGCTGCGGACGTTGTAGGCGACTGCAGCGGCGATCAAAAGGGTAATGATCCCCGATATGATCCCTTTTTGCCTGCCGCTGAGCTCCGTAAAATAGTGCATCCACGCAAACGCCAATGCAACGATCCCGAACCAGAGCAGATAGGCCATGACTTATTTGACTCCCCGCAGCTGGTAGGTAAGATCCCCCGCGCCGAAACCGACGATGAGCCCTTTGTCGTACGTTTTTGCCACGCTATCGCCGATGAGCGCTTCGATCGTATCCCCATTTCGGTGGAGCTTATCGCACATGAGCGGATTGTACCGCGCGAAACGCCCCTCGAAATCGATCTCTCTGGGCTCTTCGCTCGCCGCCCATACGGGGAGGATGACGAGGTCGTCGCACCCTTCGAAACACTCTACGAACGCGTCGAGGTTGTCGATCGTTCTGGAATACTTGTGGGGTTGCCAGATCGCGATGATGCGGTCGAATCCTTTGAGCGCCGCGTAGGTTTTGAGCGACTCCATCGTTGCCTTGATCTCGGTGGGGTGGTGGGCGTAGTCGTCGATGATGACCCGCTCGGTCCCTTTGAAAATGACGTCGAACCGTTTTTTGATCCCTTTGAAATGGAGCAGGTTGGCCCGGATCGCGGCGATGCTCATCGTCTGGGCCGCCGCGAGGATCGCGAGCGACGCGTCCATCGCGATGTGTTCGCCGAATCCCCATACCTCGAATTCGCCGAGGTTTTTGAGGGTGAAGCGGGTGTAGGGTTCGTCATCGATGAGGATGTAGGTGATGTTCGTGATGTCCCGGCTCGGATACAATCGGATCGCATCACATTCGAGTGTCCCCATGAACGGATCTTCGGCGTTGATGACCCGCAGCGGCGCCATTTCGACAAAACGGCGGTAGGCGTTGTGGAACTCGTCGATGTTGTAGTTGTAGTACTCCATGTGCTCGGGCTCGGCGTTGGTGACGATCGAACAGTAAGGGTTGGAGTTCAAAAAGCTGCCGTCGGATTCGTCGGCTTCGAAGAGCATGACGTCGGTACTGCCGTCATAACGGACGTTGGAGCCGAAACCTTTGGACTCGGCCCCGATGATCGCGCTGCCGCTCATAATGGAGGCGAGGATCGCCGTCGTCGTGCTCTTGCCGTGGGCGCCGCAGACGGCGTAGACTTTTTTCTCTTTGAGGATACGCAGCAGCGCGTCGCGGCGGTGGAGCACCTCGATGCCGCGGGCGCGGGCTTCGACGATCTCGGAGTTCGTCGGCTTGATGATCGCCGAATGGATCACGAGGTCGCACCCCTCGGGGATGTTGGCGGCATTATGGCCGATATGGACGGTGATCCCGCGATCCCGAAGACGCTGCGTGATGTGGGTCTCTTTCATGTCCGATCCGCTCACTTCGTGGCCGCTGAAGCGCATGTATTTGGCCAGTCCCGAAATACCGATTCCGCCGATTCCGATAAAATGGATTTTCATTCTCCGATTCCCTTTTTAAAAGTGCTGATGTAAAATTTTCCGCTGTTCTGCGTTGCTTCCATATCGACGTACTGCTCGATGAAATCGTCAAACGGGATTTGCGCGTCGCACGCGGCGCGGTGGAATTTCATCGCCTCGCTGAACGGCTCGTCGTTGCTGATCCCGCCGAGCACTTCAAACAGCGCGCTCGCATCGTGGACGCTCCCCGCGCTGTAGTGCTCGATCGCGTACTCGTAAAGCGCCCGCAGGGTCGCAAAATCCTGCACCTGAGTCATATCGAGCTTTTCGAGGTTTTCGAGGGCATTGGTCAGCCGCTCGAGCGCGATATCGAGGATGTTGGCGTAATAGGCCATCAGGGTGTCTTCGTCAAACTTCTCGTGCGCTTCGCTCTCCAGAACGTACAGCGAAGCGATATCCCCTTCGCTCTGCGCGTTAAAAATTTTCTCTTTCAGTTTTTCGCTCATCCCAGGGCCTCCTTCAGCCGTTTTAATGCTTCGACGGTACGCGCCCGCTCTTCGACGAGGGCGATACGGACATACCCGTGACCGGGGTTTTCGCCTGCGGCGTCGGTACGGGCGAGGAATTCCCCGGGCAGAACCTTGACGTTGTAGTCGCGGTACAGCGTTTGCGTGAACTCCAGCGCATCGGGTATTTTCAGCCACAGATAAAAAGTCGCATCCGACGTTTCGACTCCCAGTATCTCCCGCGCCGCTTTGAAATTGTCGGCGTAGACGCTGCGGGCCGCCTCGACGTGTTTGTCGTCGTCCCATGCCATCGCCGCGGCCATCTGCAACGGCAGCGGCGACGCGCAACCGACGTAGGTACGGTACTGCGCGTAGGCTTTGAGGATCTGCGCGTCCCCGGCGATGAACCCACTGCGCAGCCCCGGTGCGGAAGAGCGCTTGGAGATCGAGTTGATCACGAGGACGTTTTTAAACGCCGTGTTTCCGACGTGTACGGAGGCTTCGAGGAGCGAAGGGATCTTCTCCCCGGTGTAAATCTCGCTGTAACACTCGTCGTTGATAAGGCAAAAATCGTGTTTGAGGGCGAGTTTCACCCATTCCCCCAGCTCCTCGAGACTCAGCACCGATGCGGTCGGATTGTTGGGAAAATTGAGAATCACCAGATCACATCCCGTGAGTTCGGCTTCGTCGATGCGGGGTTTGAAGCCGTTGGACGCGGTGAGGTTGAGGTGAATCACCCGTGCGCGCGAGGCGATCGCGGCACCTTCGTATATCTGGTAAAACGGATTGGTGTACGCCATCACCGGATCGGCTTTGTCGAACAGGTAAAACTGCGGGAAATTGAACAGCACTTCGCGGGTCCCGAACGCACTGACGAGCTGATCGGGTGCAAGTCTGACGCCGAAACGGCGTTCGACGAAACCGCGCATCGAACCGTTCAGTTCCGCTTCTCCGGCCGTTTTGGGGTAATAACGGAGTTTTTCGGAATGCTTGGCGAGCGATTTTTGGATAAACGCCGGGGTTTCGAACTGCGGTTCTCCGATGGTGAGGACGATCGGAGAGTACGCCGGATTCGGGGTGATCCCGGCTAAAAGGGCATTGAGTTTTTCAAACGGATAGGGTTCAAAATGCAAAGGACGGTCTTTATAATGAAATAACGGGGGTTATTATACCTTCCCCCGGCTGTAATTTAGTATCCGATGGCCTCTTTTTTCGACGGCGGCATCCGGTCTTCGGTACCGTCGACCATACGTGCGAACGCTTTGAGATCGTGTTTGCTCACGATCATGTAGCGGGGCTGGGAGGTCATTTTTTTCCCCGCTGCGGCATGGGCGCGGTCGATCGTGAGCGCTGCGGCGTATCCCGCCGCAGCGGCTTTTTTCTCCAGTTCGTCATCGTAGATCCCGAACACCCACGCGAGGTATTTCACCTCGTGCCCCATCTTCTCCTCCAGCTTTTTCTTCGCCCCTGCAAGCTGTTTGTCGACGAATTTATCGTATTCGGCGGGAGAGAGTTTCTTCTTCTCATGGTTGAAATTGGGGTGCCAATAGGTGTGCGATTCGACGCGGAACAGTTTGCTCTTTTCAAGTTCGAGGAGCTGTTCCCAGCCCATCGCATATTTGGCGTTGGAAATCGCGCTGGGGTAGATGAAGAGGGTTACGGGAACTTTATACCGCTTGACCAGCGGTGCCATCTCCGAATAGACGCTTTTATGTCCGTCGTCGACGGTGATGACGACCGGTTTTTTCGGAAGCGCTACCCGTTCCCCCCGGACATGTCGCATCGCCGTATCCAGAGGGATGACGGTGTAGCCGTTTTGTTTGAGCCATGCGAGCTGCTCGCCGAACGCGGACGTTTTGATCGTCATCGAATCGGCCACTTCGGGACCGAAACGGTGGTAGCACAGTACGGGGATTTTGGCCGGAGCGGCGGCACCCCACAATGAGACGAGGCTTAAAAGAATCGGCAAGACGAATCGGAGCATTGTTGTTTCAACCTTTATCGATAAAAATGGGGGGATTATAGCGCATTCGTTCATACGGTTAACACAAATTTTCTTGACATTGTTGCCCGTTTGTCCTAGAATTCGTCCGATTAGTTGCATATACAACTAAATACATTCCCGAGGAGGACGCATTGAACCGCTGCGAATGCCCCATCGACGAATCGCTCGGATGCCTCACCAACCACGCGGCGCACGCGGCTCGCAACTATCTCACCCGCCGTCTCGAAGAGCACGGGATCGACATCACAATCGAACAGTTTAAAGTGATGGTCGTGCTGTGGAAAGAGAAAGTTTCGACCCAGCAGGCGATCGCCGATTTCGTGGGAAAAGACAAAACCAGCATCACGCGCCTCATCGCGGGGCTTGAAAAACGTTCCCTCATCACCCGCACAACCGATGAGAACGACAAGCGCTGCAACCTCGTCACCCTCACCCCCCAGGGAATCGCCCTCGAAAAACCGACGATGGAAATTCTCAACCGTGCCAACGAAGCGATTCATCGCGAATTCGATCCCGAAGAACTCGCCGCGACGCTGCGCGTCCTCAAAAAAATGTGCCACCTACTCCACTATCCCTCAAAGGAATCCGAATGAAACGCCTGATCTTTGTTAGCTTGTCTCTGGCCGCCGTCCTGGCCATCAGCGGGTGCGAACGCCCCAAAGCCGCCGGCATGCAGCAGCCCCCGCAGGGGCCCGTCCCCGTGACCACCACACAGGTCAAAACCGGCAATTTCCCCGCCGTCCTCGAAGCGACCGGACAAACCGAAGCGTACAATACCGTTCAGATCTACGCCCGCGTCAACGGCTACCTCGCCAAACGCCACTACGACGAAGGGGCATACGTGACGCAGGGGACGACCCTCTTTACCATTGATCCCAGCGATCTGAAAAACGCGCTCGCGAGCGCCAAAGCCTCCTACGATCTCGCGGTCGCCAACCATACGAACGCCAAAGCGGTCCTGAACCGGATCAAACCTCTTGCCGAAGCCAACGCCGCCAGCCGCCAGGAACTCGACACCGCCACCGCAAACGAGCGCAATACCGCCGCCGCCGTAGCCGCCGCGAAAGCCTCCCTCGAACAAGCGCGGCTGAATCTGAGCTACACCACGGTCAAGGCCCCCATCAGCGGTTTCGTCGACAAACGCAAAGTAGACGTCGGCACCTACGTCGCGGCGGGGGCGAACGGGCTGCTGACGACGATGTACCAGAATGATCCCATCTACGTCAACTTCACCTTCAGCGAAAACCAGAAGATCGCACGCCAAAACGCGATCGCCTCGGGCAAACTGATCCCGCCCAAAGACGGTAAATACGAAGTCGAACTCGTCCTTGCCGACGGCTCAACCCTCTCGCGCAAAGGGAGCATCGATTTCGTCGCCCCGTTTGTCGATTCGACGACGGGAAGCATCCTCTACCGTGCCGTCCTCGACAACAGCGACCACAAACTCCTCCCCGGCCAGTTCGTGAAAGTCAAAGTCAAAGGGATGGAATGGAAAGACGCCCATTATCTCCCGCAAAAAACGGTCCTCACCGGTGAAAAAGGAAAATTCGTCTACGTCGTCGAAGCGAACAACACCGTCTCTCCCCGTCCGGTCAGCGTCGGGGCCTGGATCGGGGAGAACATCGTGATCGAAGGGGGGCTCAAAGGGAATGAAAAAATCGCCGCCGACGCCCTCCCCAAACTCAAACCGGGGGCGGAAGTGATTCCGAACGGTAAATAACCATGTTTTCCAAATATTTTATCAACCGGCCGGTACTTTCGATCGTCATCGGGATCATCATCATGCTGCTGGGATTTGCGGCGATCAAAAGCCTCCCGATTTCGCAGCTGCCCAACCTGACCCCTCCGACCGTCGTCGTCACCGCAAAATATCCCGGGGCCGACGCCGAAACGATCGCCAACAACATCCTCACGCCCCTCGAATCCCAGATCGCGGGGGCGGACGGGCTCATGTACATGTCTTCCAAAGCCGCGGCATTGCCGGGAACGGGAACGATTACGTGTACCTTCAATATCGGCGTCAACCAGGACATGGCCGCCGTCGACGTCCAGAACCGGATCAATTCGGTCCTCGCGCAGTTGCCCCAGACGACGCGCGACCTTGGGGTGACCGTCGAAAAACGGACATCGGACATTCTACTGATCGTCGCGATCACTTCGCCAGACGGCAGTTACGACTCGACCCGGATCAGTAACTACATCTCCTCCAATCTCCTCGACGAAATCAAGAAAATCCCCGGCGCGGGACGCAGCCAGATTTTCGGACAGCGCGACTACGCGATGCGTATCTGGCTCAATCCCGACAAAATGGCCTCGCTGGGCGTGAGTGCCGCCGAAATCGCCGCCGCGATCCGCGACCAGAATCTTCAGGTCTCCCCGGGACGTCTGGGACAGTCTCCGACGGCGGAGGAGCAGATGTGGACGATGCAACTCACCTCCAAAGGGCGTTTCTCGACCCCCGAAGAGTTTGCCAACATCATCGTCCGGGCAAAAAACGACGGTTCGATGATCCGTCTGCGCGACGTCGCGCGCGTCGAGCTCGGGGCGCAGAACTACGAGTTTTTCGGACGGGTTAACGGCAAACCGGCGGCCATGATCGGGATTTTCGCCGACGTCAACGCCAACGCCCTCGACACCTCGGCCGCCGTCGAGGCCAAAATGGAGCAGCTGGCCAAAAAATTCCCCGCCGGCATCACGTACGACATCCCCTACAACACGACCGATTTCGTCCAGATTTCGATCGACGAGGTCGTCAAAACGCTGATCGAGGGGATCATCCTCGTCAGCCTCGTCATCTACCTCTTTTTGCAAAGCACCCGCGCCGCGCTGATCCCGATCCTCTCGATCCCGATCTCGCTGACGGGAGCGTTCATCGGAATGTACCTGTTGGGGTACTCGATCAACACCCTTACCCTCTTTGGACTCGTTCTCGCGATCGGGATCGTCGTCGACGACGCGATCGTCGTCGTCGAGAACATGGAGCGGATACTCCAGACCGAGAAAATATCCCCGCGCGAAGCGGCGATCAAGGCGATGATGCAAATCTCCGGACCCGTCATCGCGATCGTTCTGGTCATGTGTGCGGTCTTCATCCCCGCGACCTTTTTGGGCGGTATGACGGGACAGCTCTACAAACAGTTCGCCGCGACCATCGCCATCTCGGTCGTCTTTTCGGGATTCATGGCCCTCACGTTCGCCCCCGCGATCGGCGCACAGATCCTGAAATACCATGACAAAGAGCCCGCCGCCTTTTTCCGCTGGTTCAACCGCGCCTTCGGCCGCATGACCGAAGGGTACGTCCGCCGTTCGGCGTTCATGATCCGGAAAGCGGCGATTTTCGGGGTGATTTACCTCTCGACGTACGGGTTCATCGCCTATTTCCACAAGACCCTTCCGACCGCCTTTTTGCCGATGGAAGACCAGGGATACTTCATCACCAGCGTCAACCTCCCCGAAGGGGCGACGGCCAACCGTACCCTCGAAGTGGTCAAACAGGTCGAAGGGATCCTCGCACAGCAAGAAGGGGTCTACAAATACACCGCGATCACGGGGCTCAACATCCTCACCTTTTCGCAAGAACCCAACTCGGCGGTCGTCTTCACCCGTCTCAAATCGTGGGACGAGCGTCCGGGCAAAGAGCTCTCGGTCTTCGGGATCCTCAACTCTCTTGGGCCGAAACTGGGGGCCATCCAGGAGGCCAAGGTGTTCGCGATGCCGCCGCCGCCGATCCGCGGGATGGGTTCGTCGGACATGTTCAGCCTCCGCCTGTTGCAGCCGGGGGACAACAACGTCAGCCGCCATGCCGCCGCGACCAACGAGTTCGTCGCATCTTTGCGTGCCGAGCCGGGAATCAAAATGCCCTTTACGACAATGAACGTCAACACCCCTACCCTTTCGGTCGAAGTCGACCGGGAAAAAGCCAAATCGCTGGGACTTTCAATCAACGACGTCTTCGGAACGCTGCAGGCGACGATCGGAACGATGTACGTCAACCAGTTCGACCGCAACGGCAAAACCTACTGGGTGCAGATGCAATCGGACAGTTCCTACCGCGCGACGCCCGAGGACATCGGCCGCGCGTGGGTCCGCTCGAGTACCGGGATGCTCGTGCCGCTCTCGAGCGTCGTCACCGTTAAAATGTCGAGCGCCCCTTCGTCGATCGAACACTTCAACGGGGTACTCAGCACGACCATCATGGGTTCCCCTTCGCCGGGATACAGCTCGGGAGACATTATCAAAACGATCGAGCATAAAGCCGACACCGTGTTGCCCGCAAGCGCGAGCTACGACTGGGAAGGGCTCTACCTGCAGGAAAAACTGGTCGGGTCCAAAGCTTTCATCATCGTGGCGTTCGCGCTGGTGATGGTCTACCTGATCCTCGCGGCGCTGTACGAGCGCTGGACCCTGCCGATCTCGATCATGCTCGCCGTACCGTACGGGATCATGGGTGCGTACGCGGTGGTATGGATCATCCCGTGGCTGAACAACAACGTCTATTTCCAGATCGGTCTGCTCACCCTCATCGCCCTCTCGGCCAAAAACGCGATTCTCGTCGTCGAATTCGCCGAAGAGCAGCGCCAACTGGGCAAAAGTATTTACGACGCCACGATGGAGGCGGCACGGTTGCGTTACCGTCCGATGATGATGACGTCGTTTGCCTTCCTTGCCGGGATGCTTCCGCTCATCTTCAGCTCCGGTGCCGGGGCTGCGGGACGCTTTTCGATCGGGGTGGCGATGTTCGGCGGGATGATGGCCGCGACGTTTATCGAACGTTACTTCATCCCGTTCCTTTATTACTGGGTCGCAACGGCACAGGAAAAATTCAATGCGCGCAAAGGGGTATCCCATGAATAAACACATCGCCTACGGCTCGCTTGCGCTTGCTTTGCTGCTGGGAGGGTGCACCATCGGGCCCGATTACGTCAAACCTTCCATGACCGCTCCCCAAACGTTCCGCGACACGAACGGCACCGCCGCCGTTCAGACGCAGTGGTGGGAAAACTTCAACGATCCCAAACTGAGCGAAGCGGTCGAAACCTCCCTGCGGGCCAACTACGACCTGCACTCTTCCCAGGCTCGCGTCGACGCACTGCTGGGAAAATTCGACCAGGCCAAATCGTACCTCTACCCGCAAATCAACGGCAACGGTTCGCTCACCCGAAAAGGGGTCTACGACGCTACCGGCCCGAATCTGCGCGAGGGGGTCAGTTCGACCTACGCGGCGTCACTCTCGCTGGCCAGCTACGAAATCGACCTTTTCGGCAAAGTCCGGCGTGCCAACGAAGCGGCGCGTGCGCTTCTGCTCTCGAGCGTTTACGCCAAAGAGACGCTCAGGCTCTCGGTCGCCACCGCCGTCGCCGCGTCGTATTTCAAACTCGCATCGCTCCGCAGCCAGATCGACCTGGCGAAAGAAAACCTCTCCGTCAGCCGCGAACTATACGAAATGACGGGGCTGAAATACCGCCACGGCGTGATCGACGAGAGCAGCTACCTTCAGGCCGAATCGGAATACGAAAGCGCCAAAGCGACCCTCTCGCAGCTCGAAGCCGCGAAAATCGCCGAAGAAGCGGTGTTCAACGTTTTGCTCGGACGCAATCCCCGGGAGGTACAGACGGCCTCCCTGGAATCGATAACGCTCCCCTCCGTCCCCGCCGCGATTCCCAGTACCCTCCTCGCCCGGCGGCCTGACGTCGCGGCGGCAGAGCAGGAACTCGTCGCCTCCAATGCCCAGATCGGCATCGCCAAGGCGGCCTATTTTCCGAGCTTCAAACTCACGGGGATGCTGGGGGTGCAGAGCCTCGAACTGAGCGATTTCGTCGCCAATCCCACCAAGCTTTGGGAAATCGCCCCTTCGGTTTCCGTACCGCTTTTGAGTGCCGGACGGATCGCGGGCGAGATCAAAACCGCCGAAGCGGAATACAACGCCACCCTTGCCGCTTACCGTAAAACGGTCGTCACCGCGTTCAACGACACCGACAGCGCCCTCGGGCAAAACGCCAAGGCAACCGAACAGATCGCCTACCAGAACAAACGTTCCGGAGCGATCGAGCGCGCGCTCCGGCAGGCCAAACTGCGTTATCAGGTGGGCAGCATTTCCTATTCGGAAATGCTGATCGTTCAGCAGCAGTGGCTAAGCGCCCGCCAGAATTACCTGATCGCCAAACAAAACGGCCTGACCGCAACGGCCAATCTTTACAAAACCCTCGGGGGCGGATGGGATGAAAAACAGTCTGTCCTGGCCCTCGATTACTACCCTGCGGGGCGGTAGTATTCCATTCTCTTCGTACCCTTCGGGGTACAAATTCCTCCCCTTGACCCTTTCTGAAATGCCATCGAAAAGATAATCAAAAGTAAACAAAAGCCAAAAAAGGGCCGAAAAAACGTTTTTTTACCTCTCCGGATGTTGCTCTTTTAAACCGTCAAACCCTTTTTTTGAAAAAAATGTGATGCCTTCAAAAGCCCTATTTCAGGGAGTTTGAAAAAGAAATTTCAAAAAATTGTCAAAACCTCTTGACAAGCATGGGGGAGGTAGTGATATACTTCCGCCATAAATTTTTAAGGAGCCTTACCATGTTGAAATTCTTTTCTGCTTTGTTGCTTGCTGCTATGTTCATCGGATGTAGCGAATCTGCCCCTGTTGAAGAGGCAAACGCTACTGTTGAAGCTAACGTTACTGAAGAAGCACCAGTAATGGAAGAAGCTAACGCTACTGAAGCTAACGCTACAGAAGCTAACGCTACTGCTGCTCAGTAAGTTCTTACTTACTCGCTTATTTCGCACTTCGGTGCGAAATTTTATCCCTTTCCTCTTTTTTAAACTTCATTCAAACTAAACACCGTACAATATCCTAATACTTTACCGTTAGGAGATTCGTTATGAAATACATCGCCGCCATCGCCTGTTCGCTGTTATTGATCGGATGCAGTGATTCCGCCCAAACCGAAAGCAACGCCTCCGTCACCCCGAGCGAAACCAATGCAAGCGTCGAAACCAACGTTTCCGAATCCAATCTGACCTCTGCCGTCGACACGGCACCGCAAGCCTCTGCCCCTACAGCCGTTTCCACAACCGAGGCCAAAACATCGGAAACCAAGGTAGCGGAGCCGAAAGCAGCACAACCCGCCCCCAAAGCACCCGTCGCGCCGGTAAAAACGTCCGAACCGGCTCCGGCAAAAGCCGCTGCGTCCGCAGCCGCGGACGGGGGCGCACTGTTCGGACAGAAATGCGCTTCGTGCCACGGAACCAAAGCGGAAAAATCGGCACTGGGAAAATCGCAGGTAATTGCGGGATGGAACGCTCAGCAGGTCAAAGAGGCGCTTAAAGGGTATCAGGCCGGTACCTACGGCAAAGAGATGAAGGCGTTGATGCAGGGACAGGCAAAAGGGCTGAACGACGGACAAATCGACGCTCTGGCGAATCATATCTCCGGGCTCTGATTGTTCAGAACCCTTTCAAAGGCCGAGGGGAACACCGATAGAAAAGATCGCTCCCTTATCGGCTCTTGGGTAATGCGAATTTCTGCGTTACCAGCTCCCCTTCTTCATTAAAAAACAGATAGTAGAGAAAATCTTTTTTGACGCTCAGCCCGGCAAGATACCGCAGCGCCAGATTCGCCTGCAGCGATGCGATGTGCATGACGATCGGAGCCGCAATCCCCGCAGGGGTCTTTTGGGTGATTTTAAACAGCTCGTTGAAAGAGGCCTCGTCGAAAAAACAGACCTGCCCGTTAAAAGCTTCGACCGAGCCGTAAACCCACGGAAGCCCTTTGGCTTTGGCGTAGGTGTTGATCATACCCCGCGTGGGAAGGTTATCGGTCGCATCGACGATGAGATCGACGTCGATCCCTTTTTCCGCGAACTCTTCGAAACGGCAGGCGTGGGGAACCGCTTTGACGTAGGGACAGCGCGACTCGATGAGAGCACACGCCACTTCGGCTTTGTTTTTCCCTTCGTCACCCGTTTTAAAAGCGATTTGACGGTGGATATTGTGGAGACTGACGGTATCGAAATCGATCATGTGGATCTCGCCGATCCCCGAGGCCCCCAGCGCGAACGCCAGCGAAGAACCGAGTCCTCCGCTTCCGATCACGGCGATCCGTTTGTTCTGAAGGCTGCGTTGCGTCTCTTCGCCCCAGAGCTGTACCTGGCGATGGAAATAGTGCATCATGTCGCGTTCCCTCCTGTTAGGATCGTTTACTCTAGCATCGTTTTCGTTAAAAGCCTCCCAATTCGTATCGGTCGGCTCAGGAATCAGATGCGGGCGTTTCGTTTGCGGAGCGCTTCTTTAAAGCCCCACCCTTTGCGCGCTTCACTCAGCGCTTTGCGGTCCAGATCGACGATCAGCAGCTCTTCGGTATTCCCCAGATCCGCTTCGATCTCCCCTTCGGGAGAGATGACCATCGAATCGCCGTAAAACTTCCAGGCATGTTTTTCGTCAAAATATTCGCCGACCCGGTTGGCACGGAGAATGTAGCAGTTATGGGTAAACGCCCGCATTTTCAGGAGTTCGCGCCAGCGGTTGTGCGATTCGAACGTCGAGGCACTGGGGACGAGGACGGCATCGACGTTTTTGGTCTCGACGGCTTCCCAAAGGGGATCGAAATGGGTCTCGAATCCTCCCATAACGGCGAATTTGAATCCGCCTACGGCAAAAATCATGGGCGGTTTGACCGGTTCGACGGGGTTGTTGTAAAATTTTTCCTCGTTCCAGTGCGGGTAGTTGATCAGAAACTGTTGAGGATAGTAGGTGACGCTTCGGGGGCCTACTTTGACGATCGTTTTGGTGCACTCTTTTTTCTTGACGGTGACGATCGGGGCGACAAACACAAGCTCGTATCTGGCGGCCAGCGCTTTGAGGGTCTCGATCTGGTGGGCGCTTTGTTCGGCAATCATCGACACGGGGGTCTGGACCAGTTCTTTGAAAAACGGGTTCAGGAGATATTCTCCCATCAAAACGAGCTTGACCCCTTTTTGATGCGCTACCCGCGCGTAGTTTTCTAGTTTGTTGCTCCCCATTCCGATCGAGGGGAGTTGCAAAAGGGCACAGCGCATCATTGCTCCTGGTTCTTGATGATTTGGATCTGTAATTCGGCTTCTTCGAGCATTTTCTGAGCCGACTGAAGTTCTTTCATCCCCTCTTCGTATGCCTTGATGCTCTCGTTCATCGGCAATGCGGGGTCCATCAGCTTTTCGAGGATCTCTTTGGCTTTGGCGATCTTCGTTTCGAAACTGGCTTCTTCGTTCATAGGGCCTCCCTGACGTAAGTGTCGATTTTATCGATCTCGACCAGAAACGCGTCGTGGCCGTAATCGCTCTCGACCGCGTAATAATCGACGTTCGTTTTCCCCTGCGTCGTCATCGCCGTGTAAATCGCTTCCATTTCGTCGGGCAGGAACAGCAGGTCTTTGGCGAAGCTGACCAGGTAGAGTTCCGCATTGATCTTCGATAACGCCTGTTCCATCGAATCAAACCCCCGCGAGAGGTCGTAAATGTTGATCGCCTTGGTGATGTAGAGATACGAAAGCGGGTCGAACCATTTCGTAAAATTATACCCGTTGTACTCCAGGTACGATTCGATCTGGAATTTCCCGAACAGCTCGAACAATCCGTCGTTACGGCGGTATTCACGCCCGAATTTTTTGGTCATCGACTGATGCGACAAAAAGCTGATATGTCCCGCCATCCGACCGATCGCCATCCCCGGGAGGCCGTTTTCTCGGACCGTGTCGGGATCGTAATAACCGTTTTTGAAATCGGGATCCCTGAGAATCGCTTCCTGCGCGACCTTGTTAAACGCGATCGCCCAGGGCTGGGTCGCGGCGGTTGTCGCCATCGCAATGATCTTTTTGGCGAAATTGGGGAAAAAGACGCCAAACGCAAGCGCCTGCATCCCCCCCATCGATCCGCCGATGATCGCGTGAACCTCATGGATTCCCAGACGGTCGAACAGAATCCGCTGCGCCTTGACCATATCGAGGATCGTGATGACGGGGAATTTGTAACGGTAGGGTTCGTTGTAAGGGTAGCGCAGCGACATCGGGCCCGTCGAGCCGAAACAGCTGCCGATGACGTTGGTGCAGATCACGAAAAAACGGTCGGTATCAACCGCTTTGCCGGGGCCTATTAGTCCGTCCCACCACCCGGGTTTGTTGTCCCCTTCGTACGTACCGGCCGCGTGATGCGATCCGGTGAGGGCATGGCAGATCACAACGACATTGTCTTTTGCGTCGTTCAATTCTCCGTACGTCTCGTAAACGATGTCGTAAGGTTCGAGAATCCTCCCGCTCTCCAGATAAAGAGGGTTGGTAAAATGCTCGCTGTGAATCTGCAGGTTTAACATAACTTCCTTTACGCGTCCAACGCCTGTTTGAGGTCGTTGATCAGATCCCGGCTGTCTTCAAGACCGATACTGAGGCGGATAAGTCCCGCAGGGACGCCGCAGGCGATCAGTTCTTCGTTCGAAAGCTGCTGATGGGTCGTGGAGGCCGGATGGGTGATAATCGATTTGGAATCGCCGATGTTGACGACGAGGGAGAAAAGATTCGTCGCGTCGACGATTTTTTTGGCCTCTTCGAAACTCTCCACCTCGAAACTGAGCAACCCGCTGGACATACCGTCCTCGAAATAGCGCTGCGCATTGGCGTAATTGGCGTTGCTCGCCAGCCCCGGATAATTGACTTTTTTCACTTTCGGATGGGCTTCGAGAAATTCCGCGACGGCCAGCGCGTTGCGCGAGTGTTCCCGCATCCGCAGCGCAAGGGTTTCGATCCCCTGGATAAAGAGCCACGAATTAAACGGCGATACGACTGCACCCAGATCGCGCAAAAGCGACAGCCGGGCTCGCAGCGTAAAGAGCGGCAGAGGAACGTCGACGTACACGAGGCCGTGATAGCTCTCGTCGCTCTCGTTGAACTGCGGGTAGCGTGCGTTTCCTTTGATCAGGTCCGCAAGACCGTGCCGTTCGACCATGATCCCACCGATCGCGAGTCCCTGCCCCGTCGTGTATTTGCTGGCACTGTGGACGACGACATCCACCCCGTGTTCCAGCGGACGGCACAGTACCGGGGTCGCGACGGTATTGTCGACAATCGTGAGGATGCCGTGCTTTTTGGCAATGGCCGCAATCGCACCGATGTCGGCGACATCGATGCTGGGGTTGGTAAGGGTCTCAAAGAAGATCGCCTTGGTTTTGTCATCGACGAGTGCTTCGATCTCTTCTGGGTTGTGGACGTTGAAAAACCGTGCCTGGATTCCAAACCGTTTGAGGGTGTGGGCCGCCTGGGTGAGGGTTCCGCCGTAGAGCTGTCTGGCGCAGACGATATTGTCTCCGGCTTCGGCGGCATTGGCGATCGCGTAAAAAATGGCCGCCATTCCGCTTGATGTCGCCAGACCCGCCGCCCCGCCTTCGAGTGCGGCGAAACGTTTTTCGAACACGTCGGTCGTCGGGTTGTTCAAACGGGTATAGATGTTCCCGAGCTCTTTAAGAGCAAACAGGTTGGCCGCATGCTCAACATCACGGAACTCGTAAGCCGTGGTCTGGTAAATGGGGACGGCCATCGTGCTTTGGGTATCTTTGTCGTATCCGGCATGGATGGCATCGGTTTGAAGTTGCATATTCATCCTTTATGAGGGTTGTTTGGCGCAATTGTATCCACAACCCGTCTGTTTTCCCATGTTTCCCGAACGGTTTAATCACCATCAAACCGATAGGATTTACTTATACGTGATAATTCGGCGCTTCCTGCGTGATAATGACGTCATGGACGTGCGACTCTTTCAGCCCCGCGCTGGTGATCTCCACGAATTCCGCTTTCTCCCAAAAGACGGGAATGCTTTCGCTTCCGCAGTATCCCATCGACGAACGCAGACCGCCCATCATCTGGTGGACGACGGCCGCGATCGTCCCGCGATAAGGTACGCGCCCCTCGATCCCTTCGGGGACGAGCTTGTCGGCAGCGGTCCCTTCCTGGAAATAACGGTCGGTCGATCCTTTGGTCATCGCACCGATGGACCCCATCCCGCGGTACGCTTTGTACTGGCGCCCCTGGTACATGATCGTATCGCCCGGAGATTCCTCCGTACCGGCCAGAAGCGATCCGGCCATGATGGCGCTCGCGCCGACCGCCAACGCTTTGGCGATATCTCCCGAATAGCGGATACCGCCGTCGGCAATGACGGGGACGCCGTGTTTGCGTGCCGCGCCCGCACATTCATCAATCGCCGAAATCTGCGGTACGCCGACACCGGCAACGATACGGGTCGTACAGATCGAACCGGGTCCGATACCGACTTTGACGCCGTCGACACCCGCTTCGATGAGTGCTTCGGTCGCTTCAGCCGTCGCAACGTTGCCGGCGATGATGTCGATGACCATCTCTTTTTTAATCGCTTTGACGGTGTCAATGATCCCTTTGGAATGGCCGTGTGCCGAGTCGAGGACGAGAACGTCCACTCCCGCGTCCACCAGGGCGCGGGCGCGGTCGATCTGACCTACGCCGATCGCGGCGCCGACGCGAAGACGTCCGAAATCGTCTTTGTTGGCGTGCGGGTATTCGATCCGTTTTTTGATATCCTTGATCGTGATCAACCCTTTGAGACACCCTTCGTCATCGATGATGGGGAGCTTTTCGATCTTGTTTTTGTGCATGATCTGCTCGGCTTCTTCGAGGGTGATTCCGGCTTTCGCGGTGACCAGAGGCATCGGCGTCATCACCATGTGGGCCTGTTTTTTGAGATCTTTTTCAAAACGCATGTCGCGGTTGGTCAAAATGCCGAGCAGTTTGTTATGGGCATCCACAACCGGAACACCCGAAATTTTAAACTCGCTCATGAGCTGCTCCGCATCGGCGAGAGTTGCGTCCGGCAGAACGTAGATCGGATCGATGATAATCCCGCTTTCGGATTTTTTCACTTTTTTGACCTGTTTGACCTGCGTTTCGATGTCCATGTTCTTGTGGATGATCCCGATTCCCCCCAGATGCGCCATCGCAATCGCCGCACGGTATTCGGTCACCGTATCCATCGCCGCGGATACCATCGGAATGTTCAACGGGATGTTACGGGTCAGCATCGTTTTGAGACTCACCTCTTTCGGGAGAACCTCGGAGTATTTTGGGATGAGAAGCACGTCTTCAAATGTGAGGGCACGTTTACGAATATTCATATGGTTTATCCTTTAAGCTTTGTTTCGAGGCTCAGCGCCCCGTTGAACAGGGTTTGCTCCGCATACGGAGCGGCTATCAGCTGCAATCCGACCGGCATCCCGTCCGGAGCCGTATCGACCGGAAGCGAGATGGCCGGAAGCCCGGCAAGGTTGACCGAAATGGTATAGATGTCGCTCAGATACATCTCGAGCGGATCGCTCAGAGCGCCGAACTCGTACGCCGTCCGGGGCGCTACAGGAGTAAGGATCAGATCGACTTCTTCGAAAAGCTTATTATACTCTTCTTGAATCAGAGTCCGCACTTTTTGCGCCTTGACGTAATACGCATCGTAGTATCCCGACGAGAGGACGAAGTTCCCGAGCATGATCCGCCGTTGCACTTCGGTTCCGAACCCTTTCGAGCGGGTTTGGAGGAACGTATCTTTGAGGTTTTCCCCCTCAACCCGGTTGCCGTAACGGATCCCGTCGTAGCGGGCAAGGTTCGTGGTCGCTTCCGCGGTAGCGGTGATGTAGTAGGCCGATATGTCGTATTTCGGGTCCATCAGAGATTTTTCGACAATCGTATGCCCGGCGTTTTTCAACGCTTCAACCGCTTTGGCGTAGGCATCGCGAACTTCTTGGGATGCGTCCTTGACATAATCGGGGACGATGGCGATCGTCAGTTTGACGCCGGGATCAAGTTTGTCGCTGACTTTACCGTCTTGGCGTTCGGCGCTTGTCGAATCTTTAGGATCATATCCTTGGATGATGTCGTACAGGATTGCCGCGTCTTCGACATTCTGGGTCATCGGTCCGATCTGATCGAGAGAACTCGCATACGCTCCCAAACCGTATCGGCTTACCCGCCCATAAGTCGGTTTCATCCCGACGATTCCACAGAACGCGGCAGGCTGACGGATCGATCCGCCCGTATCGCTTCCCAATGCCGCCACGGCCAACCCCGCAGCAACCGCCGCCGCCGATCCGCCCGAGCTTCCGCCGGGGACGCGGCTGGGGTTGAGAGGGTTGAGGGTTTTACCATAGCAGCTGCTCTCGGTTGTTGATCCCATCGCGAATTCGTCCATATTGGTCCGCCCGAACGGACTGAGCCCCGCATCAAGCATTTTTTCGATCACCGTCGCGTTGTACGGAGCGATGTATCCTTTGAGGATATTCGAGCCGCTTGTGATCGACCATCCCTTGACCTGGATGTTGTCTTTGATCGCGATCGGAATCCCCTCTCCGACATTGAGGACATCGATGTAAGCGTTGAGTTCACTCTTCGCTTCTATCTTCGCTTTCAGTTCCTCTTTGAGCTTGGCAACCTCTTCTTTGGAGAGCTTTAACGCTTCTTTGAGTGTTATCATGCACCTTCCTTTGTTCGTTTTGCTTTTTGCACCATATAAATCCCCGCTCCGATGACGGCGAAAATCACCGCTACCGTTTCCGCGATAAAAGCCATCGGCACCGGCTGTGCCACATCGATCATTCGGCGACCATCCAGCCCGAAACAACCTTGGCGCAACGGGGGCAAAGCGTCTCTTCGTTCTCGCTGTGGTATTTCCAGCAGCGGGGGCATTTGGCTTTCGTCGCAAGCGCTACGTTGTAAAGTTCCCCGTCGATCTCGAAAGTCGCTTTGACGTCATCAAGTACGCACGCGCACCATTTGGAGATCACCAGGTACTCTTCGGCATCGCTCTTTCTGAGGCTTTTGGCTTTCGGATCGGCACTTGAAACGACCAGTTCGAGGGTATTTTTAATCACTTTCTCTTTTTTGAGAGTATCAACGATCTCATTAAGCGCTTCACGAACCGCTTTCATGTACTCTTCGTTCCACGTACTTTCAACCGGATCGATCGACGTGTAAACAAGATCGAAAATATCGGCGGCTCCGCCTTTGATTACCGCAGGAGCGTGTTCAAAAATCTCATCGGCCGTATAAGTGAGGATCGGAGCGATCAACCCCAGCATCGAACGGGCGATGATCGCCATCGCGCTTTGCGATGAACGGCGCTCGGGCGAATCAGCATCGTCACAGTACATCCGGTCTTTGGTGATGTCGATGTAGATGCCGCTGAGTTCGTTAACAATGAAGTAGTTCAAGCCGCTCATCCCGTGGACGAAATTGTATTCGCCGAAGAGACGGTGCGTTTCGTCGAATACTTCCTTGGCTTTGGCAACGATCCATTTGTCGATCTCCCCCATTTCGCTGTAGGGGACGATCTGCTCCAGCCCGTCGAGGTTGGCGAGCATGATCCGGAACGTGTTGCGCAGCTTGCGGTACTGCTCGGCCGTCTGTTTGAGGATGTTGGCCGAAATTTTCAGATCTCCCTGATAGTCGCTCATGGCAACCCAGAGGCGGAGAATTTCACTGCCATACTCTTTGAGCACCGATTCTGGAGCGACGACGTTCCCTTTGGATTTGGACATCTTCTCGCCCTTTTCATCGACGGTGAACCCGTGGGTGAGAAGCGCTTTGTAGGGGGCGATGTGCTCGACCGACGCGCTCAGGAAGAGCGAACTCTGGAACCATCCGCGGTGCTGGTCGCTTCCTTCGATGTACAGGTCTGCCGGATAGGTCCCCGCGTCGTAGTTGCGCGATTTCAGGACCGCGTTCCAGGTCGATCCGCTATCGAACCAGACGTCGAGGATGTCGGTCACTTTTTCGAGTTCTTCGGGCTTGTAGGGGCATCCGGGATAAAGCAGTTCGGCAATTTCCATCGAATACCACGCATCGGTTCCGTGCATTTCGAAAATCATCGCGATGAAGTTGAGGACTTTCTCGTCCAGAATCACCTCTCCGGTGGCCTTGACGCGAAAAAACGCGATGGGAACCCCCCAGTCGCGCTGACGGGAAATACACCAGTCTGGGCGGTTTTCGACCATCGATCCCAGACGGTTGCGCCCACTCTCGGGATAAAACGCCGTTTTGGCCACTTCGTCTTTGGCGATCTCGCGAAGCGATTTGGATTCGCCATCAGGCGTTCCGTCGACACTGATGAACCACTGCTTCGTCGCACGGTAAATGAGCGGCGTGTGCGAACGCCAGCAGTGCGGATAGGAGTGGCGAAATTTGGATACTTTAAGCGCCTTATCGCCAAGAAGCTCGATGATCGGCTCGTTCGCTTTAAAGATGTGCATCCCGACAAATTCTTCCGCCTTCGGAAGAAGCTTTTCGCGAACGACGGTCTGATCGTAGCATCCCGTCTCATCGACGGGCATCACCACTTCAAGGTTGTAGCGCAACCCGACACGGTAGTCGTCTTCCCCGTGTCCCGGCGCGGTGTGAACGCATCCCGAACCGTTGTCCATCAATACGTGTTCGCCCAGAACCAGGTGCGATCCCCGCCCGTTGAGCGGATTGATCGCATACAGGTTTTCGAATTTTTTTGCTTCGATCTTCTGAACGACCGTTCCGGTGAAAACGCCCTCTTCCAGAAGTGCTTCGTAGCGTTTTTCGGCGACGATGTAGCCATCGGAAGTGCGGACGTACATTTCATCGGGGTTAAGTGAAATACCGGTATTGGCCGGGAGCGTCCACGGTGTCGTCGTCCAGATAACGATCGCGGCACTGCCTTCGATTCCAACGCGGACTTTGGCTTCATCGGAGAGTTCGAACGCGACGTAGATCGAATAGTCCTCTTTGTCCTCGTACTCCACTTCGGCTTCGGCCAGCGCCGTGCGCTCCGCCCAGCTCCAGTAAACCGGTTTGGAACGCTCGATCAGCAGCCCTTTCTTCGCCACCGAGCACAGGGTACGGTAAATGTTGGCTTCGAATTTATAATCCATCGTCAGGTAAGGGTTATCCCAGTCGGCGACGACGCCGAGCTTTTTGAACTCCTCGCGCTGGATGTCGATGAACTCGCTCGCATGCTCGCGGCAGAGACGGCGCACTTCGGCGGTACTGAGAAGCTCTTTTTTCTGTTTTCCCCCCAGTTTTTTCTCGACCTGCTGTTCGATCGGGAGTCCGTGGCAGTCCCAACCCGGGGTGAACCGGACCGACTTGCCGTTGAAATAATGGTATTTGACGATGATGTCTTTGAGAATTTTGTTCAGCGCGTGACCGATGTGGGTGTGGCCGTTGGCGTAGGGAGGACCGTCGTGCAGCGTAAAGCTTTGGGCGCCCTGACGGTTGGCTTTCATCCGGGCATAGACGTCTTTGGCGATCCATGCGGCATAACGCGCAGGTTCGTTGGAGACCAGGTTTCCGCGCATCGGGAACTCGGTCTGCGGCAGGAGGAGGGTATCTTTATAATCCATTCGGATCCCTTAATAATGAGCATATAAAAAGTGGTGCATTATAGCTTTTAGGTGATTAAATTTTGCTGTCACTATGCTATACTACCCCAATTTTATACAGGGTTGGACTATGAAACGCGACGTAATTTTTGTCGGAAACCGCCTGATTCTCAACGAGGCGTACGAGCGCTACATTCTCCGAAATATCAAAAGCCGTTTCTCTTCAATCGACTCGATCAGCTATTTCGAAGAATCGGACAAAGACCTCTTTTTGCATCTTGACGCGCTTCTCAAACACGAATCCAAACTGGTCATCATTACGACCAAAAGCACCTTTACGATCGTCGGCAAACTTCTCAGTACCGTCACCGCCGACAACCAGGTGCTTAAAAACAACATGCTGATCCCTTCCCGCGCCGATATTCTGGAAAACGGCAGTTACCTTCTCAACCATAACAGCTCCGAAATCAACGTCATCCTCGCAACGGAGGGAAAAGCCCTCCCCCCGATCCTGATCGGCGACGAATCACGCCAGGCGGTCATCCATCTGTTCAACGAAGATCTCGCCAGCGCACAGACCCTGCTTGAACCGCTGGCACAGAACTTTGACGTACGGCTCGAATTCAGCCTCCTCGTCGAGGGATGGCTTAAAATCCGTATCCATGCCCGCCGTCACGGCAATCTTTCGCAGTTCATCGCCTCGGCCAAAGGGCTGATGCACCACAAGGTGATCGCCGCGGCGAACATCGCCGCCTTTATCATCGAACGGCTGGGGGCACACAACAAAAAGCTCTCTTTCGCCGAAAGCTGCAGCGGCGGGTCGCTGGCCCACTTTTTTACCTCACAAAGCGGCGCATCCGCGGTTTTCGACGGTTCGCTCATCACCTATTCCAACGTCCTCAAAGCCAACTGGCTCGCCGTCGATGACGAATCGCTCGACGCTTTCGGGGCCGTCAGTGCCGAAGTGGTGATGCAGATGTCGGAAGGGGCGATGAACGTCAGCTTTTCCGACTACGCCCTCTCCATCAGCGGTGTGGCGGGGCCCAGCGGGGGGAGCGACGCCAAGCCCGTAGGTACCGTCTATATCAGCGCCCGCTCGAAAACGGCCGTCCACACCGAACGGTTCCATTTCGAAGGGGATCGCAACTATATTCAGGAACAAAGCGTCCTGATGGCCGTCAAAATGCTCCTCAACGTCGACCGCGAACTGTTTTTTTCCTAATCACGTTTTTTTTCTTGACAAAGCGGCACATTTCCCCTATAATTTCGCCCTCACAATCACCGAATTCGGTCGGTTGAAGAGGTCTCGTTAGCTCAGCCGGTAGAGCATCTCACTTTTAATGAGGGGGTCGATGGTTCGAATCCATCACGAGACACCATGGTTGGTTCAGTGACCCTTTCGTCTAGTGGCCAAGGACACTATCACTTCATGGTAGGAACAGAGGTTCAAATCCTTTAGGGGTCGCCATTGTTCGATATTCGGTAAGGGCGTTTAGCTCAGTTGGTAGAGCGCTACCCTTACAAGGTAGATGTCACAAGTTCGAGTCTTGTAATGCCCACCATTTTTGTGCAGCCATAGTTCAGTTGGTTAGAATGCCTGCCTGTCACGCAGGAGGTCGCGAGTTCGAGTCTCGTTGGCTGCGCCATGTTTTTTGAATCACTCCGGGAGTTTAGCTCAGTTGGTAGAGCGCTACCCTTACAAGGTAGATGTCACAAGTTCGAGTCTTGTAATTCCCACCATATTTATGCAGCCATAGTTCAGTTGGTTAGAATGCCTGCCTGTCACGCAGGAGGTCGCGAGTTCGAGTCTCGTTGGCTGCGCCACCCTCTTTTTTCTCCCCTTTTTTTTATTTGTGTTATGATTGTCCGATGAAACTCAAACCCGTTTTATTCGTTGCCTATGTTATGGTCTGGTTAGCTCTGGCAATCGATCCGTGGTATCGTGAAGACTGGCTGCTCGAAAACATATTGGTGTTTGTCGCGCTGCCGATCGTGGTATGGGGGGAACGCCGTTTCGGATTTTCCGACGCCGCCGCATGGATGCTGTTTGTGTTTTTTGTTCTGCATGCGATCGGCGCCCACTACACCTACAGCGAGATGCCCTGGTTTGATCATCTTACCCGCTTTTTCGGTTTCGAACGCAACCATTACGATCGCGTCGCCCATTTTCTCTTCGGGTTTTTGCTGTTAGTCCCGTTTGCCGAACTCTTCGCAATTTCCGCCAGCCCCTCCAAAACAATTTTCGTCTTCGCGTTTGTTTTTATGATCGCGGCATCGGGATTTTACGAGGTACTTGAGTGGCTCGCTACCGAAGTGACCCATGCGGATCTCGGAACCGCATTTTTGGGAACGCAGGGAGATGAGTGGGATGCCCAGAAAGACATGCTGATGTGTTATCTGGGCACTGTCACCGGGGCATTTGTTTGGAGAAGACGGATCTTATTCTGACAACAGACTCACCGCTTTAACCGCAGCAACTCCCCTTTGAACAGTTTTTTCCGTCCGGACGGCCGAATCGGTCTCGGAGAAGATGATAGCCGATGAGTCCCCACAACAAAATTGCCGCTCCTTGTTCGAGCCATCCCGGTTTTTCACTGTGCCCCATCGCCATACGAAATTCGAGTGCATCGAATGCCACATCGATCAAAGCTCCGAACAGAAGACTTCCACCGATAATGACCGACAGATAAACCGTCAAGGCGCGCGTTCCGAGCATCGATTTGACCACGCCCATCGTAACGGTATTGGTCGCGGGACCCGCCGTGAGGAATACAAAAGCTGCCCCCGGTGAAACGCCGGCCATTATAAGAGATGCCGCGATCGGCAGGGAAGCAGTCGCGCATACATACATGGGGGCCGCCACCGCGACGGCAATGAGGTATCCCCATACCCGGTTGTCGTCGAAAAGCTGGTGAAGGTTGTGCGGTAACGCCACGGCGATGAACGCACCGACGACCAATCCCCAGAACAGCGGCTTGCTAAAACTCCCCAGCAATGTCCCAAACCCGTAAGTAAAGACTTGCCGTACACTGAAAGGTACGGCCGGAGGAGACGAAGAAGGTTGCAGCGATGATAGAGGGTTCCGGGGACGAACGGCGGAAAATTTCGGAGCCTGTAACGTTTCATCGGGTTCGATACGGTTCATCAGCACCCCCGCGGCAATCGCAATCAATACCGAACTGGCAACGCGATACAGCGTAAATGCCCATCCGAACATCCCGAATGTGGCAAGAATCGAATCCACTCCCGTTATCGGGGTCGATATCAGGAACGAAAGGGTAGCCCCTCTGGATGCACCGCTTTTGCGCAGCGACGCGGCAAACGGGATAACGCTGCACGAGCACAACGGAAGCGGGGTACCGACAAGTGCCGCCTTGTAGACTGCCCCGTGCGTCGAGGGGCCCAAATGTTTTCGAACCGATTCCTCGCGTATGAACTGGTGCAAAACTCCGGCTGCCAACAATCCGAACAGGATGTAAACCCCCATATCGACACTCAACCCCCACAACGCCGACCATAACTCTTCCATGTCCACTTCCCTTTAAATGATAACCATTATCGTATTATTGTGTTTTCTCCTTAATTTCTCCTATACTTTTTGCGCTACACTCCCTGCGGGGTGATCGAACCATCCCGGATCGGCATAGTCTCCATGGGGCTGATCCTTGCGCACTTTGACGACGGTGAACATTCCCCCCATTTCAATCGGCCCGAAAGGCCCCTTTCCGGTCATCATCGGCAACGTATTTTCGGGGAGTGCCATTCCCATCTCGGCCATATCCTGCATCTCCGCCATACCGCCGCGCCCCATCGGCATGTACATGTAGTCGGGGAGAAGGTCGCTGATTTTCTCGGTCAGATCGTCTTGTTTGACCCCGAGCATATTGGGGATACCGTGTCCCATCGGCCCCATCGTATGGTGTGATTTATGGCAATGGAACGCCCAATCTCCCTCTTCGGTCGCGGTAAACTCGATGCAACGGATCGATCCCACCGGTATATCGGCAGTCACCTCGGGCCACCGCGCGCTTTTGGGAACCCATCCGCCGTCGGTTCCGCTCACTTCGAAAACGTGGCCGTGCATGTGGATCGGATGGTTCGTCATCGTCAAATTGCCGACCCGGATCCGTACCCGGTCTCCCTTGCGTACGACCATCGGATCGATCCCCGGAAACACCCTGCTGTTAAAGCTCCAAAGGTTGAATTCGGTCATTGTCGCAGGATCGGGGGTATACGTTCCGGGCGCGACATCGTAACTGGCGAGAAGAAAGCAAAAATCACGGTCGACCCGATGCAGTTTCGGATTTTTGGGATGGACGATAAACATCCCCATCATTCCCATCGCCATCTGCACCATTTCGTCCGCATGGGGATGGTACATGAACGTTCCGCTCTGGCGAAGGGTGAATTCGTACACGTACGTTTCTCCCGGTTTGATCTGCGGCTGCGTCAGTCCCCCGACCCCGTCCATACCGTTGGGTAAAATCAGACCGTGCCAATGGATCGTCGTATGTTCGGGAAGACGGTTCGTGACGATCAGGCGGATTCTGTCTCCCTCCACCGCTTCGATGGTTGGCCCCGGCGACGTACCGTTGTACCCCCAGCAGTTGACGACCATGCCGGGTGCGAATTCCCGCACGACCGGTTCGGCAACGAGACGGAATTCCTTGACCCCCTCTTTCATTTCGTACGGAAGGCTCCAGCCGTTAAGGGTGAGTACGGGGTTGTAGTTTTTTCCCTTCCGGGGCGTCACGACCGTTGAGGGAGAAAGAACTTTCACCGGGTTCTCCACCCGGCTCAGCTGCCGTCTTGCAACCGTGTGGGCGGCGTGATCGTGTTCCGAAGCCCCCGACACTTTTGGAAGGGCGGCCGCCGCGAGCGCTGCGGATGCCAATCCCAGGAAATTGCGTCTATTGTGCTGCATCAGCATCCTCCATTGGCGAACCGAGGGCATAAGCCAGATCGATCCGCGCTTTTTCGTATTCTCCCGCCGCTTCGACCGATCCGATTTGGATCTCGCCGTAACGGCGGCGTTCTTCGAGCAATGCGTATATTCCCTCGAGCATCCCGTTGTAATAAAGCCCCGTTTCCTCCAGCACTTCGCGATGGATTCCCGACAACGCGTTCCGATACTCAGCGGCAATATCGTAACGATACCGTAGCGCCGCATAGGCGCGACGGACGTCGCTGCGGACATTGACCGAAAGGGCGTAAAGGGCATGATACGCCTGATTGTACTCCGCCTTCGCGCTTTCGACACGTCCCTGCCCCACGTCGAACAGCGGCAGGGGGATTTTCACTCCCAACGTATTGAAACGCGCTTCCCCCGTACTTCTTTCATTTTCGTACTCGAGGGAAAGTTCGTCCAGCAAGCGGGTACTTTCGACCATCCCTGCGGCTCTGGCGGCAAATTCGAGTTTTTTTCGGGCGGCGGCGATATCAAAACGCCGACGGATGGACTCGCGTTCGAGATCTTCCGACGAAACGGGCGGCGCAAGGAGCGACCTCTCCGTCTCAGCCATCCGATAATCGGTGAAGTGCCCGTAAACGCCCATCCGTTTATTGAGCTCTTCGCGGGCATCCGACGCCGCCTGACGTGCTGCGAGCGCATCGATGCGGGCACGGGAATACTCCGCACGCATTCTCAGCATATCCCGCTTGGAGAGATTCCCCGCCGTATATTGCCGAACGGCCAGCTGTGCCGATGCCGAAGCCGACGACAGCTGCTCGTCCTGAAACCGGGCTATCGTTTCGGCCGTATACGCATCGACGTACGCTTTACGGGTATCCCGCACCGCTTGAAGTACCTCATCGGCGATCCGTGCTTTGGTTTCTTCCAGCGCTATCCCGGCCAGTTCTCTCCGAAGAGGGATCCACAACAGGTCCAAAAACGCCAGTTCGATCCCGACCTTCTTCGTCGTCACGCCGCCGCCCCTTCCGACCGAGTATCCCAGTACGGGGTTGCTCATCAACCCCGCCTGCACCAAATCGGCGTGCGCTATCCCGATTTCTTCGTAGGTCTGCTGCAACGAACGGTTGTTGATCAGGGCAATGCGGACGGCATCTTCGCGTTCCAGCGGCCGGGCGAGGATGGCGGTCACGTTTTGCTCGACCGCTGCAGCCTCCTTCTCGTTCTTGATCCATACGAGATTACTCCCCATCCCTTCGTTTAGCGACCGGAATACCCCTTCTTTACCGGGTACGGAACAGCCACTCAGCCCCAGCACCGCAGCAACGCAGATCGCAGGCCACGTTTTCATGGTCTTGTTTCCGTTTCGGATTTTTCCCCAGCCGGCATGCCGTAACTGTGCATCCCGTCCCCTCTTCCTCCGGGGATCGCGTTTTCTTGCTGAATGCGCATCTCTTCATCTACCTTAAGGGTATCGGGAAGAGGGGTATAGTGTTCTTTCCCCTTTTGCGCCTCAGGCTGATGCGGAGGAGGATTGTGAAGGACGGACTCAGCACCCCATCCTGCGGCAAACACGATCGCCATCATCCACAACCCTCTCATCGGGAAATCTTGGTAATGATGTAACGCCCCTCTTTTTCGATGAAATCGAAACGGACGGTTTCGTCTTTTTTAAACGAACGTTCCGAAACTCCTTCCGAAAATTCAAACTTCATGTTCATGGCAGGCCATTTGAGGGCGGGAACGGGATCATGGAAAATACGGACCGATTCGCCGTTTTCGGCAATCGATTTAATCTTCCCGCTTGCCGAGTAGACCTGCCGTACATCGGTTTTTACCGAATCGTGATGTTCATGCGGCTCATCCCCCATTCCCATCAATTCCAAAGAGGCGGCCGAAAGGGCCAAAGCTATCAACACGCTTTTCATGCAAACTCCTTTTCGGACAAGTCTAACAAAGCTTTATTGACCCTCTATCAATGGACTGTTAACAGGATTAACGCGCGCCGTCTTCCTGCGCGTAAACCTTGACGTAATTCCCTTGATTCGTTTTTCGCGACGCGTCGGATAACTGTTCCACCTGTTCGGCGCTCAGTGCGAACCCCTCATCCGCGGCATACGCGGCGGCGCTTTTGATTTTCAGGCCGCTATCCCGATACCCGGAATAATCTTCCGAAAATTTTCGGCTCTTTTCTTCCATTTGCTGTTGCTCTTGTTTTGCTTCGTCTTCCTGCGCCTTGAGCATGGCCGGATCTGGCCGGCCCACCTGGAAAGGCTGGGAGTGCGGGCTTTGAAAAAGATAGGAACTGATCGTCATCGTTTCCTCCTTTTCGTAAGGTATCTCTTCACTAAATGTACTCCCGTGAAACTCAAAATACGATTAAGTAACCAAACTATACGCTACAATAATCCAAATCCACACCAAGGAACGGAACCTCATGCAGCTTTTTCTCATCATTCTTGCCGTAGTGTCGCTCATTCTGATACTGATGTACAACTCTTTGATCGGTAAAAAAAATCAGGTCGACAACATCTTCGCGGGAGTGGACGCCGTCCTCAAAAAACGGTTCGACCTCATCCCCAATCTGGTCGCTTCCGTAGAACGTTATATGGAACATGAAAAATCGACGCTGGAGACAGTCACGCAACTGCGCAGCGAGGGGATGAAAAGCGGGATCAGCGACGAACGGAAAATCGCTCTGGACGCCAAACTGACCGCCGCGCTCGGATCAATCACGGTGGCGATGGAGGCCTACCCCGATCTGAAAGCCAACGAAAACGTGATGCATCTGCAGCGCTCGCTGGCCGAAATCGAAGAGCAGATTTCCGCCGCGCGCCGCGCCTACAACCAGGCCGTCACCGACCTGAACAACGCCATCGAGATGTTCCCGACCAATCTGATGGCAGGATGGATGAAGCTGCAACGCCGGGCCGTGTTTGAAATCACTCTCAACGAGCGGCAGAACGTCAGCGTCGGCGATCTTTTCAACCGTTCATGAAAAGCGCTTCGGAACTTACCGACTTTTATTACCGGGAGCTCTATCCTGCCGTTCGTGAACTCGAACAAAACCGACAAGAGATCGTCGGGCGCATCAAATGGTACGGGGGGATGGGCATCGTCGTTTTTTTTCTCTGCGCCGCCTGGGCGGGAAAAACATTCGGACTGTTCCACCCCTTTGTATTCGTGTTGCTGATGGGGTTCCTGGCCGTGGCGGGATTCGCCTATCGGCAGATAAGCTCAGGGTATGCCAAAGACTTCAAAACGCGCATCATCACCCCCCTGATCCATGCGATCGATCCCCATCTCCTCTATAACCCCGGCTTCACCGTTTCACAGCACCTTTTCGAACGCAGCGATCTCTTCAAACGCTCCATCGACCGTTACAGCGGTAACGACTACGTCAAAGGCTCCATCAAAGGGGTACCGATGGAGTTTTCCGACGTCCACGCCGAATACCAGACCCGCGACTCCAAGGGACGGACCCAATGGCACACCCTCTTTCGGGGATTGTTTGTGGTTGCCGAGTTTAATAAGCATTTCCACGCCAAAACCGTCATCCTCCCCGATCATGCCGAAAAAATCTTCGGCTCTCTGATCGGCGGATGGCTTCAATCCAAAAATTTCGCCCGTGAGGGTCTCATCCGCCTTGACGATCCCGAATTCGAAAAACGGTTTGTCGTCTACGGCAGCGATCCCATCGAAACGCGCTACATCCTCACCCATTCGATGATGAAGCGGATCCTCGACTTTCAAATAAAACTTCCCCATCCGCTGTTCGTCTCGTTTGTCCACAACCATATCCATATCGCCGTGGCTACGGGAAGAGACCTGTTCGAACCCGCTTTGTTCACATCCCTGCTCGACTACAAACAGGCGATGGAATACGTCAATACGCTGCGCAATACGATCGGGTTGGTGGAAGAGTTGAAACTGAACGAAAAGTTGTGGAGTAAATCCTAAAAGATCAACCGGCCCAGAGCGGTGCAGAGTTTTTCGAGCCGTTCGGCGGTCGCTTCGACCGTGAATTCGGCTCCGGTGCCGCCGAACTCCTTGGCAATACAGCTCACGCCGTTTTGCGTCAATTCGTATTCGACGATCGAAATATTTTTGTATTCGGTCGCAAACGTTTTGCGGTACGTTTTTTCGTATTCCCTCAGTTCGGCCGTTCCCACGGCGGCATTAGCCGAATCGGCATACGCCCGCACCAGCCCCCCCGGCCCCAGCTTCGTCCCGCCGAAATAGCGTACCGTGATGATGGCGGCATTGATGAGCTCGTGCCCCTGCAAAACCGCCAATGTCGGTTTCCCCGACGTCCCTTTGGGCTCTCCGTCGTCGCTGGACGATTCTACGACCTGGTCGAATTCGTTGAGACTGCGGGAAGCGCTGACCCAGTGGACCGCTTTGGGGTGTTCGGCACGCAAGCGCACCATTTCACTCTCGAACATCGCGATCGGCATCAGATGGGCAATGAATTTCGATCCTTTGATTTCGATCGAATCGCTGTAGAGGGAATGTACCGTTTTCATGACGCGATTATAGCATTTGCTATAATGGCGCATTTTGTTTTCGGAGTCGTTATGATCGATTTTTTGATGAGCGGATACGGTTTGAGTTCGATAGGGCTGATCGGGATCATCGTTTTCCTGATGTATCTGAAACTGATGAAATGGGTTTTTAAAGTCGCTTTTTTCGGCATCCTTGCCCTGGCGGCGTTCTGGTATTTCAACCCTCCCGCCATCTTGGGCTGAATACCCTACGGCAGGACAGTCCGTCCTGGCGGCGGTCCCTTAAGCCGCTTTGGGAAGAAGGAGGTTTTTCAAATCTTCCTGCGGATCGCCCGTGAGATGGAGATTGAAATGTTCCGAGAGGAAATTGAAAATCTCCTCGTTCACAAACTGCGGCGGCTTGGGCCCCAGATAAATATCCTTGATCCCCAGACTGAACAGTGCCAGCAGGATGATGACCGCTTTTTGTTCCATCCATGAGAGGACGATGGAGACGGGAAGGTCGTTGATCGGCGTATTCAGTGCCTGGCTCACCGCTTTGGCGATCTCCACCGCACCGTTGGAATCGTTGCACTGCCCAAGATCAAGGTAGCGCGGGATCCCCGTCCCCGCGATCTCTCCGAAATCGATATCGTTGAAACGGAATTTGCCGCAGCTGGAGGTGATGATGACACAATCCTCGGGAAGGCTCTGCGCCATTTCACGGTAATAATTCCCCGCTTTGCCCGGAGCGTCGCATCCGGCGATAACGAAAAACTGCCGTATTTTCCCCTCTTCTACCGCTTTGAGAATCTGCGGCGCAAGGGTCAGGATCGTTTTGTAGTGGTGCCCGGTTGTAAGGCTCAGGCCATCGTCCATCACCGTGTCCTCACACGCAAGAGTCTTGCGGATCAGCTCGTCGAAATTGTCCTCCACGATCGGGGTCCCCCCTTCGATCCCGACGATTTTGTAGGTAAAGACGCGGTCGACGTAGTCCGCATCTTTTTTGGGGGGGACGATGCAGTTCGTATTGACGACGAACGTCCCTTTGAACCGTTTCATCAATTCGGCCTGATCGAACCACGCTTTCCCGACGTTCCCTTTGAGATGCGGGTATTTGCGAAGCTCCGGATATCCGTGGGCGGGGAGCATCTCCGAATGGGTATAGACGTTGATTCCCTTCCCTTCGGTCGCTTTGAGAAGTTTCTCCATCATCTCCAGATTGTGCCCGCTCACAAGGATCGCTTTCCCTTCCACTTTGTTTTGGGAGACCACCACGGGAGTCGGAATACCGAATTTGGCGGTATGGGCGTTGGAAAGCTTATCCATCACCTCGACGCCCGCACGGCCCACTTTCATCAACTGGCTGATGTGGTCGTTGAAATTGAAATTGACATTGGTGAGGGTAAAGTAAAGCGTCTCGCTCATCACATCGTCGATCTCTTTCGTCTCGTGGGGGCGAAGCTCGTTGAGGTGCTCGCGGTACGCGCTGAGCCCTTTAAGCCCGAAAATCATCGTATCCTGCAATCTCGCAAGATTTTCATCCTTTCCGCATGTGCCGACCGTTGCACCCGTAGAACCGCAGCCGTTTGGCGTACTCATTTCACACTGATAACAAAACATACTCATCGTCTTTGAACCTTTGACATCTATTTTCGCTCACCGCGGCCGAAGACACGATCGAACGTGAAGCGGGATGATATTCTTTCCCCCCGCCCTCTTTCATTGACCCGGATCAACAATAGCTGCGGAGGCGGTTTTTTTCGAGGATGACGATTTTTCGTTTTTCGACGGTGACGATCCCCGCTTTTTTCAGAACCGCAAGATTGCGCGAGAGGGTTTCGGGGGTGATGTTGAGGATGGCGGCAATCTTTCGGTGGGAGATTTCCCCCACATGGTTTTCGTTCTCGTAGAGAAATGTGCACAACCGCCCGAGGGTATCCATCGTCAGATTGGCGCTGATCACGTTCTGAAGCGCCTTGACCTTTTTACTGAGCGAATGGATGATCTTCAGACTCATCTCGGGATTGCACAAAAAATCTTTTTCAAACTGCGCGTAGTCGATTTCCAGTACCAGACACTCCGTTTCGCATACGGCGGTCGCGGGATAACGGATCCGCTCCATATGGGCCGTTTCGGCGATGAGCGTCTGCGGCTGAAAAAAATGCAATACGACTTCATTCCCCCGCGAATCGACTTTGTAGACCTTGACGATCCCATCAAGCAGCAAAAAAAGCTTTTTGGGTTCGTCCCCTTCGAAAAACAAAAGATTTCCCCGCGTGTATCTTTTTTCCGAAGCGATGGTTCCAAGCTTCTGCATCTCCGAAAAGCTCAACTCCTCAAACAGTTCGATGTGTCTCTTCATAATCCCCTCTTTTATCGGGGCGAACAATATCGAAAAACGGCGCAGCGAAAATTGATGTCCGTCAAGTTACCACTCCATTCGGGCCGATCGATTTGGGTACAATTCACGTATGAAACGCGCTGAACACTCCGCCCTCCTCGCCTGGTACGAAACCCACGGACGCCACGACCTGCCCTGGCGCAATACCGATGATCCCTACCGGATCTACCTCAGCGAGATCATGCTCCAGCAGACCCAGGTCAAAACAGTGCTGGAGAGGTTTTATTTCCCGTTTCTGGAACGCTTCCCCACGTTCGCCGATGTGACCGGGGCCCCGCTCGACGACGTACTGAAAATGTGGGAAGGGCTGGGCTACTACACGCGGGCCAAAAACCTTCACATTGCCGCCCGCCAGTGCCAGGGACACCTCCCCGACAATGCCGAAGGGCTGATGAAACTCAGCGGTATCGGCCGTTCTACCGCCCACGCGATCGCGGCATTCGCTTACGGTGAGAGCCTTCCGATTCTCGACGCGAACGTCAAACGTATTCTCCACCGTTATTACGCCCTCAAAGAACGGAACGAAAAAAGATTGTGGGAATACGCCTACCGCCTTTTCGACGCTTCGAGTCCGTTCGAATACAATCAGGCGATGATGGATCTCGGCGCCGCCGTCTGTCTTCCCAAAAAACCCGTATGTGACCGATGCCCGTTCGCAGAATACTGTGCGGGCAGGAACGATCCCCTCGCCTACCCCGAGGCAAAAATCAAAAAGCCCAAACCGATCCGACGGCTCAACCTCATCGTCTATGAGCGTAACGGGATGTACGCGCTTAAACAACGCACCTCCCGTTTTTTGCACGGTCTTTGGGGATTTTTCGAAACCGACGAAAAACCTCCGTCCCCTTCGCTTTTGCTCGGGCATGTGACCCAGCACTACTCCCATTTCGCCCTCGAAGCGGAGGTTTACCGCTGCAACGAGCCTTTAGACGCGGATGGGTTCGAGTGGTTCGCCCCTAAAGAGATAGAAGCCCTTTCCCTCAGCCGTGCCGATCATAAGGCGTTGGCATTATTACGCTATAATTCGGGAAAAAAGGAGCGCCGGTGCGAACCGTATTAAGACAAATACGCAACCATTTTTTCAGTGCGTTCCGTGAAATTTTTGTCTATCACCATACTTCGCTTGAATTTCGTGCCAAAACGTACGCGGTCATGATCGCCGGCGCCGAAGAGCCGATCCACCGTTATCTTGGGGCGCTTGAAGAGATTGCGGGAGAGATTTATGCCGAATCGGACCGTGCCGCGGCACTGGTGATGACGGTTCAGGAGTACGTTGCCGCTTCGGGTAGCAAAAAAACCCGCAACGACCAGACCCTCATCTACGACATCGTCGAAGAGCTTCGTCTGATGCCCCGCTACGCGCAGAAAATCGAGCCTTCCCACCTGCGCAGGCTTCAGGCCTGCACATCCGGGGATGAGAGCAAGATCTATCAGGAGCGTATTATCGAGTTTCTGAGCCGCAAACGGCTCGATTACGAAGAGGCTAAACGTTAAAACGTTCGGGGTCGAAGAAAGCGTCGTCGCTGATGTGGCCGAACGCAGAGTTGATCGACACAAACAAATCGGGGTATTTTGCCTCCATTTCGTGAAGCATCGTTTTCATAGAAGCCCGTGCGTGCGGCATCTTGACGTCGAACCGCATCGAAGGGCACGCCTCATCGCCGACGGTAGGCATCTCGTTCTCCAGCGCGCACGCGGCAAGCTGACGCTCACGCAGCTGGATCAGCGGACGGATGACGACCAATCCGTTTTCGGCACGGTACTTGGGGGCCAGCGAGCGCAGATGACCGTTGTAGATCAGGTTCATGAAAAAACTCTCCGCAGCGTCGTCGAGGTGATGTCCCAGGGCAACCTTGTTACACCCGAACTCTTTGGCCGCCGTATAAAGAGCTCCGCGGCGCATCCGCGAAAAGAAACTGCAAAACGATGAGTTGTGGCGGATCTTGTCAGCGGCGATTTCGTACGTATTGGTCTCATATACCCGGTGTGGGACGCCATGCTCGGCGCAATGCGCGATCAGGGCCGAAAGGTCCTCCCCCATCCCGTACGTAACGGTGACGGCCAGAATTTCAAACCGAAACGGCGCGCGCCGCTGCTGTTCCATCAGGGCGTGCACCATCGTAAGGGAATCTTTCCCGCCGCTCAGACCGACGAGAATTCTGTCCCCCTCCTCGATCAGACCGAACGCCGCATTGGTACGGCCGATCTGGCGCATGATTTTTTTGCTGAGTTTAATGCCCAAGGCGTTTAACCATCTCTAGGATAAAGCGGGCGCTGACTTTGGCCGAGCTTTGCAAGAACGTATCGAAGTCCATCCCCGCATCGCCGTCGGCGCTGTCGCTGATCGCGCGCAGAATAAAAAACGGAATCCCGAAATTGGCGCACACGCACGCGACGCTTGCCCCTTCCATCTCCAGGGCGTCAGCCTTGAACGTCGTCTCGATCCAGTGCTTACGCTCCGCAGAGGCGACAAACTGATCTCCCGTCGCGATAATCCCTTCCTTGACCTCTACACCCATCGCCAGGGCCACCTCTTTGGCCAGTGCGATGAGGGGCCGGTCGGCGTCGACCATGACCGATCCCTCGGGGATAAAACCGTAAGGGTGGCCGAACGCGGTAATGTCGACGTCGTGCTGACACAGAGCGCTTGCCATCACCAGATCGCCGATTTTCAGCTCTTTGCTGATTCCGCCGGCCACACCGCTGAAGAGGAGTGTTTCAGCCCCGAAACGCTCGATCATGACCGACGCGGTGATCGCCGAAAAGACTTTACCGATTTTCGAATAGGCAATGACAAGATCGTGGTCGCCGTAGCGGCATTCGTAAAACGTATTTCCCGCATGGTCGAAAGAGGTATAACTTCCTACCGATTCGAGGATCGGTTCGATCTCTTCGCGCATTGCGCCCATAATTGCGATTTTCATTGGATTCCTTGTCTGTATTAAAAATTTTTGGCGAGGTAACGCCCCAGTTTCTGAAGACGATGATTCAGTTCGACGTTCATGCTGCCCGGCTTGAAAAGCTCAAGCCGATGCTCGGTCTCTGCGGATGGGGTAATGACCCGACTGCCGCCCCAAAAGCCCAATCCGTCTTCGAAGCCGACACGGTTGACGAAGACGACGTAATTGTGACTCAGAAGCGCGGTTGCTTTGAGCAGCGCGTCCCATTGCACTTCGATACCGATCCCCGCGTCGCCGAACTCGCGCGCCGGAGACGCGGCGAGAACGTAAACGATCTGCGCGTCGCTTTGGGCGATCGCGTCGATCGTATCCGCATGCCAGAGGTCTTCGCATACGACCATCACCGCAGGGCCGTGAGGGGTATCGAACGCCTCGATTGCATCGCCTGCGGCAAAATACCGCCCCTCTTCAAACATCCCGTAGGTGGGAAGATGATTTTTATGATGCATGTGGGCCAACGCACCCTGCGAAAAATAGAGCGCGCTGTTGTAGACTTTCCCCCCGTCCCACATCGCCGCGCCGACCACGATGTCGCATTGTCGGCTCGCCTGCGCCAGCGGCTCGAGTTCGTCGAGGTTCCACGCGTCTTCGAACAGCTTGTCCTGCAGCAGGTAGCCGCTCAGCGAGAGTTCGGGGAAAACGACCACGTCGGCGTCGGCATTTTCTTGGACCCGTTCCAAAATCTCCGCAAGGTTGGAACGATTCAGTCGCGGCGAGGTCTGGACGAGGGCGATTTTCATGCGAGCGCTTCGCAAACCTTCGCGAGGCTGTCCATGTCGGAAATGCCGTAGGTCTCGATATCGGGAGCGTTCCGTTTGTTGAGCCCTTTGAGGACCGCACCGTTTCCGAATTCGATCATCACGTCGATTTCACCCGCGATCGCTTCGATCGACTGTTTGTATTTGACCGGCTTGACCAGCTGATCTTTCAGCAGCGCCACGGCATCGGTTTTGTTCGAATACTTGCCCGTCGTGACGTTCGAAACTACGGGTGCTACGAAGGTGTCGACGAGCATTTTTTCCATAACCTCGGCCAACGGGGCCTGCGCGCTTTCAAGCAGCGGGCAGTGACTGGCGATCGACATGTTCAACAGCAGGGCCCGCTTCGCTCCCGCTTCTTTAAAAACGCTTTCCATCGACTGCAAATCGGCTTTGAGCCCGGCAACGACGAGCTGTCCGGCCTGATTGTAGTTCGCCGGCCACACTTTTTTGCCCTCGCTTTGCGCTTTTTCGCACAGCTCTTCGACGAGCGCATCGTCAAGCCCCAGAATAGCCATCATCCCCGCATCGATCGATTCGCATGCGCTTTGCATCAATGCCCCGCGCTTGTGCACGAGCTCCACCGCATCGACGTAATCGATAGCACCGGCCGCCGCAAGGGCACTGAATTCACCGAGGGAGTGTCCCAAAAACATCACCGCATCGCTCGGACGAGCTTCCTGGAAAAGGCGATAGGCGATCAACGATACCAGCAAGATGGCAGGCTGCGTATAGGCGGTCTGATCAAGCTGTTCGTTCGGCTCGAAAAGGAGTTTGGCAAAATCGACACCGATCCGTTCCCCCGCCTTTTCGAACATTTCACGGGCAAGCGGAGAGTTTTCGTAGAAGGATTTCCCCATCCCTACGCTCTGGCTCCCCTGGCCGGGAAATATCATCGCAATTTTTTTGGACATTAATGCTCCTTTGTTTCGAGTTGATAATCGGAATGGTCTGCGATTTTTTTACGCAGGGTGTTTCGGTTGAGCCCCAGCCGTTCGGCAAGTTGCAGCTGCGATTTGAATCGCTTGATCCCTGCACGGATCAGCGGCACTTCATAAAGGTGCAAAAATGCCCGGTAATCGTTATTGCTGCCGAGCTTGTCGCTGAGATAGTGTTCCATGATCCCCATCAGGTCGTTTTCCCCGATGCTGTCGAAAAGATAATGCAGGTACACCTGACGACGAAGCGAAATCGCGTTTTCGCTCAGATCGGGGACGAATCCGTTGCGTTCAAACGGCTCCGTTTTGCCCAGCGTGTGGCGTGCTTCCTGCACGAACGCGTCGATCAGTACGGCGACATCTTCGCTCCGTTCGGACAGTGGAGGCAACGCCAGGCGGATCGTGAAAATCTCGTCAAGCTGATCTTGCGAATAGCGCCCGCCCGCGGTTGCGACGACGCGCGTACGGGTCTTTTGCAACGCTTCGATCAATCGCTTCAGGTTTGCGACGTTGTCCAGGCGGTAAATGATAACCTCGCTGTGGGACTCGATCGCGTCGAGCAATTCATCGAAACGGCTCGCATCGATTACGGGTGCATGGGGAAGGATGTAACGGGCAAGGGTCAGTTTACCCGTTCCCCGTTCTCCGAAAATAACGGCGTTGACCCCTAATCCCTTCAAAAGATTGGCCGTCTTGAACGCTTCGATCGAAGCGTTCGAGGCCGTCAGGAAATTAGTGGCATCCACAGCCGTGGTTACCGCCGCTTCCGCAGCATCCGCTGCTCTCTACGCGATTTTCGGCAGGAATGCCCGTCATCGCTTCTTCGGGTGACGCGTCGCGTACGTTGTGGATCGTGACCGTGAACATCAGGTCTTTGCCCGCGAGGGGGTGGTTGAAATCGATAACGACGGAGTCGTCTTTGATGTCTTTGACGATGACCTGGACGGTACCGCCGTCTTCACCCTGTCCGTAGAGGGTCATCCCGACGTTAAGATCGATTCCGGCGAATTGTTCGCGCGGAAGTTCCTGCTGGGCTTCGGGATTGTAATCGCCGTAAGCGTCCGCCGCCTTCACGAGAACATCGCCTTTATCGCCGATATTCATGTGTGCGATCCCTGTTTCGAGACCCGGGATGATCTGCCCTTTTCCGAACATGAATACCAGGGGGTGTCCGCCGACGTTGCTGTCTACGACGGTTCCGCCGTCGCGTACTTCGTACTCAAGAGATACGATCTGATTCGTTTCAATTGCCATAATATAGCCTTCTTTTAAGATGGTGCGATTTTAGCACATTTACCTATAGCGACGCTGAAAGCGCACCGGTAGCTACTTGAGCTTAGAGATCCGTTCCTGCGCCTCTCGTGCCGCACCGCTGCCGCCGTATTTGGAGATGGTCGCCTGGTAAAACGCTTTGGCCATCGCCTGATCGCCCGTTTTTTCCATGGAAATCCCCGAGTGGAGCAGCAGCGTAGGCATATACAGCGCTTTTTCATTGCGTGAGGCGCTTTCTTTGTAACTTGCTACCGCCTCTTTGTAGGCTTTGCGCTCATACTGGCACTCCCCGATCATGTAATGCGCCTCGGCCGTTTTGTGTTTTTTCTGCACCATCTGCTCGAACATCGACTGGGCTTCGGCAAACTTTTTTTCGCCGAAAAGCCGAAAAGCCTCTTTTTCGATCGCGGATACGCTCACGATGGCCGGGTTTTCCCCTTTTTTTGCCGCGATCGGTTTGAGTTTGAGCTGGGAAATCAGCTGGGCGAACTGATCTTTGGTGACGTAATTGGCATTGATCCCGTCAACGACCAAAGAGAGCTCTTCGAGCAGCGATTTGAACTGGGCGATGTTTTCGGTATTGGCATCGATTTGTTTTTTCAGTTCGGAAATACTTTGCGATGCGTTATCGTCTCCAAGCCGCTGGAGCTTTTGCCGGTGTTCGTTGGTCGTCTGCGCCAGCCCTTCGACAATGGTCTGCAGACCGTCGAGCCGTTCGGTCACGGTTTCGACCTTGGCATTTTGGACGTTGTGTTTTTGCAACACCGTCTGAATCTCTTTTTTGTTTTCGAGAATCAATTTCTCTTCACTGGTAAGACCGTAAGGGTTGGGAACGTTCAGGTTACCCGCACCGAAAACCGACGGTTCGGATGCGGAAAGGGAGAATGAAAGGAGTGTTAAAAACGCGACAGACGTACGCATTTAGGGAAGTTTGAATTCTACACGACGGTTTTTTTGCCAGCACTCTGGAGTTTTCTCCAGACATACGGGATTGCCTTCGCCGAAACTGACCATCGTGATCGAGTCAGGGTTCATACCGTCATTGACCAGCGCCGTTTTGACCGCATTGGCACGTTTGAGGCCGAGGGCGTAGTTGTATTCGTCGCTTCCGAATTCGTCGCAGTTTCCTTCGAGTTTGACGTTTTTGCCTTTGACGAGCGCGCTGTTGTTTTTCATCGCCTCTTGCATATCTTCACGGATGTCGAATTTGTCGTAGTCGAACAGGATATTGTTCAACCCGCCTTCCGAACCGTTAGTCCCGACTGCAGACGAAGCCGTTGTATCGGCCGTAGCGGCGTTGGTGATCGGTGCGATGACCGCATTCGAATCCGTACCGGCGGTGGTCGCCGCAGAAGAAGCCGTGTTCGTACCCGTGGCGGATGCCGAAGAAGCGGTTGCGTCGATCGCAGGCTCTTTGCTGCTGCATCCGCTCAAAACTAAAAGTGCTACCGTGGCACTGATCAAAGCTGCATTTTTCATCATGCTGTCACCTCATACTTGTGATATGCGTTATGGTACCGAAAAACGGTAAACATTACCAGTCGATGGACTGGATACGACCCATTTTCAACGGAAAGGCAAAACTTTTGTTAACAGAAGGACGGATCACGCCGACCGAGCTGCGGCTCCCTTCTTGCTTGATAAACAAAATCGCTTCTCCGTCGGGAGAGAAACGGGGAAAATCGTTTTCGCCGCTGGCGGTCAGACGTTTGACACTCCCTGAATTGAGCGAAAGCAGATGGAGGTTAAACGAGTTTCCGCCGTATGTGGCAGGATTTTCACGCGCTTTGTAGACAAGGAGATTTTTGTATGCGCTGAGTGAAGAGTTGTTTTTTCCCTGGTAAACGAGCGGCGTAACGGCGGTGGAATTGAAGTTCTTTGCAAAGACGTTGGGGTATCCCAGACGGTTCGAAACAAACGCGATCCCCTCGTTCCCCAGAAACTGTCCGTTGACGTCAATCCCCGAATAGTCGGTAAGACGGGTTTTGGTGCCGCTTTGGGTATCGTAGAGGAAAATATCGGGCTGTCCCGCCGGGGCGAGTGTGAGTAACAACCGCTTGGCGTCTTCACTGACATCCGAACACACCGCCATTCCGTCCGAAGAGATCAGTTTTTCCCGCTTGCCGCTGGAAAGATTCATTTTGTAAATCGTCGGCTTGAAATCGCTCAGCGACGTATAGTACAAGTCGGTCTGTTCGCGATTGGCCCATTTGGCAAAACCGTACATCCCGCCGCTGAGAATCACTTTCTGGTACGAAAGGGTATAGTCCGCGGCGATGATGTCGGCGCGTCTGGGAGCACTCAAACGGGTCAAAAGGACCTTACGTTTCATCCATTCCATCGGGGTGCCCCCCATCTTCGCATTGATGTCGTATGCGATCGAATGGGCCAGGAATACCATCATCTCGCTTTGTTTGAGGACGTAGGACTTGGCAAACAGCTCCTGGCCGTTTCGGATCAGGCGCACATCCGCTTTCATTCCCCCGTTTCCGTCGTCATGCAGCCGGTAGCGGAGAAGGTACTGCGCATCTTTGTGAACGGGTGCGGGCACAGTCGATTCATAGGGAGCCGCCGCATAGTTTGCGTCAACGTCGAACAACGACACCACCTGCATATCGGCAACAAGCATTTTGGACATCCGTACCGTCGCGTCGCTTTTAAACGCCGAGGCGTCTTCCACCGCCAGTTTCGGCAGCGATTCGACCCCTTTGACGACTTCGATCGTCGCATCGGCGGCACGCAGAAAACAAACCGCCGCGAACAAAACAAACAAAAACTTCAAATGGCTACTCCTTGGCCGTTAAAATACATTCCAGCACCGCGTCCCTCCCCTCGGGATGAGGCGGGAATACGACTGTCTCGAGCCGCTCCCGAAGCCAGTCGACTTCACCGTTGAGCGAAACGCTCCGGGAATAGGCGATCACCTTGTACGAAACGAGCCTCCCCGCCGCATCGATCGTGATACGCACGCGTGCAGCCTGTCCCTGCGATCCCGAGGGAGGGTGAAAACGGGCATAAATGAGTCCCTGAATCTTAGCATGGTATTCGTTAACGATCGGTCCCGAGGAGGCTCCCTGCACGACCATTTTCATCCCGGGCCTGGAGAGCTCGACTTTTTTCACCTTGTCGCTGATCCGCAAAGTCTCTTTGGGTTTGAGCAGTTCTTGTTCAAGGGCATTGAGCTGTTCGTTGCGCTTTTGCGTTTCGGGACTCTTTTTAGGGTCGTTTTTAGGTTTCACCTGCGCAAAAAGGTCGGAAATGTCAGGAACCGGCTCTTCGGGCGTTTTCGCTTCGGGTACCGCCTCTTCTTCGGCGGGGGAGAGGTCGGCCGAAGGCTCGCTTTGTTCGGGGGGTTCGGAACGGGTAACTTCTGTAACGTCGGCAATCGATACGGAGACGACGTCGCTCTGGACCATGGCAAACTGTTCGATTTTATTGGCCGCAGCGAGGCTGTAGCCGATCAGCAGCACCAGCACTGCGAAAAAAGAGAAAGCGATCAGACCACTGATGAAAAAATAACGTTCGTTATGTGAATTCATTGGCAACGCCTTTCAATCACAAATGCATTGGCAATCAATTCGTCGTTGGAAGCGATATTTCTTGGAATCCCGCACGTTTCACGGCGGTGAGAACATACATCACGTCGTTGTAGCTGAGCCGTCCGTCCGCGCTGATACGGACGGGAGAATCTTTGGGAAGCGATGTCGAGAAGAGGACGAAGTCGTCGTTGAACGTCTCGTACGGATACGGTTTGCCGTTAAGAGTGATTTTTTTGTCCGAGGAGAGAGAAATCTCGATTTTCTCTTTCTGCGTCACCTCTTTTTGGGCCGAACCTTTAGGGAGGCGAATCAACTCTTCGTAAACGATATTGGGAGAGATCACCATCAATATCGCCAGCAGCACCAACATGACGTCCACCAGCGGCGTAATGTTAAGTTCCGGTTTTTCTTCCCAATCGTACATCAGGACTCTTTCGCCAAAAGTGCATCGCCCTGCATCCGGATCAGACCCGAGAGTTCAAACGACTTACGCTTGAGAATCTGGTGATAGGTATAGGCGAAAATGGCGACGAAAATACCCGATGCGGTTGCCACCAACGCATCCGAAACCCCGGCGGCGATGATGCTCATCGTCCCGCTGGAGTGCCCGATATGATCGAATGTGTCCAGAATCGATATCACCGTCCCGAACAAACCGATGAACGGCGTCGTCGACGCCACAACCGACAGGAGCATCAGCCCTTTGGTCGCCTCTTTGGTCGAAGCGTACGACGCCAGGTCAAAAAGCGCTTTCGAGAGAGAAGAGGAGTTTGTAAAATGGCTGAGATAAGCGTATTCGGGAACTTTCTGCTGCCCCATCAAAAGCGATTCCAGCGATTGATTTTCGGTATATATCCATTGATTGAGCGAAAAATAGCGGTAAAAAAAGACCCAGTTGATCGCGATGAAGTAAACGGAGAGGACCAGTAACACCAAGAGTGTTACCGGATGGCTTTTGTCGTAAAATTCGGCAAACGTCTGAAACATAGTTTAGACGAGATTGTGAGCAGCGGATTCGATGCGTGCAGAGACCGACGCGATCATCGTGTTCGAATCTGCGACGCTGTTGATGAGCGTTTTCGCTTCATCGAGCGCCTTGGCGATATCCCCTTCGCTGTCACCGCGAATCGCTACGGCCCCGTCGACCAGGACGACAACTTTATTGTGGGTGATCTGAACCACACCCCAGTTGACGACGATCGATTCGGTTTTGCCGTTCTCTTTCTGAATATCGACGACTCCGGCCTGGAGCAACGTCGTCAGAGAGACGTGTGCGGGGAGAACGCCAAATTCCCCTTCTTCACCCGGAAGGGTGACGCTTTTCGCCGGACCGTTATAGATCGGACCGCTGGGCGTAAGCACTTCTAATTGGAGTGTTTCCATCGTGTTTCCTTATAAGGCGAGAAGCAATTACTTGCTTTTCATTTTAGCCGCTTTTTCAATCGCCTCGTTCATATCGCCGACCATGTAGAAAGCACTTTCTGGCAGGTGGTCGTATTCACCTTCGAGGATTCCTTTGAATCCTTTGATGGTGTCTTCAAGTTTGACGTATTTACCCGGAGCGCCGGTGAACACTTCCGCAACGTGGAACGGCTGAGAAAGGAATTTCTCGATTTTACGTGCACGTTCAACGGTCGATTTGTCATCTTCAGAAAGTTCGTCCATACCGAGAATTGCGATAATATCTTGCAAATCTTTGTATTTTTGAAGCGTTTTTTGAACACCGCGAGCAACACTGTAGTGCTCTTCACCGATAATTTGCGGATCAAGCAGACGTGACGTTGAATCCAATGGGTCAACCGCAGGGTAGATCCCTTTTTCAGCGATTTTACGGTTAAGAACCGTTGTCGCATCCAAGTGGGCAAATACTGAAGCCGGAGCCGGGTCAGTCAAGTCATCCGCAGGTACGTATACCGCTTGAACCGAAGTGATCGAACCTTTTTTGGTTGATGTGATACGGTCTTGAAGCGCACCCATTTCACGCGCCAAAGTCGGTTGGTAACCAACCGCTGAAGGGATACGGCCAAGAAGTGCTGACATTTCAGAACCCGATTGTGCGAAACGGAAGATGTTGTCGATGAACATCAAAACGTCGAGACCTTTGACGTCACGGAAATATTCCGCCATCGTAAGACCCGTAAGAGCGATACGGTTACGTGCTCCCGGTGGTTCTGACATTTGACCGTAGCACAGGGCAACTTTGTCCAGAACGTTTGATTCTTTCATTTCGTGGTAAAGGTCATTTCCTTCACGGGTACGTTCACCGACACCCGCGAATACAGAGTAACCGCTGTGCGCCATTGCAACGTTGTTGATCAATTCCATGATGATAACGGTTTTACCGACACCGGCACCACCGAACAGACCGACTTTACCCCCCTTGCCGTATGGAGCAAGAAGGTCAACAACTTTGATACCTGTTTCGAACATTTCGGTTTTGGTGCTTTGATCAACCAACGCAGGAGGATCACGGTGGATAGACCACTGATCGCTACCTTTAACCGCTTCGCCGCCGTCGATCGGATCACCGATAACGTTAAAAATACGTCCGAGAACTTCTTCACCGACCGGAACTTTAATCGGCGCACCCGTCGATTTTGCTTCCATGCCGCGTACAAGACCTTCTGACATATCCATAGCAATCGTACGGACACGACCGTTTCCGAGGTGAGCCGCTACTTCAAGTACAAGACGAGTAGTATTCCCTTCAACACTTACATTTACTTCGATTGCTTCGTTGATAGTAGGCAAATACCCGTCAAAATCAACGTCAACAACCGGACCAATTACTTGAGCAATTTTACCAATCATTCTTTCCTCCATAATTATTTCATCGACTCTACGCCGCTGATAATTTCGATAAGCTCTGTCGTGATAGCCTCTTGACGCGCTTTGTTAAACTTGACTTTCAACGAGTTAACCATCTCTTTTGCATTGTTGGTTGCAGCATCCATAGCTTGCATACGCGCACTGTGTTCCGCTGCCAATGAATCGATCAACGCATAGTACATGTTATACTCGGCGTATTTGGTAACCAGTGAATCGAGCATTTTCTCTTCATCCTGGGCTTCAAGGTCAAGCATTGCATCTTTTTCCACTTCACACGCATACGCAGAAGTATCTACCGGCAACACCCGGTTCACATGCAACTGTTGGGTAATAACGTTCAGGTATCCGTTGTAGATGACATACACGGCATCGATTTTACCCTCTTTGAAATCGTTGATCGAACGCGCCATAAATTCGCTTGAACGCTGCATGTCGGGTGCAGAGCTGAGATTTTTAACTTCATCAAGCATCTCTACTTCGTTGTAGTTAAAATATTCAATACCTTTTTTCCCGATTCCGCGAAGGCGAATTTTGACTTTTTTGTTTTTATATTCGGCCATCACGCGTTTTACCGCTTTGATGGTTTGAATGTTAAACCCGCCGCAAAGACCTTTGTCGGCAGTGACAAAAATGATATCAATCATTTCGGGCGCATCGTTTTCAAGGAAGCAGCGGTTTTCGATTCCGCCGACTTTGTTGCATTGGATACGCGCCGCGATTTCAGCTATTACTTGATTCGTTTTTTGTGCGAACAGACGAGAACGTTTCGCAAGCTCTTCCGCACGGCGGAGTTTCGCCGTAGAAACGAGCTTCATGGCACGCGTTGTTTTTTGCGTGTTCGAAACACTCTTGATCTGTCTTTGAATCTCTTTCAAGTTAGCCATAGAAATCCTTATTCAGCAACGAAAGTAGATTTAAACTCTTCGAGCGCTTTTTTCATTAGAGCCGTAGTTTCGTCATCGATTTTTGACGAGCTGCGGATGTTTTCAAGAATTTGAGGATAAGACGCCTCTACGAACGGATAAAGGTCCGCTTCGAATTTTACAACTGCAGAAGCGGCGATATCGTCAAGGTAGCCTTCGTTACCTGCGAAAATGATCAACGCTTGTTTCTCGGCACCGAGCGGAGAATACGGAGGCTGTTTGAGAACCTCTACCATTCTTTGCCCACGCTCAAGCTGTTTGCGGCTTACTTCGTCCAGATCAGAAGCAAACTGGGCGAACGCTTGAAGCTCACGGTATTGTGCAAGGTCAAGACGGAGTGTTCCGGCAACTTGCTTGGTCGCTTTGATCTGAGCGGCACCACCGACACGTGATACGGAAAGACCGACGTTGATCGCAGGGCGGATACCTGAGTTGAACAGATCCGTTTCCAAGAAAATCTGACCGTCTGTGATCGAAATAACGTTGGTTGGGATGTACGCCGCAACGTCACCCGCCTGGGTTTCAATGATCGGAAGCGCCGTCAATGAACCCGCACCCATTTCGTCGTTGAGCTTCGCTGCACGCTCGAGCAAACGAGAGTGTAGGTAGAAAACGTCACCCGGATACGCTTCACGGCCCGGAGGACGGCGAAGGATCAATGACATTTCACGGTACGCTACCGCGTGTTTTGAGAGGTCATCGTAAATGATCAGACCGTGGCGTGCATTGTCACGGAAATATTCACCCATTGTTACGCCGGTATAGGGTGCAAGGAATTGAAGAGCCGCCGCTTCAGAAGCGGTAGCCGATACGATAATGGTGTACTCAAGAGCGCCGTGCTCTTCGAGGCGGCGGATAACCTGAGCAACCGTTGATTCTTTTTGACCTACCGCAACATAAATACAGACGACACCGTTACCTTTTTGGTTGATGATGGTGTCGAGTGCTACCGTTGTTTTACCGGTTTGGCGGTCACCGATGATCAACTCACGCTGTCCACGGCCGATCGGAACGAGGGCATCGATTGCCTTGATACCGGTTGCCATCGGTTCATGAACCGATTTACGCGCCATGATCCCCGGAGCTTTTTCTTCAACGAAACGGACTTCGGTCGTTTCGATAGGCCCTTTACCGTCGATCGGCTCACCGAGGGCGTTGACGACACGTCCGAGAAGTGCATCACCGACCGGAACGCGCAGAAGGCGGCCGAGACGTTTTACCGACATCCCTTCGCGGAGTTCTTTCCCTTTACCGAGAACAACAACCCCTACGCTGCTCTCTTCGAGGTTCATCGCCAAACCGCGAGTACCGTCCTCGAATTCGACCATTTCACCGGCCATAACGTCGTTCAAGCCATATACTTGTGCGATTCCGTCTCCGTATGAGACAATTTTACCGGTTTCATTAATATCTACGTTAAGTTCGAAATTCTCAATCCGCTCTTTAATAATCGAACTGATTTCGTCTGCTTGTACTTTTGCTACCACTAGTTTCTCCTTTCGCGAGGGTTAAATTGCTTTTAAAATGTGCTCAACCAACTGAGCGTTGAGGCGGCTTTTTGAAAAATTGATCTCGATGTTGAGCTCGTCCACTTCGACACGGATGCCGTCGTATTGAGCCGGAACGTATTCCAAAGCGATGGTTGCACCGACTTTGTTTCCGAGATCACGTGCGATTGAATCGACCGATGCCTGATCAATCGTGTTATTGCTGTAGATGCGTCCCTGATACATCCGTTTGGAACGGGCGATCTCGCGTTTAAGTTCGCTCGCAAGGGCGGGAATCAAAGCAAGACGGCCGTTCTCGGCCAGCAGCTTGACCAGATTGTTGGCCACCTGACTTTTCGCAGGGGCTACCATATCCAGTACCAGTGCCGTTTTCGCTTCGCTTTTGACGTCGCTGCTGTTCATGATCTGAATGAATTTTTCATTCTTGAACGATTCGGCAACGCCGCTCAAAAGTTCCGAAAGATTTTCAAGAGCGTTTTGATCGCACATGTCGATCAGCGGCTTCGTATAGCGTTTGGCAATCAGTTCGTATTGCATTTAGGCCACCTTCTTTTTCAAGATTTCGGTCATGGCCTCTTTGCCCAGAGCTTCGCCGCTGCTGTTCATGACATCATTCATCACTTCGCCGACAACTTCACGGACCATCTTGCGTTTTTCAAGATCCATCAGTACTTCGTTTTGTTTTTGAATGACTTCGAGATCCTGTTCGCACTGAGCCAAAATTTTGTCGCTCAAAATTTTGTTCTCTTTTTTGGCACTTTCGCTCAGTTCGTTGGCGAAACGTACCGCTTCTTCAACTTTGTGCTCTGCCGCCTCTTTAAGACGTTTCGACTCGCGCAGACGTTCCTGGACTTTGTCCAGCTCCTCGGCGATTGCCGCACTGCGTCCGGAAAAATAGCTTTTTACCGGTTCGGCCAGAATGTAATAAAGGATTCCGGCGAAAATCAGGAAGTTAACCGTTCGCTGAACGATATCCGTCGAACCCTCCGCCGCAGCTTCCGATCCAAAAAGATAGGCGCCCAGCATCAGTACCGTTACGATAATTTTACTCATGGCGTCCCTCAAATTTGATTTAGTTTTGCTGATACAGCGGATTGGAAAGCAGGAACTTCGTTTTTCAACGATTCCGTCAATCGCGCACGCTCTTGCGAGAGTGCTTCTTCGAATTTCGTGTACTCAAGTGCCAGTTCAGCACGCTTTGCCTCAATTTTGCTATTTGCCAGCGCTTTGGCCTCAGCAATAACTTTTTCTCTTAATGCCGCAGCTTCCAGTTTGGCATCACTCATAATCTTTTCGGCTTTGGCGTGGAACGCGGCGATTTCGGAATCGTTGCTGCCAACTTGTTCCAAATCGTGTTTAATATCCGCATCCCGTTTTTCCATATAATTGAAAAGAGGATTGTAAAGCAAACTGTTTAGTACGGCAATAAGGACAAGGAAGACAATCAGTGTGCTGCCAAGCAGCATCGGACTTATATCTAACATACCACCTCCTAAAAGTTGCGTGATTATACAACTACTAAATTGAAGGGACAGTTAAACGCCGGCGGATATTAGGAAAGAAGGTCTAAAAATGATTCAATTCGGGCATTATTTTCAAATTCGATCGTCAATTTGTCACCTTTGGTGCCACATTTATAACCAAACTCGCCCAAACGCTTTTTGAGCGCTGTGAAATCGAGGTCCGAAGAGGACGAAACCGGTACCGTGGCGGAAGGGACCTTGATCTTTTTTACCATGGCTTCGACGTCGCGGACGCTTAACTTCTGCCCGATGATCGAATCGATCATCAGCGCCTGCTCATTCGGTTCGAGTCCGACGATCACTTTGGCGTGTCCCGCCGTGATTTTCCCTTCCGCAAGCGCTTTGCGTCCTTTTTCCCCGAGCTGGAGAAGCCGAAGGGTATTGGTGATCTGCGCACGGCTTTTGTGTACCGTCTGGGAGAGCTGATCGTGCGTCAGCTGGTGGATTTCGATCAGTTCCTGATAAGCCTGGGCCAAATCAATGGGATTGAGTTCGTCGCGCTGGATGTTTTCGATCAGCGCATGCTGGCGCATCTGATCGTCACTGACGGAGACGACGATCGCCTTGATCGTTTTCGTTTTGGCCAGTTTACTGGCGCGCAGACGACGTTCGCCGGCAATCAGCACGTACCCGTCAAGATCTTCCTTGACGACGATGGGCTGTAACAAACCGTGTGTTTTGATCGACTCGGAAAGTTCGGAGAGCGATTCGGCGTCAAAATGCTTGCGCGGCTGATACGGATTGGGACGGATTTTTACGATCGGGAGTTCTTCGACTCCCCCTTTTTTAGGCAGTTCGTTTTCGTACGCTTCTTCGATTTCGCTTAAAAGTGCGCCCAAACCGCGCCCGAGTGCAGATGCTTTGGCCATGGTGTTCCTTTAGGCGATAATCGCGTGCGCCAACTCTTGGTACGCAACCGACCCGCTCGATTTTACGTCGTATAAAATAGCCGGTTTGCCGAAACTCGGGGACTCCGCCAGTTTGACGTTACGCGGAATGACGATAAAGTCGTCGCTGGGCGATTTGAAGAGTTTCCCCTGAAAGTGCTGTCTGAGATCGGCAAAAACCTGCCGGGAAAGGTTGTTCTGCGCGCTGTACATCGTCGGCAGAAAACCTTTGATCGTCAATTTGGGGTTGATCGTCTTGCGCACCAGCTTGACCGTATTGAGCAGCTGCGCGAGTCCTTCAAGCGCAAAAAACTCGCACTGGATCGGAATAATCACCGAATTGGAAGCCGAAAGGGCATTGATCGTCATCGGCCCCAGCGCCGGCGGAGAATCGATGATGATGTAATCGTAATCGTCTTTTACCTGTGCGATGGCCCGCTTGAGGATCAGTTCACGGCCCTTGGCGTTTCCGGCATCGTAGTACTCTTTTTCCACCCCGACAAGCCCGATATTCGAGGGGGCAAGGAAAAGTTTGGGCAATGACGTTTTGAGAATGATTTCCCGAAGTTTTTTCGCCCCGATCAATACGTGATAGATATTGAACTCGTAATTGTTGCGATGATACCCCAACGACGTGGTCGCGTTGGCCTGCGGGTCGGCATCGATCAAAAGAACTTTTTTTTCGGCAACCGCCAAAGATGCGGCAAGATTGACCGCGGTCGTCGTTTTTCCGACGCCCCCTTTTTGATTGGCAATGACAATAACTTCACTCATCGTAAACTGAATATCCTTTGACCTTTGCACATTAACGAGCCGTCGTCCAGCAACACCGCCTCATCCAACGCTATTCTACCCTTTTCGTGATGGGTAAAAAACTCTCTGCTATGCTCAAATTCTAACTGGTATTTACTAAAAATCTGCTTCCATGAAGGCAAATTTTCAAACATTTCGCAATACATTTTTGTTAAATTGTATGGTAAGACGGTAATATCGGCGGTTCCGAATCCTTCAGGTGCGGAGACCAGGTTGATCCCGATTCCGCAGACGATATCCTCTCCTGCGAGATTCGTAACGACTCCGCCGATTTTGCGGTGTTCCAGATAAAAATCGTTCGGCCACTTCAGCCATACGCCCGATCCCATTCGTGCCAAAAGCTCTTTCATCAAAAAAGCCATGTAAATCGACACCGATTCGATTCTCAAGTCCGCCGGCAACAGTGCGCGGGGAAAGGCAAGCGAGAGAAAAAGATTCCCTTCGGCTCCGATCCAGGGGTTTCCGCGCGATCCTTTCCCTTCGCTTTGGAAGGAGGCTCCGACGCAAACCGGGGCAACCGCCCTCCCCGCTTTCAACTCCTCGACAAGATAGGTCTGCGTCGATCCGAGCGATTCAAACCAGCGTATTTCCACGCGTGATCCGTTTCCCGTTGAGATAATCGACGGCGGAAGCTTCCTGCTTGGAAGGGGCCTGAACCGTCAAAATCCGTAGGCTTCCGGTCCGGCACGCGACAACGATACTCTCTTTGTCGATCGCAACGATTTCTCCCGGCGTTCCGGGGGCCTCTGCCGTCTCCAGCGCCATCTTCTTGATTTTCAGCCCCGATTCGAGATAGATCCCCGGCCACGGCGTGAATGCACGGTAACGATTATAAATCTCTTTCGCGTCGACAAAATCGATCAGCCCTTCGGATTTGGTGATTTTACGGCAATGGCTCGCCTCCGCATCGTTTTGGGGCCGAGCGGTGCGACGGTCCCAATTTCGGACGACGTCCAACGTCAGCTCGATCGCCGTGTCGGTCAGCCTTTTATACAGCGACTCCACCATTTCATCGGGAGCGATGGGGATTTTTCGGATATCGATGATTGCACCCGTATCCAGCCCCTCATCCATCCACATCGCCGTAACCCCCGTTTGGGAATCGTTGTTCAGCAGACTCTGCTGTATCGGGCTCGCTCCCCGGTACGCCGGAAGAATCGATGCGTGGAGATTGACGCAGGGGACGTATTCGAGAACCTCTTTTGGAAGAATCTGCCCGTAAGCAGCAACAACGATCAAATCGCACGAAATCGTTTTGAGTTCCGCCACGGTTTGCGGTTCCCTGAGGCGTTCGGGCTGAACGACCCGTATCCCGGCCTCCGTCGCCGATACCTTGACCGGGGGCGGCGTCAATACCGCTTTACGCCCGACGGGCTTGTCGGGCTGGGTGTAGACGGCCTGCACTTCGATGTCCGAAGCGTCGATCAGCCCCTTGAGGATCGACGCGGCATAATCGGGTGTCCCCATAAAGACGACGCGGATCATGCATCCCCTTCGTACGCTTTGAAGAGGCTTCCGCCTTTGTGGACCCCGTCCATCAGGAAACTGCGGACATCCCCGAGTTCAAAGCCGCTGGCCAGGAACATCGCCCCCCCACGCTTCAACAGGAAATCGGCCGCTTTGAGTTTCGTCACGATCCCGCCGGTTGCGAAATTATGGTTCGGGTTCACCTCCATCGCCAGTTCGTGGGGAGTGATGAATTCGATCCGCGAACGGACTTTCGCGTCCGGGTTCCCGCGTGGGTCTTTGTCGTAATAGGCATCGATATCGGAGAGAATCACCAGCAAATCGGCACCGAAATGATACGCCGCATACGCCGAAAGCTGATCATTGTCCCCAAGAACGAGCTCTTCGGTAGCCGTTGCGTCGTTTTCGTTGATAATGGGGACGACGTTGTGCTGAAGCAGCGTTTCGATCGTATCCTTGGCTTTTTGCGACTCTTCGCGGGTGTTGAAATTGGCCGCCGTTACGAGAACCTGGGAAGGAAGTATCCCGTGCGGGTCGAAGAGTTTTCGGTATTTGTTCATCAGGATCGGCTGACCGATCGAAGCAAGCGCCTGTTTGTTGGCCAGTACTTTTTTGTCAAGTTTGAGTTCGGTATACCCTGCGGCGACCGCCCCCGAAGAGACCAGGATGATTTCGTATTTCGTTTTCAGCTCTGCGATCAGATCGACGAGATTTTGCATCCGGTCTTTCGCGATGCGGTTTTGCTCGCTGAGTACCGCACTGCCGACTTTGACGACAATCCGTTTCATCCTTAGCGCTCCGTAACGATCAGATGATACAGGGCATAGGTCAAAGGCTTGATGTTCAGATGAACCGCCGAGGATATGGGGACGACGAATGCCGGTTTGGACGGATCGTAAAACTCTTTTTCGAAATGTTCCTGTTCGAAGAGGGGATACGCTTCGTCAAAGCCGAAACGGCTTTTCGCGACGCGATCCAATCCGAGCATTTCAAGGAATTCGGAGCTCTTCTGCACCGCTTCTTCGGGACTCATCGCATCCGCACGCGTCAGAGCGATCGCGTAATTGCGTTCAGCCAGCAGGGGGGAGAATTTCTCAAGCTCTTCTTTGAGCGTCTGGTACTGATACTCCATTTCGAGGTAGGAAGCCAGATCGATCATGAACAGCAGTGTCTTCGTCCGCTCAATATGACGCAGGAACTTCAACCCGAGCCCTTTTCCTTCGGAAGCGCCGCCGATAATACCGGGAATATCGGCCATGATATACGAATCGAAATCACCGACGTTGATCTGACCGAGTTTCGGCGTCAGCGTGGTAAATTCGTAATTGGCCACTTCGGGACGCGCATTCGATACGGTGGAGATCAGGGTCGATTTTCCGACGTTGGGAAACCCGACCAGCCCCACATCGGCGATCAGTTTCAGATCGAGTTTGACGATACGGGTCACCCCGGGCTCGCCCGGCTGTGCGTACATCGGGCGCTGGTTGGTGGAAGATTTGAAATGGACGTTCCCCAGTCCCCCTTTCCCCCCCTGAAGGAAAAGAACTTCTTTGCCGTCTTCGAGGAGATCCAGGAGCACTTCGCCCGTTTCGACATCGACGACCTGGGTACCCGGAGGTACCGTAATGACGAGTTTCTGACCCGATTTGCCGGCCATATTCGATCCCATGCCCGGCCGTCCGTTCTCGGCTTTGAGATTCTTGTTTCCCTGGAAATGGGCGAGGGTATGGGTATTGTTGTCGACTTTGAAATAGACATCTCCGCCGCGACCGCCGTCACCACCGTTTGGACCGCCCTGAATGACGAATTTTTCCCGGCGGAAAGCAACACACCCTGCTCCCCCTTTTCCGGATGAGACGGTAAGTTCTACGCTATCGCTAAACATTGATGTTCCTTTTTCATATAACCGGACCGGGAACGTTTCCGGCCGCACGGTCTGCAATCATTCGCTTAATATTGTACTTTTGCTTTCTCTAACCATTTACGCATCGCGACGTCTATGCCGATCAAGTACACCGTTAAGAAAATAGATTTTACAGGATTTGGGAAAAAACTACCAGAGACATCGGGCAAAAGCCCGATATTTAAAGAATTTATGCAGCGGGGATAACAGAAACCTGTTTGCGTTTTTTGTCTTTGCGTTCGAACGCTACGACACCGTCTACCAACGCATACAGAGTGTGGTCTTTACCCATACCGATATTTTTGCCGGGGTGTACTTTCGTACCACGCTGGCGGATAATGATGTTACCCGCTCTTACGAATTCTCCGCCGTATTTTTTGACGCCAAGTCTGCGACCGGCTGAATCACGATTATTCTGGGTACTACCCATCCCTTTCTTGTGAGCCATTGTATTCTCCTCTTAATTTTCTGTAATTAAATGAAATTACGCGGCGATCTTCGTGATACGAACGCGTGTGTGATCTCTACGGAAACCACGTTTGAGTTTGCTGTCTTTACGGCGGCGTTTTTTGTAGATCACGACTTTGCGGTCACGACCTTCATTGATAACTTCTGCAGTGACGACAGCACCCGCGACAAATGGAGTACCGGTTTTGAGTTCGCCGTTGTTGACGGCAAGAACTTCTTTGATTTCGACGGTGGCTTTGGGCTCAAGACCCATTTTGTCGAACAAAAGGATATCACCCTCTTGAACTTTGTACTGTTTTCCGCCGTTTTTGATAATTGCGTACATTACTGTTCCTTACTTTACAAGTCTACAAAAAGTGGCGAATTGTAGCCGAACTTTATTTAAGCTTAGATTAAAGCGATCGCATCGATCTCGACAAGCGCGTTTTTCGGTAGCGTTTTGACCGCCACGGTCGAGCGGGCGGGCTTGTGATTCCCGAAAGCCTCGGCATACAGCTCGTTGACTGCACCGAAATCATCCATGTTGTCGAGAAAAATGGTCGTTTTGACGACTTTATCCAGTGAACTGCCGGCCGCTTCGAGAACCGCTTTGAGGTTGGCGAGCACCTGCGCGCACTGCGTTTTGACGTCCCCGTCCACCATCTCTCCGCTGGGTTTGAGGGCGATCTGCCCCGACGTAAAGACCATTCCGTTCGCGATCATCGCCTGGGAATAGGGCCCGATTGCCGCGGGAGCGTTTGGCGTTTGAACAATTTGCATCGTTTTCCTTTTATTTTTTGTATTTTCGCAGAGCGTCGTTCAGGATCGACTGGTAATCCTCGGTCGGCCAGTACCCCGGCATCGAGTGAAGAACTTTTCCGTTCGGATCGAGAAAATAGCTCATCGGGACCATTTTGGCGGTCAGGTTTTTGGGATAGACGCTTTTATCCCGCGTTACATGTACCGCGGCAAATTTGCCGTTGATTGTCGAGATAATGCCGTCATCTTCCAGCGTCGTCGCTTCGAGTTTTCGGCACCAGCGGCACTGCTCGGTGGTAATGATGACAAGCATCGGCTTGGACTCTTTTTTCGCCTTTGCCTGCGCTTCGGCGTAGTTTGCACTCCAGTTGATCTCGGCGCCCATCAGCCACAGGGGCAGTGCGAGCCATAAGGCAATTTTTGTCATGGCCTTTTCCTTTTGGATTTTAAAGCGCCATTGTAGCAAAAAACTGTGTTATACTCGATAGCATGAAAGCGTTACATCACTCTTTGTTCGAAGCAATCGACCATCTCGAAATGCGAACCGTAACCATACGCCACGAGCTCCATTCCCATCCCGAACTCTCAGGAAAAGAGGAAAAAACCAAATATTTTCTCAAAGGGATTCTCGAAGCCGAGGGGATCGAAGTCTTCGGCTTTGAGGGGCATCATGGCCTCGTCGCCCAGATCACTACCGATCCCGCCAAACCCTATGTCGCGTTGCGTGCGGACATGGATGCGCTGCCGATCGAGGAGCAGAACGATCTTCCCTACGCGTCTTGCGAAAAAGGGGTCATGCATGCGTGCGGGCACGATGCCCACACCGCAATCGTTCTCGGGACGGCACTGGCCCTGAACCGGATCAGGGGAAGACTGACGGGGAACGTGCGGTTTATTTTTCAACCCGCCGAAGAGGTGATGGAGGGGGGAAGTTGCCAAATGATCGAAGACGGGTGCCTGGAGAACGTCAAAGCGATCTTCGCCCTCCACGCCTACCCTTATCTGCCGACGGGCCGGATCGGCTACAAAAAAGGGGTCATGCTCGCTTCGGCCGATACGTTCGAAATCGAGATTTTCGGACGCAGTTCCCATGCCGCGCGTCCCCACGAAGGAGTCGACGCAATCCTCGTGACGTCGATGGCGGTCAACTCGATCAACCACATCGTCTCCCGCCAGATCGATCCCCTCCACCCCGCCGTGATTTCACTGGGAACCATCGAAGGCGGACGGGCTCCGAACGTCATCTGCGATCATGTCCGCCTCAGGGGAACCGTCCGGACCGTCAACCATGACGTGCGGCGGCAGATCCCCCAGATGATGGAGATCTCGCTTCGCGGTATCTGCCAATCGATGCACGCCGATTACCGGTTTCACTACGATTTCGGAACTCCCGAAGTGCAAAACGACGATGGCATGGTCGATCTCCTCATCCGGGAAGCCTCTTCACTGCTGGGAAGCGAAAACTGCATCGATCTCGTCGATCCCGTGATGGGCGGGGAAGATTTCGGCCGTTATCTCGAAAAAGTTCCGGGTGTTTTTTTTCGGCTGGGGACGTGCGACGAGTCCAAAGGGACCTGTGTGGCGCAGCACAACAGCCGTTTCAACGTTGACGACGATGCGCTGTCGGTAGGGATGAAAGTGCTGGGACTGCTGGCATTGAGGAGTATGTAATGGCACCCGTCCCCCCCGACGATACGGTGGAGATCGCGGTACGAACGTTCATCCCTTCGGATGCAGAGGGAATCTCGATCCTGATCCGGCGCAATTACGATGAGACTTATCACAAACGGTTCGTCTACGATCCCGATGCGGTCCGGCAGGCGAACGAAACGGGCCGCATCGTCTCCATCGTCGCCCATTACTACGAAACGGTGATCGGCCATTTCGCGCTGATCCCGGCACAAAATTCTTCCATCGCCGAGATCGGTATCGCCGCGGTCGATCCGGCGTTCAAGCATCTTGGGATCATGAACCGGATGTTCGATTTGCTGTGCACAACCGCCCGTTCGATGGGACGAACAGGATTTTACGGCGAAGCGATCATGCTGCACCCCTTCAGCCAAAGGGCCAATCTCCGTCACGGGATGAGTGAAACCGCCGTATTGCTGGGCGAAGTCCCCTCCACGGTCGAAATCGAACACCGTTACAAGGATACCCGACGAAGCGGAGCGATGGTTTCGTATCTGCTGTTTGACCGCGGCGAACGTTCTTTGGCACTGCCCGAACGCTACCGTGCAATCATTGCCGCAACCTATGAACGTTCGAAAATCCCTTTTCACGAGGCGCCGCCCACCACTGCCGCCGTAACGCCGCCCGCCTGTCATCACAATCAGGCATTGGGGATCGGCTCGATCATTATCGATGCTCCCCTCTCTCCGCAGCATCTGGAGCTTACCCTAGTCGCACTGATGTCGGAAACCTGCGCGATGATCTACGCCGACGTCAATCTTCAGCGCTTCGGGAATATCGAAGAAACGATAGAATTGCTCAACCGCCGCGGGTTCTTTTATGCCGGTGTGATGTATTCGCTGCACGGAGGAGAAGATTATCTGCGTCTGCAGCGCAAAAACACCCAAAATGTGGACGAAGAGGATCTGCAGTGCTATTCGGAATTCGGGCAATACCTGTTGGGATTCATCCTCGAAGACGAACGGCGCATCAGTAGGTTCGGATAACCTCCGAAAAAACCTCGCAGAGCTTCACGACCTCATCGATCGACGTCCGCTCGTTGGGGGCGTGGATCGTATCGTTTTTTACGCCGAATTCAATCACATCGATCCCGTATTCGGCGATGAAACGGGCATCGGATGTTCCTCCGGCGGTCGAATGTTTGGGCCGGATCCCCGTCACTTTTTCGATCGACGCGTCCAGGGTACGAACGATTCGGGTATCGGCATTGGTGACGAAAGGCTTCGCGGACTGATCGAGCCGTAGGGTGTAGTTCATCTCTTTGAAATAGCGATGGACGAAATTTTCCACGTCTTCCATCGTCGTTTTGGTCGAGTTGCGGATGTTGAACATCAGCTTGAGTTTTCCGGGGGTGACGTTGGTCACCTCCATCCCGGCGCGGATGTCCGTGACGACGAATTTGCTGGGAGCGAAATATTCGTCTCCCTCATCCAGATCGACTCCCGCGATATGGGGGAGGACGTGGGCGACTTTGTGGATCGGATTGGTCGCTTTTTCGGGATACGCCGCATGCCCCTGTTTCCCGTGTTTTTCGATCACGCCGTTGATCGAACCGCGCCGCCCTACTTTGATCGCGTCACCAAAGCGCTCTTCGCAGGTCGGTTCGGCAACGATCGCCGCATCGGGAAGCATGTTGCGGGTTTTGAGATATTTGAGCACTTCGAGCGTTCCGTACCTGGCCGGTCCCTCTTCATCGGATGTGAGGAGTACGGAAAGGGTACCGTTGAACGATGGAGCTTCTTTGAGAGCCTGAACGAACGCGGCAACACCGCTTTTCATGTCCTGCGCTCCCCGCGCATAGATAAATCCCTCTTTTTCGGTGGCGACAAAAGGATCGCTTTCCCACCCTTCTCCCGGAGGAACAACGTCTACATGCCCCGCAAAACACAAATGGGGCCCTTCTCCGAAACGGCGGTAGGCGAAAAGGTTTTTCACCTCTTCGCGGTCAATCCGAATAAAGGTGAATCCGTCCAAATATCCTTCGAGAAAATCGAAAATTCCCCCGTCTTCGGGGGTGACACTGCGCGATTCGAGAAGTTTTTTAAAGAGTTTGATGACGTCCAATGCTATCCCTTACAACTGCGTCTCGTATTCCAGACGCAAACCTTGAGGTGTCATTATAAGCCCTCTTGGTTTGATTTTGCCTTCAGCGATCCGTGCGCGGTCTTTTTCACAAAGCGGTATCAGGTTATGGTGTGTCCCTCCCGTACCCGCCGTTTTGGGGTTTCGGATCAATGTCCCGCAGATGACGCATTCGCAGGCGCTCACTTCGCGATAACGCTTGATGTACTCTTTTTGATGGGCGAGTTCGAGGACATCGTACTCTTTGGCCAGATGTTCCCTCAGACGTTTGGCGTTATCGAGAAAACAGCGGTCCATGTGCAGCGACTCGGCGAATTCAAGTCCGTATACGCTGCTTCCCCGTCCCGGTTTGAGGATACGGTCGTACACCAGCCGGTCGCTCGGTTCATCGTAACGGACGCTAAGATGGAGGCTCACCACTTCGCGCAAACGGCTCAGTTCGGGAATCATAGAGAGCTGATGCAGATGGGTCGTCATCAAAAAAAGCGCACCCCTGCGCTGAAGCTCAATGATCGTGGACGCTACGATCGCCACGGCCGAGAGCGTCTCGGTACCGTGGCTGATTTCATCCCCAAGGACCAGCGAACGCTCGGAGGCGCGGCTGAAAATCGTATTGAGTTCGAGCATCTCCACACCGAATGTCGAAAGCGACTTGGCGACATTGTCACGGGACATGATGCGGGTATAGACCCCCTCGAACAGAGCAAATTTCATCGATCGCGCCGGAACGAAGAAGCCCGCCTGCGCGAGGACCGCCGAAATACCGATGCTCTTCATCAGTGACGATTTTCCGCTGGAGTTGATACCGTACAGCAAAACGCCGCGTACATTCGCCCCGTCGTGCACCCGGGGATCGAGCATCACGGTCTGCGGATAGGGCAGATCAAGATAATCGCGCTGTCCCATGACAATGTCGTTGGGGACGTACGCGACCCCCTGCAACTCGACCAGCAGATGCCGCAATCCCATTGCCTGGAAAAATGCTTCCTTCGCATCCCCAACGATCGTCGGCCGCGTGAGTCCGTAAGTCTGGGCATTTCGCGCCGACTCGACCGCAACGTCGAGTCGGGCGATCCAGCCGCAAAGCGCATGTATCCGGGGGGTCCGTTCACTGAGCCATTGGCGCCTGGCGTAAGAGCGGATGGCGTCTTCCCATCCTTCAAACAAACTCTCTTCGGGCATCAGCAAGGCGACTTTATGCCGGATCAGATAATCGCGGATCAGCGTGATTCGATCGATCGCATCGAGGAGCTGCGAAACGTTTTCATCTGATGCCTTGCGGTTCTGGCATTGCCACCAGAGCAATTCGATATCTCCGATTTCGCGCAGATGTTCGCGCAACCATTGCGCATGAGGACGGGCTGCTTCGATCCAGTCGTACCGCCGCTCCAGTTCAACCGCATCGCGTATGGGCAAAAAAAGCCGGAAGCGTCCCAACCGTTTTCCCATCGGCGTGCTCATGCTCAGAACGACTTTCGAAACGCTGGGCATCTTCGAATCGGGAGAGATCATTTCAAGCTGTTCAAGCGCATTGTTCCCCAACTCCATCAGCAACGAGGTATCGAGGATCGAGGGAACCGCATACGGACCCCCCTCCCGCGATAAGAGGAGTTCCTGTGCGAGCAGCGACAGGGCCTGGGCACACAGCGGCCTCTGTTCGAGCGACAAATGCTCGATAGGGGTCAGGAGAGATTCGATTGCAAACGCTTCGCGAAAAAGACGGTTTTGCTCTTCGCTCTCAAAACACGACGTGACGTATCGGCACTCGAACAGCGAAAAATTGGCCTTGATCTCCTCGAAATACCGCTCTTCGCTGGCCCCCACGATGACCCGGCTGCACCCGATCACGAACAACAGATGAAGTGCCCGGTCGATCACCGCGTACGGATGGGCGGGGTCGGATGGGATTTCACACAGCCACCCTTTCATCCCGTAGGGTTCGCTCATCGCGATCCCGACGGCATAGCCGCCGACGTTCCTGTCAATGTACAGTGAGGCGTAAGGTTCTGAAATCATTGCATTATCCCTTCACAATAAAGAATAGTCCGTGTTTAACTTTAGTTTTAGTAAGAATGGGGTTATAATCGCACATTTATACTCCATTCTAAGTTTTAGGATAATCTTAACATGAAACGCCCAACACCGGTCAACGAAGAAGTATTATTTGACGGACGCAGCCTGATTTCCGAAACCGATACCAGAGGGGTCATCACCTACGTCAACCGCAAATTCACCGAAATGACCGGTTACACGGCCGTTGAAGCCGTGGGGCAGCCCCACAGCCTCCTCCGCCATCCCGACATGCCCAAAGCCGCTTTTGAGGGGATGTGGAAAATCATCCAAAGCGGAAAAATTTGGGAAGGGTATGTCAAAAATCTCCGCAAAGACGGAAAATTTTATTGGGTCGTCGTCCATATCGTCCCCAAACTCGATGCCGAAGGGAACGTGATCGGTTACATTGCTTCACGTAAAATGCCCGATCGCAGCCGCCTCAAAATCATCGAAGCGCAATACAAAGAGATGCTCGAGACCGAGCGGGGATAAAATCAGATTTTCGTCTCGATCCATCGCCGTGCACGGTAAACCCGCCAGAACCACCACCCTTTGATAAACGTCTCAACCGTCATCGCGACGTAAACCCAGAAGATCCCCACCCCCCCTTTCATCACAAGATACGAGGGGATGATCCGGAACAGCCACAGCGAAAGAATCGAAATCCGCATCGTCGTCTTCGTCGCCCCCGAACCGCGCAACGCACCGCTGAGGACAAACGTCAAAGCCAGCGGAATCTGCGAGATCCCCACGAGCCTCAAATAGATCGACGCGTACTCGATGGTTGCGGCATCGTCGGTAAAAATCGCGGCCAGATATTCGGGAACGGCGACGAGGACAATCCCCACCGTCCCCATAAACACCATCGCGATTTTGGCGCTCAATATCCCCGAAGCGTACGCATCATCGTATCGACGGGCACCGATAAACTGGCCGGCGAGCACCATGGCGGCCACCGAAAACCCGAATCCGGGCATAAACGCCAGCGCTTCGATCCGTAATCCGATCTGATATCCGGCCAGCGCCTGCGTCCCGTACGAGGCGATAATCACCACGAAAAGCAAAAACGACGAAACACCGATCACTCGTTCAAACGCCGCGGGCAGACCGATGGAGAGGATTCGACGCATGTCCGCCGATACGAAGAGGGGGTAGACGTCCAAAACCCCGCCCTTTCGGAACAACAGCCACCCGTATGCCGCGACGCCGAAGCCGTACGCACACACCGTAGCGTATGCGGCTCCTTCGACACCCATCGGCTCGAAACCCCCGTGACCGAAAATAAAGAGATAATTCAGCCCCGCGTTGAGCAGAGCCGAAAAGATTTTTATCACCAGAGAGCTTTGGGTGTCCCCGGCGGCGGAGAGGGCATTGTAGGCCAGTGTATCGAGAAAAATCAGTCCCATTCCAAGGCACAGAATCTGAAAATAACCGCTTCCCAGTGCGATAACGTCGCCGTCCGAACCCATCCAACGGAAAAATTCGGGCGCAAAAAACCACCCGATCCCTCCGACCCCTACCGATCCGACAAGGGCAATCCACCCTCCGGCATAGACAACCGCCGATGCCCTGCGGCGTCGGCCGCTTCCGATGTAACGTGCAATCAGGGCGCTTGATCCGACTCCGAAAAGGGTCATGGCTGCCTGTATCACCATCATAAACTGCATCGAAAGTCCGACCGCCGCAAGGGCCGCAGCCCCCAAAACTCCCACCATGACCATATCGATAAGGATTTGGAGGATATCGAGAAGGTGTTTCAGCGCCGCGGGGACGGCCAGGCGCAAAACATGATGCTTCATTGCGTTCGAGCCGCTCCCTGCAATGCCGAAGCGACCTTCTCCATGGTCGCAAAGAGTTCTTCTTTTGTTCCGTATCGCAGTTCAACCCGGTTGATCGGTACCTCGCCCACAGGGTCGAAATCGCACACCAGCACGTACGCTTCGATCCGAACGGCATCGGACTTCATCTCCGCCCACTCCAGCGATACCGAAGCGGTTTCTCCGGCGGCATGAACCACTGCGGCCGGGTAGAGCCGCGTGAGCCGGGAGAGATCGATTCTTGTCTCTCCTTCTTCAAACCATATTTCGCCGTTCATTCGATCTCCTTCAACCTGTAATTGCGCCGTATCCATGCGTAATAAACGGCGGCCGCGAGAAAAACACACCCGAGGATCAGGGTAATCGTTTCAAGCGCAACGCCCCGCTGCGCGAGACTCCCTATCAAGATCGACGCCAAAGCGCCGACTCCCAAAAAAATCATGTCGTTATAGGCGACTACCCGCCCGTAGAAATCCCGATGCGTATGGTGCTGCAACAACGTATAGGTATACGACCACAACGTTGTCGTCACGAAGCCGACCAGCACCGCGGCGGCCAGGGATGCGTAAAAATTCTCCATAACCGCCGCCCAGAGGGCGATTGCCCCCGCTTCGGCAACAAAGAGCCATCCCAGCCGGGCATTGTTGATCCAGTGCCCCAGCACCATGGGGCCGATCACCAGACCCAGTGCGCGCGCGGCGTTTTGAAGCCCTATTCCCAAAGAAACGGCAACAATACCGGCATAATAATGCTTCGCCGTCAGCGCCACCAGCGCATCAAATGCCGTAAAACCCAGCACTGCGTGCAAAAGCATCAGATGAACGACGATCGGGTTGCGGGCGATGTAATACATCGCTTCGCTCATCATCGCCGTAAACCGCGGGGAATGGTCCGATATCTTTTTTTCCAGTTTCACTCCCCACGCCAGCAGCAAAACGATTCCGAACAGCCCCGCGTCGAGCAAAAACGCGGGAACCACCCCGATCCAATAGACGACGACCCCGCTGAGTGCCATCCCGAGGGTGTAGGATAACGACCAGATGATCGAATGGATTTCGTTGGCGGCTTGCAGCGCCTTGCCTTCGAGTATGCGGGGCAAAAGCGACATCTCGACGGTGAAATGAAAACTTGCCGCACCCATGCGGATGAACACCAGCAGATACAAAAGACTCAGCATCGACACCGAATCGACGCTGATCAGCGAAAGGGTGCAGACGATCTCGACGATGGTGAGGATAATCATCAGCCGTCGAGGATCGATCCGATCCACAAGCACCCCGCTCAGCGGAGCCTGGAAAACACCCGGCAGAAAATGGAGCGCGGCGACCAACGCGATCGTCGCCGCATCCGCACCCATCTGGATAAGAAGCGTATAGATGGCGACGTTGCTGAACCACGCCCCGAAATAGGCGATCAACTGTATCAGCGAAAGACGCCGCAACAACGGTTCGTTTCGTAAAAGAGCCCAGTATCGTTTCATGAACGCAAGGGTATCACACATAATCGAAGAAGCGCCCTAAAGTTTTTTTTTCGATAGACGATTTAGGGGTATCAAATGTTCCAACCTATCAGTAGGAGAAAAAAATGGAAGTTCTACAATCAACCGCGAAAATGCAGCAAAGCCAGATGGCAATGCCCAAAAGCGGCGGAGTTGAAGCGCCCGGCACGCAGAACGTGCAGCAGATGCAGCAAAGCCAGATGAATGAGAATAAGCCCAGCGAAAAAATGCGGGAAGCAAAAGTTTCAGGTGGCGATTATCAAAAAGAGATGGAAAAGCTGGTACTTGAACTCAACCGTTCGCTTAACCCGTTCAACACTTCGCTCCGTTTCGGATTTGACAGTTCCTCGGAAGATTTTTACGTGTCGGTCATCGACACCAAAACCAATAACATGATCCGCCGCTTTCCGGCCGAAGAAGCCCAAGTGATCCTTCCAAAGATGCAAGAGATTAACGGTTTGCTGTTTGATGAAAGCGTCTGAAGCCGATCCCGCGCCTTCCGAACCAGAAAAAGAACAAGAAAAAGGATTTTCGATGTACAACAATAATCTTGCCTACAATACTTATATCCAGAACGACATCGTCGTCGAATCGCCCGCCAAACTGGTTCAGATGATGTATGAAGGGATCTTGCGTTTCAATATGCAGGCAAAACGGTGCATCGAAACCGGCGACATTGAAAAACGGACCTACTGGATCAACCGCTCTTCCGCCGTCATCAATGAACTGATCCACATTCTCGATTATTCCCACGGGGACGTCGCCTATTATCTGGCCGGTCTGTACAATTACCAGCTTCAACTGCTGATGGAAGCCGCGTTGTATAAAGATACGGCCAAAATCGATGAAGTCAACAACGTCATGAAAGGGCTGCTCGAAGCGTGGAAAGAGAGTACGAATGTGGCTTGAACGCTTTAAAGCGGCCCTGATACTCGAAGAACCCGATACAGTTGCATCTCTGCTCGATGAAATGCCCCGTTTCGAAACCCGCCAAGAGGTAGAAGAAGCTGCTTATCTTCTTCTGCAGGCATCCGAAATGATTAAACAGCAAAAACGTCTCACCGCCCATACGCTCCAACATCTCAAGAGCACCATCGATTTTCTCAAATCGTCCCAAACTCCCGCTGACTCTTCTTTAAATATCAAACTTTAACGCGATTCTCATTCTTTTTTTGATAGAATCGCGGTATTCACTCCATTCCATTTCCGATGTATGAAGTCCGGGGATCAATTAAGAAGGATACTGATTATGAAAAAAGAGGTCAAAAAAGTCGTTCTCGCCTATTCCGGCGGATTGGACACCAGCGTTATTTTAAAATGGCTCCAAGATGAATACAGATGCGAAGTCGTTACGTTCACAGCCGATATCGGCCAGGGCGAAGAGGTGGAGCCTGCCCGCGCAAAAGCGCTGAGCCTGGGGATCAAACCTGAAAACATCTATATCGAAGACCTGCGCGAGGAGTTCGTTCGCGATTACGTATTCCCGATGTTCCGCGCCAACGCGATCTACGAAGGGGAATATCTCCTCGGAACATCGATCGCCCGCCCGCTCATCGCCAAACGTCAGGCCGAGATCGCCCGCATTACCGGTGCGGATGCCGTGAGCCACGGGGCCACCGGCAAAGGGAACGACCAGGTCCGCTTCGAAATGGGTTACCTGGGACAAAACAGTTCGCTCACCATTATCGCCCCCTGGCGCGAGTGGGATCTCAACTCCCGTGAAAAGCTTCTCGCCTACGCTGCGGAACACGGCATCAAAATCGAGATGAGCGGGAAAAAATCCCCCTATTCGATGGATGCGAACCTGTTGCACATCTCTTATGAAGGGGGTATCCTCGAAGACCCTGCCGCCGAACCTGAAGAGAGCATGTGGCGCTGGACGGTGTCTCCCGAAAATGCGCCGGATGAAGCAGAATACATCGAGATCGGATACGAAAAAGGTGACCCGGTAAGCTTGAACGGAAAAACCCTTTCTCCGGCCGTAATGCTCGAACAGCTCAACATCATTGCCGGGCGTCACGGTATCGGACGTGCCGATATCGTCGAAAACCGCTACGTCGGGATGAAAAGCCGCGGATGCTACGAAACGCCGGGCGGTACAATCATGATCCGAGCACACCGGGCTATCGAATCGATTACACTCGACCGCGAAGCAGCCCACCTCAAAGACGAGCTGATGCCCCGCTACGCCAAACTGATTTACAACGGCTTCTGGTTTTCACCCGAGCGTGAAATGCTTCAGGCCGCAATCGACAAAACCCAGGAAAACGTCCGCGGTACGGTACGCCTGAAACTCTACAAAGGCAACGTCATGGTCGTCGGACGCAGTTCGGATATTTCATTGTTCAACGCCGATTACTGCACGTTTGAAGAAGATGCCGTTTACGATCAAAAAGATGCGGCAGGCTTTATCAAACTCAACGCATTGCGCTTTATCATCGCCGGCAAGGCCCGTAAAAACAAATAAGGAACATTCATGAGCGGAACGATCAAAAAAATCGACCCCGAATCGGTCGAATTCAAAGAAGAACTCGAAAAAACGATTAAATTTACCGACAAAGTGTGCACGCAGTTCGGGTTCGTCTACAATCCCGATCCCGAGATCAATCAGGGGATCCAGTTCGGTCTCACCCGTAACAAGCTCATCCACGGCAAACGCTATTGCCCCTGTTTTTTCGTAACCGGGAACAAGGAAGAAGACCGTATCTGCCCGTGCAAACCCGCTTTGGAACACGAAATTCCGACAGACGGCGTATGCCACTGCCAGATTTTCTGTACCCCCGAATATGCCGCATCGCAGCTCAAAAACGAAGAGATCGAATCGGTTGTCCATCAACACTCACGCGGACTGAGCACAGAAGAGTGCCAGATCCTGCTGAACAAAAGCGACCTCGACAGCGATGAACTCACCGCATTGATCGAAGCACGCGCGCTGGGAATGGTCGATTTCAAAATCGTTGACGTCCGCGAGTGGATGGAATGGAAAATGGGACGGATCGCGGGGGCGGACCACCTGGTTCCGACCAGCAGCTTTTTCCAGACCCTGAACGAAGCCGCGATCGGTAAAGACGAACATATCATCGTCTATTGCCACGTTGGAAGCCGGAGTGCGCACTGCCAGCGTATTCTGACCGATATGGGCTACACCAAAGTATCGAACCTTGCCCACGGAATCGTCTCGTACGGCGGCGAAATCGTCCGGGGCTGATTGAAGGAACCTGTATGAAAGTATTATTGACCAAAGACGTCAAAGGGGTCGGAAAAGCCGGAGAGATCAAAGAGGTCGCCGACGGCTACGGCAAAAACTTCCTCATCGGCAAAGGGCTCGCGCTCGCCGCGACCAACGAAGTGCTTAAAAAGTACGAAGCGGAACAACGCAAAAAAGCGGCCGACGAAGCTGCCGAAATCGAGCGTCTCAATGCCCTTAAAAGCCGTCTTGGGGATCTCCAAGTCGTCATCACCAAAAAACTCGGCAATACCGGTCACCTTTTCGGGGCCGTCACCAAAGACGAAATCGCCGACGCGCTTAAAGTCCAGCACGGAATCGAAATCGACAAAAAAGAACTCGATGCCAAGCACGGGATCAAAACAACCGGTCTGCACGACCTGGACCTCAAACTCGGGCACGGCATTCACGCCACCCTTCATCTCGAAATCAAAGGGGAATAAGGATGTTCGACGCCACCACCATCCTCGCCTACAAAGGGCGGAATAAAGCCGTTATCGGCGGCGACGGCCAGGTGACGTTCGGCCATACCGTTCTCAAAAACAACGCGACCAAAATCCGTACCCTGCACAACGGAGAGATTCTGGCCGGTTTTGCCGGCTCAACCGCGGATGCCTTTAACCTTTTTGATATGTTCGAAGAGCACCTCGCCCACCGCAAAGGCGAACTCATCAAAGCGGTTATCGATTTTTCCAAAGCGTGGCGCAAAGACAAAATCCTCCGCCGACTTGAAGCGATGATGATTGTCCTCAATACCGAACACATTTTTATCCTCACCGGCAACGGAGACGTCGTTGAACCCGAAGACGGGGAACTCGCCGCGATCGGCAGCGGCGGAAGCTATGCCATCGCCGCCGCCCGGGCGCTGAAACACCATTCTGCGCTCGACGAAGAAGCCCTTGTCAAAGAGTCCCTCTCCATCGCTGCGGATTTGTGTATTTACACGAATCACAACATCAAAACCCTGACCCTCGGATAAGACGCATGAACATGACCCCCCAAGAGATCGTCGATTATCTCGATCAGCACATCATCGGCCAAAGAGATGCGAAGAAAACGATCGCCCTGGCGCTCCGTACCCGGCATCGCCGTTTGCTTCTTGATCCGGCGCTGCGTGAAGAGATCATGCCCAAAAACATCCTGATGATCGGTTCGACCGGGGTCGGGAAAACCGAAATTTCCCGGCGGCTGGCCAAACTGATGCAGCTTCCTTTCATCAAAGTCGAGGCGAGCAAGTACACCGAAGTCGGTTTCGTCGGACGGGACGTCGAGTCGATGGTCAGGGACCTGGTCATGACGGCTCTGGCGATGGTCAAAGCCGAGCACACGGAAAACAATGCCGAAGCGATCGAGCAGTACGTCATCGATACGATCCTCAAGAAACTTCTCCCTGAACCCTCCCATTTCGCATCGGATGCCAAACGGGAAGAATACGCCGAATCACGGGAGCGGATGATAGAACGGATTCTTAAAGGCGAGATGGACGAACGGACCATCGAGATCGATCTGCCCAAAGGGAACATCGAATTTAACGATACCAACATGCCGCCCGAAATCGCACGGGTTCAGGAGTCTTTTTCCCGAATGTTTTCGGTCATGGGTAAAGAGGAGTCCAAAAAAGAGGTGACGATCAAAGAGGCCAAAGAGCTTCTCCGCCAGGAAGCTTCCGAAACCCTGCTCAATCAAGAACAGATCAAACGTGAAGCGCTCCGCCGCGTCGAAGAGGGGGGAATCATCTTCCTCGACGAAATCGATAAAATCGCCGTGAGCGCCCGCAGTGACGGCCGCAACGACCCCAGCAAGGAAGGGGTTCAGCGTGACCTTCTCCCCATCGTGGAGGGGAGCATCGTCTCGACCAAGTTCGGACCCGTCAAAACCGACCACATCCTTTTCATCGCGGCAGGTGCCTTCCACCTGACCAAACCCAGCGACCTGATCCCCGAGCTTCAGGGACGTTTTCCGCTGCGCGTCGAACTCGAGCCGCTCGACGAAGAAGCACTGTATCGCATTCTGACCAAACCGAAGAACTCTCTGCTCGAGCAGTACAAAGCGCTTCTGGCTACCGAAGACGTCACTCTCGAATTCGACGACGACGCGATACGTGCCATGGCAAGCTATTCGCAAAAAGCAAACGACAAAACCGAAGACATCGGAGCCAGACGCCTTCATACCGTCGTCGAAAAAGTTCTGGAAGAGATCAGTTTCAATGCGCTTATGCACAAAAATACTACGGTTACGGTAACCGCCGAAACGGTCAATACCATCCTCTCACCCGTCGTCGAGAACGAAGATCTCGCACGCTACATTCTCTAAAGGATTTCGATGAGCAAAGCCGGATTCGTAGCTCTTGTAGGCCGTCCGAACGCGGGGAAAAGCACCATGATGAACTGGCTGCTGGGCGAAAAAATCGCCCTGGTAAGCCAAAAAGCCAATGCAACCCGGAAACGTTCGAATGCCATCGTCATGCACCACGACGACCAGATCATTTTCGTCGACACCCCAGGACTGCACCATGCCGAAAAACTGCTGAACCAGTACATGCTCGAAGAAGCGCTCAAAGCGATCGGCGACTGCGATCTGATCGTCTATCTGGCTCCCGCTTCGGATAAAACGAGCCATTACGAAAAATTTCTCGAACTCAATGCCCAAAAACGCAAGCACATCATCGTCTTGAGCAAAATCGATCAGGTACCACAGGCCGAGCTCCTCAAAAAAATCGGAGAGTACAACCGTTTCAGCGACCGCTTCGAAGCGTTGATTCCGATGTCCGTGACCAAAAACGTCGGTAAAAACGATCTGCTCGACACGATTGTCAAACACCTCGAAGAGTCTCCCCACCTCTACGATCCCGACAACCTCACGACGGAGATGATGCGGGACATCTATAAAGAGTTCATCCGCGAAGCGATCTTCGAAAACATCAGTGACGAAATCCCTTACGAATCAGACGTCATGATCGACAAAATCGACGAAGAAGGGCCGACCGAGCATATCCGGGCGACCATCATCGTCGAAAAAGAGACCCAAAAAGGGATCATCATCGGTAAAGGGGGAAGCGCCATCAAACGGATCGGCCGCAACGCCCGTGAAAAAATCGAACGCCTCGCCGGACGGCCCGTCTATCTCGATCTCTTCGTGTCGGTCAAAAAGGGGTGGAGTTCGGACAAAAAAACCTTGAGTGATTTGGGATACGAATGGTAAAAATTGTTGCATCGTTTATAGTGTCGTCGGGGTTGTTGTTCTCTGCCGAAGTCATTACGCTTTACAAAAGCGGCGGCAAAAAACTGATCGAAAAAGAGACCCTGCACACCTCGTACTGGTCCGGCAACGTCAACCGTAAAGACCTCCGTTTCGGCTATTTCGAACGCGCTTTCTCGCTTCTTTCGTGCAACAAGGAAAAAGGTATCCTCGAGCTCTATGCCCCGGATGCCCAGAAACGCTTCGCTCTCAAAAAACGCTACGGCGCCCTTACCGGCAAATACGCGGGGGACAAAATGGTCGAAGGCGACCTCCGAACCCCAATCGGTATTTATAACCTCGTCCAGAAGAAAAAAACGGTCGATCCGTTCTACGGCCCGATGGCATTCGTCACCTCCTATCCCAACCTCTACGACCGTATCCGTGGCAAAAACGGTTCGGGGATCTGGGTCCACGGCGTCCCGCTCAGCGGCACCCGCGAATCGTTTACGCGCGGATGTATCGCGATCAACAACAACGACCTGATTCAACTCGACCGCAGCATCAACCCCGCCGACACCCTGCTCATCATCGATTCGGCTCCCAAAAAGCCCGTGGAACCCGCCGCGTATACGGCCATTCTCGCAGGACTCCACCAGTGGAAATACGCCTGGACCTACAACGATCTGGAAGGCTATCTCGCGTTTTACGACTCTTCGTTCAAACGTTTCGACGGAATGGGTTTGTCCCAGTTCAAATCGTTTAAAGAACGGATTTTTGCCAAAAACGAAACGAAAACGATTACATTCAACAATATCAATATCATCCCCTATCCCGGGGAGAAACCCAATCTGTTTCTCGTCACGTTCGATCAGACATACGTCAGCGACAGCCATCGGTTTGAGGGGGAAAAATCGCTGCTCGTTTCCCTTAAAGGAGATAAAACCATCTCTATCCTGACCGAAGAATAATCGATGCGATTTCCCGCCTTCGTCTTATTCGTCTCCCTTACGCTTCATGCTTCCCCTTTTTCCCTCATCAAAAAAGAGACCCATACCCCCAATGCCCAGACACTGCTGGTCATCGGAGGGATTCACGGCAATGAACCCGGAAGTTATTTCGCCGGGGCGATCCTTTCGGAATACTACCGGATCACCAAAGGGAATCTATGGATTATCCCGGATCTGAACCGTCAAAGTATTCAGGAAAACAATCGGGGAATCAACGGCGATCTGAACCGTAAGTTTGCCGACATTTCCCCCGATGACCCGGACTATCAGATCGTCAGGGAAGTCCAGAAAATCATCGTCAGCCCGGAGGTGGGGCTGATTCTCAACCTTCACGACGGGCACGGCTTCTACCGGAAAAAATACCTCAATACGATTTTCAATCCCAACGCATGGGGACAAACGTGCGTCATCGACCAGCAAGCGCTCGATCACGACCACCCTTTCGGCCATCTCGACCACATCGCGACCCAAGTGAGCAAAACCCTCAACGGCGGGCTGATCGAAGACCACCATTTTTTCGACGTCCGTAATACGAATACCCGCTTTGACGACGAAGCGATGCGCCATTCGCTCACCTATTACGCCGTGACGAACCACAAACCGGCATTTGCAATCGAAACGAGCAAACATCTCCCTACCCTTCACCACAAGGTTTTTTATCAGCTGCGGGCAATCGAATGTTACATGGAACTGATGGGGATCGAATTCGAGCGGTCATTCAGCCTTGAACCCGAAGCGATACGGAATCTTCTGGAATTGCGTGGAAATTTAACTATTAATAACAATTTTTATCTAAAAATGGAAAATTTAAGAAACAGTTTAAGTTTCATTCCGCTAAAATCAGGACGAAACGATTTTAAATTTTCCCATCCGTTGGGAAGTGTACGAAAAAACAAGAGTCAATACGATCTTTTTATCGGGAACCGGAAAATCGCTTCTCTGTTCCCGAGCTATGCGGCAAATGACGACTGTGTCAATGAAGTGAGCGTACAGGCTGACGGACAACAAAAAACATTATCTGTTGCTACAGATTTTTTTGTAACGGACGATTTTAAGGTCGTCAATCCCAATCCCGACATACGGCTTAACGTTATCGGTTTCACCGCAAAAGGGGTGAGAGACGAAAGCAACCTCCGTATACGGCGGGAAGATTTGGATACCAATTATTCGATCGATACCTCCAAAAAGAGCTATCGTTTGGAGTTTTATCGGGAAAACCGTTTTTGCGGGATGGTCCTTGTACATTTTAAATAGGATAAACAGAGGATGAGTAAAAGCAAGCAGCAGACTTATTCGACCATCGTTTCAGCCAACCCCTACAAAGGGGACTGGTACGTTGGTACGTTCAACACGATCTCGAAAACGACTTCACCCTCTTTTTCAAAAGAACAGTATGCCGTCTCCTTTCTGAACACCAAAGGGTTTATCTATACCCTCGTGGGTATCAGCAAAAATATCCCCGACGAGGACATCTACGATGCCCTGGAGACGAAAGTCTACGAAGACCTGGCGCTGGACATGGCGATCGAATACCATATCAAGCACATCGAAGCGCCGCAACGCGGGAGTGAATCGGAACGTTTTTTCCACACGTTCGTCGTCGATCCTCTGACTCTGGAACAGGAATTCGCGGGTGTCGTCGGCGAAATTAAATACGTTGACCAGATCGTCCCCGTTCCGTTGCTGCTCAAATCGCTCTACGTCAAAGACCTGATCGAAACTTCCGACATCCACTGTTTTATCTATTTTCAGGAAAATGACGCCTTTTTCTGTATCTACAACGAGCAGCAGTTCGTCTATGCCAAATCGTTGAAGTATTCGCTCAAACAGATGCACGAACGCTTCTGCGAACTTCTCGGTGAACAGATCGACTTGATGCAGTTTGAGCGGATGCTTGTCGAAGAGGGACTTAACGCCTCCCATCCCGAATATCAGAAAAATCTGATCAAACTCTTCGGAGAAATTTTCCTGCACGTCAGTGACGTCATGACGTATGCCAAACGGGCTTACGACATTCAAAAATTCGATCAGATTTTCATCGGAACCGGGGCAGGCAGCGTCAGCGGTCTTGACGAATACGCGCAAACCTACCTCGGGATACGGACTTCGCCGTTCGATTTCAATTACGGCTTCAACACGGGCGGATCACGGGTCGATCAGATTCATCAGCTGATGCATCTCTACGGACGGATGGAAGCGGAAGAACGCTATGAGTGCAACTTCACCGTTTTCCACCGTCCGCCCCCGTTCACACAGCGTGACAGCGGAAAAATGATTCTCGTGGCCGCGGCTTCCCTGACCGCCGCACTCCTGTACCCCGGGGTTTACTGGGGGCTTTCATACGTCGAAGAGTTCCGCCATGCCTTCCTCACCAAGGAATACGAGCAGGTCCACATCGAAAAAATGACGCGAGAGGCGACAATCAATCTGAAGATGGCCAACCGCAACGCCGCGGAGACGCTTCTCAACGAGCAGAAAACGGCGTATCAGCAAAAACAGGACACGCTGGTACAGGTGCATGACAAAAAGGTCAATTACCCGATGAAAGCCAAAATCATGGCCGATTTCACCCGTAGCTTCAACCAGTACCGCGTACAGCTCAAAAACGCTTCGTATACCGAAGACCAAAACGGAACGCAGAAAGCTTTTACCTTCGGACTGGTTTCACCCTCGACCCAGAACATTACAGCACTCCTCAAGCACCTCACCGATGCCAAACGGGACAAATACGATTTCGAGCTGAAGCTGATCTCGTTTAACGAGGAAGAAAAGTCCTATCTCGGCGAACTCAAGGCGGTACTCAAATGAAGTTCAATATCGAAGACTACCTCTACGCCCTCGACCACTCCCTGTCGCAAAAAAGTGAACGCGACAAAATGATGCTTTTCATCATGATTTTTGCTTCGCTGTTCGCCTTCTCGTATCTCTTTTTGTGGGAAAGCTCTGAAGCGAGTTTCAACGTTTCCCACGAAAAAGCGGTCAAGGTCGAAAACGATCTGAACGTCGACAAACAATACCTCGCCGCAAACCCTCCCGAACGGATCAAGCAAATCGAGCAGGAAACGATCGAAATCGAACGCCAGCACGCACTGTACATTCAGTACAACGATTACATCAAGCAACAGCTCGAGCAAATATCATCCCTTTATTACGACGAAAAAGTATGGGGGGCATACCTCGATTCGGTTTCACGGTACGCCAGGGCCTATAACGTGAAACTGGCCAAATTCGGCAATACGCTCCAAACCGATAAAAGTTCGTTCGGGCACGTTCTTGACATCAACATCTCTTCGGAAGGGCCTTACAAAAACACCCTCAAATTCGTCAATGCCCTCGAGCAGAGTTTTCTGGTCGTCGACCTTCACGATTTCAACCTGAGCGCCGAAGAGAAACTCAAAGGGAATCTGAATATCTCGGTATGGGGGATCGTACGCCAATGAGACCGTTTATCTTCTTGGGATTACTGATGAGCGCCCTCGCGCTCGAAGCGGCCGTTGCGACGGCCGTCCCTGCAACCGCCGTGCCCATGGTTCCCTCACCGCAGCAGGACAAAGAATTGGCGTGGGTTGACGAACAGATCCGCTCCATCCTCCCCGCAAGGGTCGGAATCTCGGACAGTTTCATCAATTCGCTGCGGGACCCGGTCAAACTCAAAAAACCGGCAGCTTCCGCAACCGCGTTGCAGGGAGGAAATAAACTTCTCCCTCCGCCGAAACTGGGAAGTACCCTGACACCTCCTGCGCCGCAAATCGTCGAAGAGCCGCTGCGGTTGATGGCACTGATGAACCAGTCGGCCCTGATCAGCGGGAAATGGTACCGTGCCGGTGACACCGTGCGCGGGTATACGCTCAGCGAAATCAAACCGACATCGGTGCTGCTGAGCGGGAAAAAAGCGCAAAAACTGATCTTGTTTTTGACCAAACAAAACAACAATATTAAAATCAACACCAAATAGGAAAGTATCATGACATCCGTAATCAAACACCATGCACGCGCGTTAATGTTATCCGGTCTTGCGGCTGCCCTCCTCTCCTCGACCGCATTGCAGGCGGACTGTACCTATGAACTTTTCAACATCTCTTCGGTCAAGGGGACGACGGTCGGCGAATTCGTCGACCAGCTGAGCGAAGAGTGCGGGATGAGCGTCATCGTGGCCGACCCCGAAGCGGAAAAAGTTCTGGCCAAAGCGATGAACAAAACCTTCCTGAAAAATCTCACCATCAATGAAGTACTCGACTTGATCATCAAGGAAAACGATCTACAGTACACTCTTCAAAACAACGTGCTGAAAATTTCGTACCTGCAAACAAAAACGTACGCTATCGATTACATCATTTCCGAACGCAGAGGGAGCGGCAGCGCCAACATCACCCTTAGTTCCAACACCGGTTCGGCCCAGAGCACGACAGGTGCGTCGACCGCCTCGACGACATCTTCTTCAGGCGGTAGCGGAAGCGGAGCCCAATCAAAAAGCAGCACTTCGTCCGAATCGGGGATCAAGATCACTTCAAACGATCAAGTACTCTTTTGGGAAACGCTCGACAAAGAGCTCGAAAGCATTTTGAACCGCCCCGAAGACACCTATACGGCCAAAATGCCGATGATCAATAAAAACGCCGGTCTTATCACCGTCACCGCTACGGGCGCGCAGCACAAGCGTCTTGACGCCTATTTGAACGATCTTGAAAAAAAGATGCAGACACAGGTCCTCATTGACGTCAAAATGTACAGTGTCGTTTTCAGCGACGCCTCATCGACCGGTATCGACTGGTCGCAGCTTTATGCGTTGCAAAACATCAAGCTCGGGTTCGACTACGTCAGCAAAAACAACCTCGTCGAATATTCCAACGACGGGGACCTGCTGGGAACGACCTCCTTTACTACCATGGGGCAACAAGCGGTGAATAACGCCCACGCGTTCCAGTTGTCCGCCAAAGGGAGCCTGAACGAAGTGATCAAATTTCTCAAAACGCAAGGCGATGTCTACGCCATTTCGAATCCGAAAGTGATGACCCTCAACAATCAGCCGGCGCTGATTACGGCGGGAACCGAACTGTTTTATAAAACATCGCAATCCAATACTCTTGCCGGAGGTTCAACCGGAACAACATCCCAAACCGAAATCGTCAGTTCGGTTTTCTCCGGCGTTTTGCTCGATATTACCCCCGAAATTGCCAAAGACGGTACGATCACCCTACGGATCAACCCTTCTATTTCGGAAGTGGCAAGTGATATTTCAGCGAACAATGCCGATCGTAAAATGCCGCCCGACCTGAGCCGTCGCCAGCTCTCTTCGGTCATTTCGGTCAAAGACGGAAACCGTGTCATCCTCGGCGGACTGATCAACACCAAAAACGTCAATGATACGAACAAAGTTCCGCTGCTGGGCGATATTCCGGTCCTCGGCCATCTTTTCAAACGTGAGGGGATCACCAAACAGACCGAAGAGATTGTCATCATCATCGAGCCGCACATCGTGCAAAAAGAGTCGGACAAACTGACGCTGAGCGATTTGGGATATACCCGTCTGGGCAACAAAATCGAAGAAGAAGCAAAGCAGGACGCCAAATAAGGAAATGGTAGAAAACTCCCTTTTCTCAAAACCGCGCGATCTGTTTCTCGACGTCGTAAACGCCAGGGATTATGTGCAGATCGACAGCGTCTCGCACATGTACCAGTCCCTCAAAAACTCGGTCGAAAAACCGCTCAAGATGATCCTCCTCTACGGAAAGCCGGGGACCGGGAAAAGTATGCTGCTGCACAAGCTCCATTACGATCTTTCCAAGCACCAGAAAGTTTTCATGGTTGAAACCCCGATCATCGAGGAAGAAGATTTTTTACGCATTCTCGCCCAGCAGATTTTCGGGCACTCTCCCCGGGAAGGGATGTCTCTGAACCGTTTTCTTGAGATTGCCCGTGCCCTTTCGCTGCCGAACGTGCCGATTGTGCTATTGGACGAAGCGCAGCTGTATTCGGCTTCGCTGATGGAAAAGATCCGTCTCATTTCCGACGCCCGTGCGGTCAAGTTCGTCATCACCCTCCACAAAACCGACAAAGAGGACGTCATCGCCAAGGAACATTTTCAAACCCGCATCTGGGAGAGCATCGAACTCAAAAACGCGACTCCCGAAGAGCTGAAAGTGTACGTCCAGAAAAAACTCCTCAAAGCCAACTGTTTTGACGTCGCGAACATGTTCAACGACAAAAACATGAAACTGGTCGCTTCGCTGACCCGTGGCAACTACCGCGAAACCAACAAGCTCCTCTTTTCTCTCTTCAGCCTGTATTGCTGGTATGAAGAAAACCACCCTGCCGCCATCGGCTACAATGCCCTAAAACCCAAATGGATCGAAATGGCCGCGATCCACACAGGACTGATCCGTGCTTGATATCCGCGATCTCGAACGGCGCTGGCTGAAATACAAACTCAAACGTTATCTCCCCTATGCCGCAGTGGCATTGATCGTCCTTGGCGGGGTTGTGATGGCTCTTTTCCCGACCCGCGAGGGTTCGCATGCCCTCTCCTCCATTGGAGAATCAAACGGCTCTGAGCGTTCCGCATCGGCCCCCTCCGCAAGCGCCGATCACAATACGACCGTTCTTGAACCTTCCATGCGCTTTGTCGAAACCTTTCAAGGGTCTCTTGCCGCACAGCCCGCCGCGGCTGCGCGCCTTCCGGTCCAATCGTCGCTTCCGCCGCCGAAAATCCTCGAAATGCCCGAACCGCCCCAAATTGTTCCCGGCAGCCCGAAACCGGCAACGGCAAGTGCGCAGGGGGGACGTTCCTTGCTCATCAACCGGAATGAGAACAAAGCCGATATCGAAGAACTGCAAAATCGCTTCAAGGAAACGTCCAACGCCAATCTCGGCCTCTACATCGCCAAATACCATTACGATCGGGGCAACTATGCCGAGGCGTACAACTACGCGCTCAAAACGAATGCAATCAATAGCCGGATCGAGGAGAGCTGGTTGCTGTTTTCGAAGGCTCTGGTGAAGCTCGGCCGGACAGAACAGGCAAAAAAAACCCTCCAGCTTTATGTCCAGCAATCCGATTCGGATGCGGCAAAAGCATTGCTCAATTCCATCGAGAAAGGGACGTTTAAATGAGAAAACTCGTGACGGTCGTCTTGCTTTTTCTGGGGACGGTATCGGCTGCGGATGCGGGCACTCAGCTCTATTCGCTCTACCAGCGGGGGTTGTACGCCCAGGGATGCGATTTCGGCTACCGGTTCTTTACCCCGAACAAACGGAATGAATCCTTCGTATCGCTGGTCGGTTTTTCATGCCTCAAAGCCGATCAGATCGATCGTCTGGCCCCCGTCGTCCCCGCTTTGCACGCCACCCCCGAATCGCGTGCCAACAGTTCCTATTTCGCGATGCTGCTGATGCAAAAGAAACTCCTCGCACAGGCCCTCTACGACAACAAGCCCCTCAACGGGCTCAAATTTCCTACCAGCAGCCATCTTCTCTCCAAAGTATTCGATTTTTATCTTCGCGATCCCAAACCGGCCGAAGCGGTCAAAGAGTATGCCGATCCCCAGGACCCGCGACGGTTCTACAAGCTCTACACCGCCGAAAACAACGGGCGCAAGAGCATAGCGATCGATGAGTATTATGATAGAATATTAACTTTTCATCACGTGTATTGATAAAGGACGGATATGGATCGTATCACCCATGACTTACTCGAAAAACGCCATATCACCCAACAGCAGATCGAACGGCTGACGACGCGGGGGGTTCAGGATGACACGATTCTCGAAACCCTCAGCAAAGTCGGAGCCGTATCGGTCAACTTTATCAAACGCTTCATCGTCGAGCAGATCCGTCTGGGCCGATACGAACTCTCCATCATCAAAAATTACCATTTTCTCGATGAAGCCTCCATCCTGGCCCATCTCGCCGAAGTGATGGAGATCCCTTTCGTCGATCTCGATTCGATCGATATGGATTACCGCCTGGTCGAAAAAATCCCTACCGTTCAGCTCAAACGTTACAACGTCCTTCCCATTTCACAGGATGACATGTACGTCACGGTCGTATTTTCCGACCCGCTCAACATCGAAGCCCAGGAGTCGGTCCAGCGGCTTTTCCCCCGAAAATCGCTCAAAGTAGCCGTAGCCACCGAAAAACAGATCCAGGCTTACCTGTTCAAAATCGAGCTTAAAGACAGCGTCAAGGAACTGGTTACCAACATCCGGAACGAATTGCGCAACATCGGGACGATCGAAGAACAGCAGGAAGCCTCTTCGATTCTCCAGCTTATCGACGTTATCCTCAAAGCGTGTATCAAAGGGCGGGCCAGCGACATCCACATCGAACCGACCGAAAAAAACTGCGTGGTTCGGGGACGGATCGACGGAAAGCTGGCCGAGATTTTTATCTTCGACCGCGACATCTACCCTCCCCTCGCATCCCGGATCAAACTGCTCGCCAATCTCGATATCGCCGAACGCCGAAAGCCCCAGGACGGTCGTTTCTCCGCCGTCGTGATGGAAGCCGAATTCGATTTCCGTCTTTCGACGTTGCCAACCATCTACGGCGAATCGATCGTCATGCGTATCCTCGACAAAACCAAAGCCCTGGTGAAGCTTGAAGACTCGGGGATGGACTCGGTGAGTTACCAAAAACTCATCAAGGCCCTTCACGTACCGTTTGGGATCATTCTCGTCACGGGTCCGACGGGAAGCGGTAAAACGACAACCCTCTACGGTGCACTGAATGAGCTAAGAAATGTCGAAGACAAGGTGATCACCGTCGAAGATCCGGTCGAATACCGGATGAACCTCATCCAGCAGGTGCAGGTCAATCCCAAGGTCGGCCTGTCGTTCGCCGACGCGCTGCGTTCCATCCTCCGACAAGACCCCGACAAGATCATGATCGGGGAAATCCGTGACCACGAAACGCTTGAAATCGCCGTCAAAGCAGCTCTTACGGGGCATCTGGTAATTTCGACGCTGCACACCAACGATGCGATCAGCGCCATCGCCCGTATGGCCGACATGGGTATCGAACCCTATCTTATCAGCGGGGCGCTCGTTGCCGTACAGGCGCAACGGCTGGTCCGGAAAATCTGCAAATTTTGCAAACAGGAGATCGAAATTCCCCAGACGCTCCTGCAGGAATATTCCGCCTACATACCGCAGGGAACGGTTTTTTATCACGGTGCGGGATGCAAAGAGTGTAACACGACAGGCTATATGGGGCGCGAAATGATCTGTGAAGTGCTCCCCATGAGCGAAGAGCTCTCCAGCATGATCGCGCGGGGTTCTTCGAAAGAGGAGCTCACCAAGCAGGCCAAAAAAGAGGGTTTTGTCGGAATGTTCGAAAACGGCATGGCCAAAGCGGTCGCCGGCGTGACGACGCTCGATGAAATTTTGAGGGTGGCGAAAGTATGAAATATTTTGTAGCGACAGTCCTGTCCAAAGGGAAAAAAACCGAACACGGTTTTTATGCGGAAAGCAAAAAAGAGGCCCATTACCTCGCCAAAATCAAATTCACGGGTATGGTGATCAAAGTCGTGGAGGCCGCGCCTCCCCTGGAAGATCAGCTGCGGCGTTTCAAGGAAAACCTCTTTTCCAACGTCCGTAAGCGCAAACTCAAACAAGACGCCCTCATCGCCGCCGTCCGCCAGATGGCCGTCATGACGAACGCGGGGATTTCGATCCACGATTCGCTCCGTGAAATCGCCGACGCGACGACTGACAAGGTCCTTCAAAACGTTCTAGGGACAATGGCCGAAGACATCAATGCCGGGCACAGCCTCTCCAACTCCGCCAAAAAATTCGGGTATGAACTGGGTACCCTGACACTGGCGATGATCGAGCTGGGAGAGAAAACGGGGAACATGGCCGAAGCGCTCCACAAACTTGCCGACATGCTCGAAGAGATCCGCCGGAATATCATCAAATTCAAAAAGGCGATGGCGTATCCCCGAAACGTCATGATCGCGATGGCCATCGCCTTTACCGTCCTTATTTCCTACGTCGTTCCGCAGTTCAAAGCGATTTTCGAACAGCTGCAGGCGGAGCTTCCCCTACCGACGAAGATCCTCCTTTTCCTCGAGCACCTTTTCAATACCTACGGCCCCTACGTGCTCGCCGCCCTGATCGTCTTTTTCTTTGTATTCCGCTACATGCTCAACCACAACCGCGAATTCCGTTACAAGTGGCATCAGCTCCTGCTCAAGCTTTACCTGATCAAAAACATCATCATGTTTGCGACGCTCAACCGTTTTACCCTGGTTTTTTCCGAACTCGTCCGTGCCGGTATTCCCATCTCGGATGCGCTCGATACCTCCATCGGGATGATCGAAACCCTCCCGCTGCAAGAAAAGCTCCTCACCGTCCGCCAAACCGTCGAAAAGGGGGGAACCCTCTATTCGGGGCTGGCGGAGACAAAACTGTTTGAGAACATGATTATCCAGATGATTTCGGCAGGGGAATCGAGCGGACAGCTTGACGCCATGATGCAAAAGGTTATGGAATATTACAAGATGCGCTTTGATGCCATCATTGACGGTCTTTCCGAAGCGATCGAGCCGATCATGCTGCTGCTCATCGCCGCGATGGTGGTACTGCTTGCGCTGGGGATCTTTTTACCGATGTGGGAGATGGGGAACGCCGTTCAGGGACGCCGTTAAGCGCGGTCATTCCTCTTCGACCGCCCCTTTTGCGACCAGGGCGTTGTAGGTTTCATCCTTGGGGATCAGTCCCGCTTCGTAAAGGAACTGGGAAGGGACGAAATTGCTCTTTTTGATTTTGTCGTATTTGGCAAAACTCAGATACAGCCGGTCTTTGGCCCGTGTGACGGCGACGTAGAACAGCCGTCTTTCCTCGTCGATGCTGCCGCTGCGGCTCATCAGTTTACGGTTGGGGAATCGTCCGTCCATCAGATCGATGACGTAGACTTCCTGATATTCAAGCCCCTTGGACGCGTGAATGCTCAGCAGGTGGACCCCTTCACCCTGCGTCAGATCCTGCGACCCCAATACCATCGCGTTCAAAAACCTCTCATGCTCTTTGTAGGGGCGGGAGAGTTCAAACAGCAGTGTCGCCTTGCGCAAAATCCGTTCTTTCGCTTCCTGCTTCGCCCGTTCATCGACAGCACCGTTTTCGTTCATCGCCCGGCGGTGCGAAAGCTGCTCGACGGTGTGGGCGTACAACGCCGAAACGGCGATTTTCTGCACCGCCGCCTTAGGTTCGGAGAGATTGCGCAGCTGCCGGAAAAGAGCGTACATGTCATTGAGAAAAATGGCACTCTCTTTGGTCAGTTTCGGGTGTTTGAAAATCGGGTTGGTCAGAAAGGTCGAGTCGATGGAGAGCTTGGCAAATCGCCCGGCGCTTCCCATTTCGGCATAATCGTCAAACAGCCCCAACTGATGGTTGAGCTTGCGTTTTTCAAACGGATTGCTGATCTGGGTGTCGGGCGAATAAAGCCCCCGGAAAAACGACCCGTGCCCGAGCTTTTGAAGCGCGACGAAGAGCTCTTTGGCGACCGCGCTCCCCACCCCTTTGGCATAATCGAACAGATGGATAAACGCCATCATGTCCGATTCGTTGACCAACAGGGTATAGATGTCCAGCAGCGCCTTGACCTCTTTGGAATCGAAAAAGCTCACGCCCCCCCGACGGCGGCAGGGTATCCCCAGTTCGCGCAACGCCGCCTCGATCCCGTCCGCCGAAGCGTTGTTCCGGAAAATCACCGCAATCTCGTCGCGCTGCGTTCCCGAATCGCCGATCATCTGCGCGATCCCGTGATACTGATCGAAGAGCTCGTCGTAAATCAGCAGCGTCGGGTTCTGCGCTTCGCCGGTACGGGTCACCTCGAGGGCTTTGGGGTAAATCCGTTCGTTGTAGGAGATCACCGTATTGGCCAACGAGAGGATCGGAACGGTGGAACGGTAGTTTTTGTTGAGCGTATAGACCTGGGCGTTCGGATAGTTTTTGCTGAACGATCCGATAATCGAAATGTCGGCCCCGTTAAAGGCATAAATGCTCTGGTCGTAATCCCCGACGCAGAAAAGCGAGGGGGGTTTCATCGCGTTGATCAGCGTCCCCTGCAGCGCATTGGTATCCTGATACTCATCGATCAGCACCTCTTTATACCCAAGGTCGCTCCGCTGCGCCAGATCGCGCATCAACAAGAGCAGGTCATTGAAATTGACGAACCCGTACTCTTTTTTCAGCCCCTCGAATTCGTCGACAATGTCGGCATAAATCGCCGCATAGAGGGCGTGCTCATCCTGGCGCGTCGTGATCCACTCTTCGAACGTGACGGAAAGTTCGGTATTCTGGTAAAATGAATAAACATCATACAGATAATTCGCACCGTATGCGGGTGTGGCACAGTCGATGTGGCTGAACGTCCGTTTTTCGTAAACGCTGCGAAAGAGGGTTTTGAGCTCACGCTGCTGCTTGAGAACCACTTTCCCCTCTTTGCGTTTGAGCCAGCGGTAACTGACGGCGTGAAACGTCCCCGCATCGATTTTCGACGCGATTTCCCGCCCGAAAAAAGCGGCGACCCGCTCGACCATCTCCTGCGCCGCTTTGTTGGTAAACGTCAGCAATAAAATTTCATCGGGCCGGACCCCCTGCGAAAGTAGGTAGGCAATGCGCCCGACAATCGTCGACGTTTTACCCGTCCCTGCCGAAGCGATGATCAGATTGTGACCGAACGGCGCGGTAGCGGCGGTGTATTGCTGGGGGTTTAGACGAGAAAGAGGCAAATCGTTCCTTGGGAAAGTCGGTAGATGAATCGAATTATACCCATGCGAGTTGAATTTTCCAATTCAGAGGCGTTGCGCTATAATTCGCGAATATTTTCCATGAAGGCTTATTTATGTCCGCTACCCATTATGATCCTAAAAATATTGAATCGACGTATTACCCCATTTGGGAGCAGCGGGGGTATTTTGAGGTTGACGGCAACCGTGCGATCCAAAAACCCAACAAACATTTTGCAATCATGCTCCCTCCCCCAAACGTCACGGGATCACTCCATATCGGGCATGCGCTAAACCACACCCTCATCGACATCATCACCCGCTACAAGCGGATGGACGGCTACGCGGCCCTCTGGCAACCGGGGACCGACCACGCCGGGATCGCGACCCAAAACGTCGTCGAAAAACAGCTTCTCGCCGAAGGTAAAACCAAAGAAGAACTCGGGCGCGACGCGTTCTTGGAACGGGTCTGGAAATGGAAAGAACACAGCGGCGGAACCATCGTCGGCCAGATGCGCAAACTGGGCGTCTCCCCCGCATGGAGCCGCGAACGCTTCACGATGGACGAGGGGCTCAAGCAATCGGTCAAAGAGGCGTTCGTCCACCTCTACAACCAAAACCTGATCGTACGCGGCAACTACATGGTCAACTGGTGTACCCACGACGGGGCACTCAGCGACATCGAAGTTGAACACGAAGAACACCAGGGGAATTTTTACCATATCCGCTATCCCTTCTCTGATGGCAGCGGCCACATCACGGTCGCGACGACGCGTCCTGAAACCTATTTCGGCGATACCGCGGTCATGGTGCATCCCGATGACGAACGCTACCTCCACCTGATCGGAAAAAGCATCACCCTCCCCCTCATCAACCGCGAAATCAAAATCATCGCCGACAGCCACGTCGACCGCGAATTCGGAACCGGCGTCGTCAAAGTGACCCCCGCACACGATACGAACGACTACGAAGTGGGCAAACGGCACGATCTCGAGTTCATCACCGTCTTCGATGAAAAAGGGATCCTCAACGACCATGCCGGCGAGTTCAAAGGGCTCGAGCGGCTCGAAGCGCGCTCGGCGATCGTCAAACGTCTCGAAGAAGAGGGTTTCATCGAAAAAATCGAAGAACACACCCACCAGGTAGGCCACTGCTACCGCTGTAAAAACATCGTCGAACCCTACATCTCCAAGCAATGGTTCGTCCGCAAAGAGGTCGCCAAAGGCTCGATCGACAAGACCAACGCCGGGTTGGCGCAGTTTTTCCCGCCCCACTGGATCAACAGTTACAACGCATGGATGAACGACCTGCGCGACTGGTGTATCTCACGCCAGCTGTGGTGGGGGCACCGTATCCCGGTATTCTACTGCGACGACTGCGCTCATGAATGGGCCAGCCTCGACGACGAACCTGCATCGTGCCCCCACTGTTCGGGGAAAAATTTCACGCAGGATCCCGACGTCCTCGATACGTGGTTCAGTTCGGCTCTGTGGCCGTTTTCGACGCTGGGATGGGGGAACGGCGACACCGCTTCCGATCGCCTCTTCCAGAGCGACGACATGGCCCGTTTTTATCCTAACACCCTCCTCATCACCGGGTTCGACATCCTCTTTTTCTGGGTCGCGCGGATGATGATGATGGGGGAAAACTTCACCGGCGAGCTGCCGTTCAAGCATATTTATCTCCACGCCCTCGTGCGCGACGAACACGGGCAGAAAATGTCGAAATCCAAGGGCAACGTCATCGATCCGCTCGACATGGTCGAGAAATACAGCGCCGACGCCCTGCGCTTTACCCTCGCCGTTTTGGCCGTTCAGGGACGCGACATCCGCCTGAGCACCGACAAACTCGAGCAAAGCCGCAACTTCACGAACAAGCTCTTCAACGCGGCCCGTTTCTTGCAAATGAACGTTTCGACGTTTGCCGACCTGAGCGATCAGGAGATCACGACACCGCTGGGGCGCTACATGCTCAGCCGCTTCCGCCGCGCGACGTCGGAAACAAGAGCGTTCATGGACGAATACCGTTTCAATGACGCCGCTACCGTCCTCTACCGCTTTATGTGGAACGAATTCTGCGACTGGGGGATCGAACTCTCCAAGGCGAGCAAAGAGAGCATCGCGGAGCTGGGAAGCATCTACAAAGAGTCGATGAAACTTCTCCACCCGTTCATGCCGTTCATCACCGAATACCTCTTCCACGAACTCTCCGGCACGACGCTCGAGGAGGGTGAATCGATCATGGTGATGGAATACCCCGACAACACCGTCGTAGACGAAACGATCGAAAACGAGTTCGCCGCAATCATGGATGCTATCGTCACGATCCGCCGCGCCAAAGCCCTGATCGATCTCGGGAACCAGAAAATCGATCTGGCCTACGTCAAATGCAGCGGCGACGAGGCGATGATGAAGCCCTTTATCACACGCCTCGCCAAAGTCGAAGAGGTCCGTTTTACCGATACGAAAATCGATCAGGCCGTGAGCGACCTGGGCGAAAGCGTCGAGGTTTACCTCCCGACCGACGCCATCGACCTCTCGCCCATCGTCGACCGACTGAGCAAACAGCGCGAAAAACTCCAGAAAGAGGCCGACAAACTCTCCGCCATGCTCTCCAACGAACGCTTCGTCGCCAATGCCCCCGAAGCGGTCATCGCAACTAACCGCGAAGGGCTTGCCGACGCGCAGGACAAAATTTCCAAAATCGATGCGCAGCTCGCTTCTCTGGGCCGTTGATCGTGCAGTTCCGGGAACTCTCCAGCGACGAATTCGCCGAAGGGTACGCACTGTTGTGCACGCTGCGCCCTGACCTCGACGTCGAGGACTTCGACAATTTCATGGCCGCACATTACCCCGCCGAATACCGACCCCTCGGAGCATATCAGCGCGGCGAACTGTGCATCTACGCGGGAGTTTCCATCCGTGAAAATTTCGAGCTCGGACGCCATCTCATCGTCGACGATTTCGCCGCCCACGAAGGATACGAGCGCTTTAGCCGCGAGATGATCGATTTTTTGGGCGACTACGCGAAGATGTACCAATGCAAGACAATTCTTTTTTCGGGGAAACAAAGGGGAATCAGTCTGGACGACCTGCAGGGATTCCGCCCCAAGCGGGACGGCTTTATCAAAACGTTGTAGGTTACTCTTCGATCCCTTCGACCTCCACGATCAGCTTCACTTCGTCTCCTACGACGACGCCGCCCGCTTCGATCGCCTTGTTCCAGTTAAGCCCGAAATCTTTTCGGTTGATCTGGCCGGTGAGAACGAAGCCCGAGCGCTGGTTCCCCCACGGATCGGTCACCACACCTCCCATGTCGATATCCAGTGTCACTTTTTTGGTGACGCCGCGGATGGTAAGATTACCCGTCATTTTCTCTTTGGTCGCACCGGTCATCACGAACGAAATATCGCCGAACTTCGCCACATCGAAAAAATCGGCACTGCGGAGGTGATCGTCGCGTTTTGCGATCCCCGTATCGATCGAAGCGGCCTTGATGTGCCCGCTCAGCGATTTGAAATGTCCTTTGTCCAGTTCGTACGTTCCGCTGAAGTTGCCGAATTTCCCGGTCACCGTACTGATCATCATGTGCTTGACCTTGAAGCCGACGTTGGAATGGGAGACATCCACTTTGTATACCGCCGCTGAGAGAGCGGACGAGCCGATCATCAAACCTGCCAAAACCGTTACGAAGAGACTTTTGTTCATTTCAATATCCTTTTTGGGTTGATATCCGATTATTGTAGGGTGTTTTTCTCAATGAATTATTAACGCAATGCTAACGGACGATACATTTAAGACTTTCATCAGTAACCCTTTCTAAACCCTTTTACAACTACCCTAGGCTATACTTTCGCATTTCAACCAAAGGTTATGTATGCAGCTGTGCGTCGCCCTCGATCTCTCCAGCATGGAAGAAAACCTCGCCCTCGTCGAAAAGATCAAAGCCTATCCCATATGGCTCAAGGTGGGGCTGCGTTCCTACATCCGCGACGGAAAGCCCTTCATCGACGCGATCAAAGCGATCAACCCCGAGTTTAAAATCTTCCTCGACCTCAAACTCTACGATATCCCCAACACGATGGCCGATGCCGCCGAATCGATCATGTCGCTGGGCGTCGATATGTTCAATGTCCACGCCTCCGCGGGGCGCAAAGCGATGCGTGAGGTGATGAAACGGCTCGAGCCCTACGAAAAACGTCCTCTCGTTCTTGCCGTCACCGCACTCACCTCCTTCGACGAAAACGAGTTCGGACACGTCTACGGAGAAGGGATCGCGGCAAAAGCCGACCGGTTTGCCCGTGACGCCCATGAATCGGGGCTTGACGGTGTCGTGTGCAGCGCCTATGAGAGCGCCTCGATCAAGTCGCTCACTGCCGAGAACTTCGTCACCCTCACCCCGGGTATCCGCCCTTTCGGCGAAGATGCCGGAGACCAGGAACGGGTGGCGACGATCGACGTCGCGCACAACGAAAAAGTCGATTTCATCGTCGTCGGGCGCCCCATCTACAAAGCCCCAAACCCCGCCGAAGTCGTCGAAAGGATTCTCGAGCGCCTCTAAACTGGAATGCTCCTTGCTTGAATTTCGCAAATTTACTGCGAGGAGTCCGCATGAAGTTTATGGATAAAATCGAACTGGTTGTCAAACTCAAAGAGAAAATCGCCGAAGCCAAAGCGACCAACGAAGCGCTTGCCGCACAACTCCAGACCCTCCTGGATCAGATCCTCACCAATCCGAAAAATTCCCCCGCGATTTAACGGTTTGCAAGCACCGCTTTAAGGTGCTTGTTATCTACACATCCGTATAATTACGCCCTCTCAACTAATGGACAGATGGGTGAGTGGCTGAAACCACACCCCTGCTAAGGGTGCGTCCTGGAAACGGGACCGAGGGTTCAAATCCCTCTCTGTCCGCCACCTTCATTAAAACTTCCCGATTAAAGAAACTTCAAAGATACGAAAATCTGATTGTAACCGCACAAAGCTCGCACGGTTTGTATTTACACCCTTGCTTTATCGACGTGTATGCCGCTGTATTCGAGTGCGTAGATGAGCTCGACGGGGTCGATGCGGTCGAAGTTGTCGAAAACGATTTTGCGCAGGTAATCGCGCTCCTCTTTTTCGGCTTTCAGAAGGCTGTGGGCGAATTTCCCTTTTTTCTCGACGACGAGGCGCGTGATTTCGCTGTCCATTTTGACGTGGTTCATCAACTCTTTGATGTTGGTGTCAAAAACGGCGCCCAGCAACGAGAACATCCCCGCCAGATACGCTTTTTCCTTGTCGCGGTGATGGGCATCGTCTTCCATCCGTTCGGCACGGTTGAGGGCAAACTGCAAAATGGTCTGCGAGGCGGGATTGGTCGAAATCTCGGCGTACAGATACACGAGCAGCCAGCGCAGGAGCTTATCGCGGCCCAGCAGGGTAATAACCTGCGTGATCGATTCGACGGGGGTACTGAACGACTCCTGATTGTTGAGGAATTTGATCAGTTTGTACGAGAGGTCGGCACGCTGTTTGATGAACATCTCGATCTGGTTCGTTTCGGCATCGTCTTTGATGAGACGGATCAGCTGCAAGATGATGAGATGGGTCACCTCTTTGTAGCCGTCAACCTCGATCACCTCGGGCTTGTGCAGATGGTAGCCCTGAAAATAATCAAACCGGATCTGGCGGCATTTGTCGTGTTCTTCTTTGGTCTCGATCTTTTCGGCGAGGAACTGGATTCCGCTGCTGCGGAGTTTGGCCATCACCGTTTCGATGTTGGGAGTTTCGGCGGCGATGACGTCGATTTTGATGATATGGACGTATTTCATGAGAGGGGCGAATTTTTTGATCATCCCGACGCTGCAGTCGAAATCGTCGATCGCGATGGTATACCCTTTGCGATGGTAGGCTTTGATCCGTTCGATCAGTTTGTCGTTGAGTTCAATGGTCTCGAGCAGCTCGAGTACGAACCGTTTTTTATCCAGAACGTCCACGACGCCCGAGCTCAGCATCTGCTCGTCGACGTTGACGAACGCAATGCCGTTTTTCCCCAGCAGCTGGTCGATATTGAGATTGGTAAGGGTATTGATGATGATCTGCGACGTCGCTTTCATGTTGCCGGGAAATTCCGCAATCCCGTGGGCGGAATCCCGGAACAGCAGTTCGTAGGCGAATACGTTCCCTTCCGCATTGAAAATCTTTTGTTTGGCCAGATACAATTTACCCAAAAACGATTCCTTTTTCGTCTGCCCGACGCTTGATCGGTATGCTCTTTAATCTATATCGGCATTCTGCCTGAAAAAGGTTGAATTCTTTAACGGATTTCATCGCGTACCGTATTTTTTTTAACTCTCGGATGGGAGGAGGAGAATACTCAGCGATCATTCCCCTTGCCGTTGCCGTGTCCTTTACCGCCCCGTTCATGGGGAGGTTTGCCGCCCTTGCGTTCGTCGTATCCTCTCCCTTCGTATCGAGCGCCCCCTTTTTTGCCGCGGTAGTGTTCGTCGATATGCAGGTACCGTTCCCCGCCCCGACGACGATCGATGACATCGTCCACGCTCACGCCGTGGTATCGTGACAGGAAACGTACATTGGCTAGCTCGACGATTTCATCATCCCGCAGACGATGTTTTTTCCCTGCTTTGTGATACCCGTAGGCTTTTCCGTAGGGAGGCCCGCTATGGCGGTGCGTATCGACCACGTAGAGAGTGTGCGGGTCCAGCCCCAGTCGGAGGGTGATGTCCCACCAGCTGAGTCCCCGCAGCCGAAGATCGGCGATAAACTGCGCATTGCGGTGCGCGCGGTGCGAGAGGAGATAGACGACACTCATCTCCTCTCGGGGGATCGAGCGTTCGATCATGATGATTTCACGGTGCGGGACACGGTAATATTCCCCGATCGAGAGAGACAGTCCCGTAATCCCCTCATCCGAACCCGAAATGCCGATATCGAAATCGGCGGCTACCGCTCCGTTGTAGAGACTTCCTGCTATCAATGCCGCAACGGCAAAACGTTTCATCGTATCCTCCTTATGGATAAAAAAACATTATACACCGTTTTTTGTTGCCGGACGGTAAACGGTGCAAGCGTTCCCTAACCGGGTCTCCGTGGCGCAAGAGAGATGCAGTGTGATACAATAGCGTCCACAGTTTACGACGCGGAGCGAGTATGATCAAAAAATGCCTTTTTCCCGCGGCAGGATACGGGACCCGTTTTTTGCCGGCCACCAAAGCGATGCCCAAAGAGATGCTTCCGGTGCTTACGAAACCCCTTATCCAATACGGAGTCGAAGAAGCGGTCGAAGCGGGGATGCATACGATGGCAATCGTCACGGGACGGGGAAAACGGGCGTTGGAAGATCATTTCGACGTCAGTTACGAACTCGAGCATCAGATCGCGGGAACCGACAAGGAACACTACCTTACCGAAATCCGCGCGCTGATCGAGCGGTGCACGTTCTCCTATACCCGCCAGAACGAAATGAAAGGGCTGGGGCATGCGATTCTGACCGGCGAGACGCTAATCGGGAACGAACCGTTCGCGGTCGTTTTGGCCGATGACCTGTGCGACGGTAACGGCGAGGGGGGCGTCCTCGCGCAGATGGCCAAACTCTATGCGCGTCATCGGTGTTCGATCGTCGCGATCGAAGAGATCGATCCGAGTCAGACCAACCGCTATGGGATCATCGAGGGAGAAGAGATCGAAGAGGGGGTCTACCGGATTACGAATATGGTCGAGAAACCCGATCCCGCCGTCGCTCCGAGCAATCTGGCGATTATCGGGCGTTACATCCTCACTCCCGATATTTTCGGCATCATCGAAACGACCCCTCCGGGCAAGGGGGGGGAGATACAGATCACCGACGCGCTGATGACCCAGGCGCAGCAAGGTACCGTACTGGCCTATAAATTCAAAGGGAAACGGTTTGACTGCGGAAGCGTCGAGGGGTTCGTCGAAGCGACGAACTATTTCTACGAAAAAACCAAATAAAGTATCTTACCCGTTATTGGCGAAATAGCGGGCGACCCCTTCGACAAGCCCTTCCACCATCCATTTTTGATATTTGTCATCGGCGATGCGGACCGATTCGTCCGGATGGCTGATGTAACCCACCTCGAGCAGCACCGCCGGCATCTGCGCGCCGACAAGGACCCAAAAAGGCCCTTCACGCACGCCGTTGTCCCGCACGTTGGGAAACTGCTTGCGCAGGTTAGTGAGCATCCCTTTTTGCAGGTCGATTGCAAGTTTGTTCGAGGCGATGATCTTTTCGGTGTTCAAAAAGCTCAGAAAACTGAGTTTGCCGTACTGTCCCATCTCGTTCATATCCTCGGAGTTCTCCAGCGCCGCGACCCGCATCGCCCTCTCGCTCCGTCCGGGAGAGAGGAAATAGGTTTCGATCCCCTGCGCCAGCAGCGGATCGGAGGTTTTGGGAATGGCGTTGGCGTGGACCGAGATGAACAGGTCGGCCTCTTTGTCGTTGGCGAATTTCGTACGGTCTTTTAGCTCGATAAAGGTGTCGTTGCTGCGCGTCATGTAAACGGTATACCCCATCGAACGCAATTTATCGGCGAACTGCATCGAAATATCCAGAACGATGTTTTTTTCCATAAAACCGTTTCCGACGGCGCCGCTGTCCTTGCCGCCGTGTCCCGGATCGATCACGATGATCTTCTTGCTCCGGTCCTTGGGAGTTACGCTCACCAGGGGGGGAAGCGTCGCCATCAACGGCGGCTCGACGACGGGAGGCTGTGTTACCGGGGCCGTCGCGAGCGGAGGGGTGATTTTGGGCGCTTCGAGGTTCAGGTCGATGTAAACCGATTTGCCCTGAGCGGAAGGTTTGATTCCGATGGCCTTGGTGTGTTCGATGACGAGGCGCAGCGTCTTGGCATCGAACTGGGCGATCTTGATCCGGTTGATCTCTTTGTGTTCGAGGGTCTGCGTTTTGGAGAGCGTAGCCGAATCGATGTCGATGATGTAACGGAAGCGCTGCTTGTCGGCTTCGATGATTTTCGACATCCGGATCTGGCTTTGCTGTACCGGGCTGTCGAAAAGGAGTTCGAGCCCTTTGTCTTTCCAGCGCGCGTCTTCGAGGCGGTGACGCATCACGACCGAAACGCTCTCGGGACGTACCGGAGGTTCGACTTTCAGCTTGACCGGTTCGGGAGTGGTAAATTTGCCGGCAATGGCCGCGGGCTTGATCGTTTTGTCGTAAATGACGGAAGGGATACCGGTCTCCGCCGATTTGTCCGAAAGCTTTTGGACCGGTTCGACCGTTTTGACCGCCGCAGGCCGGACGGGAGCGGGGAGTTTGGAGAGGTCTGCTTCGTATTTGGAGACGTCGATCCCGAGCTTGTGCCCGCCACGGACGATCCCCTCGAGCGCTTCACGCGCGGTGGCCGTATTTTTATCGAGCATGGCACGTAGATAGATCGTTTTGTATTCGTTGTATCCACGGAACTGTTCGACTTCATCGCCGCTATCGAGGGCTTTTCTGGCCGACTCGAGGCGATTGTCCGCCGCAGCGGCATACGAAGCCAAAACAAAAAACGCCAGTAAGAAAAGACGGGCCAGCACGTAAGATTATTCCCCGTGCGTGAGTTTGTCCATCAGCTCTTTGACGGAGATAATCTCATCGATTCGGTAACCGTTTGTTCCCGAAAAATAGAGCCCAAGCTCCAAATCGCCGAAATAGGCGTCGCTCAGGCGGTCGGCGATACAAAAACCGACCTCTTTGGCTTCGACTCCGCGGTTGCAGGGGGCGACGCAGTTGGAAATACATTTGATCGAAGGCCCGGTGCGGGTATCGATCAGATCACGCAGATTCGTCCGCACGCCCCGTGCGGGATACCCTACCGGCGATTTCATGAGGGTGATATCCTCTTCTTTGGCGTTCAGGAGCACTTTTTTGAAATTCTCGTGGGCGTCACATTCGTGCGTGCCGATAAAGCGGGTCCCCATCTGGACCCCCGAAGCGCCCAGCGCCATCATCGCGTCGATGTCGTTTTTGTCCCAGATCCCTCCGGCCGCGATCACGGGAATGTTCCCCCATGCCGCCGCTTCTTCGACGACGGGAGCGACAAGGTTTTCGAGCTGGTATTCATCCATAAAACACTGCTCGTACGTAAACCCCTGGTGTCCGCCGCTTTTTGGCCCTTCGAGAACAACGGCGTCCGGGAGGCGGTTGTAGCGTTTTTCCCACCGTTTGCAAATGATCGAGAGCGCCTTTGGGGAAGAGACGATGGGAACCAGTGCCACGTCGGGGAAGTCGGCGGTGAATTCGGGCATGTTGGTCGGCAGCCCCGCACCGGTGATGATGATGTCAATCCCCGCTTCGCACGCGTCGCGGACAACGCGGCCGTAGTCGTTGATCGCGTAGAGGATATTCGCCGCCAGCGGAGCGTCGCCGCAGATTTTACGGGCGTTTTCGACGATGGCCGCCAGCCCTTTTTTGGAATAGAAATTTTCCGCATCCAGCGGCCGCCCGGCAACGAGTTTGTCGGCATAGGCCTTGTCACCGTAATATCCGGTTCCTACGGCGCTGATAACCCCAAGCCCCCCTTCGGCGGAGACGGTTCCGGCCAGACGGTCCCAGCTGATACCGACGCCCATGCCGCCCTGTACAATGGGTTTTGGGATCGTATATTTCCCGATTGTAAGTGGCGGAAGACTCATTTGATAACCTTTAATCGCGCAAATTTACGTTTACCGACCTGAAGAACGTATTCGCCCTCTTCCAGCTGGTATTGCTCATCGCTTAGTTTGTTTTGATCGATTTTAACAGAGCCTTGCTTAATCTCCCGCCGTGCCTGCGAAGTAGATGGGCTTAAGCCGCAGTCGACCAGCGCCTTGGCGATCCAAAGCGGTCCGGAGACGGTAAACTCTTCCATATCGCTGGGGATTTCGCTCTGGGCGTGAACCCGTTCAAATTCGGCGTGCGCCGCTTCGGCCGCGTCGCTCGAATGGAAGCGGGCCGTAATTTCGATCGCAAGGGCCTCTTTGACCTTTTTGGGATGCAGCGTCCCTTCCTCCACCCCTTTTTTGAGGGTGTCGATCTCGTCAAGCGTTTTGGAGCTGAGCAGCTCGTAATAACGCCACATCAGTGTATCGCTGATACTGAGTACCTTGCCGTACATGTCACCCGGCGCATCGGCGACCGCAATGTAATTGCCGAGGCTTTTAGACATTTTCTGGACGCCGTCAAGCCCCTCGAGGATCGGCATCATCAATACCGCCTGCTCTTTGCCCGTTTCGTAGACGCGCTGCAGGTGCCGCCCCATCAGGAGGTTGAATTTCTGATCCGTCCCGCCGATCTCGATATCGCTGCGCAGGTGGACGCTGTCGTATCCCTGCAGCAGCGGGTAGAGGAATTCGCTGATCGAAATGGAGATCCCCGCTTTGTGACGTTTGTCGAAATCGTCGCGTTCGAGCATCCGTGCGACGTTGTAGGTGGTAGTGAGTTCGAGCATCCCTGCCGCGCCGAGAGCGTTAAGCCAGTCGGCGTTGAAAACGACGGTCGTTTTTTCCGGATCAAGGATCTTGAAAACCTGGTTTTTGTACGTCTGGGCGTTTTCCTGTACCTGCGCGGGGAGGAGTTTTTTGCGGGTTTCACTTTTGCCGGTCGGGTCCCCGATCTGGGCGGTGAAATCTCCGATCAGAAACTGTACGCGCGCGCCGTATTTCTGAAAAATTGCCAGCTTTTGCAGCAATACCGTGTGTCCCAGGTGCAAATCGGGGGCGGTCGGGTCGAACCCCGCTTTCACGGTGTACGTTTCCCCTTTTTCAAAGTAGTTTTTCACAAGGGCGACGATACGTTCGTCGTCGATGATTTCGGCGGTGCCGCGTCTGATTTCTCGTAATGCTTCGTTGATCATGTTTTATCCTTGGCTTCGGTACGCGTCGTCGGTCCGAAAAAATTGTATGATTTTCCCTTTTTTCTCGAGTTTTGAACGAAGACGGTTGATGTCGGCTTCGAGGGTTTGAAACTCCATTTCGCAGTACTGGGTGTGTTCGGTCCGCTCTTTTCCAAGCTCGATGGAGTTGATGTCGGCACCCATTTTCGCCATGTAAGTAAGCAGGTCGGCGAGCGACCCCTGGGCGCTTTGCATACTGATGATAAGATGGTAGCGGAAATAGTGCTGCTGTTTCCACCGTACGAACACCATCGGTTCGTGCTTTTCCATCATCGATGCGGCGTGTTTGCACATTTTGTGATGAACGTGGGCTTTGCCGTCTTGGAGAAACGCGACAATTTCATCCCCCGTTTTGGGATGACAGCAGTAGTCGAATACGACGTCTCCCACGCTCCGGCTCGCATACACTTCGAGCGAGGGGAATTCATAGAGTTTGGGTTTCACGCGGCTGCGGCTCCAGAAACTGATACGGCTCGTTCCCCGCATCTCGCCAGAGAAACGGTTGACCGTCTCTTTGAGAAGGTCGAGTTCCCTGGGGATACGGTGACGCTGATCGTCGAGATGGGTCTGCTCGAACAGCGCTTCGGCCCTTTCCCGCGAAATACCCAGAATGGTGGTGATAATATTGATGCCGCTCTGGGCATCGATCATCCGGATCCGCTGGTTGCAGTTAGCCCGCATGCTGGCCTTGGCACGCGACGTCTTAACCGCATCCAGCCAGCTGCAACGGAGGATCTTTTTCGGCGCAGTGGTAATCTTGACGATATCGCCGTTGTGCAATTCGGTCAGAAGGCTCGCTTTTTCCTTGTTGATGTAGCACCCTTCCGCCGTATCCCCCACTTCGGTGTGAACCGCGTAGGCGAAATCAAGAGCAACCGCTCCGCGCGGAAGGGTAAACGATTTCCCTTTGGGCGAAAAGACGCTGATGTCGTCGCTGAAAAGGTCGTTTTTGATCAGCTCGTAAAACGCTTCGACCGATTCGTTCTGGTACTGGAGATTGTGGAGCCATTCAAGGCTGATGGGGTTGTTGCCCCCGTTTTTGTATTTCCAGTGGGCCGCGACTCCAAGCTCCGCCGTTTTGTGCATCTCGTAGGTGCGGATCTGCACCTCGAAAATAGCGCTGTCGTGGAAAACTGTCGTGTGCAGCGTTTGGTAGCCGTTTTCCTTGGGGATCGAAATGTAATCCTTGAAGCGCGAGCTAAGCGGCTGAAAGTTCAAATGGACCAGCCCGAAAACGCGATAGCAGTCGATCGGTTTTTTTACCAGGATCCGAACGGCCAAAAGGTCGAGAATCTCATCGATGCTGATCCCCTTACGCTGCATTTTGAGGTAAATGGAGTAGTCGTGCTTAACCCGGCTGAGGATTTGAAAATCCTCTTCATTGAAGCCGTTTTCGAGCATCATCTTGGTCAGTTTTTCGCAAAAAATACTCAGACGGGAGTTGATCGAGCGGTAGTTTTCTTCGAGATAAAGGTCAATCGCCTCTTTCTCTTCTTTAAAAAGGTACTGAAAACTGAGATCTTCGAGCTGGTTTTTAAGAAACGAGATCCCCAGGCGGTTTGCGATAGGGGCGTAAACGACCAGCGTCTCTTCGGCGATACGGTGCTGTTTGGCGGGGCTGAGGGCCCCAAGGGTAAGCATGTTGTGAAGGCGGTCACACAGTTTGACGACGAGGACACGGACGTCTTCGATGGAGGCGATCAGCATTTTCCGAAACGACAGCGCGGAGACAACCAGTTTTTCGTCCGAATTCGAAGGGATCAGCTGGGCGTCGCGGATCGTATCGATTTTGGTAAGCCCTTCAACCAGGTTGGCGACGTCTTCACCGTAATCGCGCTCGACGTCTTCGCTTGTAATGTGGGTGTCTTCGACGACGTCGTGCAGGAGCGCGGCGATCACCATCGCTTCGTCCCCCGTGATCGCCGCGACGATCGAGGCGACGAGGACGGGATGGACAATATAGGGTTCCCCGCTTTTGCGGACCTGATTCCGGTGGGCTTCGCGGGCGTACTCGAGGGCGGCAGATATGCGTTTGGTGGGAGGGATGAGCGAATAGAGGTGCTCTACGGCAGCCTCTACATCATTGATCCGGGTAATGGTCTCGATATCGATGGTGTTCAATGATGGGGCTTTGACGTAAAATCAGTTACGGTCGATAAAACCTTTGACGCTGATCAGCCCTTCGGCGATCTCCATCAAAGCGATGTCGGCAGGTTTGCTTTTTTTCGCATCGACGTTGAGTTTCGATACGGCGCCGTTTTGAAGTTCTTCGGAACGTTTGGCGACGGCCAGGGCCAGCTGATAACGGTCGATGTTCGCTGTTTCCAGCGCTTTCGCGGTAAGTTGTTCAAGTCTCATTTTGTTTTCCTTTTTTGAGATTTTATTTGACGATCGAACAGCGATCGAAATTTCCCTGGATGATCTCCAGCAGGTTCCCCGGGGTGAACATGTCGCATACGATGATCGGGAGACGGTTCTCTTTGGCCAGCGCGATCGAGGTATCGTCCATCACTTTGATGTGATCCTGAAGCGCTTCGTCATACCCCAGCGTCGGGAGCTTGACCGCATCATCGTATTTTTTCGGGTCTTTGTTGTAAACGCCGTCGACTTTCGTCGCCTTGATGATCACTTCGGCGCCGATCTCGATCGCGCGGAGCGTCGCGGCGGTATCGGTTGTAAAGAACGGGTTCCCCGTCCCCGCGGCGAAGATGACTACGCGGCCGCGTTCGAGGTGGCGGGTCGCGCGACGGACGATAAACGCCTCGGCGATCTGTTCCATTTTGATGGCGCTCTGAACCCGTACGTGCATCCCTTCATGCTCGCAGGCTTCCTGCATCGCGATGGCGTTGATGACGGTCCCCAGCATCCCCATGTAATCTCCGGAGGTGCGGCGGATAATCCCGTCGGCGGCGGCGGTAACACCCCGGATGATGTTCCCCGCACCGATGACGATTCCTACTTCGATCCCCGCATCGACGAGGGTTTTGATCTCCGTAGCGATGAATTTGAGGATTTTCGTATCGATTCCATGGCCGTTTTCACCTGCCAAAGCCTCACCCGAGAACTTTACCAAAACACGCTTGTAACCCATACCGTCTCCTCTTTGAATTGCGCGTATTATACTTTATCGTCGCTTTAAGGTTGCTTTGATTACACTAGGGAGATTACACATAAGGAAAAACAGGGGATGAGATTGTTCGATGCCCTCCGTTCATGGTTGACCCCCCGAGCAAAAGCCGATGCGCCGCGTTACGGGCGGGGGATACACGCACTGCCCAATCCGGACGAACGGGAACTTTTCGACGAGGCGTCCGAAGCCTTCGTCCAGGGTGACAAACTTCGGGGGTACGAATGTTTCCTCTCGTCGCTGCTGCATGAACAGAGCGATCACCCCCTCTCTCACCTCAGCCTCGAAAAACACGACGATCGCATCGTTTTTCTCCTCTACCAGGGGAGTGCCCTCATCCGGGGAACCGTCACCCCCGAATCGTTCGAGGCGTATGCCGATATCGCCGTGTGCGAGGGTCTTGACGTCGCAGTCAAACGCCGTTTCCTGGAACGGAATTTCCAGCTCACCTACGGCCGTTTCAGCCGCGAGGAGGGGGTGGTACGCCTGCGCATCCGGCTCGACAACGCGACCGTCACCCCGCAAAAAATCTTTTACCCCCTGCGTGAAATCGCCCTGAACGCCGATTTCGAAAAAGAGTTCATCGCCGCGGAATTCGACGAAACGATCCTGCTCGAATACGATCACGTCTCCCCTCTGCCGCGGGAACGTTCGCAACGTCACTACGCCCTGATGCGCGAATGGATCGCCCGAACGCGCCAAAGCCTGGTCGGGCTTCTGTCCAACGACAACAGCGGTATGGTATCGTTCAGCTACCTCGCCTTGCTGCTGCAGATCGATTATCTCCTGATGCCGCGCAAAAAACTGGCCAAAGAGATCAATGAAAAAATCAACGGCTATTTCCTCGACGACGAAAAGCTCACCGAAGACAAAAATGCCGAGCTCGAAACCTATCTGGGGGAGCTGGACGCGATTTCTCCCGAAACGTTCGCGACACAGTTTTACACCGCCCCGTACACTTTTTCGCCGTACGAACACGCCCTCCACGACGAAATCGCCTCCTTTATCGACGAATCGCTCGCGAAAGTGCGGTGGTACAAAAACAACCGTTCCCATTACGTCATCAGCGTCATCTACCGCTACATCGCCCTCTACATCCTCTACAATTACGGACTGCACCCCTCCCTGCGCAGCCTGATGCATCTGCACGTCGAGATTTATGCGGGCGACTTTTTCGCGGCCGAAGGGGAACCTCCCCTCTACGATCCCCTCACTAAAAGCTTCGATACCCACCGTATCGGGCAGCGGATCGCGTCGGCGATCGAACCCTATACCGAGCGCTACAAAGGGTTGCGAAACTTTGCGGACGATCTAAACTACACCGATCTGGACCATTTCAGCCAGAGTTTTTATCTCCAAATCAAAAATCTCGATTTCACGGAGGTGTGAAGATGAATCTCGCTACCCAGAAGATGGTGGAGAGAACCATCGAGAGCATCGTTCAGGTGACCACCCCCTACGGAAGCGGAAGCGGCTTCGTATGCGACGGACTGATCGTCACCAATTCACACGTCGTCGGGGGGCTCAAGGAGGTGCTCATCAGCACCGAAACGCTTCCCAAAACAATCGGAACCGTCGTTTATGACGATCCCGCGTACGATCTGGCATTTGTCCGTTCCCCCCTTCCCCTGGTCTGCGAGCACCCTCTGAGCCTCAGCCTCGAACAGGTCCATGACGGCGACAGCGTCATCGCGATCGGCCATCCCTACGGCCTGAATTATTCCACCACCGAGGGGATCGTCTCCAAAGCCGCACGGCTGCAGGGTGAAGTCGAATACATCCAGTTCGACGCCGCGATCAATCCGGGCAACAGCGGAGGGCCGCTGTTGAACGAAAATACCGAAGTGATCGGCGTCAACACTTTCATCATCCAGAATTCGAACAATCTGGGGTTCGCGCTCCCCGCTTACCTGTTGCACGAAGCACTGGTCCAGTTCAAAACGGAAGCTCAAGAGAACGTCATCCGCTGCGTATCGTGCAAAAACCTGATCCGCGAAGAGACGATACGCAACGACTACTGCCCCAAATGCGGTACCAAGCTCGAAGTGGCCAAGCGACGCCGAGAGGGGTACAAGCCGACCGGCGTCGTGGCGCTCGTGGAGACGATCCTCCAAAACCTGGGGGTCAACGTCACCCTCTCCCGGCGCAGCCAGCGAAGCTGGCGGAGCGAAACCGGAACGACCCGGATCGACATCAACTATTACGACAACGGGATCGTCATCGCCGACTCCCCCCTTTGCCGTATCCCGCAGGAAAACATCGACGCACTCTACGATTTTTTGCTGGAGGAGAACGGTCTTTTACAACGGCTGCAGTTCTCGATCAACGAGAACACGGTTTTCCTCTCCTACATCGTCGTCGATTCTTCGCTCACCCTGCACCATGGGACCGAAGCGCTCGAAAAGCTTTATCGCGAAGCGCCCCGCTACCAGAAACTTCTCATCGAACGCTTCAAAGCCCTCGAACCCAAATACGACGAATTCGAATAACTCAGCGGACGTTGAGTTTTTCGGCGATCTCCTCTTTTTTGGGGAAATCGGCCCCCATGCTGATAATGAACGACGACGCTTCCTGAAGGGTCAGGGTCGTTTTGATCGTCAGCTTCTCGTCCACAATCACCGTGTAACCGCTTGTAGGATTGGGCGACGTGGGGATGAACAGAACGCAGATGTTCCCCTGGCGGTTGAGCAGGTAGGCCGGTACCCAGACTGCTTCTTTGGGATATTCGACGAGCACCACTTCCTTTTTTCCCCCGTCTTCGCCGCCGGAGAGCATGGTTGCCAGTTTTTTGGAGACCGAGTAGACCGATCGGATCGCCGGGATTCTCTCGAACAGGCTGTCGATGATGGAGACGAACATCGAACGGCCGTATTTTTCGATCGAATACCCCAGCACCGCGAACAAAACGATCACGATGACGATCAGCGCGACGGTCACGCCGAACGAATGGGTGTACTGGTGAAGCGAAGAAAACGCGCTTATTCCCAGATCCTTGATGAAATTGACGACGATGAGCACCAGGATCAGCGGGAACATCGAAAGCCCGCCGACAAAGATGTAGCGGAGCAGCTGCTGGATTTTGGTTCGAAGGGTCGCGCGCATGGTTGGGCCTTGATAACAAATTGTCAAATTATAGAATATTTTTTGAAACGCTGCACTACAATAACGTCCTATATTAGGAGAGAATATGACCCCCTTTAACGATTTCAAGCTGAACCTGGATACCTTTATCGACGATCTCAACGCGCTGATCGCGCAAAACCGCCACACCGTCGAAGAGCTGCTGGATGTTCCCGTAAAGACGTACGCCAACTTCGTGCGCCCCTTCGATTTTATGGAAGAAGAACTCGAGCTGCTCTTTACCCCCCTCTCCCACATCAATGCCGTCAAAAACTCCGAAGCGACCCAAAAAATTTACGCCGAAGCGCTGCCGATTCTGACGGAATATTCGACCTATGTGGGGCAAAACCTGGGCCTCTACGAAGCGTTTAAACAGATCAAGGCCGCCGAATACGACGTTCTCGACCCCGAACAACAGCGCCTGCTCGATCTGAACATCCTCCATTTCGAACTTGCCGGCGCCCACCTTGACGAGACGGCCAAAGCCCGTCTCGCCGAAATCAATCTCCGCAAAAGCACCCTGACGAACGACTTTTCGCAAAACCTCCTTGACGCGACCAACGCCTATGAGAAAATCATCACCGACGAAGCCGACGTGGAGGGGATCCCCGAAAGTGACCTCGAAAACGCCCGCTTCGAAGAAGAGGGGGTCGTCAAATACCGTTTTACGCTCCAGATGCCCTCTTACATCGCCTACATGACCTACGGCCCCAACCGCGCGGTGCGAGAAGAGCTCTACCGGGCCTATACGACGCGCGCGCCGCAAAACGGGACGATCATCGACGAGCTTCTCTCATTGCGCCAGGAGAGCGCGGCGCTGCTCGGATTCGACAATTACGCCCAGTATTCCCTGGCTTCCAAAATGGCCCCCGATACGGATGCCGTTTTCAAATTCCTCCACGAACTGATCGACGCGTCTCGCCCACAGGCGGAGCAGGAGATTGCCGAACTCCGCGAGATCGCCGGGGGGATCGAGCTGCAAAGCTACGACACCGCCTTTTACGGCGAAATTCTCAAAAAAGCGCGCTACGACATCGACGAGGAGGAGTATCGCCCCTATTTCGAACAACGCTCGGTCATGGAAGGGATGTTCGCCTTTTTGCACGACCTCTTCGGCATCCGTTTCGTCAAGATCGATATCCCTCTGTGGGACGAGAAGGCCAGCGCCTACGACATCTATGAAAACGACCGCCTGTTCGCGCGGGTCTACTTCGATCTCGAAGCCCGGAAACACAAACGCGGCGGTGCCTGGATGCACAATTTTGAAAGCCATTGCGAAGACCCGCAGGGCAATACCCGTCTCTCGAGCGCTTTCGTCGTCTGCAACTTCCCCCCCTCAGGCGACACCTCCCCTTCGCTGCTGCGCCATGACGACGTCGTCACCCTTTTCCACGAAATGGGCCATACCCTCCACCACCTCCTCAGCCGCGTCCGCGAGCGCGGGGTGAGCGGAGTGAGCGGCGTCGAATGGGATGCGGTCGAGTTTCCCTCGCAGTTTCTGGAAAATTTCGCCTACGAGCCCAAAGTGCTCAAACTTTTCGCCCGGCACCATGAAAGCGGGGAGGTTCTCGACGATGAAATGATCGCCAAGCTGATCCGCGCCAAAAACTTCCAAAGCGCTCTTTTCATGCTCCGCCAGCTCGAATTTGCCCTTTTTGATTTCGAACTCCATTCGCGCCTCTATCAGGGGGACGAGATTCAGAGCCTTCTTGACCGGGTTCGAGAGCGGACGTCGCTGATCCGCCCGCCTTCCTACAACAAATTCCAAAACGGGTTTTCCCATATTTTCAGCGGCGGTTACAGTGCCGGATACTACAGCTACAAATGGGCTGAAGTTCTCAGTGCCGACGCCTATTACGCGATCGTGGACGAAGGGATTTTCGGTTCCGAACTCGCCCGGCGGTACAAAGAGGTGATACTCGCCAAAGGGGGAAGCCGAAGCATGCAGGAGCTCTTTGTCGAAATGATGGGGCGCGAATGCGAGACGAAACATCTGTTGCGCCTCAGCGGGATCGAATGATGAAGCTGCTGGTTCTGTTGCTCTTTTTTTACGCTCTGCTGGGAGGTACCGAAGTGAAGATCGCATCCTATAACGTCGAAAACCTGTTCGACATGAACGATGACGGAAACGAGTACGAGCAATACATTCCCAACACCTCGTGGGGGTGGAACGAGGAGATGTACCGCATCAAACTTCACAATACCGCTCAGGTAATCCGTGACATCGGCGCCGACGTCATCGGACTGCAGGAGATCGAATCCGAAACCGCCCTCAAAGCACTCAAAACCGAACTGAAGCGTCAGGGACTCTATTATCCTTACCACGCGTTTGCACGGGCTAAAAATACCACCGTCGCTACCGCGTTGCTGAGCCGTTACCCCATCAAAAGCGCCCTCAGCCATTCGGTCAGTTCCCACCGCGCCTATCGGGACATCCTCGAGGTCAAACTCGACATTGAAGGCAAAAGCCTGCGGGTATTCGTCAACCACTGGAAATCCAAAAGCGGTCCGGAGAGCATGCGGATCCTGAGTGCCAAAGCACTCAAAAAACGCCTCGCCGCCCTGGAGAAAAACGAACCCTTCGTACTGCTGGGCGATTTCAACTCCGACTATGAGGAGTACCGTACTTTCCTCCGCAGCCGAAAACACAACGATACGGGGGGGATTACGGGGATCAACCACATTCTCGGAACGGTTGACGCCGACAACAATCCGATCACCTACCATTCGCTCAAAACGTGCAGGGAGTGTCTCTACAACCTCTGGTATGAAGTGGACGGTTCGGAGCGCTGGAGCCATGAATTCCGCGGCAACAGCGAAGCGCTCGACAATATGATCATCTCTCCCGCGCTGGCGGACGGGAAGGGGATCGAATACGTTCGCGGCAGTTTCAAACGTTTTGAGAAACCCTATCTTTTTTACAAAGGCAAACCCTACCGCTGGCAACAGTCCCGAAAAAAACCCCGCCACCATATGGGTGAGGGATATTCCGATCACCTTCCGATCGCGGCGGTCTTTAAACTGTAATCCAAATCGGTTATAATGGTCGGATGCGACTGAATGTACTGACCCGCTATCTGACGTATCAGCTCTATCACGCCAGCACACTCCTGGGTGTGCTGATGCAAAGCCGCCAAAGCGGAGACGTCCACGATTTCAGAATTGCGATACGCCGTGTCCGTTCGGTCACGGCCCTCTTCCTCAGCAAAAGCGTCCCCTTCCCCCCCGAACTCAAAGCGGCCGTCAAATCGACGAATGCGATCCGTGAACTCGACGTCCTGATCGAATCCCTCAAACCCAAACGTTACCCAAAAACCTGCCGGACGCTCTCCCTGCTGCGGAGCAGATACGCCGACGCGACGTTGAGCCCCGAATTCAAAGCGCAGACGCTTAATGCGATACGAAATCACTATGACACCCTGTGCGACGCCGACCCCGACATCTCCTCCGCGCACCTGATCGATACCGTCGAGCGCTATTACGCTTCGGCACTCTCCGATTACGCGTCGATCGGGCCGAAGACTTCCCAAAAAGAGCTCCACCGTTTGCGGGTGCGCTTCAAAAACGCCCGTTACGGCCTCGAATTTCTCGCCGCCGCGGAACTCCGAGAAGAGCACCGGAAAATTGCCGAATGCAAAAAGATACAAAACCGGCTGGGGAGAGTTCAGGATGCCTACAATCAGGTCGAATGGCTGAAAAAAGTGTACAAACGTTCTCCTTCCTCCGAAACCGCCGAATTGCTGCGGGAGCGGAAAAAGGAGCTCAAAGCGCTTAAAGACGCCAGTCGATCGGGGTGATGCCGTTTCGGATCAGGTACTCGTTTGTGCGGCTAAAGGGCTTGGAACCGAAAAAACCCCTGTAAGCCGAGAGCGGAGAAGGGTGAGGCGCGCGCAGGATACAGTGTTTGTTCCCATCCATCAGAGCCGCTTTTTTCCCCGCCGGTGCACCCCAGAGGATAAACACGATGTGCTCGCGTCTTTGGCTGAGGGTTTGTATCACACGGTCGGTAAAACGTTCCCACCCCCGCTCTTTATGCGAAAACGCTTCCCCCGCGCGGACGGTGAGGAGAGTATTGAGCAGCAACACCCCCTCTTGCGCCCAGTGGGTCAGATCCCCGCTCTGGGGATACCCGCAGCCGATATCGTCCACCAGCTCTTTGAAAATGTTTTGCAGTGACGGCGGCAGGGCCACACCGTGACGGACGGAAAACGACAAGCCGTGAGCCTGTCCCGGCCCGTGATACGGGTCTTGTCCCAAGATGACCGCTTTGACCCGCTCAAATGGGGTGGAATTAAACGCGTTGAATATCTCGCTCCCGCGCGGATAGATCGTATGAAACGTTTTTTCCTCGAGCAGAAAAGTTTTCAGCTCGCCCATATAGCTGTGGGCGAATTCCTCTTTGAGTGCCTCTTTCCAGCTCTCGTGGATTTGGGGATCGAGTGCCATTATTTGAGAATGTCGTCTTCGAAAATGACCATCTCGTAAATGCTCCGTTTGGCCACGAGCGATTTTTCAGGAGGGACCGTGGTGCTGTTGCGAAGGCGGGAAAGCTCCATGCGCATCTCGGCCATCTCCTGCTCCATCGCTTCCATTTTGTCTTTCAGCCGCATCACTACGTCGACCCCGGCGAGGTTGACGCCCAGTTCGCGGGTCAGGCGCAGGATCGTTTTGATCTTTTCGATGTCACGCTGCGAATACAGCCGGATCCGTCCGTCCGAGCGCGAGGGGGAAATGAGATTTTCCCGCTCGTACTGCCGCAGCGTCTGCGGATGAATATCGAGGATTTTGGCAACGATGCTGATCATGTATACGGGTTCGTCGTAGTGGTGCATCTTCTACTCCTGCGGAAGCGATTTTTTCATCTGTTCGACAAGCTCGGGATCGATTTTCTCCAGCGGGGGGAGGACAATGTTGGCTTTGAGGTACAGATCGCCGCGGACGCCGCTTTGGCGGTTTGTGACCCCCATCTCTTTCAGACGGAACCGTTGGCCGTTTTTGGTGTTTTCGGGCACTTTGAGCGTCACCTCTTTTTCCAGCGTCTGGACGCTCACCTTCCCGCCGAACAATGCCGCATAGAGAGGTACGTTGAACGTTTTGACCAGGTTGTCCCCTTCGCGTTCATATTCGGGATTGGGGGCGACGTCGATGCGCAGGTACAGATCACCGACCTGGCCTCCTCCCCGTTTGCCCTTGCCGCGCACGCGCAATTTTTCACCGCTTTTGATCCCGGCGGGAATCTTGATGTCGAAACTTTCTCCCGAGAGGCTGATCGTATGTTTGCCGCCGAGAACCGCAACCGCGAAAGGAACCGTTACGTTGGCATCGATGTCGAGGTTCATGCCGCCGAAACCTCCCCCGAAACCGCCGCCAAATCCGCCGAAACCTCCCCCGAAACCGCCGCCGCCGAAACCGCCGCCCTGTCCGAAAATGTTGCGCAGGATGTCGTCAAGATCGACATTGGCGCCCTGACCGCGGGCGAAATCGTGAAAATTCTGGCCACCGAACATGGCATCACCGTACTGATCGTACTTGGCCCGTTTTTCTTTGTCGCTGAGCACTTCATAGGCGGCATTGATCTCTTTGAACTTCTCCTCGGCTTTCGGGTCTTTGTTAACGTCGGGATGGTACTGGCGCGCAAGCTTCCGGTACGCTTTTTTGATCTCCGCTTCGCTGGCTCCGGGTGAAACTTCGAGTGTGGCATACAAACTTTTTGACATGATCGGTTCCTAAAATTTATCGGTTTCTTTTTTCTGAAAAAATTATAGCACTAACATTGAGTCCGTGTCAATCAAGTTAAACCAAGGAGATACGATGGAAAGGGGATAAAGAGGCAATCACTCATTGCGCCTGAGCGGCGCAACTGTTTTTAGTGGAGGAAATGGCGGATGCCGGTAAAATAAAGGGCCATACCGTGCTCGTCGGCGGCGGCGATGACTTCGTCATCGCGAACGGAACCGCCCGGCTGGATGACGGTTTTGACCCCCGCGCCCGCCGCCGCGTCGATCGAATCGCGGAACGGGAAGAATGCTTCGCTGGCCAGCGCCGATCCGCTCACGTCCAGACCCATCTCTTCGGCTTTTTTGAGGGCGCAGCGGGCCGCGTCGACACGGGAAGTCATCCCCATTCCTACCGCGACCATCGCGCCGTTTTTAACGTAAACGACGCAGTTTGATTTCGTCAAAGAGGCCACTTTGTAGGCGATTTCGGCGTCTTTGATCTCCTGGGCACTCGCAGTGTGCTTGGTGACGAGTTTGGCGTTTTTCACCTCATCCTCAGCAACCCTGTCCGCATCCTGGAAGACGAATCCGCCGTCGATGTGTTTGAAATCGACCGGGTCGTTGCTCAGGATGATCCGATCCGCACCGTATTCGAAGAGTTTGAGCCGTTTTTTCGGTTCGAATACCGCGCGCGCTTCGTCGTCGATGCGCCCGGCGATGATTACCTCAAGAAACATCTCGTTCATTTTTTCGGCGAGTTCCTTGGTCACGACGCCGTTCACCGCGACGACACCGCCGAAGGCGGAAACGGGATCGCATTTAAGCGCTTCGGTATAAGCGTCCAGCAGGTTGTCGCGGATCGCGAAACCGCAGGGGTTACCGTGTTTGACGATACAGATCGCGTTTTCATTCCCGAACGCCGCGGCGATTTTGACCGCGCCGCTGATATCGGTGAGGTTGTTGAAACTCGCTTCCCCTTTGAGGGTTTTGAAGTTGCGGCTGAAAAACGCGTCGAATTCGTACAGGGCCCCTTTCTGATGCGGGTTTTCGCCGTATCGGGTATCCATCACCTTGTTTCCGACAATGAACTGCTTGGCTCCCATGCCGTTGTTGAAGCGCTTGTTCATATAGTTGGCGATCATGCTGTCGTAAGCGGCGGTATGCTCGTAAGCTTTGATCATCAGATCGCGGCGGAACTCGACACTGTTGAGGCCGTTTTCGATGGCGTTGAGCACGAGCGAATAATCCGATGGATCGGTCACGATCACGACGCTGTCGAAATTTTTGGCCGCGGAACGGACCATCGCGGGTCCGCCGATGTCGATATTTTCGATGATCTCTTCAAAATCGTCGGTTTTTTCGATCGTCGCTTTGAAGGGGTAGAGGTTGACGCACACCAGGTCGATCGCCTCGACACCCAGCTCTTTGGCCTGGTCAAGGTGCGACTGCTTGTCACGGCGGTGGAGGATTCCCCCGTGGATGTAGGGGTTGAGGGTTTTAACCCGTCCCTCGAAACATTCGGGGAATTTGGTCACCTCATCGATTTCGATCGCATCGATCCCCTCTTCGCGAAGAAGCTTGTACGTTCCTCCCGTCGAAATGATCTGATATCCCAGTCCGATCAGGGATTTCGCGAACAGAGCGATATTGGTTTTGTCGCTTACACTGAGCAAAGCGCGCTTCATGCAGTTCCTTTGTACGGGTCGTGTGCCCGTGAATTAATGGCGGAATTTTAGCTGAATATGCTTTAAGGTAAGGTAAAGTTTCAACATGACCCCGCAACGCCACCCCTTTGAGCCGATCATCGATGACCGTACGCGCGTTTTGTTTTTGGGGAGTTTCCCCAGTATCGCATCGTTCGAGCAGTCGTTTTATTACGCCCATCCCCGCAACGCTTTCTGGCCGATCATGGAGAGTATCTTCGGCGTCGCGCTCCCCTCCGGCGAAGCCAAAAAGGCGTTTTGCCTTGAAAAAGGGATCGGATTATGGGACGTGGTCGGCAGCTGCGTCCGAAGCAATTCAAGCGATACCAATCTGAAAAACTGCCTCCCCAACGATTTCGTCGCCCTGCTGAGCCGATATCCCGATATCCGAGCGATCGGATGTACGGGGAAAAAAAGCTTCGATCTGTTTATGAAATATTACGGCGACATCGGGATAAGGGTGATACAGCTCCCCTCCACCTCGCCGGCCCACGCGTCGATGAAAAGGGGAGAAAAAGAGAGACTTTACCGAGAATTCCTCGAAAAAAACGGCATTCTCTAGCTGTTGAGGACCTGTTCAAAAATCGATTTGGCCGTTTTCCAACGGTCCCCTTTCGCATTCATCATGACGATCACGCAGTCTTTACCGTCTTTTTTCGCCCGGGCGATGAGACACGGCCCGGCTTTGGCGGTATACCCCGTCTTGACCCCGACGGCGTACTGGTAGCGGTTGAGCAGGCGGTTGTGGGTGTAGGCGTAAAACTCCCGTTTTTTGTTCAGCGCGCGGTAGCGGTGCTCGTTCATTTTGCTGATTTCGTTGAACTTACGGTTCTGGATCGCGTATTCGGTCATTTTAAGGAGGTCTTTAGGGGTCGAATAGTGCCCTTTCGTATCGTATCCGCAAGGGTTGCTGAAACGGGTGTGTTTCATCCCGATCGCCCGGGCTTTGGCGTTCATCATCTCGACGAACCGCTCTTCGCTCCCCCCGACGGTGATCGCGATCGCTTTGGCCGCGTCGTTGTCCGATTTGATCATCGCCGCCTTGATGAGATCTTCGAGCCGGATCACATCCCCTCTCCGGTACCCCGCGATCGTCGGTTCGACCCGCGTCATCTCCCGCGTGATCGTAACGGGCTGCGCGAGATTCCCCCGCTCGATTGCCAGGATCGCCGTCATTACCTTGGTCAGGCTGGCAGGCTGGACTTCTTTGAACGGTTCCTTGGCATAAAGAGTCTGTTTGGCGCTGAGATCCTTGACGATAAGTGCCTCGACTTCGAGTTTGTTCAGTTCGGCTTTGTTGATATCGCCGTAGAGGGCGAGTGAAAAAGTAAATAAGAGGGTGCTAAAACGTTTGATCATCATCCGATTCCTTTAAAACTTTTTGATTATGACATACGAAAGCAAACCCTATGCCATCTGTGCTAAAATTCGCATCAAAAAAAGGGGAAAGATGCGACGCTTCAAACGTTTATTTGCCGTTTTGTTCATCGTATCGACCCTTCTGGGTGCCCTGCACGAAGTGATCCACGATCACGATCATCATGCCGACGCATCCGTCGAAGAGAGCTGTCCCCTTTACCTGTTGGGGCATACTCCGGTCGTCCTCAACGATGAAACCCCGCCGGTGAACCTCGCCGCTGCGTTCGAAGCGTATAAAGCTCCTCCGGCGCCGCACCCCTTAACCGCACCCGCTCTTTTCAAAAACCGTTCCCCTCCCCTCTCCTGATCGTTTTACACCATTTCATTCTTACGATATCCAACAATTACACGATCAGGAAACCCTTATGATGAATAAACTTGTATTGTCCGTCCTCGCGGCGGCGGCCTTGTCGGCCGACAGCACCGAACTTCAAAGCCTCAAGGCGCAGATGGCGCAGATGGAAGCGATGATGAAGGCCATGCAGGCCAAAATCGATACTCTCGAAAGTACCCGGACTTCTCCCGCCCCCCTGGCCGCGGCGGAGGAAAAGCCCACCTCCAAACTCGTCGATGCGGTCGCCAAAACCACTTCGGGTCTCGATCTCTCCCTCATCCTCGACGCTTCCTACGTAAGCCGCTCGAAAAAAGACGAAGTGACTCAGCATCTTGAACTTCCCGGCGTCGCTCACGGTCTTATCGGTTCCCATTCCCATGATGGACACGATCACGCGACCTACAACGCTTCCAACGGGTTCAACCTTAACTACGCCGAGCTGGCAATTCACAGCACCGTCGATCCTTATCTTGACGCCAATGCTGTTTTCCATTTTTCCGAAGATTCCGTGGAAATCGAAGAAGCCTACGTCACTACGCGTGCCCTTCCCTACAATTTCCGGGCACGCGGCGGGAAATTCCTGAGTGATTTCGGGCGACTGAACAACCAGCATCACCATGCCTGGAATTTCTCGGATATGCCTCTGGTATACGAAGCATTTCTCGGAAACCACGGAATCAATGAAATCGGGGCACAACTGCAATGGGTCGCACCGACGAGTAACTACCTGATGGTCGGATTCGAAGCGCTTCAAGGAAAAAACGAAGCCATGTTCGGTCAAGCCGCCATTAACAATCCAAGCGAAGGTTACGAAGAAGAGATCCTCGCCGGCTCCGCCCATCAACCCTCCTTATTGATAGGCTACGTCAAAACTTCCGCTGATATCGGAGACACCACCATTCTCGCAGGCGCCAGCATCGCCAACGGCAAAAGCCGTATTGACCATTTTAGCGACGAAACGCCTCATGCTTTTGCCGGAGAAAGCGATCTTTACGGCCTCGATCTCACGGTCAAACACTATTTCGACAGCTACAGTTCGCTGACATGGCAGAGCGAATGGCTTTACCGCGACATGGAAGGGACTCAGTTTTCCGATCCCGATGCTGATGTGACGACCAATAATCTGGTATCGCCGACAATGCATAAAAAACAGTCAGGCTACTATACCCAGCTTGTCTATGCACCCGATCAGACCTGGAAAATCGGTGCGCGCTATGATAATATTTACCGTAACGACGTCATAAAAAACGGTGTCGATCAGGAACAACCGGAGCACATGGATCAATATTCGGCGATGATTGAATACAATACCAGTGAATTTGCCCGTTATCGTCTCCAGTATACTCATTCGAATGCACTGTTCGACGAAGAAGGCAATCGCCGGACTCTCGATTCGCTGATATTTTCAATCAATGTTGCATTGGGCACCCATGCGGCCCATTCATTTTAAAGGAACACAATGTTGAAAAGGCTTCTTGCATCGGCTCTGTGTGCCGTGGGGCTACATGCCGAGCTGACAGTTGCAGTCACCTATCCCTACATCGCTTCGCTAACCGAATCGATCGGCGGCGATAACGTTCGGGTAGAGACTCTGGCGCAAGGGAACTGGGACCCTCATTTCGTGGTTCCGAAACCTTCCCTTATCACCAAGGTGCGCAAAGCCGATCTGCTGATCACCAACGGCGCGGATCTTGAAATCGGTTGGCTTCCGCCGCTACTGGAGCGTGCGGCGAATACCCGTCTCGCGTCATCTTCCAGCCGTCTTACGCTGGCCTCAAAAATTCGCTTGATCGACGTTCCCGCCGATACCAGTCGCGCAGGCGGGGACGTTCACGCCGACGGAAATCCGCACTTCCATCTCGATCCGCGCAATATTCCCGTTCTTGCCGAATCGATCGCCGTTTTTCTAAGCAAGAACGATCCATCGCACGCATCCAGATATCAGAATAACCTCACCGTATTCAAACTGCAATGGAATGCCCGCCTGAAACAATGGGAAAAGCAGATGGCATTTCTCAAAGGCAAAGAAATTATTCAATATCACCCGGTATTCAACTATTTCCTCCGTGCATACGGGATAAAACCCATCGGGACGATCGAACCTCTTGCCGGAATCCCCCCATCCGCCACCCATACGATGAAGCTCGTCGCACTGATACAGGAACGCAATCCGTATTGCATCATGCACGATGTCTACCACCCGACCAAAACAGCCGAATTCCTGCATACCAAAACCGGCATCAGGCTCGTCGTTCTGCCCCATGATGTGGGGGCACAAAAAGGGATAGGGAATCTTGCGTCACTCTTCGATTCCCTCATCGGAAGTCTGCAATGACCGATCTGTTTCTCCTGCCGGCCGTACTCATCGTTATCCTGGTCGCGCTTCACACCTGGTTCGGGAAAGGCATTCTCGAACGGGGGATCATTTTTACCGATCTCTCCATTGCACAGGCTGCAGCACTTGGGTCTGCAATCAGCCTGGGATATTTTCATGGAGAATTCCTGTATCCGATCACTCTTGCATTTGCGCTCGGAACAGGGTTGTTAATCGCTTTTGCCACCACGCGCCGCCTTCATCTCGAGGCATTCATCGGATTGATATACGTATTGGGCGCAAGTGCCATATTGATTGTGTTGGCCCATTCGGCTGAAGGAATGGAACATTTCAAGTCTTTGCTGGCCAACGACATTTTGTTTACAACACAAAAACAATTTTTGGAAGCATTGCCCCTCTATGGAGCGATCGGTGCGGCAATCGCATTGATCTATCCCCGAAGCCGTGGATTCGGGCGCGAAGCACTTTTTTTCTCCCTGCTGGCGTTAACCGTAACATCTTCGGTTCAGCTTGCAGGAGTGCTTGTCGTATTCATACTGCTTGTCGGGCCGATTCTTGTCGCATCGATGCAGTGCCGGTTTTCCCCGTATCCCCTTGCGGTATTCCTGGGAAGCCTGTGCGGGATACTGTCAATGCTCACGGCATTCTATGCCGATCTTCCGACTGGATATACGATCGTTTTTATCGGCGCCTTTTCAGCGCTGGTATCCGTACTGGCATTCTCTGCCAAAAAAGGATCAAATGCGTTATAATTGAAGGATGCGAAGCACATCCCCGGCAACCGTAACCGTTGTCATAGAAGGTACCAAAGCGCGGCTGATATGCAGAGGCGACTGGACGCTTCCCAACATTTGCGGCGCCGCCCGCACCCTGGAACAGTTCCGTCCGCCTGCAGCCGTCGAATGGGACGTGCGCGAGGTGCTTGACGTCGATTCGGCCGGAATGGCGCTGTGGCATCTGCACGACCGTTCTTTTCGCGAAAGCGGAATCGAATCGACCCTCACGGGCGCGGACGACAACCAGACCAAACTTTACCGCCTCCTCTACCCCCATCCTATCGGTGAAGTTCCCCCTCCGGGCCATTCTTCATGGCTTTATTCCCTGGGGCGCGAAACCCACCGTTATGCGCAAGGGGCGGCGAACTTTCTCTCTTTTTTGGGCGAAGCCTTCGTACTGCTGGTCCACACCCTCCGCCATCCTTCGAAAATCCGCTGGCACGCGATCGGCGCGCACGTTCGGACCACGGGGTTGCAGGCACTGCCGATCATCGCCCTGAGCGCCTTTTTGATCGGGGTGGTAATCGCTTACCAAAGCATCGTACAGCTACAGAAATTCGGAGCCGACATCTTTATTGTCGATACGATCGGCATCTCGCTCACCCGGGAACTCGCTCCCCTCATCACGGCCATCGTCGTGGCGGGACGCAGCGGGTCGGCCTTTACGGCGCAGGTGGGAGCCATGAAGATGACGCAGGAGATCGACGCGATGAAAACGATGGGGTTCAATCCCTTCGTCTTTCTCGTATGGCCCAGGGTGATCGCCCTGATGCTCGTGATGCCCCTGCTGATTTTTTTTGCCGACATCGTCGGTATTTTCGGCGGCATGGTGATTGCCTCGACCCAGTCGCACATCAGCTTCCCCGAATTCATCCATCGGCTTCAAAACGCCCTTGCGCTCAAACACTACGTCATCGGGATCGTCAAAGGGCCCTTTTTCGCTTTTCTAATCGCGATGGCCAGCCTCTATCGGGGATTTCAGGTGTCGATGAATACCGAAAGCATCGGCCACTATACCACCAAGAGCGTCGTCAACTCGATCTTCCTGGTCATCGCCTGCGACGCCCTTTTCTCGGTACTTCTGACGGAGCTGAAGCTGTGAAAACGCCCGTTATCACCGTCCGGGACGTCGTCACCGCATTCGATGACAACATCGTCCACGATCACGTCAGCTGCACCGTCTACGAAAATGAGATTTACGCGCTGCTGGGGGGAAGCGGTTCGGGAAAATCGACCCTTTTACGGGAGATGATCATGCTCGAACGCCCCCGCAGCGGACGTATCAACGTGCTCGGCTACGATCTTGCGAACCTCTCGTACGAAGAGGCCCAAGATCTTCGCAGCCGCTGGGGAGTTCTGTTTCAGTCCGGAGCGCTCTACTCCTCCCTGACCGTCGGAGAAAACATTGCGTTGCTCTACCATGAATACACCCGCCTTCCCCCCAGGCTCGTCCGTGAACTCGTCAAGCTCAAAATCGATCTCGTCGGCCTCCCTCCCCACGCGATCCATCTCTATCCCGGCCAGCTCAGCGGCGGAATGGTCAAGCGGGCCGCACTCGCACGGGCGCTGGCGCTCGACCCGAAACTACTGTTCCTCGACGAACCCACATCGGGGCTCGACCCGCTGAGCTCGCGCCAGTTTGATGCGCTCATTCAGGAACTTCGCGACCTGTTGGGGCTGACGGTGGTCCTCGTTACCCACGATTTGGATACCATACACCACATCGTCGACCGTTTCACCCTGCTGGGGGACAAACGGGCGATTGCCGAGGGGACTCTTGCCGAAGTACTCGCCGTCTCCCATCCGATCGTGGATTACTTTTTTCAGAAAGGGACACATGGAATCTCGTTATAACTACACTTTTACCGGTCTTTTCGTCGTCATTTTCGCAATGGGGCTCATCGCGTTCGCATTCTGGCTGGGTAAATACGGCCAGGACGAACGGGACTACCGCCGTTTCCATGTCTACATCACCGAATCGGTCTCCGGGCTCGCCCCCGAAGCATCGGTCAAATACAACGGCGTCGATGTCGGAAAAGTCGAATCGATCCGCATCAACCCCCGCAACAACGAAGAGGTGGAACTCATCCTCAAAATCAAAAAAGAGACGCCGATCAAAACCGATTCGTACGCCGTACTGAAATTCTACGGTATTACGGGGCTGGCGTTCATCGAGATTACGGGAGGTTCCAATAACGCTCCGCTGCTGATGGAAAACGGTCAGCGCGCGTCGGTCATTCCCGCTCGTCCTTCACTGATCACGCGACTGGATGAGTCGCTCAGCAACGTCGCCAACAAGCTCTCCCAGACCCTCGAGCACGCCGACCGCCTTTTCGACGACCGCAACGTCGAAAACGTCCGTCAAAGCCTCGAACACCTCCGCTCGCTGAGCGAACAGATCGACGGGTACCAAAAAGAGGTCCGGACGATTCTCGAACGCAGCGCGGCACTTGAATCCAACGCCTCGGAGGCGCTGGGAAGCATGAAAAACGCCGCGGGAAGTGTCAAACAAACGTCGGACAACCTCAACACGCTCGTGCAGACGAAAATGGCCGTAACGCTCGATTCGCTGCACAAGACTTCTCTCCGGAGCGACGCACTGATCCGAAAACTCGAAGCGTCGCTGGACCGCGGCGATTACGACCTCAAATCGATCGCTTCCCCCACCGCCGCCGAACTCAACGAACTGATCGTCCAGACCAAAACGCTCACCCAGGAGATGGAGACAACCATCCGCGGCCTGCGGGAGAGCCCTTCGGATCTTCTTTTCAAAAAAACATCCCAAAAACCCGGTCCAGGAGAATAACCATGCTACGCCTCCTCCTTTTCGCCCTCGGCGCATTGACTTTTGCGGGATGTTCGCTGAACTCCCCCGCGAGCAGCGTCTACACGATCCTTCCCAACTCCGCTGCATCCCTCGATACCTCCGCACCCCTTCATGCGGGAACGATCAAACTCGCCCCGACCCGCACCCTTCCCTCGCTGGGTTCGAAAGCCCTCCGCTACCTCCGTCCGCACGGGGAATCGGGGGAATACCTCTACAGCCGGTGGAGCGACGCCCCCGCACTGCTGATCGAACGCAACTTCGTCGCATCGCTGCAAAATCGGAAACTCTACGCCGCAATCCTCCCCCCGGGTTCGGCCGCCGGGGCGACACACCTGCTTGAATCGGATCTCAATGCTTTTGAACACCGTTTTCGCGAAGAGGGGGGAAGCGAAGGCTACATCGATATGACCTATCGGCTCATCGATCCCAAAACCAAGCAGACCCTCTCGTCCAAAAGGTTTCAAATCGTCGCGGCCGCGGCCTCGGGAGATGCCAGGGGAGGCGTCGACGCCCTCAGCCGCGCTACCCGCGAACTTTCGCGCCAAAGCACCGAATGGCTGGCGCACTACCTACAGGAGAAACCATGAATCGAAATATCGCGATCCTCTGTTCGGGAGGGGACGTTTCGGGGATGAACCCCGCCCTCAAACGCTTCGTTGAGTACGCGTTTGCCAACAACCTGAACCCTTTTTTCGTCCACCACGGCTATGAAGGGCTCATCGACGACCGGATCGTCGCGGCGGGGTATCCGGACGTTTCGGGGATCATTACCCGGGGGGGGACGAAAATCGGTTCGGCACGCTCCGAGCGGTTCAAAGAGAGCGCCTACCGCAGCATTGCGGCCGAAAATCTCCGCAAACGGGGAATATCCATGCTTGTCGTTCTGGGAGGAGATGGGAGTTTTCGCGGCATGGAACAGTTTTACAAAGAGACCGGCATCGCCTTTTGCGGCATCCCCTCCACCATCGACAACGACATCAACGGAACCGATTACTGTCTGGGAGTCGATACGGCGCTGGGGGTGATCCGCAATGCCATCGACCAGATCCGCGATACGGCGGCGTCGTTCCGCCGGGCTTTCGTCATCGAAACAATGGGACGCAACTGCGGATACCTCGCCCTCGTCTCCGCGCTCACTTCGGGTGCGGAGCTGTGCCTCATTCCCGAAATCCCCGTCGAAATCGACGAATACAAAGCATGTTTCGCATCCCAGACCGCAGCGGGAAGGGATTATTTCATCGCGGTCGTATCCGAAGCGCTGGGGCGTTCCTCCTCCGTCGCCGAATGGTTTGAACGCGAACTCGGCTTCGAAGCCCGGGTGAACGTTCTGGGTCATACCCAACGCGGCGGAAACCCCAGTGTATACGACCGTCTCATGGCGTACCGTTTCGTCACCTATGCGATCGACGCTCTCCTTGCGGGCAAAAGCGATTCGGTTATCTGCTACACCCAAAGCCATTTCGTTTTCCGAACGATCGACGAGGTCGCGTTACACCCCTACCGCCTCGACGAGGAGCTTCTCAATCTCGGACGCGGACAATTTCTTCCATCGCGCTGTCAAAGGTAGGGTACAAAAACGTAAACCCCGCTTCCTGCAGCCGGCGGGGATACACCTCTTTGGAATCAAGCATGACCGTTGACCCCTCTCCGAAAACGAGCTTCACCAGCCAGGCGGGAAGGTCGAAAAAAGCGGGACGCTGAAGAATGCGACTCATCGCTTTGGTCTGTGCAAGGTTGCTGATGGGTTCGGGGGCGGTGAAATTGACAATCCCTTCGATCCGGGGCTGTTCGATCAAAAATTCGCATGCTCGGACCAGATCGGCGAGATGTATCCACGAAATCATCTGGTATCCGTCCCCCATTTTTCCGCCAAAGCCGAAACGAAACGGAGGAAGCATCTTGGCCATCGCCCCCCCTCCCCGGCCGTAAACTACCCCAAAACGCATCAGACATACACGGGTACGTTCCGAAGCGGCACGCAGAGCGACACCCTCCCAGCTCCGTACCAGATCGGCCAGGAAATCGTCCGCCAGATGGCGGGAGTGTTCGTCGTGCTGGTGAAAACTGTCGTAAATCCCGACGGCCGAGGCGTTGAGGAGCACTTTTGGGGGATGGATGCACCGCCCGATCGCGTCGACAATTTTCCCCGTCGTCTCCAGACGGCTTTGACGGAGCACCTTTTTGTACTCGGGGGTCCAGCGTCCCAGAATATTCGCTCCGGCCAGATTAATCAAAACGTCCGCCCCCTCGAGCGCCGAAGCAACCGTATCGAGGCTTGTGCCGCTTCGGACGCTCAGAGCCTCTACGTTATCCCCTTTTTCCCGGAAATAGGTTTCCAGAGCGCTCCCGACAAAGCCGCTCATACCGCAAATGACTATTTTCATCAGATCATTATCCCTTTGTGCTCTTTGCAAAGATTGTAACTTAAAAGGGGTATGGGAGGTTTAAAGTTATAATTGATCCGACACTTTAAACCTGTTCTAATACAAAGGAATCGTCATGCTTTACCAGTTGATCGTCTACGTCCCCACCGGGGATGCCGAGCATCTCAAAGAAGCGTTGTTCGCGGCAGGTGCGGGAAAATACAAACACTACGACCGTTGCAGCTGGGAGTGCGGCGGAACGGGACAGTTCCGGCCGCTTCAGGGGGCCAACCCCGCCATCGGGCGCATCGAGACGGTCGAATACGTCCCGGAAGTGAAAATCGAAACCGTCTGTACGGCCGAATGCCTCAAAAAAGTTTTACGCGCATTGAGAGAAAACCATCCCTATGAGGAACCGGCGTATGGGGTTATCGAACTAAAAACACTGGAAGATTTCGAATAGAGGGGAGAAAATGCCCCGAAAGGGGCGAAGAAGGCGGTATCAGCCGCAAGAAGGCACGTTTCCTGAATCCGAACCGTATTCGAACAGGAAGTCGCGCAGGTCTTGAGCCTGGCTTTTGAACAGATCGCCGTTGAAGTAAGCCGCCGATTTGTCGTTTGCGTGCGCTTTGATGATTTTTGCCGCGCCGTTGGCGAAAAGATCGTCCCACTCGTCCTGTGTGTGCATCGCAGCACCTTTTGTACCGCTTCCGTGGCAGTTTTTACAGGTTTTCAAATAGGCTTTTTGCCCTTTTTTGACATCCGCAGATGCGGCTGTACTCATCATTCCTACCGCTACAAGTGCAGCAAGAAAGCATGAAGCAGACTTTTTCATGTCGTTCTCCTACGAAATTTAATGGTTTAAGACACCTTCAACGTTTCCGAAAAAACGGTGAAGATGTCTTGATGCCGGACATCATATCCCATAAAGGGTAAATAGAGGTTTAATGTTATGTAAATGTGATAGTTTTTCAGCTTATTTTATCAAAATTGTATCAAAGCTTCACGTTACTGTTCATCACCGTTATCTTCCGGTTCTTCCTGAGGCATTCCGGTATTCACTTCGCGCCGGATTTTCTCCTGCCGGATTTTACGGTACGCTTTGTACTGAGCCTTCCGCAGGGCTTCCGCATCCAGTCCGACTTCCCCGGCGATCGCTTCGGGGGCGAAACCGGCTTCGTTCATGATTACCATTTTAAGCTCTTTTTTGGTCAGGTGGCGTTTAAGGGCCGCATAGAGCTCCCGTTCGTCCTCGCCGATCTCGACGGCGCTGCATTCGTAAATACGCGCCAGTACCTCGCGGATCGTTTTTTGGGGATTGTACTGGGTCCAGAGTGAATTTTCTAGCATGGTTGAAATACCTTTGTAATGATCTGCGTCAAATCTTTCGTCTCGACGATGACGTTCGCCTCTTTTTTGAGAATCTCCTTGGCGCAGAAGGCCACCCTCGTCCCCGCGTGCGCAAACATCGAACGGTCGTTCGCGCCGTCGCCGACGACCATCGTCTCTTCGGGGCTGATTCCGAAAAGCCCCTGCAGCCGCAGCAGCATATCCCCTTTGGAAAAATCGAACATCATGTCGCCACCGACGAGCCCAGTGAGGTGCCCGTGCTTTTCGTGCAGCACGTTCGAAAAATCGGCATCGTACCCCAAAATTCCTTTCGCATACGACGTCGCGCTGCGGAATCCTCCGCTAAAGCAGACCACTTTGATCCCCCGCGCTTTCAGATCGGCGATCGTCTGGACCGCTCCGGGCATGTAAGGGAGGTTGTGGCAGATTTTTTCCACCTTGGAAAACTCCAGCCCTTTCAAAAGCCCTACCCGCTGCTGCAGACTTTCGAAAAAATCGAGTTCGCCGTTCATCGCCCGCTCGGTGATGGCCGAAACCTCTTCGCCGATCCCCAGCGCTTCCGCAAAAAAATCGATCGTCTCCCCGTCCATCAGGGTCGAATCAAAATCAAATACCGCTAACTTAATCAAAAGAATTTATCCTCTTTGTTATAATGACGCAATTATATCTTTGTTACCCCTAAAGGCATCTTTTGTTCGGCACCTTTATCGAAAAACTCCGCTCCGGCACTTACATCACTCTGGAAACCACCCCGTCGCGATCGGCCCGATTCGCCCCCACCGTCGATAAAATCGAATCGCTCGGCCTGCAGCACCTCGTCGACGGTTTCAGTACGACCGACAACCCGCTGGCAAAACTCAAATACAACGCCCTTTTCGCCGCGCAGATGCTCCAGAACCGCTTCGGCCTGCCGGTGCTCGCCACGATGAGCATGCGCGACCGCAACCGCATCGCGCTCCAAAGCGACCTGTTGGGGGCCAACGAGGCAAACGTCCGCGCCATCCTCGCCCTCACCGGCGACAGCGCCCACTACTCCGACCAGCCTCACGCCAAAGGGGTTTTCGAAGCCAACAGCAAACTCCTCCTCGAAATCATCTCGACCCTCAACGGGGGTACCGATCTTGCCGGACAGAAGCTCCTCTCCCCGGTACAGGAGATTTACCCGTTTGCCGTCATCGACGCCTACGCCAAAAGTGCGGCGACGCTGCAGAAGAGGATGTCCAAAAAAGTCGCCCACGGCGCGATCGGCATCATTTCCCAGCCCGTTTACGACCTCGAAAACGCGCGGAAACTGCTGGCGATGATGGAAGAGGCCAACGCCGAACACGGCAAAAATGCGGTGCTCATTCTCGGCTATTTCCCGATCACCAAACTCCGCACGGCCCGTTTTCTGGACGAAAACGTCCCGGGCATCTTTGTCCCCGGAACATGGGTCGAAGCCCTGGAAGCGGCATCGCTGAGGGGGCCGGAGGAGGAATACCGCGTCGGCTTCGAACTAAGCAAAAACCTTTTCGACGAACTCAAAGCGCTCCATCCCAAAATCCACATTATGACGGCGAACCAGTTCGAGCTGGCAAAGGCGATTTTGAGCTAATTTCAGCCTCTTTTGGCTATAATCGATCACTTTTTAATGCAGGAATAATCCTTTATGATCGATGTAAAACTTCTCCAGAAAAATTTTGACGAAACCGCCTCCGCGCTGATGCGCAAAAAAGTCTCCGCCGAGACGATCCGCGAGCTCCAGGGCGCCAACGAAGCCCTCAAAGCGGCCAAAACCGCGTACGAAAACGCCCAGGCGAAACAAAACGAACTCAGCCGCCTTTTCGGACAGTACAAAAAAGAGGGGAAAAATACCGACGAACTCAAAGAACAGGTCGATGCGAACAAAGCCCTCGTCGCCGAACTCCTCGAAACACAGCGGGAGGCCGAAGAGGCGCTCGATGCGCTGATCATGAGAATCCCGAACCTCCCCGATACGGACGTCCCCGCGGGCGAGGACGAGAACGACAACGTCGAGATCCGCAAGGTCCTCGTCCCGCCCGCCTTTTCGTTCACCCCCAAAGAGCACTGGGAACTGGCCGAGCAAAACGGCTGGATCGATTTCGAGCGCGGCGTCAAACTCGCCAAAAGCCGTTTCAGCGTCGTCAGCGGCATGGGTGCGCGGCTCGAACGCGCCCTCATCAACTTCATGCTCGATTTCAACCGCGAGCGCGGATTTGAAGAAGTCAGCGTCCCCGCACTCGTCAACCGCCGCGCGCTGGAGGGGACCGGACAGCTTCCCAAATTCGAAGAGGATCTCTTCAAAGTCGAAGAAGAAGAACTCTTTTTGATCCCGACCGCCGAAGTACCGCTCACCAATCTGTATCAGGACGAAATCCTCTCCGCCTCCGAGCTCCCGATCAAAATGACCGGTTACACCTCATGCTTCCGTAAAGAAGCGGGAAGCGGCGGACGCGACGTGCGGGGAATGATCCGTCAGCACCAGTTTCACAAGGTAGAGCTGGTCGCGATCACCACGCAAGCGCAAAGCGACGCGGTATTTGACGAGATGGTCGCGTGTGCCTCGGATCTGCTCAAAGCGCTCGAGCTCCCCCACCGCCTCGTGACCCTATGTACGGGAGACCTCGGGTTCGGCGCAGCCCGCACCGTCGACCTGGAGGTGTGGCTCCCGGGACAGAACACCTACCGCGAAATCAGTTCGGTTTCCAATACCCGCGACTTTCAGGCCCGCCGCGCCCGTATCCGTTACAAGGAAGAGGGGAAAAATCTTCTCGCCCATACCCTCAACGGTTCAAGTTTGGCCGTCGGACGGACGATGATAGCCATCATGGAAAATTTCCAGAATGAAGACGGTTCGATCCGGATTCCGCAAGTGTTGCATAAATACCTCTAAAGCGAATAAAGAGACCGTATGGCCGATAACCAAGAAGAGATTATCATCATCGAAGAGGGGGAGACCCCGAACGAAGGTTCCCCGAACGAACCCAAACCCGGTGAGGCATCCGACGAATCCGCCGCCCGTAAAAAGAAACGGATCGTCATCGGTGCCGCCGCCGCTTTGCTCCTGGCCCTCGCCGGAGGCGGCGGATACATTCTCTTTTCTTCGCACGAAGCCCCGGCCGCTTCGGGCATACCCGCCCTCAACGAAACGCACGCAACCCCGAAAGAAGAGATCATCGAACCCAGCGAACTCGAAAAAATGATCGACAAGGCCAATACCCTCTACGCCAACGGGGAAACGGCCGAAGCCCTCAAGCTCTACCAGAAAATCGCCCTCTACTCCGAAGCGATCTCCCAGTATAACCTGGGGGTGATCCAGCTTAAAGAGGGGAAATACGCCCAGGCGCTCGACAACTTCAAACGCTCCATCGCCAGCAGCGAAAACCGATGCGTCAGCGCGATCAATGCCGCGGTTTGTTCGCTTCATCTCAAACGGGAAAAAGATTTCAACTATTACATCGACCTGGCGCTGGCCTATCTGCCCCAGGAGACCAATTCACCGCTGTATTCGTATTACTATACCCTGATCCATTATTACAAAGGGCATTATCCCGAGGCGCTCAGCGCCCTCAAGCACCCCACATCCGAAGAGTACCTCACGACCCAGAACAAACTGCGCGCGAAAATCAGCGCCCTTTACGGCAATTATCCCGATGCCATCCAGGCACTCGAAAATCCGCTGCAGGAGGAGGATTCGTTTTCTCTGGGTCTTCTTTATGCCAACACCGGAGACCTTCGCAACGCAAAAAAATATCTCTCCGACGCGATGATGCAAAACCCCGAACCGGTACAAGAAAGCCTCGCGCTGGCCTTTGTCAACCTGAAAATGGGGTTGCAGGAAGAGGCGGCCGGTCTGATCCGCAAAACGACCCAGGCCTATCCCGACCAGGTCTATACGCCTTATCCCATTCGAGTCTTTCTCAAACCCTCGCTGTTCGAGCCCGATGCGGCGCAAAACATCTACCGGAGTCAGAAACACGGCGCGAAATCCAAAAACTTCCAGACGGTTTTTTATTTTGCGCCCTACAAGATCTTCAATGCCTCGCAGGCCGTCAATTACATTCAAAAAGGGAACGCCAGCATCTACGTCGACAACATGGAGGGGGCGAAATCCTATCTGGAGAACAGCACACGCCTCTCAATCATTGACCACGGCATCGCCCTCGCCATCCAAAAAGCGCTCGATTTTCAGATCCGTGACGCCAACGTGCAGTTCAATGCCCTGCTCAAAAACAATCCGAAACACTCGATCCTCCATTACAATCTCGGGCTGACTTACGCGCAAATGGGCGATTTCGCCAAGGCATACGACCATTTTCTCCGTTCCTATCATCTCGATGCCGACAACTATCTCTCGGGGATCTTTGCCCTCATGAGTTCCGATCTTATCGGCCGGCACAACGCCAAACTCTCCTCCATCCTCAAAGAGAACCTCTCGAAAGAACCTGCGAGCGAGGAATTCGAGCTCTACCGGACCGTTCTCGAAATCGCCCAGAACAATTTCCCCGGAGCATCGAAATGGCTCGACAACCGTTACAGGGAACGTCCGTTCTACATCGGCCTAAAAACCCTCATCGCCCTCGAAAACGGGGATGACGAAGAAGCACGGAAAGCCTCCGAAAGACTGGTTAAAATGCAACCTTCGGACATGCTGCCGCATCTGCTCTACATCGACGCCCATTTCAAACGGCAAAAGCCCAAAGCCTTCGCCTCGTCGACGATCAACTATCTTAAAACCAAAAACTTCCGCTACGACGACCTCTATTACGGGCCCCAGATCACCCGTGACCGGGCCGTTACGATGAGCGTCATGACGGGTCAGCTCACCCCGATGATCGAACGGCTCAAACGCCAACTGCAGACAACGGGGGGCAATACCGTCGACATCACCGGCGCGCTGGCGCAGGCATACCTGTTCAACCGGCAGTTTGAAGAATCCTATGCGCTCTACAATCAGCTCGTCGATACCCACAAAATCAAAGACGGCCAGACCCTCTTCCTGGGCGCATGCGCCTCGATCGGAGCCGAACACTACGAAAATGCGATTGCGCTCCTCGAACTCTCCAAACTAACCAATCCCGCCTTTGCCGAAACCCGTTACGCGCTTGGGTTGCTTTACCTTCAGGCACAGAACAATGCCGCCGGGGCGGGACAGCTCAGCCGGTTGGGGAACAACGGATTCGTCTCGCGCTATTTCGATTTCGCGATCGATACCGACAAATTAGCGAACGAGCCGCATAAATATCATGCTTTGTGAAGAAACCGGCGGATAAGGTAAAACGAGGCCCTTAAGGGGCCGTAAACAAGGTACAAGGCGGCGACAAGCGCCATCCCCTCGATGGGATAAACGAAAATCCCCATTGCGACGACGATCACTCCGACGAGAAAACGGAGGAAATGGAACGATTTGAAGTTGATTTTTTTGAAGCTCGGATACCGGATGTTGCTTACCATCAGTACGGAAAGCACGATGCCCAGCGGCAGCATCAGAAATTTCAGCTCGACGTATTCGCCGTAGCGTTCGAGCAGCAATACGGCAATCGCGATCATGATCGCCGCCGTCGGAATGGGGAGGCCGATGAAAACACTCGGCTCGATCCGTGAGGTCGTTACGTTAAACCGCGCCAGCCGGACCGCTCCGAAAATGATGAACAACGCACTGGCCACAAACCCGATCCGCCCGTACTCTTCCCCTACATACAGGTACATCAAAAACGCCGGGGCGACACCGAACGCGACAATGTCTGCCAGCGAATCGAACTCCACGCCGAAATGGCTGGCCGTATTGGTCATTCGCGCGACGCGGCCGTCGAGCCCGTCAAAAATGAGCGCGAGGAAAACAAACCATGCCGAAGCGGAAAACGATCCCTCTAGCGCCAGGGCGATCGCATAAAAACCGGTAAAAATCGATGCGGCGGTAAAAAAGTTGGGGAGAAGATAGGCGATCGGTGGCGGGGGGTCTTTGCGGATCATGTGCCGGCCTTACACCAGGTTGGCTCAGGCGGCGGCGAAATAGCCGATGACGCTTTCACCCGCGCGGAGGCTGTTCCCGGCATTGACCGAGAGGCGGACGTTTTCGGGAAGGTAGATTACGCTGCGACCTTTGGCCAGGAAGCCGTAACGGGCTCCTTCTTTGAGTTTCTGGCTCACCTCGGCGTCGATGCCGATGGGAAAACAGTTCTGTTCGCTGACGTGTTCGACGTAGATTTCATTCCCTTTGGAAGAACGAAACGACAACACCGCTTTTTCGTTCAGGGTTTCGGCCAGAGGATTGTACAGCGGCAACGATGCGCCGCGGCGAATCTTGTACCCCTCTACCGTCGCATCGAACGGAGACCGCAGAATGGATACGTCCCAAAGGGAATTGAGAACCGTCATTTTGAACATTTTCTGCTCCTCTACGTTCACCTCTTCAACCGACAGAACCACCCCGTCGACACTGCTGATGATCGCATCGGGTTCATACGCCGCCGTATTGCGTTCGGGATTGCGGAAAATCGCCAGCAGTGCAATCAGCAATGCGCCGAAAATAAACTGGAACAGATGGAGCCCCGTCATCGTAAAAAAGAGAAAGAGCGCACCCGCAACGGCGGCGATGAGCCAGCCGCGTTTGGAGAGGATAAAAGTATCGTTTTGAATATTCATGCAGTGCCCCTTCTTTCGTAATGGTTATTCGGAAATCGTCGTTTCGCCCATGTGTTCTTTACGCGGTTCGAGTTTGGTCTCGATGCCGTTTTCGATTTCGAATGCCTCGATGATTTCACGCACCTGGTCTCCGGTGATGTTCTCTTTTTCGTAGAGCAGCTCGACGATTTTTTCGATTGCGCCGCGGTATTCTTCCAACCGGGCCTTGACCGCATTGTAACGTTCCGCCAGTGAATGCTTGATGAACGCATCCATCTCTTCGGCCATTTTATCGCTGTATTCGCGGGACTGTGTCATCCCGCCGCCGAGAAAACTGCTACGCTGTTTTTCAAGGACCATTAGCCCGGCGACGTCGCTCATACCGTACATCTGTACCATCGCTTTGATAATATCGGTAGTCCGTTCGAGGTCGTTCGCCGCGCCGGTACTGATTTCCCCGATAAAGACCTCTTCGGCCGCCCGGCCGCCCAGCAATACGTCCACTTCGGCCCACAATTCGTGGCGTTGCATCAGGTATTTGTTCTCTTCGGGGGTGTTGAGCGTGTAGCCCAAAGCCGCCAGACCGCGCGGGACGATCGAGACTTTGGAAACTTTTTTGGCTCCCTTCGTCGTCTCGGCCAGCAGTGCATGACCGCTTTCGTGGTACGCAACGATCTTTTTCTCTTTTTCATCGATACGGCGGCTTTTTTTCGAAAGACCGGCGATGGCCCGCTCTACCGCTTCGCGCAGATCGGCCTGAGTAACGGTTTTCTGGTTCTTTCGTCCGGCGAGGAGCGCCGCTTCGTTGACGATGTTCGCCAAATCGGCCCCCGCGAGTCCGGCGGTGAGACGCGCGATCTCTTCGATGTCCACGTCGAGGTCTTTTTTGATCCCTTTGACGTGGACGTTCAGGATATCGATCCGTCCCTGGAAGTCGGGCTTGTCTACGAGAACCTGGCGATCGAAGCGCCCCGGACGGAGCAACGCGGGATCGAGAATCTCGGGACGGTTGGTCGCAGCGAGGATGATGATCGGCGTATCGGTGCCGAAACCGTCCATCTCCGCGAGCAGCTGGTTGAGCGTTTGCTCGCGTTCGTCGTTTCCGCCCATCATGCCGCCTGCGGCGCGACTTTTACCGATGGCGTCGATCTCGTCGATGAAAATGATCGACGGAGCATCTTTTTTGGCCTGTTCGAACAGATCGCGCACCCGTGCGGCACCGACCCCGACGAACATTTCGATGAAGCTGGAACCCGAAACGGAGAAAAACGGAACGTCCGCCTCCCCGGCCACCGCTTTGGCAAGCAGCGTTTTACCCGTACCTGGGCTTCCTACCAGGAGTACCCCTTTGGGGATCTTGGCCCCCAACTCGACGTAACGGTCCGGATAACGGAGAAAATCGACGATCTCGAGTACCTCTTCCTTCGCTTCCTGCGCACCGGCCACGTCGTCGAACTTGGTTTTGGGCTTTTCGGAGTTGATGAGACGCTTGGAGGTCCCCATTCCGAGAATCCCTCCGCCCATGTTCCGTTGCATCCGCCCCGCGAAAAACATCCAGATCGCGATGATGATCAGAAACGGAAAGAGCCATCCGAACATTTCGGTAAACCAGTTGCTCTCCGAGAAACCGTTGTAATTGATCCCCTGTTTGTCCAGGAGCGCGATCAGGGCCGGATCGTTCCCAACGAGGCGCGTCGTATAGGCGACTTTACCGTTACCGTCGCTGCCGATGGCGCGGATGTAGGTCTGGCCGATCGATACCTTTTCTACCTCTTTGTTTTCGATCAGACGTTTGAGGTCGGCGTAACTGATCTCCTGCGTCCGCGTAACGTTCTGACCCGAAATTTTTCCCGCCAACTCATTCTCGTCGCCGATAAATGCTTTGAAGAGCATGATGATGACGATCGAAAAGATGGCAAACGTGATCAGCGGATTTTTGTTGAAAAAGTTGCCGTTTTTGTCCGGGTTCGGATTCGACTCGTTTTGGCTCATAATTATCCATTTCCTTTTTGGGTCATCACGAGGGTTACCCATTCGTTCTCGACGATGCGCTCGGTCAGCTCCATCGCCTTGTAAGCGCGCAGCACTTTATCTTCATATTTATCCATAATGCCTGAGAGGATCAGAACACCCCCCTCTTCTAACCGTTTTTTCAGGTCCGACGCGATGAAGACAAGGACATCCGCGACGATGTTCGCGATAATCACGTTGTAACGTTCGGAACTTTCCTGCACGGGGCCTTCCCAGATACGGCGGTATTCGAGGCCGTTTTGGGCAGCATTGGCAACCGCGTTTTCGACCGATAGCGGATCGGTATCGCACGCATCCACAACGCCCCCTTTGCGAAGCGCCGCCATCGCCAGTATCCCGCTGCCGCATCCGACGTCCATAACGGTGTCTCCCGCACGAACGTATTTGGCGACGGCGCGCAGGCACGATGCGGTTGTGGGATGGTGCCCCGTCCCGAAGGCGAGGGCCGGATCGATGGCAATGTTGAGCATCCCCTCTTTGGGTTCTTCCCACGTGGGATGGATGTAGAACGGTTCGATTTCGACCGGGGTTACCGCTTCTTGGTAACGGGCAATCCAGTCGTCGTTTTTTTCTTTTGTGAGGGTAAGTTCCACGTCGACGACCTCGCCGGTCGCCCGTTGAAGCGCTTCGGCAAATTGTTCGATCCCCCAGCTGACCGTTTCGAGGTTTTCTTCGCTGCGGACAATGAATCCTTCCTCGGTCTCTTCGAAACCGACGGGAAGGAGATCGACCAGGAAATCGCTGAAGAGTTCAAGATGAGATGATGGTTTGACCACCAGCATGTAATAGAAATCTTGCATCAACCCTCAGTACCGAGAACGGCGGCAAGCTTCTCTTTCAGGACCTGCGGGGTGAACGGTTTGACGATGTAGTTGTTCACCCCGGCCTTGAGGGCGGTAATAACTTCCGCTTTTCCCCCCTCCGTCGTGACCATGATGATCGGCAGATCCGTGAAACGGGCATCGGCACGCACTTTTTTGACCAGCTCAAGGCCGTTCATTTCGGGCATATTCCAGTCCGTGATCAGCATCCCCATGTCGGGATTTTCATTCAACGCATTCCATCCCTGCACGCCGTCTTCACCTTCCAACACGTCCTCGTACCCGAGCCGTGAAAGGGTGTTTTTAATAATACGGCGCATTGTCGAACTGTCATCTACTACCAATAATTTCAATGTACGTCCTTTTGTCGATTCAAAATTTTTGCGGATTTAATACCCAATGATAACGCATCCATCTTTGCGGGAAGTTTAAAAAAAGCGTTTGAGATCGATTGTACCCTCATAAAACGCTTTTCCGACAATCACCCCTTCGATTTCGCCCGTCGCGCGGAGCGCTTCGATGTCCGATTCGTCGCGGACGCCGCCGCTTGCGATCGTCACGACTCCCGACGCCCGGGCAATCTCAAGGGTAAAATCGACATTTACGCCCGAAAGTGTACCGTCGCGCCCGACATCGGTGCAGATGATCGCTTCGACCCCAGCATCCGCAAACGCGCGGGCCAGATCGGTCGCTTTCATGGAACTCACTTCGCCCCACCCTTCGACGGCGACATATCCGTCGATTGCATCGATCCCGACGGCGATGGGATATTTCGCGGCCATCGCTTTGACGAAATCGGGGTCCTTCACGGCGATAGAGCCCAAAATGAGCCGGTCGATCCCCAGTTCCAGATAGCGTTTGATCGTCGCTTCGTCACGGATGCCTCCGCCGAGTTCGAGTTTGACGTTGCAGTTTTCACGGATCAGGCGGATCTGTTCGAGGTTTTTGGGCTCTCCGGCAAACGCGCCGTTGAGATCGACGAGGTGAACCCATTCGGCGCCCATCTCTTCGAACGTTTTGACGAGTTCCCATGGGGTATCCGAATAAATTTTGGCGCTCTCCATCGCCCCTTTCGTGAGGCGGACGGCTTTGCCGTCTTTGAGGTCGATCGCGGGAAAAATAGTCATGCTGGTCTATCCTTGTCAGAGGTTGATAAAGTTTTTGAGAATGTTCAGTCCGTTCCGGTGGCTTTTCTCCGGATGGGGCTGGATCCCCATGACGTTCTCGTGCGCAACGGCGCTTGTAAAACGGTAGCCGTAGACGCTCTCGCCGATGCTGTCGGCATCGTTTTCGCACAGGGCGTGGTAGGAGTGGACGAAATAGAGGTAATGGGCTTCGTCCAGACCTTCAAACAGCGCATGGGGTTTCGTGAACATCCGGTTCCATCCCATGTGGGGAACTTTCAGGGGGGTGTGAAAACGGCTCGTATCGAACGCGACGACCCGTCCCCGAATGAGGCCGAGTCCTTCGTTAATCCCGAACTCTTCGCTCGAATCGAACAACAGCTGCATTCCCAGGCAGATCCCCAGCAAATGCTTGCCGCTGCGGGCGTATTCCCTGACCGCCTCATCCATCCCCCGGGTTCTGAGGTGTTCCATCGCGTCGGCAAACGCCCCGACCCCCGGCAAAATCACTTTGTCGTACGATGAGAGTTTTTCGGGGTCCGATTCGACGACGACCCGTTCACCCAGCAAGTCAAACGCGTTTTTGACGCTCGCGAGGTTCCCCATGTTGTAATCGACGATCGCAATCACATTCTCTCCTTTTGATGGGTAAAGCGGATATAGACCGCCAGTCCGATCAACAGCATCGACACCCCGCCGATGATGTAAATCGCGTTGACCAGCATCTCCGGCGCCGTCATCGCGAATTTGAATACGAGCATCAGCGCCTCGATGGAAAGCGCGATGATGATGGAGCCCAGGAAGCGGACCATCGTTTTGTGGATATCCGACGCAGGATCGTGTTTGGGTCGCCCGAGCACCTCTTCTTCAAAAATCGTTTTGACCAGATCGAACGTCGCGAGCGACAACGTCAGAAGAATCGTCGCTTCAAAGATGTCCTTGATCTCGATCCGTTCGTAATGCCCCAAACCGTACGAGAGGAAACTCTCGATCCCTTTGACGAACAGCAGCAGCGCGACGAAAGTGAGTGCCACCGAGAACATCGCGTATACGATCCGGAAAAACTTGCCCGCATAGGTCTCCGCCGCAAGGGGGTGGGCGATCCGCAGCACTTCGGCCAGCGGCATATCCAGACACGCGACGTAGACGATTTCGCCGTATTCGTCGAAAATCGGCTGGGAAGCGGTTACCGTCAGTTCGTCGTTGAGCAGCGACGGGTAAGGGTCGGTGATCGTGCAGCGCCGCTCGTGCATCGCCCGGTAATAGTACGCCCGCGTCGAACGACTCGTACCCGCGTCCTCTTCTTTTTTCCCCTCTTTCAGATAGGTCGGCCCCACCTGGTTTCCCTTGGCGTCGAGGAGATAGGCCGCCTCTAGCCCTTTGAGATCGCCCCGGATTTTCAGCAGTCGGGCCGTAACCGCTTCGACCGATACCGAGGGGAGGTGGTTAGGGAGGTTTTTGTGAAACAGATAGCAAAAATAGGCTCGTGCTTTCGGGCGGACTTCCGCGTATTGCTGTATATCCTGTACGACCATCCCTTTCTCCTTTTGGCGGGTGATTATTGAGGGGGATTGTAGCTTAGTTGCGCTATAGTTACGCTTATGAAGAGTCCCCGTCCCAAAATCGCGATCGTCCGGCTGAGCGCCCTGGGCGATATCGTCAATACCGCCGTCGTATTGCAGATCATCAAGGCACGCTATCCCGACGCCCTGATCGACTGGTTTGTCGAAGAGGCGTTTGCGCCGCTGCTGGAGGGGCATCCTCTCCTCCACGAAACGGTCCCCGTCCCGATCAAACGGATCAAAAAGAGCCGGGATTTCGGTTTGTTGATGCGTACGCTCCGAGGGCTCAAAGGGCGCGCGCCCTACGACCGCATCATCGACGCCCAGGGGCTGATGAAATCGGCCCTCGTCGCTTCGCTCCTCAAAGGGCCGGTCCACGGCTTCGACCGCCGCAGCGCGAGGGAATCGGCGGCGGCATGGTTTTACGACACCGCTTCGGCCATCCCCTACGACGAAAACGTCGTCCGCCGAAACGTCCGGGTCGTCACCGAAGCGCTCGACATCCCCTATGCCGAAACACTGATCCGGGACAAAGCCCCCCTCTTCCCGTCGGAACCGGAGGGCATCCTTTCTCCTTCGGATCGCCCCGCCGTCGCCTGCGTCATCGGCGCTTCGTGGCCCAGCAAATGCTATCCCAAAGAGCTCTTTTCGCAGGTATGCTCGGGACTGGAGGGGACGACCTGCCACCTCATCTGGGGAAGCGAAGCCGAGCGGAAGGATGCCGAATGGATCGCCCTCCATGCCCCCAATGCCTTCGTCGCCCCGAAAATGTCACTCAGAGAACTGGTCGGTTTTATCGGGAAATGCGACCTGACGATCGGCAACGATACCGGTCCGACCCACATGGCCTGGGCGATGAACCGGGCTTCGATCACGCTGTTCGGGCCGACCAACGAACGGATGATCTACCCGACGTCGTTGAACGTCGCGATCCAGTCGTCCTCGACCGTCGATATCCTCAAAATCGATCGCAACGATTTCTCGATTCGCGAAATCGACCCTGACCTTATCGTACAAAAAGCCAAGGAACTGCTATGACCCGTTTTCGCCTTTTCTTAATGCTGGAGCGTTTGCTGATGGCGCTGCCGGGGTCATGGCGCAAAGCTTTTTTCCTTTTTCTGGCATGGCTGGCCCATCGGCTGGCACCTTCGCGGAACCGGGTCATTTCCCAAAACCTCGCCTTTGCCTTCGGCGGGACACTTTCCGAACAAGAAACCCTCCACATCGAACGCTACTGCTACCGGAACCTCCTTTTGAACTTTCTGCAGGTGATGGAAAACCGCCGCAACCGGATCGAAGATTTTCGCAAAGCGGTCCGTTTCGAAAACCGCGAAGCGGTAGATGCCCTGCTCGCCGGGGGACGTCCGATCATCTTCATCTCCGCCCATTTCGGCAACTGGGAACTGGGGGCAACCGCCCTTTCCAAGCTCATTGTCCCCACCACTTCCATCTACAAAAGTTTCGACCGTCCCGAGTTCAACCCCTATCTGCTCGAAGCCCGTACCCGCCACGGCATGGAGATGATCGAAAAAGAAGGGGCGCTCAAACACCTCGCCCGAACGCTCAAAAGCGGCGGATGCGTCTCACTGATGATCGACCAGGCCAGCAATGCACGCCACGGCGTTGCCGTCGATTTTTTCGGACACAGCACCTACCACTCCTCGACGCCGGCAAGCCTCTCGTCCAAATACGAAGCGCCGATCGTCCCGCTCTATATCCTGACCGAAGACGATGAACACTACACGATCCGGTTTGAAGATCCGATTGAAGTAACGGGTGAAGATCCGCAGGCGCTTGTAGGAGCAACGCAGGAACTCGTGACGACGCTTGAGCGGATCATCCGCGCGCATCCCAAATTCTGGTTCTGGTGTCACAAACGGTGGAAAGGGGAATTTCCGGAAATCTACCGGAAATAAAGAAACGCGGTAATCAGGCCGGATAAACGGCTTTGAGCGCCGCATACAGTTCATCCGGGGTCATATCCGGATGGGCTTCCCACGAGCGTTTCATCACGCTGTTGTCCTCTTCGCCGTTCCAGACCTTGACGTAATGCCCCTCTTTGTATCCGTGGTCCTGACGGAACTGGTTGAGGATGTTTTTCCCGACGTAAAGACGATAGAGGGTATCGAGGTTGAGCCCTCCCATCGCCGCGAGCCTGAAAAAATCGTCGCTCATTTTCTCCAGATCGCCGTCGATCGCAGGCTGCAGGGCATGGCGCATCAGAATCTCGATTTTGAGCATCAATGCTTCGTCCGAATCGAATTCCCCTTCTCGCGCCTTGCAAAGTTCGGTATATCCTACAGTTTCGGACATCCATTCCGCCATCTGGGCAAAAGTTTCCCCCTCCCGGTAAATGCCGTCCTCCAGGACAAGGCTCATAATAAAATGCCATACGTCGACGATCTCGATCTGCAGGTTGGCGTAATCGGTGGGCTGTGCGATGCTTTTCCAGTGTTTCCATCCGAACGAATCGATCATCTCGGCACACTCCATATAGACGCAACGGCGCCAGTTGATCCGTTTTCCGTCTTTCGTTACCCCTTTTTCCCATCCTTTGCCGTTGGTCGAGTCGTTGAGGCGTTGTTGCAGTTCCAGCATGCAGAGTAATTTATTCATAGCGTTCCTTTAAAAAGTTTCTAATTATACGGTAAACTTCCAATCATGCAAAAGATCAACTGTCACCGCTGCGCCTATTATTTCGTGACGTGGGAAGCGCACCAGCCGCACGGCTGCAAAGCCTACGGTTTCAAATCGAGAATGATCCCCTCGCAGGTCGTCCTGAGCTCCAGCGGAGCACAGTGTATCTACTTCACTCCGAAACAGAACGCTTCCAAGTGAGTTTTTTCCCGAAGCCGAGGGTATTGTCGGTCATTTTAACCTCATCGAGCTCGATCCGCCACAGCGTCGGATTCATCGCCCGTGCGTACGGGAACCTCCCGAAATAAAGACGGCGGGCCTCCTCGTCGGACGCCCGAGCCATCCGCCCGGCAAATTGTATCCCCCGTATCTTTCCCACCGTTTTGGTTTCCAGCGCCACCGTTCCCGTCACCGAGGGGTTGCGCAAGACATTCGCGATGTGTTCGGTCGCTTCGTCCGATGCGATAATGAACGAAGCCCCCGCCGCATCATACGCGTAAAACGCCGAGCAGCACCACAGTCTCTCTCCCGACGTCGCGAGCGAGAGGAGATGATGTTCGGCGACAAAAGCATCGATTTTAGCGCGTTCCATCGATCGCCCTTCCCATACTTTCGAGCGCTTCGTCCAAAACGCCTCTGGGGACGGCGAAATTGAGCCGCATAAACCCGCTCCCCTCTTTGCCGAATCCCAGTCCGGGGCTCAGCCCCAGTCTGGCTTCGCGGACGAAAAATTCCCGCAATTCGCCGTCCCCCATTCCCAAAGCGCGGCAATCAAGCCAGGCGAGGTAAGTCGCTTCGGGCTTGCCGACGCTTATCGTCGGGCGGGATGACGCCCAGGTGACGATCGCCTCGGCGTTGGCATTCAGGTGATCCATCAACCCCGCATACCACCTCTCCCCCCGCGCATAAGCGGCTTCGAAGGCAACGTGGGACAACAAAGCCCCCTCTCCCCAGTGCAGACGTTTACGCTCTGCATCGTAGAGCGCACGCAGCTCATGTGAGGGGATGCAGACGGTCGAAATCGAAAATCCCGCCATGTTGAACGTCTTCCCCGGTCCGATGAGCATCACGGTATTCTCACGCAGCGCAGGCGAAAGGGACGCAGTGGGAATATGGCGGTTGAGGGAGTAGACGAGATCGCAGTGTATCTCATCGCTGACGATCCGGATCCCGCGTTCAAGACAAAACGCACCGAGCGTTTCGAGTTCCTCCCGCGACCAAACCCGCCCAAGCGGATTGTGCGGCGAGCACAGCAACAGCATCTTCGTTTTGGGGGTGACCTGCGAGGCGAGACGATCAAGGTCAAAGCGGTATACCCCCGTCTCGTCCGGGCGGAGGGGATGGACGATCAGGGTTCGGCGATTGTGTTTGACCATCGTGTAAAAAGGGGGATAGACGGGGTCCATCACGATCACTTCGTCTCCTTCCCCGCTGAGCGCGCGGATCGCACACCCGATCGACGCGACGACCGAGGGGGAGTAGCTGAGCCATTCGCGCTCCATCGTGAACGCATGGCGACGTTCAAACCATCCGATCTGGGCATCGTACGCCGCATCGCTCATAATCTCGTATCCCATCACCGGGTGGGCAAGCCGTTCCCTGATCGCTTCGAGGACACATTCGGGTGTCGCGATGTCCATGTCGGCCACCCACATCGGCCGTACCTCTTCGGTACCGAACAAAGAGGCCCGAAGGGTGTATTTTTCGGCGTTCGTGCCGCTGCGGTCGATGAAGACGTTGTAGGGGTCTAGTTCCATACGTTCACGTACCCCCGCACCGTCTCTGTACCGCGGACATAGTCAAAGCCGCGCGCATCGCTTCGCACGGGGGTATCGGTGAGGGCGATCACCGCCCCGCCTGCCGTGAGTCTCGGGAGCAAAGAACGGGCAATCGCTTCGATATCGGCGAGCGGCTCGTAAACCGCATTGATGATGATGCATGCATACCCCCGCAGGTGGGGTTTGAGATTGCGCATATCCGCCTGATAAAACTCGACCTTTTTCGTAGCGGAAGGAAGAGCCAGCGTTTCAAGCGCGATCTCTCGGATCGACGTCCCGCTGCGATAGCGTATCGATCCTTCCCGCAACAACTCTACCCCCGGCGCAATAAAGCGGGCGGAACGGTCGACTCCGACGACGTTCCCGAAATAGCGGGAAAGCTCGAGACTCAACCGCCCCGCTTTGCACCCCAGTTCCAGCACGCTTCCCGCATCGGCGAACGGCGCGATCGCCTCGCCGGCGGCAACGGCGAAACCGTCCCCTTGCGCGTACCCCGCTTCGCACAACGCCACGATTTCGGGGTCCTCGATGAGCGCTGCGTGTTCCCTCTCTTCCACGCGGCCTCCGCATACGTACCGAAAACCCGCATGCTGGTAAAAATGTCGACGGAACGCATAGCGGGAAGCGGCGACGATCTCATTGCCCGTCGAAGCCCACGATCCCCCTTTTATCAGGTTGTGTTTGCCATCAAACGTCGGCGTGGAAAAATCGTCATACCACGGATGGGTTTCAAACCCCTCGAATCCCTCGATCGGCGTCTGCGTCCATTGCCATACGTTCCCCACGACATCATACAGCGGACCCTGCGCAAACGTATCGACCGGAACCGATGACGCGAAGTGGGCAAAATTGAGATTGGCCCGCACATCGTCGTAAACCTGCGACTCCATGCCGCACACCTGCACCATCCGGTACCATTCCGCCTCACCGGGCAAACGGTAAACTTTAGCATCCCGCGCGCTTTTCCACCGGCAAAACGCCTGCGCTTCGAGGGCATTGACCTCCACCGGCCAGTTCGCCGGAAACGCTATCTCCTCGCAGAGCGTCCGGAGCCGATACGTCCCATCCCCCTGCGGAATCCAAAACGGCGGGCACTCGGCTTTACGGATGCGCAAAAACTTTTGCCCCTCCTCATCCCACCAGCGAAGGTCGCCGTATCCCCCGTCCAGTACAAACGGCAAAAACTCGCCGTTGCTGACGAGGTACTTCGACGCTTCAAAACTTTCGACGGCACAAGACCGCGCCCCGTATTCGTTGTCCCATCCGTAGAGTCCCCAATCGGCTTCCCCTTTTCCCAGCACGATATCCCCGCCTTGTATGGGGACAAGGCCATTCTCAGGCGCGGCGCCGCTTTTCGTGCAACGGTAAAAGTTTTCATGGGGTTTGATCAGCTCAATCGGCAGCTGACGGTGTAGAACGCTGGAGGTTTCGATATGGATCCGCTCGTGTTCAATCCCCATCCAGATCGCCCAGAACGGATCGTTTTGGGTGATGGGCAATTGCATAGGCAGCGTCAGGATCATCTCCTCGACCAACGCTTTGACCCGCTTACGATACTCCCGCACCTCCGACACCTCCGGCCACGCGAACCGCTCGCTCGCTTCGTCCCACACCATTTCATCGACACCGACGGCGAAAAGCGATTCGAAGCGGGGGTTTATCCGTTCGCTCAACACCCCCGCCGCGACGAGTTTGTTAACGTAAAACACCGCAGTATGGCCGAAATAGAAAATCATCGGATGACGCGTCGGCTCGGACTGGCGGTAAAACACCTCGTCCGAAGCGAATAACTCGAACAGCGATTCGAACAGCTGGTAGCTCTGGTAAAAATAATCTCTGAGTTCACGGCGTTTGGCCTCGACGTCCGTCCCGTCCAGCCGAACCGATCTCATCTGTCTTTGCACTCAAAGTCCTTTGGATAACCTGCGAAACAATACGCATAAAAATCGGGTTTGAAAATAGATTTCGGATAGTATAGTGGGAGAATGCTAAAAGAGAGGAAAAATGGTCGGAGCGACCTGACTCGAACAGGCGACCTCTACCACCCCAAGGTAGTGCGCTAGCCAAACTGCGCTACGCCCCGACGTAAAAAAGTGGAATGGAAGAATAATCAAAATTTGATTAATCCCACCTAAAAGTAAATCGGGTTATACTCGTTTGCATGAAAACCCTACCTTCCGCCCTTTCGCACTCTTCGGCTGTTCTGGCCTGTTTCACCACCCGCAGCGGAGGCGTCTCCTCTGCCCCCTACGAGAGCGCCAATCTGGCGTTTCACGTCGGTGACGATCCGCTCCGGGTCACGCAAAACCATGACCTTCTCTCGCAGCACCTGGGGTATGAGCGTTCCCGCCTCGTTCACATGCGTCAGATCCATTCGGACCACGTGGTCGCGGTCGACGAGACGTTCGGGTTCGATACTCCTCCCGAATGCGACGCGCTCATCACCGACCGTTCCTGCCTGCCTCTCATGGTGATGAGCGCCGACTGTACCCCGATTTTACTCCACGATCCGCACACTCACGCCATCGGAGCCGTACACGCCGGACGCGAAGGGGCGCTCAAGGCGATCCTCCCCAAAACGATCGCCGCAATGGGAGAGGCCTACGGCACCCGCGCCGAAAACATTCGGATCAGCATGGGACCCTCGATCGGGGGGTGCTGCTATGAAATCAACCCTGCCATCGCGTCGGAAGTGACGACGCTGGGTTATCAGGGTGCACTGCGCCGAGAAGGTGAAAAGGTCTTTTTGGACGTCAACGCGATATTGCTGCGGCAACTCGAAACGGCGGGAGTGAACGCCGAAGCGGTTGAAGTGCTTGCGGAGTGTACGGCGTGCCGATGCGATACCTACTTTTCGTACCGCGCGGATGCGCGGCGGACCGGACGGATCGCGGGAGTGATTATGCTTCGCTGACGCGGCGGGCCAGCTGTTCGGGGAGCAATCCAAGCGATTCTTCGACGAGGCGGGTGTTACCGTGTTTGATAAATGCGTCGTCGTATTCGAAACTCACGACCGCAACATCCGCTATTTTCTCTTCGGACAGCCACTCGAGCAGTGCGCTCCCGACTCCGCCCATGCGGACCGAATCGCTGAAGACGTACCACCGTTTGTGTTTTCGGGCCATCTTGCGCAGCATCGGGGTATCCAGCGGTTTCACAAACCGCAAATCGAGGAGTGAAGGTTTTTCGTCCAGGTACTCCATCGTCTGCGCCGCGCGTCCGACACCGTTGCCGTACCCGATCAGAAGGACGTCCGAATCGTTCTCGATCAACAGCTGTGCTTTCCCCGTTTCAAAAGGCTCCGATTCGGGAAGATCCGCTGCGAAAAAAGCCCCGCGCGGATAACGGATGGCGCACGGGCGTTCGTACGCCGCCGCGTACTCGACCACCTGATGAAACGAACGTTCATCTCTGGGAGCGCAGAGGGTCATGTTGGGGATCAGCCGCAAAAAGCTGATATCGAACGCCCCCTGGTGCGTCTCGCCGTCTTCCCCGACGATCCCGGCACGGTCCATAGCGAAAACGACCGGAAGGTCCATCAGGCAGACATCGTGAACGACCTGGTCGAATCCGCGCTGCAAAAACGTCGAGTAGATGGTGCAAAAAGGCTTGAAACCCTCTTTGGCGAGCGAAGCCATGGAGGTCACCGCATGCTGTTCGGCGATCGCCACGTCCCAGAAACGCTCAGGGTACTTTTCGATCAGTTCGCTCATTCCCGTACCGCTGGGCATCGCTGCAGTGACCCCGACGATTTTCGGATTGGCATCGGCCGCCGCCATCAACGCTTCGGTGTAAATCTGGGTCGCACTTTTGGCGGCGCTTTTCGCGCTGGCGGTACCGCTTTTAAGGTCGAAGGGGGAAACGCCGTGCCATTTTTCGTGTTTTCCCTCCGCGATTTCGTATCCTTTGCCTTTGATCGTCTGGACATGGACGAGAACCGGCTTGCCCATCGATTTGGCCGTCTCGAACGTCTCGATCAACGATTTGAGGTCGTGGCCGTCGATGGGACCGATGTACTCGATCCCCATCTCCTCGAACATGATGCCCGGCGTGATCAGTTTGAACGACTCTTCAAATCGCTTGGCGAGGTAGTGGGCCCCTTCCCCGAAGTTGTCGACGAACTGCTCGGTTTTGCGCTTGAACCGCTGGTAAAAGGGGCTGGCCATCGCGGAACTGAGCATCCGGCTAAGGGCCCCGATCGGCTTGGCGATACTCATCTCATTGTCGTTGAGGATGATTACCATCGGGTATTTCCGGTCTCCAAGTTCGTTCAGCGCTTCGTAAACCATCCCCGCCGACATTGCCCCGTCCCCGATGAGGACCACCGGGATGCGGCTGGACTGCTCGTTTTTGAGGGCGATCGCCTTGGCCGCTCCGACCCCCAGCGAAATCGATGTCGAGCTGTGCCCCGCCACGAAATAGTCCAACGGTGATTCAGAGGGTTTCGTATACCCGCTGAGCCCTCCGAACTGGCGAAGCGTCGAAAATGCTTCCCACCGCCCCGTCAGCAGCTTGTGGGCATACGACTGGTGCGACACGTCGAAGATAAACGGGTCTTTGTCCGCGTCGAAAACCCTGTGCATCGCGACGATAATCTCGGTTGCCCCGAGCGTCGAGCTCAGATGCCCCCCGTTCGAACTGACCACGTCTAAAATCCGTTCACGGATTTTCTGGGAAAGTTCGGCCAGTTCTTGTAGCGTAAAATTTTTAATGTCCATAGGCAATGATAAATCCTGAAAATCGGTGAAATTAGTCCATTATAGGAGAATCGGTTCGAAAAAGGCTTTACGATTCAAGCAAGACGGATCGTTTAAGCCTTTCGTAACGCTTTTTGATCTCCGAATCGATGTTCCCGACGTCGCTGATCGCAACGACGCCCCCGGGGCTGATCGCCCGGTCGGATAGTACTTCCACGTGAGAAAGCGACCCCACCTTCTCGGAAATAAACCCGTGATCGATCGGATTGACCCGCAAGGTAATCTTCGATGCGTCTTTGAGGTCTTCGATCAGATCGGCCGAGAGTTTGGCGGCGATTTTCGCGCTGTTCTCGTGCGTTTCGATCCCGATCACCTCTTTGGCGATGTCAAGCGCGGTGTGGGTCAGTTCTTTTTGGATCGCATCGAGCGCGGTGACAAACTCTTTGGCGGCGTTTTCAAGCGTTTTCACCGAAACGCCCAGCTGATCGTGCGAATGTTCCTGCCGTTGGAGGTTTTGGGATTTTTCCTGTTCGATTCCCGCGGCCACCCCCTCTTCGTAAGCCGTTTTTTTAGCCTCTTCGAGCGCCTGCGCGTGCTCTTCTTGCATCGCTTCGAGGCGCATCTGCATTTTGATGACGTTGGAACTCATTTCGTCGGCTTTTTTGAGAAGCGACTCGATCAGATCGTCCTTGTTCGAAGGGTGCATGATCCCCGTCTGCGGCGGAAGGGCCGAAGGCGTTTCCCCCGCTGAGCGGGCGATCTCTTCGCTCGCTTCACCGACGCTGGACCCCGAAAGCGACGAAAGGATTTTAAACTGGTATTTGCTGATCGTATGGGCGCCGGTACGATCGTTGGGTATAACGACATCCATTCAGACTACTCCACCATCTCTTCGGATTCACCCAGCTGCAAGACACCCTGCTCGGCCAGGTTCTGGACCACTTCGACGACTTTACGCTGCGCGGCCTCGACCTCTTTGACCTTGACCGCCCCCAGAAACTGCATCTCTTCGACAAACGCGTCTTTGGCCCGCTGCGACATGTTCGCGTAAAATTTCTCCTTGAGCTCGTCGGCGGAACTCTTGAGCGCGAGCATAAGATCGTTTTTGTCGACCGATTTGAGGATCTCGCGAACGCTTGCGCCGTCGAGATCGACGATATCTTCGAAGGTAAACATCATCTCCTTGATCGACGCGGCGAGTTCCTGATCGAGCTGTTCGATCTGCGACAGGGTCGCTTTGGATGCTTTCGCCCCAAGGCGGTTGAAGACGTCCGCGACGGCACGCGGTCCCCCCACCTCGACTTTGTAGCTCGCCAGCGCTTCGAGTTTGCTCTCCAGTACGGCGCTGACCCGCTTGATGATCGAGGGGGAGATATCGCCCAGTTTCGCCATCCGCATCGCCACTTCCGCCCGAAGGTCGTCGGGGAAGATGTAAAGCGTTTCCGCCGCCGCCGAAGCGTCCATGTGCGCGAGGATCAGGGCGATCGTCTGCGGATGCTCGGTCATGATGAAGTCGGCCAGCTGTTGCGGTTTGATTTTCGCGAGATACGAGAAATTCTGAATGTTCTGCATCGATTTCGAGAGACGTTCGAGAACTTTTTTCGCTTCATCCGGCCCCAGGGCCTTGTAGAGAATTTCGCGGGCGTAATCCAGACCCCCGGTATTGAGATACTGGTTGGACTGGATGATGGCGTAAAACTCTTCGAGAACGGCGGCGCCGAGATTTTTTTCGATCGAACGATTGTTGGCAATGTACTTTGAGACCTCGGTGATCGCTTCGACGCTCATCCGAGAAAAAACGGTGGCGGTCACGTCTTCGCCCAGCTGTACCAGTAATACGGCCACTTTTTCCGCCATCGACATTTCGTCGAAATGGGCCTGTTGTTGCGGTGTGAGCGTCATGGTCCCTCCTATCGCTTGTGCATGGCACCCTCAGGTGCCGATTCCTCTTCGATCAGTGCCTGGATCAAAGAGGCCAGTTCATCCGGATGCTCTTCGGCGACTTCGCGAACTTTTTCGAGAAGAACGTCGTATTTGAGTTCGTCCTCGTTGAAGTTTTCGCCGATACCGAGCTGATTCTCCACTTTTTTTCGCATCTGCTGCACTTTTTCCGCCAAATCTTCATCCTCGTCGTCACTGATTTCGAGATTCGGTTTCTCGAACTCTTCTTCTTCACGGCTGAATTCGAGCATCCGCTCGGCGAACGGAATGATGATCTGACGATACGCGATGTAGAGGATCAACGCAACGAGCAGATATTTGAAGACCGGGAAGAACGGTTTGAGATACGTTTCGATGAACTCGGACGTCTTCGATGCCGTATCTTTGGGCCGCATCCCGTCTTTCGAAGCCTGGAACTCGAAATTTCGGACCGTCACCTGGTCGCCGCGCTGTTCATCGATGCCGATCGACTGTTTGACCAGCGCATCGATCGCCTGCAGCTGCGTCTCGTCGAGTCCAATGTATTCGATTTCGTCCGTCGCTTCTCCGTTGGCGTCTTTTTTGGGCTCGTATTTTCCGTCGACGACGACCGCGGCCGTCATCCGCTTGATGCGGGCGAATTCCATTTTTTTGGTCGAGACGGTCTTGGAGATCTCGTAATTCGTCGTCCCCTGCGTTTTTTCGTATTTTTCGCCCGTCGTCGTGTTGCCAAGCCCTTCTGCGGGGCCGATATTGCTCACCGCGCCCGGAACTCCGCCGACCTGCGCGGGTGCGGGGCCTTCACGTTTTTCTTCAAGGGTCTGCTCGCTGCGGACGACGTTTTCGGGATCAAACGTCTCGGAAGTGGAACTTTGTTCGGAAAAATCATACTCGATCGTCACTTTGGCGACGACACGGTCTTTGCCGCCGATGAAAGGGGCGAGAACGTTGATGATTTTTTCTTCCTGTTTTTTCTCTTCCTTGGTTTTGTACTGCTGCTGCATTTGGGAAAGTTCGCCCATCTGCGCCGCCGCTTCGTCATCACCGAGCGTTTCGCCTTCGGAGTTGATGAGGGCGACGTTTTCGGGTTTGAGTTTCGGTACGGCCGACGCGACGAGTTTTTTGATCCCCGTAATCTGTTTGGGTGTCAGTTTGCGGTCGGGATAGAGCTGAACCATAACCGATGCCGAAGGGGGAACCTCTTCGGAAACGAAGAGCGTCTCTTTGGGCAGGGCGAGGCTCACGCTCGATTTTTCGACCGGCGCGAGCGAATCGATGGAGCGGGCCAGTTCCCCTTCCAGCGCCCGGCGGAATTTAACCTCTTGGTCAAAACTGGTCGCCCCGAACTCCTGTTTGTCGAACAGTTCGAATCCGACATGCCCTTCTTTGGGAATCCCCTGGGAAGCGATCGCGATCCGCTCTTTGTACACGACCTCTTTGGGGACTTCGATCACGTTCTCGCGCGGGACTCGGTAGGGAATCTGGTCTTTTTCGAGCTGTTCGATTACTTTCGCGGCATCTTGCGGCGAAAGCTGGTCAAAAAGAACCTGATAGCCGTCTTCACTCTCCTTGGTTCCGCCGGAAGTGTACACGACCAGAAAAACCAAAAAAGCGATAATCCCCGCTACCGCCGCCCCGATGATGGTCTTCTGGGTACGGTTAAGCTTTCCGAAAAAAACAACGAGTTGCGAGAAAAGGGCCTTAAAATCCATTTTTACCTGTGTCTACTTTATAGCAAAGAATTCGTGAGTTCAAAAAATCGGTCGTTCTGTGCAGCGGTACCGACGGTAACGCGGATTGCGTTCAAACCGTAACTGCTTAAATCACGTACAATCATACCCTTTTTTAACAGTTCTTGCGCAATTTTCGACGAATTTTTTTCTTCAGGCAGGGATAAAGTGACGAAATTCGTATAACTTTCGATGATATCGATCCCCTTCTCCGCCGCAAAGGCTTCGTACCGCTTCATTTGGCGGAAGTTGTCGGCGATGCATTCGGTCACGAACGCTTCGTCTTCGAGGGCCACCGACGCGGCTTCCAGCGAGAGGGTCGTGATGTTAAACGGAGGGCGTACTTTGTAAAGCGCTTCGATGATGGGGGCACGTGAGATCCCGTATCCGACGCGCATTCCGCCCAATCCGTAGGCTTTGGAAAAGGTCCCCAGAAACAGCACGTTATCGAAACGTGCGATGAGATCGCGCGGTTCGACCGCTTTGGCGGGGTTTTTGAAACGGGCGTATTCCATGTAGGCGCCGTCGACGATCACGAGCGTATCGCTGTCGATTTTTTCAATAAACGAGAGCATGGCGTCCGCATCGATCGCGTCCCCGGTCGGATTGTTGGGGGTACACAGAAAAATGATCTGCGGCTTGTGCTCGGTATAGAGGGCGTAGAATTCATCCATATCGTGAACACGCGAAGCGGTCCGGACGATCTGGGCCCCCACCTGTTTGGCGTAAATTTCGTACATCGCGAACGTGACGCTGTTCATCAGAACTTTCGCTCCCGGATGCGCTTTGGCGTGGATCGCGAATTCGATTACCTGGTCACTCCCAGCACCAATGACGAGTTCTTTGGGATCGATGCCGTATTTGGCCGCCAGGGCGGTTTTGAGTTTGAGCATCGAATCGTCCGGATAGAGGGCCATGTTGTCGATGATCGCACGGACCGCCTCCTTGACTTTCGGCGAACACCCAAAAGGGTTCTCGTTGCTGGCAAGCTTCACGATCTGGTCGGGGGCGATTCCGTATTCGCGCACTACCAGTTCGATCGGTTTTCCCGCTTCATAGGTTTTGATACTGTCCAATGTCGTGTTAAAAGTCATAATTCTCCCTTGACGTAGCTTCCCAGCCACGTTACTTCGTCTGCATGATTTTGGATTACTTCCTGAATGCGCGGTTCATCGATATGTCCGAAAAAATCGATGAAAAACCAATACCCGAAACCGTCGTTGTCGCGCGAAGGACGGCTTTCGATCTTGCTCAGGTTGATTTGGGCGTTGTTGAAATCCTCGAGAAAATGGACCAACGCCCCCGCCCGTTGGGCATCCTTGAGCCGTACGAGAATCGAGGTTTTGTCTTCACCGCTGATACCGTTTTTAAAATCGCTGAGGATAAAAAACCGGGTGGCGTTGTTATGCGTGTCTTCGATGTTCTCAAACAACGTCGGAACGCGGTAGAGCTTCGCCGCGATATGCGAACATATCGCCGCCGCTTCGGGATCTTTGGAAGCGAGGATCGCCGCTTTGGCGGTCGATTCGACGGGAATGTGTTCCACCGTATCCAAACCGTGTTCAAGCAGGAATTCACGGCATTGCCCGAACCCTTTGTCTTTCGAATAGATCCGCTTGATATGGTGAATCTTTTCGGCTTTCGTGGCAAACGCCATATGGATCGGCATGTAGAGTTCGGCTACGATTTTCACCGTGCTTTTTCCCAGAAGATCGAGGGTCTCCCCGACAACGCCGTCACGGCTGTTTTCGATCGGGACGACGCCGAATTTCGCCCGTTTCGCTTCGAGCGTTTTGAATACCGCATCGATCGATCCGAGCGAGAGGTAATCGCTCATCGCCCCGAAACGCGACTCCGCGGCCTGATGGGTAAAACTCCCCTCCGGCCCCAGATAGGCGATCCGTTCGGGAAGTTCGAGATTGCGCGAAACGGCAAAAATTTCCAAAAAGACCGCTTCAATGGCCTGACGGTTGAGCAATCCTCCCGATTCCTCGCTCATGAGGGTGAGACGGTCGATAATCGCTTTTTCCCTCTCCGGACGGTAAATCGCCGTATTGCTTTCATGCTTGATCTCCCCGACCCGGCGGACGACTTCCATCCGCCGGTTCAGCAATTCGACGACGGCGTTATCGATCTCGTCGATCCGCGCTCTGCATTCTTCGAGTGTATTCATAGTTTCTCCAATACTTCCTGCATATCAGAATAGACGGCACTCGGACGTTCGGCGGGGTCGAGCGAGGGCAATATTTCATCGGCGTTACGGATTTTTCCGCTGAGAACGAACACCCCTTTCATCCCCAGCTTCTGCGCGCCTACCAGATCTCCTTTGACGTCGTCGCTGATGATCGTGACGTCAGCATACCGTGCTCCCGGGTGCTGCAGGCGCAAACGCCGCAGCGCTTCGTCAAAAAACGGCCCGCTCGGTTTCCCGACGACGGCATAAGGGACGGAAGTCGCAAATTCGAGCATTTTCAGGATTGCCCCCACCCCCGGATAGCGTTTGTGGTTTTTGACGTAGAGCGAAGTCTCGTGCATGCCGATGAGACGCGCGCCCGCGAGAAGGAATTCGATCATCTGCGCGTATTCTTCGGCGGTGAAATCCTCTTTGATCGCGATGAGGACGGCATCGGGACAGCGGTAATCGAGCATGTACCCCATCGCGCGGACGACGTTCAGAAACGGCTCCGAACCGTATGCCGCGATTTTTTCACTTTTGCCGATACGGCTTTCAAGCATCATCAGGGGATCGAGATATTTCTCGGGGGGTATCGCCAGTCCGATTGCGTTCAGGTATCCCAAAAACTCGTCACTGGGATTTTTCGTACTGTTGGTGATGACCATGTACGGGGTCCCTTCGGTGTTGAGGCGGTCGATAAAAGCGACGGCACCCCGAACGGGCTGCTTGGTGTTATCCTCGATCAGCGTCCCCTGCACATCGATAAAATACATCGGACCTTCCTACAGGTAATCGCGCTCGCACGCAATAACGTCGTCAAAAGTTTCGCGGCGGCGGATCAGACGGTCCTTGCCATCCTCGAGGGCAACTTCGGCGGAACGTCCGCGGGTGTTATAGTTGCTTCCCATGCCGAAACCGTACGCCCCGGCACTGTGAACCACCAGCAGATCGTTGTGTTCCATCGGGGGAAGCGGATAGTTTTTCGCCAGGAAATCGCCGCTTTCACATACCGGCCCGACGACATCGGCAGCATTCTCATCCCCTGTTTTTCCGAGGGCCTCGATACGGTGGTACGCTTTGTAGAGGCTGGGACGGATGAGATCGTTCATTGCCCCGTCAACGACAACAAAACGCTTCTCGCCGTTACGTTTTTCGTAGAGCACCTTGGTCAGGAAATACCCCGCATTGGCGGTGAGGAAACGGCCCGGTTCGCACACGACGGTAACATCCAGCCCGCGCAGCGCCGAAAGAACCGCCTGCGCGTAATCGTACGGCGCAATCGTCGTCTCGTCGTTGTAGCGTACTCCAAGTCCGCCCCCGATATCAAAGAACTTGAGTTCGATGTCGATCGCCTGCAGCGAACGGAGCAGGTCGGCGACGATGACGGCCGCTTCGTAGATCGGTTCGAGTTCGGTCAACTGGCTTCCGATGTGGAAGTGGATACCGACCGGATCGAGCGACGGAGAGTTTTTGGCCAGGATGTACATCCGCTTCGCCGCATCGATCTCGACGCCGAATTTGTTGTCATGCAGTCCCGTCGAGATGTAGGGGTGGGTTTTGGGATCGATATTGGGATTGACCCGGATACTGATCCGTGCGGTTGCCCCCAGTTCCGCCGCGATCGCTTCGACGCGGGAGAGTTCGGCTTCGCTTTCGACGTTGATGTAGAGGATATCGGCTTCGATCGCTTCGCGAATCTCGTCATCGCGTTTTCCGACGCCGCTGAAGAGAATCCGGTATTTGGGAACCCCCGCCATCAGCGCACGGCGCACCTCGCCGATCGACACGCAGTCCGCACCCGCTCCAAGCTGTGCGAAGTGTTTGACGACACTGAGATTGGAGTTGGCTTTCACGGCATACGCCAGAATCGATTTACGTCCGCGAAACGCCTCTTTCAGCGATTCGAACTGCGCGCTCATCGCGTCGAAATCGTAAACATACAAGGGAGTACCGTACGTTTGGGCCAAAGCTTTGAAATCGGTCACCGTTATCCTTTTCTCGTTTAATTTGGTCGCGATTTTACCCTAACTCTCCTTAGGGGACCTCCAAGCCGCCACAGCATGAACGCAAACAAAAGTCCGACGGGGGTCACGACGCCGATCAGAGGAGAAAGGGTTTTGTTGTTCGAGAGTTCTCCCATCATAAATAAAAATCCCCACACAAGCAGCGTGGCGAGGATCGCTCCGAAACTGAAGACCGATAAGTTCAAAAAACGGGCGCTGATGGGGGCATATGAGAAAAAGATCACGATCAGCATCACCGCGAACCACGGCGTCACGAAGATCCGGAACATCGCGCTTTCGATTTTGCCGACGTCTACGTTCTGGTTTTCGAGCAGTGCCAAGGCTTCGAACCCGTCGACGATCGTGAAATTGGCTTTGCCTTCGTACACCTGATCGAGAATTTTCGGCTTAAAATCTTTCAGCGCGCGCACATTCGTCCGATCTTCCGTAACGATCCCCGCAGCGTCCAGCGCCAGACTTTCGGGGGGGCGGATGACGTGGGCTTTGTCCATGTTCCAGTAGCCGTTGTCGTACACCGCTTCCGAAGCGCTGAGAACCTCTTTGAGGCGCCCGTTTTCAAACGTAAAAATGCGGATTTTTTCGGCCTTGCGGGTCAGGGGATAGAGATTGCCGAAATAGACATAATTCCCCTCATGGGTAAAAAAGAGGTTGCTGGTGGGACGGATGAACTGCGACGTCTCCCGGAGATTGTTGGCGAATTCGTTGGCGCGGGCGAAATTCGTAGCGTGCAGAACGATGTGGATCCCCACCATCAGTACGGCTACGCTGATAAACGGCGCAAGAATCCGCCGTTTCGAATACCCGATCGCGTAATAGGCCGCCAGCGCGTTGGAACGGACCATCTCCACCGACGTCGCGATCATTGCAAAGACCAAAGAGATCGGCAGCATCATATCCACGGCGTAAAAGGCCTTGTACATGATGTAGATCAATACCAGATTGGCGGAGTCGGGCAGCTCCGAAGCATTTTCCATCAGGTCGAATCCGACCATGAAGCTCCCCAGAGCGATCAGAATGATAAAGAAATAGCGCAGGTACAAAAGCGATAAAGTCGTAAAAGCGAGCATAAAAACCCAATGTCAAAAAGTTAGGCTTTATTGTATCCAAACGAAGCTATAAAACTCACATTCCCTTGAGGGAGCATTTGGAAGCCACGTCGGCGCAATCCGCGCGAAGAAGCATTTCGACGGCGTCCGCCGCTTTCGAAATCCATTCAGGAAGGCGAAGGTTTTCATCGGCCGTAAACGGATGGAGGACGTAATCGGCCACCTGCGATTTGTGTTCGGGTTTTCCGATCCCCATCCGGACGCGGATATAATCGGGCCCGATGGCCGCATCGGTGGACTTGAGCCCGTTATGCCCGCCGTGCCCGCCCCCTTTTTTGAAGCGAAGCGCACCGAATGGAAGATCGAGGTCGTCGTGGATGACGATGACGTCGTCGATTTTATAGAAATTTTTAACGGAGAGGACCGATTTGCCCGAAAGGTTCATGTAGGTGGTAGGCTTGAGGAGAAAATGTTCCCCCATTTTAAACAACTCCCCTTCGAAGGAGCTCTTTGAAACGGATTGAACGCTGCGGCGACGGCAAAGTTCGTCGATCACCATGAAGCCGACGTTATGCCGGGTACGCTCATACGCCGGGCCGGGATTGCCCAGACCGACGATCAGCATGATTATTTCGCTTTGATGACGCTCAGAACCGATACGCGGTCTGAATCGGTGAATTTCACGTTTTCCATAACCGGAAGGTCACGAACGAGGACGGAATCGCCCAGGTCGAGCGGAGAAACATCGATTTCGATCGCGTTGGGGAGGTTTTCGATCGCGGCTTTAACGCGAAGGCGTTTTTTCGCAACGTACAACATCCCTTTGTTTTTCAAACCGACCGGGCTTCCGAACGGTTTAACCGGTACATGATAGTGGGTGACGACACCCGGCTGAGCTACCATCAGATCAACGTGCAACAGGTTTCCTGAAACCGGGTGAGACTCATACCCCTGAACGACAACGTTCATCTCTTTTCCGCCGACGTTAACGGGGAACGCTACGGTCTCTTTGTTGCGAACGGTACGGATAAAGTCGTTCATTTTGAACGCGGCGTGAACGTTTTCAAGCCCTTTTCCGTAGATGTTGGCAATGAGATAACCATCACGGCGGTACGCTTTCGTCGCGCTTTTGCCAATACTCTCTCTTACAATGCCTTCTAGCATAATCATGTCCTTCAAAAATAAAATGGGACGGATTATACTTAAAAAAACCTTATCGTATCCTAAAGTTTTCGTTCCGCGTCAGCGTTTGAGCCCGATGTAGTCTTCTTCTCGGAACTCCTTGGGAGAATCGTCGACACCCAGTTTGTCTTTGTCGACTTTGGAACTCAGCCCTTCCATTTTGAGCTTCAGATCCGACGACGACGTTGCGTAGGACAGCGCCTCTTCACGGCTGATCCGTCCCGCCTGATAGAGGTCAAGCAACGCTTGGTCGAACGTCTGGGATTTGTAGAGTTCTTTCCCTTCCGCGATCGTATCGGGGATTTCGATATCGCGGTTCTCCGCGATCAGCTGCTCGATCCGGGGAGTGCGGACCAAAACTTCCAAGGCGGCAACCCGTTTTCCGTCTACCGTCGGGACGAGCCGCTGCGAAATGACCCCTTTGAGTACCGAAGCGAGCGTCATCCGCACGCGGTTTTGCTCTTCATGCGGGAACACCGAGATGATACGGTTCACCGTCTCTTTCGCATCGAGGGTATGGAGGGTCGAGAAAACCAGATGACCGGTATCGGCGGCATGGAGCGCGATTTCGATCGTTTCGACGTCACGCATCTCGCCGACGAGGATGATATCGGGGTCTTCCCGCAAGGCGGCACGCAAAGCCGAACTGAAACTCCGGGTATCCTGACCGACGCTGCGCTGGTTGATGATGCATTTACGGTCTTTGTGGACGAACTCGATCGGATCTTCGATCGTAATGATGTGTTTGCGGCGGTTGTTGTTGATTTCGTCGATGATCGCCGCCAGCGTCGTCGATTTACCGCTCCCCGTCACCCCGGTGACCAGTACCAGTCCCCGTTCGATCTGGGTAAAGCTGTGTACGACTTCGGGCATGTTGAGCTGGTCGATGGTCAGGATCTTCACCGGTATCAGACGGAAAACGGCGGAAATCCCTTCCATCTGGAAAAAGATATTGATACGGAAACGGGTATTTTCGTCAAACGGGTACACCAGGTCGAGCTCTTTTTTCTCGACCAGCTCGGGGAAACGGGTACGGAGCAGTTCTTTGGCAAAAATCAGAGCGTCGTCTTTGGACAGGATTTCCCCCGAAAGCGGAACGATATCGCCGTTGATCCGCGCACGGACGACGGAATTGGCCTTTACGTGAAGATCGCTTCCCCCCGCTTCGACCATCCGTCGAAGGTAGCCGCGGATCTTTTTCAAAACCTCGAAATTGAGCTGGTTGACGTCGACTTGATGCAGACGTTGGATCTGTTCGTTCATGTCCGGTTTACTCCAGTGCGCTTAGGATCTCGTCAAATGCGATCTTGAAGGCTTCGAGCCCTTCTCGGATCTGTGCGTCGATGATGCTTTCCATCGATACCCCCGCGGTGGCAACCGCATTCATGTGTTCTTGGATCGTCGATTCCGCCAGCGGCAGCTTCATCGTTTTGTCGCCCCCGCGAACGTACGCCTCGATCGTCGGAACGGGGGCAGTGTTGACGCTTCCGGGAGCCAGCAGTTCATCGACGTAATACGAGGCCCGCATATCCTCTCCCTTCACTCCCGTGCTGGCAAACAGCACCCGGCATTTGGGGACGCGTAGCGCTTCGACGCGGTTATAGATGTCTGCGGCATTCATGATCCCCGTCAGCCCAGGAGCAACCCCTTTGGAAGCGAGGATCGCGTCAATCGCGCGGTCGATTCGACTGACGAAGACGCTGATCACCGTGTCGGCCGGCGCGGACGCTTTTGCCGCCGCACGTTCAAACGCACGGGCGCAGGAGATCGCCTGGGAAACCGAAAAAATCAGCGTCGCGTTGACGGGAATGCCCCTCGCCGCGAGTGCTTCCATAGCCTGATAACCTGCTTCCGTCGCCGGTACCTTGATCATCACGTTGGGGCGACCGATCGTCGCATGCAACCGGATCCCTTCGCTGATCGTCCCCTCCGCATCCTCACACAAAAACGGATCGACTTCGATACTGACGTAACCGTCGTCTCCCGCATCGTAGAGGGGGCGCAGGATATCGGCCGCTTTTTGAATGTCATAGACCGCCAGGGCCTCGTATTTCTCTTTTGCCGAAAGTTCTCCCAGCCCCGAGAGCTGTTCCTTGTACGCCGGAGAGGTCAAGATCGCGCTTTTGAAAATCGCGGGGTTGGACGTTGCACCGTTGATAATCCCTCCCGAAATGAGATCTTTGAACCCTTCATCCAGAAAGGTCCGCTCGATAAAATCGGCCCACAGGGCGAAACGTGATTCGGCGATGTACATAAAAAAAGGCTCCCTAATGCAAAGTGAAGTTATTATGCCCAAAAAGAGCTAAAAATAGAGGTTCGTCCCGAACCGTATCCGCTCTTCACGCGTATGCTGATCGTGGATTTCATAGGCGGCGAACAGATTCCCGCCGCTCCCCCACTGCCACAGGTGCGAAAACGAAATTTTCGTCTTCCATGGGGCTTCAATGTAACCGATGCGGGCTGCTTCGAACGATGTTTTCATCCGTCCCGTCCAGGTGATGCCTCCCCCGACACACAACCCGATCCCCGCATCCGTATCAAACCCGAGCCGCACTTCCGGTTCACTCAACAGATAACCGTAGAGCCGATCCTCGCCCAGCGCCGCCCCCGCACCTACGCGGGTGACGAAACTGAGGCGATCTCCGCCGTACTCGCGGTCCCACCCGCTTTTCATCCGCCAGGAAAAAGGTTTGAAAAAGCGGCTCACCGGAGCGATCGAAGCGAGTGAAAGGAGGGTAAACTTTTCCAGGGTCACTTTCGAGTCCTCAACCCCCAAAAGCGTATCGAGAAACTCGATCTGGGCACCTGCCAGATGCCCCGTATCGTCTTCCTCAAGATCATGAAACGCCGGCCGCCATCCGATCAGCACGGGAGAGCGTTCATCCCCCCACCCTTTGGCCAGCCGGATGCGAGCGGCGTTATGTGACGTATCGGGGTTGGCTTTTTCATCGACTACCAAGGGTTCTCCTTTCCCCAGCAAAGCCCGCTGGGAGAGGAGTGCATGATAGCGTTTGGCATAGACTTCTTTGGGGATTTTTCCTTCGATGTAGCGGTATTCGACCAGTTCGGCCGCCGCTTCGAGAACGTAACGTCGTTCCTGGATCGACATTCCCGATGTTTCCAGGTCGCCGGGTTCCATTTTCCCTTCCTGCAGCGCGTGTACCGCTGAAATCCCCTCCGCGCAAAGGCGACGCTCGTATTCGAGCAGTTTCGTCCGTTTGGAAGGACGGTAGTGTCTGGCTTCCACCAGTCCCTCGGCTTCGAACGCCCGTACGGTCTCGGGAGGGATCACGTAATAAAAGAAATGTTCGCGCAGCCGCACACTCGGTCGCGCCACTTCCGTCAGCCAGAGCATATGATACGAGCAATTTTCGTCAAAAAAATAGTACCACGAATTGATCCGCTGGAGTTCCCAGATGTGCCGCACCATCGCCATGACCTCATCGCGGGTGAGGTTCAGATCGTATTCCCAGACGTCCCGGGTCTCGGTATCACGGTACTCTTTGAGTTTTTCGTAATACGGCAGCATCGAATAATAGCCGTAGTATCCGCCGAACAACCCTTTGTAGGCGAACAGCAATCCGTTGGTGTCCTGCGTATGGGCGGCATAATTGATCGCGTACGACATCAGCTTGCTTTCCATCGACGAATCGATCCGCAAAAAGGTATGGCCGAACATCGACGCGGGCGAATTGATGTGCGCACTCGGAAAGACGAGGGTTACCTTTTGGGGATCCAGTTTTTCAAGCAGCGTTTCGTATTCACGGCATTCCCCCCGGCCGAAGGAGACGTGTAGCTCTTTCTCCAGCCACGCCCTCCGGGCGGGGAATCGGCAAAAAGGGCTTTCATCGCTACGGTTCACGTCGTCGTTGAGACGGCGGATCGTTGCTTCAAGCTCGGCGCGGGGATCGTTTTTCCCCATTGGCGAAAGAAAAAACGCCGGGTCGTCGATCTCGCTTTCCTGGTACGGGGCATGCATGAGCAGATGCCAGTATCGGGTATCGGAAAGATTCATATCACGGGAGAGTGCGATGAGTTTATCGGTCGGCGTTCCCCAGACCGCCAAACTCATCGCACACAAAAATACGAGAAGAGGCAAAAAAAACCTTTACTGCAAACTAAAACGCTCCCGCATCCGCGGGAGGATCGAAAAAGATTAGCCGGCGATCGTCGCGACGTTATCCATCACGGATGCCATATCGGCTTTTTCGCTTGTGTAAATGGCGTTGTAATTCGCCTGCAAAGTTGCGGCAAATGCCGCTTTGTCTTCAACGTTGAGCAATTCCGCCAGCGTGTCGACGCTCTCACCCTGACCGATCGCGATCTCGCGGGAAAGCTGATCCATATTCGACGCGACGAACTCGGCCGCACGTTCGTTCAGTACCAGTCTAGCACGCTTACAGCCCGACGTTCCCGATGTAATCCCGAACGTCTGATTCCCCAGTGTCGTGTTGGTAGTCGCCTGAAGCGCCAACATCAATGCCGAGCTGTCGTCTTTGATAATCTGCGATCCAAGGCCGCATCCCGTCTGATTGTTCACCGTTGCAAAGCCAGCCGTACTCAGCGCCGCAACCGCAGCGATCGAAATAATGATCTTTTTCATGTAAAAACCCCTTTTCATAAGAATTCACAAAAAGTATAGGTGATCCCACCTTAAATTTACCCACTTAAAAAATTCCGGGACTAAGTACAGCCGCAGAAACAGTAAAAAGTCAGTTCCGAATCAGTTCTTTAAAACGTGGGTCGGTGATCGTTTGATGAACCAACTGTTGCACAGCCGGAAGATACGAACGCTGCATCTCACTGCATGCTGAATAAGCAGTGAAGCTCGACTCATAATCGTAACGTGACGTCACACTCATGCTTTTCCCGTTAGAGGAGGTCAACTTCAGCGTATGCTCCCAGTATGCATTCCCAAGGACGGTACTGCCGTACACATTTTCCAGATATCCCGAAACCGTTAAGTTCGATTTCGGATCGTACATGTCGCCCATTTCGAGCTCAACCGCCAATGCATCTTCGACGTATTTGGCGAATGTCATGCCGTCGGGGGTTCCTACCGGAGTAGCCAAACGGCACATAACCTTGGCTTCACCTTCATTTTTGGCTTTGAACGCAGCGATTTTGACCGTCGTTTTTTCTTCGCTGTGAAGATTTTTAACCGCACGGATATTTTGAGGAGAGCTTGCGTAGTTGGGAACTTTATTCGCACAACCGGACAATAGTAGCAAGCTTGCGAGAGCAACGGATGAAAACAAAAGATTGCGCATGATTCACCTATCCTTCTGTAGGAGTATTTTAGAAATATTAAGTATTCCTTAAATTGATTCTACTTTTAAAAAGATTACGATATGTTTAAAGTTATTAAAAATCATGGTTCATTTCATACATTTGAATATTTTAAACCGTACCTGCACAATATTTATGCCGTTTTTGCCCCATCCAACCGCTTTAAAAACTCTTCGCGCGACACTTCCCGCGCACCGAGGCTTTTAAGATGTTCGGTCGGGACCTGACAGTCGATAAAATCGATCCCCCATTCTTCGGTTTTCGCGATCAATGTTGCAAGCGCCGCTTTGGAAGCATCGCTCACCTTTGCAAACATCGATTCGCCGCAAAACACTTTCCCCACCAATACGCCATAAAGCCCGCCGACGAGTTCCCCCTCGCGATAGGCCTCTACACTGTGGGCATATCCGAGTGCGAAAAGCTCTTCATAAGCGTCGACCATTTCGGGAACGATCCAACTCCCTTTTTGCCGTTTTCTAGGAATTCGTGCGCATTCGCGAATCACTTCAGAAAAGGCCGTATCGAAACGTATGTCGAAGGAGTGCAGTTTTTTGCGCAGGGAACGATGCAGTTTGAATTCGTCCGGTACGAGAATCAACCTTGGATCGGGCGACCACCATAGAATCGGGTCTCCCGCAGTATACCAGGGAAATATCCCCATCCGGTACGCCATCATGAGCCGTGAGGGCGAGAGATCGCCGCCAAAAGCGACGATACCCTCTTCCGAAGCGCTTCGGGGATCGGGGAAAGCAAGATGATGGGGAAGCTTGGGGATCATCAGAGGAACCGGAACTCCAGTCGGTCGGAATAGTCCACAAAAACTTTTCCGCCACCAGCCAATTTTCCGAACAGCATCTCATCCACCAGCGGGTCTTTGATTTTTTCCTGAATAATCCGGGCCAAAGGCCGCGCGCCCATTGCTTTGTCGTAACCCGTTTTCGCCAGATAGGCTTTTGCGGCGGGTGCGACCTCGACGAAAACTTTTTTCGGTTTGAGCTGGGCATTGAGCTGCACGATGAATTTGTCCACGATCCCCTCGACAACCGTCGGCGGAAGGGCACCGAATTCGACGACGGCGTCCAGACGATTTCGAAACTCCGGGGTAAAAAAGGCTTTGAGTGCCTCGTGTCTGGAGATCGAGCTGTCGGCATTGAACCCCATCACGTTGCGCTCGCTCGCGCCGATGTTGGAGGTCATGACCAACACCACATTGGCAAAATTGGCTTTAAAACCGGTATTGTCGGTCAGGGTGGCACTGTCCATCACCTGCAGCAGTACGTTCATCAAATCCGGGTGGGCTTTTTCGATTTCATCAAGCAAGAGCACCATGTAAGGGTGTTTGCGCACCGCTTCGACCAGCAATCCTCCCTGCTCGAATCCCACATACCCAGGAGGGGCTCCGATGAGGCGGCTGAGCGCATGTTTTTCCATGTACTCGGACATATCGAACCGTTCAAAATAAATCCCGAGTTTATCGGCCAGGGATTTGGCCAGTTCGGTTTTTCCCACCCCCGTCGGTCCGGCAAACAAAAACGATGCGATCGGCTTGTTCGGAGCACTCAACCCGGCATAAGAGCGCTTGATCGATTTGACGACCAGCGTTACGGCATGATCCTGACCGATGACCGATGATTTGAGTTCCGCTTCGAGGCCGGAAAGTTTCTCTCGGACATCCTCACCCATTTTCGATACCGGGACACCCGTCATTTTCGAAATAACCGTCTCGATGTCGTGCGGAGTGATCGTACGGCGTTTGTGCTTGGCCAGATGAAACGACGCTCCCGCCTCGTCGATCAGATCGATCGCCACATCGGGCAAAAAACGGTCGGTGATGTATTTTTTGGAAAGTTCCACCGCACTGCGAAGCGCTTTATCGGTGTACTTCACGCGATGATGTTGTTCATACCGCCCGCGCAATCCTTTGAGGATCAGGAAACTTTCTTCCATGCTCGGTTCTCCGACGTCGATTCGGGCAAAGCGGCGACTCAGGGCGCGGTCTTTTTCAAAGACGTTGCGGTACTCCGCATGGGTCGTTGCTCCCATGCATTTGATCCGGCCCGAAGCCAGGGCCGGTTTGAGCTGGTTGGAAGCGTCCATACTCCCGCCACCGACCGCTCCGGCACCCACAATCGTATGGATTTCGTCGATAAACAAGATGGCGTTGGGATGTTCTTGCACTTCGTCCATGACCGCTTTGAGCCGTTTCTCGAAATCGCCCCGATACTTCGTCCCCGCCAGCATCGCCCCCAGATCAAGCGCAAAAATTTCCGCGTCTGCAAGGATGTCAGGAACTTCTCCCGCCACGATGCGCAGCGCCAGCCCTTCGGCAATCGCCGTTTTCCCGACTCCGGGTTCCCCGATCAAAAGAGGATTGTTCTTTTTACGGCGGCATAACGTCTGAATCGAACGTTCGATCTCGTTCACGCGTCCGATGACCGGATCGATTTTCCCCTCTTTGGCCAAGGCAATCAGATTGAGGGCATATTGCGCCAACGCCCCTTCGATCCCGTCGTTTGCGGAAGGTTCGTTTCCGATGTTCCGATGCGATATCGCTTCGAGGACATCCACCCGCTCAATCCCCTGTTCGTGCAGGAGGATGCACGCATAGGTATGGTTTTCCTCAAAAATCGCCGCCAGCAAATCCCCGACGTCGGCGTACTCTTTCTGGGCACTGCGGACATGATGCATCATCCCCTCCACCATCCGTGCGAGGGCGACCGTCTCGAACGGTTCCTGGTTCACGTCATCGGGAAGCGGTTCGATCATCCGGATCAGGTAGGTGCCCAATGCCTCTTTCATATTCTCGACGTCCCCGCCGCATTCGCGGATCACGGTTTCCCCTTCCGAAGAGTTCAGAAGTGCGAGCATAACGTGTTCGATCGTCAGGTATTCGTGACGCTGGTGTTTCGCAAACGCCAGGGCTTTTTGAAAAATCGCGTTAAGCTCGCTGCTGACCATTTTTACGCCTCCTCGAGTATCGCTTTTAGGGGGAAACCGTTTTCACGCGCCGCCACACCGACCTGATAGACTTTCATCTCGGCGATTTCATACGGATAGACGCCGCACAGACCGCGCCCTTTCTGATGAACTTCCATCATGATCGCATGGGCTTCGTGAAAGTTTTTGCGAAAAACACGGATCAAAATATCGACGACAAAATCCATCGACGTATAATCGTCGTTCAGCAAAAAGACCTTGTACTGTTTGGGATGGGTGAGCGTCGTTTCGTTTTCCAACTCATGTTTCAGCGCCATATTGAACTATACCCTATTTTTAGAAATTTGCCGAACGAATGAAATCGTCGATAATCGCTTCAGGACTTTCAAGACCGATCGAAATACGTACAAGTCCCGGGGTAATCCCCAAAAACTCACGCGTCGGTTCGTCAAAATCACGGTAAATCGTCGATCCCATATGCAATCCCAGCGTTCGGCTGTCCCCGATATTGGCGGTGATGGTAATCAATTTCGAACGGTTCAGGAACTCGAACGCCGCTTCTTTGCTCCCCAGATCGACGGTGAGCAGCGTCCCGCACCCGTTGGCGAACTGCGTCTTGTAACGTTCATGGTGCGGATGATGCGCCAGCGAAGGGTGGTTGATTTTCAATCCTTTGGCATCGAGCGCCCCGGCCACTTTTTCGACCGATGAAACGATTCGGTCCAGACGCAGCGGCAGCGTCTCGAGCCCCAGCATCGTCAGATAGCTCCCGAAACCGTTCGCGCTCATCCCGAAATCACGGAGAGCCCGCTTTTTGGCATTGGCCACAAGGGCCATAGCCCCCATTTTTTGGATGAAAGGTTCAACGTCACGGTAACGGGGCGTCTTGAACTTGTCGTTGCCTTCCGAAATCGCACGGAAAACCACCGCCCCGCCGAGCGCCGAAGCGTTACCCGTAATGATTTTCGTCGTCGAATAAACGACGATGTCGGCCCCGAGGGCCAAAGGAGAGACGCTAAGCGGGGTGATCGTATTGTCGACGATCAGCGCAACGCCGTGACACTCCGCGATATGAGCGATGCGGGCGATGTCGGGAAGGCGCATGTTGGGGTTCCCCACGCTTTCGAGAAAAATGATCTTGGTCGCCGTATTCACCGCTTCGTCGATCGCTTCGAACGCATCCACGTCAAAAAAGCGGGTTTTGATCCCGAAACGCGTCAACGTCTCGGAAAAATACGAATATGTGCCGCCGAAAAGTCCGCCGACGCTGATGATTTCATCTCCCGCGCGCAGTAGACTCAGGGTCGCCATCGCGGTTGCCCCCATGCCCGAAGATGCGGCTATCGCCCCGATCCCTCCGTCCATCGACGCCAGAATCTGCTCGAGCTGGGCAGACGTCGGATTTCCGACCCTCGCATACAGAGGTTTTTTGACCGATCCGTCGAATATCCCTTCCCCGGTCTCACTGTTGCCGTATCCGAACGACGCGGAATTGACCATAACGGGGCTGATGGCTCCCTCTTTTTTCCCTGTCTGTTGAACAAACCGGGTCGTAAATTCTTCAAAACGCATAACGGTATCATCCTTACGGCGCAATAGCCGTGTTTTATCAATTTTATATTACAATTTCGGCAATTATAACGAAAAAGAAATTGCATTGGCCAAACGAATCTTTGTTACCGCCACCAACACCGACATCGGCAAAACCTATACTACCCGGCTATTAATCGACGCCTACAGCCGCATGGGTCTTCGTGTAGGGGTATTCAAGCCGATTGAAACGGGTGTAAGGGATATTCCCCAGGACGGCAAAGCGCTGTGGGATGCGGCATGCATCCATAATCCGCCGCTTCGTTCGCTCAGCCTCGAAGAGATCGTTCCTCTCCGGTTCCCGCTCCCGGCCGCCCCATACGTCGCCGGCGGCGCGCAACCGATCCCGTTGGAGCAGCTCGACGCCGCATTCGCAAAAATCGAATCCCTCTGCGACATCGTTCTCATCGAGGGGGCCGGAGGGCTGTTTGTTCCGATCGATCGGGAAACGATGATGATCGATCTACCGCGCCGTTTCGATGCCGTGACCTTGTTGGTAACCCACTGCCGGCTGGGATGCATCAACGACACTCTGCTCAATCTCAAAGCGCTTGAAGAAGCACGCCTTCCCCATGTCTGGGGATTCAACTGCCGCGACGAGGATTACTCTTTTGAGCAAACGTCGCTTCCCTATTTTGCCGATCGTTTCGACAAGCTATACGTTATAGGGCGCGACATCGATGCGATAGCCCGCGCACTTTTGGATACAATTGCATAAGCCATAGAGGAGAGAGCATGCGCCATTTGATACGAACCGACGATTTTTCGACCGAACAGATCGAGTCTGTCCTGCACGACGCGGAACACTATCTGGGAGGGCGGTTCGATCCGATCCTGCGCGAGAAGATCATTATCACCCTCTTTTTTGAAAATTCCACCCGTACGAAAAGCTCTTTTGAAATCGCCGCCAAACGGCTCGGTGCCGAAGTAATCCACCTCGATGTCCAGAAAAGTTCGACGAAAAAAGGGGAGACCCTCGTCGACACCGCTATGAACCTCGATGCGATGGGACCTCATGCCATGATCGTCCGCCATGCGCATGCGGGGGTTCCGAACATCCTTGCGCAACACACGGCCGCTTCGATTATCAACGCCGGAGACGGCGCACACGCACACCCGACACAAGCGTTACTTGATCTTTTTACCCTGAAACGCCATTTCGGAAATCTCAAAGGAAAAAAAATCGCCATTGTCGGCGACATCAAAAATTCCCGCGTCGCCAACAGCAACATTGAACTGCTCACGCGGTTCGGTATGGAGATCACGCTGGTGGCACCGCCTCACTTTCTTCCCGAAACGGGATTGAACACAACCCACAACCTTCGCGGAGTTGTGGACAACGTCGATGCGATCATGAGCCTACGGACGCAAACCGAGCGCCATTCTCATCAAACATACGGTTCACTGAAGGATTACGCCAGCGATTTTTGCATTACCCGGGAACTGATCGGCGATCGCGATCTTATTCTCCTCCACCCCGGACCGGTCCACCGGAACATCGACATCGACGATGCCATGCTCAAAGACCCGCGCTGTAAAGTCCTCGAGCAGGTCAAAAACGGCGTTGCGATCCGCATGGCCGTCCTCAAGGCGCTAATCGCCTGATGTATGAGCGCTTCACCCGGCTCATCGCACAGGGTATCCCCGTTTTTTTCCATACCGACTTCAAAGGGGAACACTTAAGCTGTTATCCCCTTGAAGCGCTTGGCGAACACGATATCGAATTTAGTTTTTCCCCTGCTGGCGTTCCTACGGGCAACGTACCGCACAAGCCCTTATTTCATCCCGTTTCGCCGGAATCATACAAAATCCGGTTCGATCGGATTCTTGAGCATATCCGCGCCGGGAACACCTACCTTCTTAACCTGACTCAACCCACCAAAATCACAACACCCCACTCGCTTGATTCGATCTACGCTATGGCACATGCCCCTTACAAGATGCGGTTTGGGAATCGCTTCGTCTGTTTTTCACCCGAACCCTTTATCATGATCGACGAAACCTCACGTATCCACACCTACCCCATGAAAGGGACGATCGATGCCGCTCTTCCGAACGCGATAGAAACCATACTCAACGATCCGAAAGAGACAGCGGAACATACAATGATCGTTGATCTTCTGCGCAACGATCTTGGCATTGTCGCACGCGATGTAAAAGTCGAAAAATTCCGCTACATCACAACCATCGACACCGGGATCAAACGTCTTCATCAGGTGAGTTCACACATCAGCGGACAACTCGACGCAGAGTGGAAAAAACATGCGGGAGATATTCTTCGTGCACTTTTACCCGCCGGGAGTATCAGCGGCACACCGAAGAAAAAAACGGTCGAAATCATCGAAGAAGTCGAAGGGTATGAGCGGGGATATTTTACCGGGATATTCGGCTACTACGACGGAGAGAAACTTTACAGTGCCGTTGCGATTCGCTATATCGAACGCAACGAAGACGGCGAGCTATTCTACAAAAGCGGCGGCGGAATAACCGCCGAGAGCGACTGGGAAAGAGAATACAACGAAATGATCGACAAGATCTACATTCCCTAACGCAGCGATACCTCTTTTTTCATTTTTTCGAAAGTTTTCGGACCGATCCCCTTGACATTGATGAGTTCGGAAACGTTTTTAAAGCCGCCGTGCGATTTGCGGTACTTGATGATTTCCTGGGCTTTCGTGGGCCCGATCCCCCTGAGCGTCTGCAACTGCGCCGAATTGGCTTTATTGATGTTGACGACACCAAACGCTACCGACACCAGAAGGAATAACAAAAACAACAGCTTGAGCATATTAGACCTTTGTGCAAAGATAAATATACTATAGCATAATTTAACATTTTTTATTGTATTTGGATAAAGATTATAACGTTAGGTAATTGTGCAAGACAGCTACAAAGGGAATACAATCATTTAAAGTGAAACGATTTGACAGTAAATAAAGGAAGAATATAAGAATTGATGATTTATAAGATTGATGGTTAGTCAAGAAGTATTTTATTATGAGGTTTTAGGGGAATAATAATCTTGCGGCCTGGCGGCGACCTACGTTTCCACACCTGAAAGGTGCAGTATTATGAGCGAAGAGGGTCTTAGCTTCCGGGTTCGGAATGGGGCCGGGCGTTTCCCCCTCTCTATAGCCACCAGAGC